>NZ_JBITUW010000001.1:0-840855 GCF_044542635.1 Psychrobacter sp. NPDC077938
AAAGATAGTCAACTTTATTTTTTAGCATTCTGAATCAGCAAAAATCCACACAAGTTGTTCTTTAGTTATGCTTTTAAATAATGTCTGACACTGTCATCCAGTGCTAGTATTTCAAACTAAATAAGTCAGCCAATGTGGCTTATCCTATTTAGCGAGCTGACCATCATATCATGTTTTAATAGTCTGTCAACTTCTTTTTTTAATTTGTTTCAACAAGTTAACTGGGTTATTAATGTGTAATCTACACACTAGCTACTTCCAGCTCGTCTTGATGAGGTGCGTATTATAGACGCTATATTTATTTAGTCAAGAAGTATTTGCTATTTAATTTAAACAATTTGCATCGTCCAAATCAGTAATCCACTTCCCTTTCGACTGGGTGGCATTATACGGAGTTTTAGATAGAAAACAAGAAGAGTTTTCAAAAACATTTTAACTTGATGAATTGAATTGATTGAGCCTACTATTAAAGAAAATAGTAGGCTCAAGTATTTCTCTATTTCTTAGATCTACATATTAGTCGAAAGTATAGCTTACGCCAACATTGCCACCATTTTGGCTGCCACTACCACCAAAAGCACTACTGATAGAAAACTGTCCGTCAGATGTAGTGTAACCGACACCAAATGCGTACCCTGTCTCACCTTCCCATGTACCACCGCCCAGACCAACACTTACTTTACCTGGCGTGTTGGGATAACGTAGAGCACCGAAAGCAAGCGCACCCGCTACTGCTGAGTGAGTCTCACCTTCTAAATCATTTATTCTTCTATCTGTATAACCAAAGGCTTCGGCACGATTTTGGTTAAGCTGAGAAACGTTAACTGCATCATTTGAATTAATACCAGCGGCAACATTGGTAATTCGGCGCTGGTTGTTTGCACTGCCTACCGATACGGTATTATCTGCCGTTGATTGTGAGTTTGCTCCTAATGCTACCGCATTGCTATGAGTCGCACTGCTATTAGCACCGATAGATACTGCATTAGCTGCTTGGACGTTCACCGACTCACCGATAGCAACAGAGTTTGAGGCGTTAGTCTCGTTAGCAAAGGTTGGTGCACTATTAGCACCAATTGTAGCCGCTGTAGCACCAACTGTCGCATTACTACCTAACACTACTGAATTACTAGTAGTATCACCGATAATGTTGTCGTTGCCAACTGCATAATTAGCGCTGCCGCCGATAATATTCGGGTCTCCAAACGCACCTGAGCGATCACCTGAAACGATGTTGCCATTACCCACGCTGGTAGATTGATCGCCAGTCACCGTATTGTTAGTGCCCATAGCGATGCTGTCCTTACCTTTAGATTGAGCATTAACCCCAATTGCTATTGCACCGTCAGCAGTAGCGCCATTGCTGTTATAATTGCCTGCATCTTCACTGTCACTAGAGCCATTAACGCTAAAGAAGCGAGCTTGGCTGTCTTCGATTTTACTTTCTAATTCAATTTTAGCTGCTTCGCTAATACCTGAGTCGCCTTTATCACCTTTAGCACCGTCAATACCATCCTGACCTGCTGGACCTTGTTCACCCTGAGGACCTTGCGCGCCATCTTGACCATTGATGCCGTCAGATCCTGCTGGACCTTGCGGACCGATTGGACCCTGTAAACCATCAACACCATCTTTACCGTTAGTGCCATCAGTACCATTTAAACCGTCAACACCGTTTTGACCCGCTGGTCCTTGTTCACCCTGAGGACCTTGCGCACCATCTTGACCATTGATGCCGTCAGATCCTGCTGGACCTTGTGGACCGATTGGACCCTGTAAACCATCAACACCATCTTTACCGTTAGTGCCATCAGCACCATTTAAACCGTCAACACCGTTTTGACCCGCTGGTCCTTGTTCACCCTGAGGACCTTGCGCACCATCTTGACCATTGATGCCGTCAGATCCTGCTGGACCTTGTGGACCGATTGCTCCTGTATCACCTTGTTCGCCTTTAGGTCCGGGTGTTAGCTCAATCGTATTTATCTGTGTTTGCAAATCTGTCAGCTTGCCATCAACTGCAGCAAATGCAGCACCCACGTTATTGTAGTTCGCATTGCTTATTTTATATGTAGGTGCTTGGAACACACCTGTATTACTGAACTGTGCACCCCCACCTAAAGCGGTTGCTACATTACTGAAATAAGAAATACCTGTTGTTTCTAACTTTTTTAACTGAGCAATATTCACTGCATCAGTATCGGATGTGCCTGCTGCTACACCCGTAATTTGGCGGGTTTTCCAATTATTTGAGTCAACACTAGACGTATCGCCAACACTAAGTGCTGCCAAAGTAGATTGCCACGTTGAACTAGTATTACCGTCAGCTGAATAACCTGCTACACTTGCATCTACAGTAGTGACGCTTCGCTCTCCTAGAGCAATGCTGTTATCAATATTAGCGGTCGCGTTTGACCCTACGGATAAGCTATTGGCGCCTGATGCCCTACTAAAACTACCTATCGCTGAACTAGAAACACCTGATGCAATATTGTAGTTCCCCAATGCTGAACTTCTTTCTGCTAACGCTTGATTACTAAAACCCAATGAAGAGCTATCGTTAGCTGAGGCTGTATTATTGTAGCCTACTGCTGAACCACCTAAACCAGATGCTATATTGTTGTAGCCTACTGCTGAACTATTGTTACCTGATGCAGCATTATTGAAGCCTATTGCTGAACTGTTGTTGCTCAAAGCCTGATTATTGCGACCTAACGCTGAGCTACCCTCCTCAGAGGCATTATTATTAGAGCCTACTGCTGAACTATCGTTACTTGATGCAGTATTACCATACCCCACTGCTGAGCTACGTTCTCCCGAAGCAGTATTATTAGAACCTAGCGCTGAACTACGCAACTTAGAAGCTACGTTTAGACTACCAACTGCAGTACTACGCTCCTCAGCGGTTGAGTTGTCGCTACCTATTGCCAAGCTACGAACTCCGGAGGCTGTATTTTCGTTACCTATTGCGGAGCTGGCTTGACCAATTGCCTTATTACTAAAACCTACAGCCGTACCAACATAGCCTTCAACCTGATTAAGGCGACCTGCTGCCAATCCAAAACCTTCTGTTATTCTATTTTCGTTACCAAAGGCTGAGCTTCTAAAACCTTCCACATAATTTTCTGAACCTATAGCTGAACTGGAATTCCCTAATGCTCTATTGTAAGCACCTATCGCTGAGCTACTTTCACCAGAGGCAGTATTAGTGTTGCCTACCGCTGAGCTATATAGACTTAATGCCTCATTTCTATGGCCCATTGCTGAGCTAGAAGTACCTGAAGCAACATTGACATAACCTACTGCTGAGCTAGAAGTACCTGAAGCACTATTGATAAAACCTATTGCTGTTGAACTGGTATTCAAAGCTTGGTTTTGAAATCCACAAGCTATAGATGTATTTTGTGGGGCGGTACTGCCATTTGTTCCACTGGATTGCGTTATACACATTTCCGCTTGGCTACTCATTGCCGTCAATCCTAGCACGCCAGCAATAGCAACCCCTATAGCACTCCGGCGTAGTGAGTTGCCTAGTTTCGCAGCTGGCACTGTGCCCACTTGACCTGATCTATTATTAGACTTTCCACCCGACTTGCTGATTTCACTAACGGCAGTATAGCAACCCGTAGAACGATTAAAAACAACGCGGTAAACATGGTTTAACATGAGAGTATCCTGTATATATAAAGTCGCTATTAGGGCAACTATATGATGGCTATATAAATAGACTGATAGTTAAGCTATCACTATTAGACATAGACGTTAGTGTTGATAAATAGTTAAACAAGGAAGCTATTGGTTGAGTATTTCTATGAACGGCCTGTCCACTGGAAAATTGAAATATTATTCTTGAAGTTTTGAAAGCTAAAACTCTCATCTCTAGAAATATTTCTGTGTAATTTTGATATAAAAGGGAACATTACAGATACATAATGAAATATTATATGTTGATTGTAAAGTTCTTGTTTTGAATTTGTAACTTATAAATATATTCTTTAAAGAATATATTATGAGGCTGGAACAGAAAATACTGGCTAATATATATGTTTGACGAGTATTGGTTTGATGGAGTTATCTATCACATGTAAATGAGATTACTCATTAACCTATGTATGACAGTATGCAAGTCATTAAGAGAATTTTTTTATAAGACACAAAAAAGCCGCTTATCAATAGATAAGCGACTCTTGTAAGATATGTTTAGAGATGTTTTAGTATTAACTAACTTAAATGGTTAAAGTTTGAAAATAACTCATAGCAATCTAAAATAGCATATGGAAGACATCAAATTTAGTGTTTAAAATTTGCTTTAATCGTAGTCACGATACCTGATAACGCATAAATAATGCCGATTGCTAAGATACCAACAGGAATATCATAAAGCACAATGCTCATGACTAACACCCCAATGATAAGCACTACAAAAGGTACTTTCTTTTTATCGAATTCTTTAAAGCTATAGTATTTGACATTGCTGACCATCAGTAGACCGCAAGTCACGACCCAAGCTGCAAACAGTAGCATGACGGCTGTATCGTATTGACCAATCCACTCATTATGATCGACTGCGACCATCACAGCGGACGTTACCAATATAGCAGCCAGGGGACTTGCCAAGCCAACAAAGTACTTTTTATCGACGATGCCGACTTGAACATTAAAGCGTGCAAGGCGAAAAGCAGCACAAGCGGTAAAGACAAATGCACAGCCAATGCCGATACGACCCAATGGCTCTAAAGCGAAGCTATAAATCAAAATAGCAGGGGCAACACCAAACGCTAGCATATCTGCTAAAGAGTCGTATTGCTCACCAAATGGACTCTGCGCATTGAGCATACGTGCGACACGTCCATCTGCGCCATCAAGAATAGCGGATAAAAAGATAGCCAAAGCTGCCTTATAGAACTCGCCTTGGGTACTCGCCAAAATCGAGTAAAAGCCTGACAGTAGCGATAAGGTAGTGATCAGATTGGGTGCCAAATAGACGCCGCGACTGACCACTCGCTTACCTTCGGCTACTTCAGCTTCAATCACCTCAAATGTCAAACCATCATAGCTGTCGTTATCCGCTAAGCGGATATTAAACTCATGCTCATCAATAAACGGTGGCTGAGTCGCTGCATTATCTTGCAGCGAGCCCTCATTTAAGGACGCATTGTTCAAAGGTGCATTATTCGGCTGGCCGATAGGTGGCTGAGTCGTCATCTTAATATCCTTATTGGCCGTTATTGCTATTCGCCGACGAGCCAGCGCACATTGGTCGCACTATCAGGTGTCAAGTTTGGCGCGTCTTCTACTTTTAGTACTGGCTGTAAGAAACGTAATATCTCACGCGCATGATTATCAAACTGCCATGGCGGATTGATAACCAGTAGACCTGTACCGTTCAGACCAACCGCAACATCATTAGGATAAATGTTTAGCTCACAAACCAGCTGACGTCTCATTTCAGTACGTTTGAGCTTTTTATAGAAGAGCTCTACGGCTTCGATGTTTTTGATTGGGAACCAAAGCGCATAAGTACCCTGTGGCCATTTGTTATAAGCCGCGACTAATAAATCGATAAGGCGCGTAAAATCTTTGTGCTCTTGCTCATAAGGGGGATCAAGGAAAATCAAACCGCGCTTTTCTTTTGGTGGAATAACAGCGGTGATACCTTCAAAAGCATCACGATGCTGGATACCAATTGGCAACTTATGTAGCTGATAGTTCAACGCATCGTATTCAGTCGCTTTGGCTTCAAAAGCCTCAGCACGTACGCCAGCATCAGGCTTTTTAGCTGCGGTTTTTTCGACGTGATGGGCCACCCACCATGGCGAACCAGGGTAGACTTTATTATCATAAGTGAATTTGGCTTGCTTAATGCCTTCCATATAATCTTTGACAGCAGCTGGTGCCTTTTCGGTATCTGCTTTTAGAAAAGCTTGAATACCGCCTTTGGCCTCACCTGTTTTGCGCGCTTCTTCACTGCTTAGTGAATACAGTCCACGACCGCCATAAGCGTCAAGCACATAAAAAGGTTTGTTTTTCTGCCCCAGTTGATTAAGCAGTTGTACCAATAAAATGTGTTTAACCACATCAGCAAAGTTACCAGCGTGGTAGGCGTGTTTATAGTTCATAATCTCAAAAGTTTAAATAAGAAAAATTGCATCTATGGTAGCATAGGCAGAGTAAAAGATAATGTGGTTTTAGTAAGTGCTTTCAATAAAAACGTATTGAATGACGGTATATTGACAGCTGATTGATAATAATGAGATGAAATGACGCAGATTATTAGCAACCTTAACAAGACAGCGTTGGTCGTTGATCATCCGATAGGTCAGGGTAATCCACCATTACTGCTGCCAGATACTCATAATGATAGCCAAGAAATTCCTACTCAGCACGTATTGCAAATGACTGACTTTGCGGTTAACTGGGAAGATAAGCTAACGGATAAACAGCTCGATACCTTTGTCACTGACGGCTGGCTCATTATTGATGATGTATTCAATAGTACTGCCTTATTGGCACTACAAGCAGAAAGCGGTTTTATTGACTATCGTGATGCAGAGCTGACCGCGGGTGTTCGCATCAGTGATATTCGCGGTGATAGAATACGCTGGATTACTGAAGACTTTTTTGCAGGCTACTATTATCTACAAAGCATCAATGCTTTGGCCTCGCTATTCAATCGTAGTTTGTTCGCTGGTATTCGCCATAGTGAAGCGCATTATGCGTGCTATCCGACTGGCTTTGGCTATCAGTGGCACAGTGACAACCCTGCTGGACGTGATGAACGTGTTATCTCGGCAGTGTTTTATCTTAATGATGATTGGGAAACCACTGACGGCGGTGCGCTAGAAGTCGTTGATAAGCATGGCACGCACCATGAAGTGATGCCAGTTGCCAATAGACTAATCATTTTTGATAGCGATTTACGTCATCAAGTACAAATCGCGCATCGTCAACGCTACTCTATCGCTACTTGGATGCGCCGTGACGGTCTTGTACCCTTTGTCGAAGTAGCCGTTTAGCATTTATCCTCTAATCTTTATTTATATTTACCATTTCAATTTATTCTACAAAAGGCTTATCCATGTCTGACTCTCATAACCAATCAAGCGCATCTCAAAACACGACTCATCAGCAAGAAACCTTAGATTTAAGTATTGCACTGTTAGAGCGCCCTTCAGTGACGCCCGATGACGATGGTTGCCAAGATATGTTGTCAGCACGGTTAGAACAGGCAGGCTTTGATTGCGAGTTTATGTATTTTGGTGATAGAAAACAAAGCGGCGAACATGCCGAAGTTAAAAACTTATGGGCACGCCGCGGTACTACCGATCCAGTGATTTGCTTTGCTGGTCATACTGACGTCGTGCCAACAGGTGACGAAAAAAACTGGACCTACCCTCCGTTTACTCCAACTATCGCTGATGGGTATCTATGGGCACGCGGTGCCGCCGATATGAAAACTGGTATTGCAGCTTTTACTGTTGCAGCCGAACGCTTTGTTGCCAATCATCCTGAGCATAACGGCTCGATTGCTTTTTTAATCACTTCAGATGAAGAAGGCCCGTCAATTAATGGTACGGTCAAAGTGATCGAGACTTTAGAGGCACGTCAAGAAAAAATTACCTACTGTCTCGTTGGTGAGCCATCAAGTACCGATACGTTAGGTGATATTATCAAAAACGGTCGTCGTGGCTCATTGGGCGCAGAGCTTACTGTTACAGGTAAACAAGGCCATGTCGCCTATCCACATCTAGCATCTAATCCGATTCATGCGGCGATGTCTGCCCTTGCTGAACTGACGTCTACCGCATGGGACAATGGCAATGACTACTTCCCAGCCACGTCATTGCAAATATCAAATATTAACGGCGGCACTGGCGCAACCAATGTCATTCCTGAAACGCTAAACGTGGTTTTTAACTTCCGTTTCTCAACTGAAACGACTGAAGATGAACTAAAGGCAAAAACGCATGCTATCTTTGATAAGCACTTTGCCAACAGTAAAGCGAGCTACGATATTCATTGGAAATTATCTGGTCAGCCGTTTTTGACCCCTGAAGGAAAACTGGTTTCGGCATGTCACAATGCCATCAAAAAAGTTACTGATGTCGATACAACGCTATCTACTTCTGGTGGTACCTCCGATGGACGCTTTATCGCGCCAACTGGAGCCCAAGTGGTCGAACTGGGTGTGCGTAATGCAACGATTCACCAAGTAGATGAAAAAGTAGAAGTCGATGATTTAGGAAAGCTTGCGCAGATTTACGAAGGCATTTTGGAAAACCTACTGTTGGACTGATTGCAAGGTTATTTGCACCTGTCTAATTGATTACATAGGCCCAAAGAAAAAGCGCTACCTGATTTAGGTTAGCGCTTTTTCTGTCATTACTTTATCGAAAATGGCTTGATAAGCTTAAGTTATTTAAGCCAATTACTAGCTTTATTCGATACCAATATAAACATCAACTTGACCGTATTCTAAGTTACCACCGATATAATGCTCAAAGTCTACATTAAACGTTCGGGTATGCTCGCAATCGGGTGCATTGAAATATTCCCAAGCACTTTCCCATGCATTCATCACAGTGTTAGGCATATAACCTTCTTCAGAAAATACCAAGTACTTTCCTGCAGGAATATCAACCGTCACTACGTTACTAGTACTGGCTACACTGTCGCTTTCTGATTGTGCATCTTGCTCGCTGGCTACTTTCCAACTGGCCACAACGTCAAATGCTCCTGCCAGATCATCGCTTTCATAGTTGTGATAGACACCATAAATGTCTTCACCTTCAGGGAGTTCACCCGCGTGATTTTGATAAAACTTCTGCCATAATCTACCAAGTTTGGCAGTGTCATGGCTTATCTCAGCATTATTGGTGGTACGAACGCTGATACCGCTACAAGCTATCGCTTCTGGTAGCTCTTTAATTTGTGATGTCATGATGCGGCCTTTTCTATCTGTTTATTTAGTTTTCTGTTTATAGTAATGCTGGCAGACCGAATCGATTAATCAGCTTCATCAATCCAGTTCATTTGAATGGCTTCTAAGATGCCTTCATTTGATTTTTGTGGATCATCATCAAAGCCTTCAAGCTCAGTTACCCAGCGATGCAAATCAGTAAAGCGAATATACTGCGGATCTGTTTCTGGGAATTTCTCATAAAGCTCAATCGCGATATCTAAGCTGTCTGTCCATTTTAATTTTTGTGGGGTCATAACGGTACCTTTTTTTAGTCGTTTTGAGAATCATCATATTAAAAACGATGCCATCGTCCTAATACTGACGACTTGATGGGCTCTATCCTACCAAAATTCAGCAAATGATTATAGGCAAGTTATTTTACGATGTTGTCTTTCAATACTGTTTTGCGATGTGGATTAGGCTGACTTAGTCGATTTTACCGCGACTTGATGCTCATTCCATGTGTTAATGGTGTCTGTTAATTGCTCGCCCATCATGTCTAATACTTCTGGTGTGCGCATACCTTTACTATTTGTAAAAACAAACTTGGTCATACCAACGCCCATCAGCTGATTTTTGACAAAGAACCGATGTTCAAAATACACATACTTATGATCCCATCCTGCGACTGCACTGCTAAGCGTCATTTTATCCAAAAATTTAATTTGCTTCAGATAAATCATCTCTTGCATGGCAATCACCCAATTGAGCGGCTTAATGCCTTTTTCATGACAGCACGCCTTTACCCAGCGTGTCACGTTTAGCTCAATAAATGATAAATAACGATAATTGGGTAAATGATCGCGAAATCCCATATCGTGAGGCAAAATTCGATAATGACGAACGGTCGGTGCAGTCAACGTCTCTAGACTGATAGTCTCACTCGTCGATTGATGCTTGAGCTGTTGTTTAAGTAAACTGACCATAATAAAAAAACGCAGTAGCATATTCATAAATTTTCTCTTATTTCATCGTATTTATAATTGGTGATTGTCTATCGTTGAAGCAGTTCACATGGGTTAAAAGATTAATCAAGCGCAAATCGTATACTGAGTACATAAAGCACAGTTAATATTATGATCATTAAAAACTGACCGTAACTGGAAAAACCTCAGTCTATAGTCGGTTCATAAATGCCGCCCACTTTAACGCAAAAAAAGCCACCTCAGTGACTTTCTTCATCTAAAAAATTATCTGCAAATAATCATGGTTAAAAACATAGTTTAGAGATTAATGACCGCCGCCATTGATAGTACGTACCATCTCTTCTACCATTTTCTTAGCATCACCAAAGATCATCATCGTTTTATCCATGTAGAATAAGCTGTTATCCAGACCTGCATAACCAGTACTCATTGAACGCTTGATAACCATAACCGTCTGGGCTTTGCTGACTTCTAGAATCGGCATACCGAAGATTGGAGAAGTAGGATCGTCTTTCGCAGATGGGTTTACAACGTCGTTTGCGCCGATAACCAAGACCACATCTGTACTTGCGAAATCTGAGTTAATCTCGTCCATTTCTAAAATATCATCATAAGGTACATCAGCTTCAGCCAATAGGACGTTCATATGACCTGGCATACGACCAGCAACTGGATGAATGGCAAAGCGAACGTTAACGCCTTCTTCTTTTAATAGCTCATATAGCTCTTTTACTGCGTTCTGTGCACGGCCTTGTGCCATACCATAACCTGGCACAATGACCACGCTGCTAGCATTAGACATGAGGAACCCTGCGTCTTCTGCTGAGCCCGCTTTGTAGTTCTTCGGTGCTCCATCATCGCCGCCTGCTGCCACAGCTGATGTGCCCATACCACCGAACAAGACATTAAGTAGTGAGCGGTTCATGGCTTTACACATGATATAAGACAAGATCGCCCCTGATGAACCGACTAGCGAACCTGCGATAATCAGCATCGAGTTGCCAAGGGTAAAACCAATACCTGCTGCTGCCCAACCTGAGAACGAGTTCAGTAGTGATACAACCACCGGCATGTCACCGCCGCCAATTGGGGCAATCCACATCCAACCAAAGATAACGGCAATCACTGCCATCGCATAAAATGCGGGTAATGAATCAGTGACGAAATACACCCCACCGAAACCAATCATCGCAATGAATAGTAGCGCTTGAACTGGTTTTACCCAGCCGCCAACCAATGTTTTCGCCCAGCTTTTCGCTGCCAATTTACCAAAGGCAAAGACCGAGGCTGAGAACGTAATCGCACCGATGAAGCAACCGATAAATAGCTCTATGCGAGCAACGGCACCATGCTGTTGTTCAGTGTGTAATACCGTCGCAAGTGCAATCGCAACCGCTGCCAAACCGACGAATGAATGCATTAAAGCAACCGTTTCTGGCATCTGGGTCATTGCGACTGTTTTCGCTTTCCACATACCAACAAGGGCACCCAATATCATCGCACCGATGATCAACCAAAGCACAGGGCCTTCTGCTAAGAAGAACGTCGTGACGACAGCAATTGCCATCGCTGCCATACCAAAACGGTTACCGCGAATCGCGGTTTTTGGGCTAGACAAACCACGTAACGTTAAAACAAAGAGGATAGCGCCGACTAGATAGAACCAATCTGCATTTGCCGCAATCATTGTTGAGAAGTCGTTCATGCGTCACCTCCGGCATCAGTGGTCGCGACTGGTGCTTTTTTCACTTTCGGTTTGAACATCGCAAGCATACGCTCGGTCACGGCAAAGCCACCGAAAATATTGATACTGGCTAAAAATACCGCAAAGGCACCAAGCAAACTGGTCGGTGTAAACATTGAACCATCAATCGTGACGGTCTGTAGCATCGCACCCACGATGACGATACTTGATAAAGCGTTGGTTACCGCCATCAATGGCGTATGTAATGCAGGCGTCACGCCCCAAACCACGTAGTATCCAACAAAAATAGCGAGCACAAATACAGTGAAAATCGCTACAAATGGTGTGCTACTCATGGCCGCACCGGCTGGCGCTGCAGCTAAAATAGTGGCAATCATCTAATCCTCCTAAAAATTTATTCATTACTGGCAAATGTGTAGTGACAAAATATGTGGTAATAGACTGTTCAAACTATCGTTTGGCTAGTCGTACCTGACTGTCATGTGTCACTGCCAGTGCGCCCTGAATCTCGTCTTCCATGTCTAAGTTAAGTGCCAAGCTAGCCGATGCGTCATCGCCAGCAGGTGCAATCAATGTCGTAATAAAGTTAACAAGGTTATTGGCATACAAATCTGACGACTGTGCGGCGAGCTGTGAAGGGATATTGGCGGCACCAACGATACGTACGCCGTTGTCTGTGGTGATGGTTTCGTTAGGCACACTGCCTTCGACGTTACCACCGGTACCAGCAGCCATATCGATCAGTACAGAACCTGCCTTCATTTTGGCAAGCGTTGCGCCATGTACCAAGCGCGGAGCGTTACGACCAGGAATCTGCGCCGTAGTAATAACGATGTCAGCGTTGCTCAATGCTTTGTCCACGACAGCCGCTTGATCTTTGACATATTGCTCTGATGGCGTCCATGCATAACCACCGGTAGACTTAGCTGTTTCAGCCTCCTCTGCGCTCATCGGCACATCAAGCCATTTACCACCGAGTGACTCTACTTGCTCGCGAGCGGTTGGACGTAGGTCACTGGCTTCTACCACTGCACCCAAACGCTTTGCTGTCGCAATCGCCTGTAAACCTGCAACACCAACACCTAGGATAACGACTTTGGCTGGCTTAACCGTACCTGCCGACGTCATAAACATCGGAAAAGGACGTGAATACTCATTGGCCGCGAGCAATACGGCTTTATAACCAGCAAGGTTGGCTTGTGATGATAATACATCCATATTTTGTGCACGTGACAATGTGCGAGGCAATAACTCCATCGCAAAGACTGTTGCGCCTTTGGCTGCATAAGTGTCAAGCTGAGTGTTGCGATACGGGTCGAGCATGCCAATGACGATCTGACCAGACGATAAGCTTTCAGTGGCTTCCACTGGTAGGTCATTGACGGTGGTAATAATCTTAGACTGGGTAATCACCTCGGTGAGACTACTGGCAATGTCGGCACCCGCAGCCTGATACAACTCATCAGCATAGTATGCTGCTTGGCCTGCACCTGACTGAATGACGACTTCAAACCCAAGTTTACGCAATTTTTTGACTGCGTCTGGGGTTATGGCTACACGGCTCTCGCTCGTGATATCTGCACTGATTACACCGATTTTCATACCGTCTCCTTACTTACGTCCAATGACTATATTTACGTCTCACGACTACCTTTAATACCCTCAACGCACATCTAAAAAGCACAGGGGACAAAACCCATTGATCATGATTAATCCATTACAGCGATCAAAGGTTATCAATTTAATAAATGATAGCTACTTTACCATCATGCCTTTTTATTATAGAGATATCGTTCGTCAAGTTTCATTGTCTAATGATGACCCACAAGTAAAATAAAAATTTAGGTATTTACACCATTGGCATACTTTTTGTTGGTATATTAAAGCCTTTTATTTTTCTTAAAAACGCTTAGCCCTTATAGATACAGGCCTAACTCCATTTATTTCCTAATGTTAAATCCGTTCTTTTATTAAACAAATAACGTCAATAAACACAAAATAAGCAAGGTTGAGTCAAGTTCCACCCATGCATACCGTATAATAAGAATACTTGACACTCGAAAAAACCCGTCATCGATTCATTATAATAAGGAATAACCATGTATTTTTTACTCTCCCCTGCAAAATCCCTGAACGAAACAGACGCTATACCACTAAATTTAGGCAATTATTATAGTCAGCCCGAGCTAATCGAACGCTCACAAGAACTGATGAAAGTACTGAAGTCAAAAGAGCCTGTTGACCTACAAGAATTGATGAGCATATCTGACGATCTGGCTCAGCTTAATGCTACGCGCAATCAACAATGGCATTGGAGCGAAGAGCAGCCGTTTACTAACGATGCCTCCGATAATGCCGCTAAACCTGCAGGCTATTTGTTCGATGGCGATGTCTATACTGGACTTGATATGTATCATATGGACAAAGATACCGCTACTTATGTCAATGAGCACTTAGGTATTTTGTCTGGACTGTATGGAGTACTAAAGCCACTAGATCTGATCCAGCCATATCGTTTAGAGATGGGTACCAAGCTGAAAAATGAGCGCGGTGACAATCTTTATGAATTTTGGAGTGAGGAAGTGACTAACGTTATCAATGCGCGTATGGCTGACAGCGATGACAAAACATTGGTTAATTTGGCTTCTAATGAATACTTTAAGGCGGTAAAGAAAAAAGCACTGAAGGCAGACATCATTACGCCACGATTTGAAGACGAAAAAAATGGTCAATACAAAGTGATTAGCTTTTATGCCAAAAAAGCCCGTGGACTGATGGTGAAATATGCTGCTGATAATAAGCTGACCAATGCTGAGCAGCTAAAGCAGTTTGATTTGGCAGGATATTATTACTGTGAAGACGCGTCTGATGATAAGACGTGGACGTTTAGACGAGATGCGGCGCATCAGTAGCTTGATATAATTTGAGTCAAAATTATAAAAAACCCGTTATAAACCGAAACTTATGATGGGTTTTTCATTCTCCAACCACTAAACATTCTAGGTCCTATACTCTAAAGCGCAATTTATCCCTTGAAACATCCAGTACTACTGTTTCATTATAAATATTATAGGTATGGAGACGATCAATATCAGTCTCCCAATTCGGTTCAATATAACGTACAAAGGTTTCTTTATAAGAGGTCGGTGTCAACTCCTCTACTAGGTATAAAGCCACCCTACGCCCATATCTAAGAGTGCCATCCTGAGCAGTACGAAAGAGCTGACCGTTTTTCCGGAATAATGCGCCTGCTAATCGAGAACCACGCACGTCAATTTTTAGAGGCGCTGAGGGATGAATGGTCCAATTATCTGCTTGCAGCTTGTCAGAGGTATAAAGGTACAGCTCTAAATCCATAGTAAATGCTGAAATTGAACCATGAGTTGTGAAAAGATACCATAATCCATTATGCTCAATCACGGCGCTATCTACTGCCTGAACGCCTGAAACTAACTCATGAACTTTTTCCCACTTACACGGAAAATCTGTCGCTTTTAATAAGCTAATACAATTGGTTTTTGCAGCCTCTGGAATCATATAGACAGCATCCTCATACTCGAATACATTGGGAAAGCTTAAGTGCGTGCTAATACCCAAATCAGCTTGTCCTGAACTAATAACTTGATGGCTTTCATTCAGCTCTATCCACTCTATTCGACCAATATTCTCTTTGTAGTTCAAGCTTTCAAAAAATATGTAACGTCTTGAGTCGTGTTCAATATAAAAAGGATCGGCCCAAAAACATCCCTTTTCAGGTAGTATCTCCGTGTATGTTTGTATCGGCTGATCAGTAGAACCAATAAAGAGGCTCCACTGATTGAGATAAAAACTCTTATAAAAAGTTTTGACAGTATAATATTTTAAGAATCTAGGTAAGTGTTTGATGATCATTGATAAGTCAGGTTTATGATGAACCGTGTGTTCGTCAGTTGTCTTAATAGACTTTCCGGTATTAACTCCAACTCTATTCCTGTGGAAGTACCAATATAATACCGATGCTGCGATCCCATTTGACTTACGCTTAGTTAAGTTATAATCCCAATAAAATAGCGTGCCATAGCCTTCCCCTACTACTTTATCTACATTAAGATGTTCATTTAATAATTGCAAAGTAACGACGCTACTTTCCCATTGTTCAGCAAACTGCCAATATAACGTAGGCTTATCATGTTGTATTGCATTGTTGCCATAATGAAAAAAAAGCACGCCATTTTTTGTAATACTTAAAATTTTTCCTGTCAGCGCTCTGAAACCAATATTAAGCAGGTAATCTAAATCCGCAGCTTCGATTTTCTCAATCACTGAATCTTCAATTTCTTCAGTGTACTCACCCTGTTTCGGTATAGACATGATAGTAGGCATTGAGCCATTTTTTGATAAGTCGTGGATAGAATAATGCTTAGCATTACTCTTAGTTCGAGAAAGAGAAGAGAATATTTTTTGATTAATTAGGGGAATAGACTTTAGTACACTGCGTTTCTGTTTTATATTTCGTTGAATAGCAATACAAACCTCGACAACTCCTTCATCCACCAATGATTTAAGTGGTTCAAAGTTGTACCACGCCAAGGTCTTATCTTCTATAAGGATTCCAAGCCTAATCTTTTTCATCGTCATCACATTAAATGGCACACGATATTTTGCGCATTCTGATCCGCAACACGTGTCCAAACTCCTTTTAAGTAAAATGTTATTCCATTATATATTCAAATAATAGAATATATAGTAGTACATGTTAAAAGAAACTCACCATTAAAATTAGACACAAAAAAGTCCTGCTATCTTTCGATAACAGAACTTCTAATAGCTAAATAGACTTTATGACAAAATCATACTTTTAGCGAAACGCGATTCATCGAGAAAGGTGAGAAAATGGTCAATATAAAGTAAAAGGCTGAACAGCTAAAGCAGTTTGATTTGGCAGGATATTATTACTGCATCGAGGCGTCTGATGGATAAGACATGAACTTTTAGAAGGGATAAAGCAAGCCAGTAGCTTGATATAAAAACTATATTTACTACAATCGCTAGAAGTCACTAGAAGCATTGCATTCAGTGCTTCTAACTCACTCATTAGATATCCTTTAGTTGAACATATGAACAGGTTATAACAACCCTTCTTGTGCCATCATTTCTTTTATCGAGGCACGGTTTAGCATGGCTTGATAGTGTGCATTTAGGTGTGTCCAATCCTGTGCTCGACTCGCATATCGCTGACTCCAGTGAGCGATCATAAATAAATGAAAATCAGCCCCACTTAATTTATCGCCCAACAACCATGGACCATGACTGGCCAATCCCTTTTCAACAATACCCCAGCAGTGGGTTAGCACGTCATTCGCTTTATCTTTCACTTGTTGCAAATTGTGCTCGCCGCTAATGTACTGCTCGGGATGTGCCCAGTGATTAGCGGCTTCTTGCAGTGTAGAAGACATCCAAAACAAATACTGGTAATAGACACCGCGCCTAGGGCATCCTGTGTCAGGTGCTAGCCCAGACTCTGGGTACTGATCTAACACATACATTAAAATTGCCGCAGACTCATAAATAACCTGTCCCTGATGCACTAACGTAGGTACTTTGCCATTTGGATTGATGGCTAGATACTCAGCTGATTTTTGCATATTTTTAGACAGGTCTATTTCTATCATTTCATAGGACGCGCCTAGCTCCTCAAAGACAGCATGGGTGGCCATATTGGCACCACCCTTATCCCAATATAAAGTATAAATAGTCGTGTCCTTTTTGCTGTGGCGATTGGTGGATAAAACCATTGCACTGAGCGATAAGAATTATTCTCTAACGTGAAATAATCGATATGATAGCGTCCGCTAGTTGAGGGATTTCCGTCATTTTCAAACCTGCAATATTAATTCTACCATTTGGCATACCGTAAATCGCGAACTCATCTTGCAATATCAGCATTTGATTTTCTGTTAGCGGTAATAGAGAAAACATGCCTTTTTGGTGCGAAATGTCCAAAAACTCTGCAGGTGCACCCCTATCTTTTAATACTGCGCCCAATGCTCGGCGAATAGTATCTACCCTACTACGGTAGCTTGCCAACTCTACTAGCCAATCGTCTGGTTTGTCTAGTAAATAAGAAGCAACTGCAGCACCGTGATTGGGCGGCATAGAGTAGTTGGCGCGTGTGATGGTTTCTAAGAGTGTCTGTATATCTGCGTGACGCTCATGGTTCGTCGTCATCACCATAGCAATACCCGTACGCTCGTTGTACAGCCCCATATTTTTTGAACAGCTGGCGGCGATAAATGCAAAGTCAGCGTCTTCGATCATTAGACGAAGCCCTGCAGCATCGGTATCCGGATCATATCCAAAACCTTGATACGCCATATCAATAAACGGGACAATATTTTTCTGTTTACATTTATCAGAAAACAGTTGCCACTGCTCTAAAGAAGGATCTATACCCGTAGGATTGTGGCAGCACGCATGCAATAGCAGTACGTCTCCTTCTTTTGCTTTTTCTAACGCAGCAAAACACGCATCAATATCTAACTGGCCATTTTTATTTTGCCAAGGATACGTATTAACCGCTAACCCAGCACCTTCCATCAGCGGACGATGATTGATATAGCCAGGGTCACTGATCCAAACGGTTGAATCTGGAGAGAGCGTGGCGATCAAATCAGCAATGAGTCGTAATGCACCTGATGCCCCAACCGTCTGAATCGTGCACTGGTTTTTTAGACTTGGACTATCACCCAGTACAAATTTTGCCATTTGCTGATTAAAATTAGCGTTACCCGATAACATGCCATAAGCTTTTGAATGCGCTTGGTGAGCAAGATGTATCTCTGCGTTTTGCACGGTTTTCATTACAGGCGTATCGCCATGCTTATCTCGATAGACACCAACCAATAGATCTATTTTATGTTTACGTTGGTCAGCACGAAACCTACCTAATAATGCCCACAGTGGATCACCATTGATGATAGGCATATTGTTTAACATCATGATACTTCCTTAATTAGTTTATTTCGCTCGATTGGACAAGATGACGCCAATGGTACTGAGTACGATGCCGCATATCATAATGACTGATAGAGACTCATTGAGTATCAGCATGGCTAGTATAGCGGTTAATCCTGGTGACAAAGAGCCAAGTAATAAGGTACGAATGGAGCCCAGTTGTTTGACTGCATAAGAAAACGCAATGGTTGATACTACCCCTACACCAAGTCCTTGTACTAGGATAAACGGAAGCGCTTCATCAAAAGATACAGAACCTATATTCGTCTCCACGATACCAGACAGAACCATCATCAATGTCAGAAAAAACGAGGTATATGAGAGCACGATAGCAATAGCGATTGGACTCAATTTGGTGCTTTTTAACCCTAAGGTATAACCCGCCCAAATCAGGCTTGCCATCAACAATAACGCCACACCGTACAGAAGACTATTAGGTATTGACTGTGCACGCCCGCAAATCATAGTAGCGATACCAAAGAGAATAAGGATTAATGCGGCAAATTTTCTTAATGATATTCGTTGACGATAAAAAATAAAAGACAATATTGCGGCAAAGAAAACTGGCGTGCCTGTCAAAATAGTACCAACATAAGCTGCTGGTACCGTACTTGCGCCAAAAGCAGCCAATAAAAGAAAAGGCACGCCACCAAGTAAAACGAACATGATATCTGGCAGTCTTATATTTTTGACTTCATGCCAACTAGAGAGTACCCAAGGAGTCAATAAGACCAGCGGTACACTGAAGCGAATGAGCATGACATCCGCAATACTTAGCGACGATGCTCCAACCGCTCGTACAGTCAACGCAAAGCCTGACCAAATCAATAATACGACGCTCATCGCCACATAGCCTTTGGTTAGTGGCGACATTATAAACAAAGGATTTTTGCGCGATGAGGGATGGAATATCGTATTCATAGTCGTGTCTTATGCTGGTATACAAAGACCAATTATCGATTAAAATACGCGCTTTTATCTCTATTTATTCATTGCAATTTTGCAAATATTTGGTGGATAATGCTAACTAAATCAAAATTATTGGCTTAAAAATCCAAAAGGTAAATTATGGACAAAATCGACCGCCATATCTTGGAAGTGCTCCAGAAAGAAGCGCGTTTATCTACAGCCGAACTGTCCGAACGTATAGGGCTGTCGCCTTCTCCTTGCGCGCGACGCCTCAAACGTTTGGAGGACGAAGGCTATATAGAGAACTATCAAGCAAACGTAAACAAAGCCAAAGCGGGTATTGCGATGAGTTTCTTTGTGGAGGTCAGTCTCAACAGCCATCAAGAAGAATCTATCGCAACCTTCGAGCGTGCTCTGTCCAATATGGACGAGGTGATTAATGGACATGTGGTATCGGGTTCTTACGATTATTTGTTAGAAGTAGTCAGCCCCAATCTCGATGGTTATGAGCGGTTCACACGTAAACTACACAAGCTTGCTAGCGTAAAAGACATTCACACTCATTTATCGGTGAGAAAGGTAATCAATAAGACAACTTTACCCATTTTTGTTTGAGACTCTTTTATACCGATTAGGAGAACAATGTCTCACTCGATCATTCGTGAGTAGCAAGACCCATAATGAGTTCATTTGAATTTGATAGAATATGGCTATGATAAAGAAGTGTCTGATGATAAACGTAGGTCTTTATGCACAATGCAGCGGATCAATATTTTGATATAGAAACCTATTGATAACGCATATTGTAAAATTTCTCCATTATTTGAGGTATGTGCATCGGTAGGCTATCTATGTAAAGATACTGTAGAGCTAGTACCTTTTGTATCATGTCGGCAGAATTTACCACGGTAGCTAAAAGCATTGCATTTAATGCTTCTAACCCATTAGAGTTCTGTAATATCTGAATAATCAATGGCTCAGGAAAACCATCCTTCTTTCTTGAAAACGCATGCATACCTGTATGGACATATGAGTTTGCTGGTTTCATCGTTAACTCTTTAAACTCTCTCATCATTGCTACTGCTCTCTCAGGAACTATTCCCTCTTTCGCAGCACCTTCTAAATCATCCAAAATTATATTGATTTTAGGTATATGTCTCTCAGCCTGCGATGCATTTTGTTGAGTCAAAGGTTTATAGAATCTTTCAACGATATCATCTTTAGCAACCCAATATATCCATTGCGCTTTTATTAATGATTCAAATTGCAGGCGCAACAAGCTACTAGCCGAAATATTACACCCTTCTTTAGCTAATAAGTGTACAGCATGACCATGTTCAGATGAAATATCTGCCAAAATCAAAGTTGCTATCTCTCTATGATTAAAATCATCGATATTAGGAATTTTATTCGTTTCACTTAACAGAGATTTACGGAAATCCATTGATTGTGAATAAAACCTTTTGAAAGTAGCGCTCAATATACTTCCTCTTCAAAAAATACAAATCTAATTTAATGACAATCTATCATAACTCAAAGATTTTTCACATAAAAAAACCGTCATATTAGATTGCATAAAAAAGCCCTGCTATCTTTCGATAGCAGGGCTTTTGGTCGTTAAAACACTTTTACTACGGTAGTTATATTTATAGTGAAAAGTATTTTATGGGTTGACTGAAACAGTACGACTAGGCAGCCGAGTAAAGATTGTACTTATAGTACATCGAACGAGGTTAACAACGGCGTACAAATTCAGTCGAGGCATAAATTACATCATGCCGCCCATTCCACCCATACCGCCCATTCCAGCACCGCCGCCCATAGCAGCCATACCGTCATCACCTTGCGGTAAGTCAGTGATCATAACTTCAGTCGTTAGCATTAAGCCTGCAACAGATGCAGCGTTTTCTAATGCTGAACGAGCAACTTTAGCTGGATCAAGAATACCCATCTCTAGCATATCGCCATATTCGCCAGTCGCTGCGTTGTAACCGTAGTTACCACTGCCACTCTTCACTTCGTTGACCACAACTGAAGCTTCTTCGCCAGCGTTGGTTACGATTTGACGTAGTGGTGCTTCCATCGCACGACGTAGGATGTTCATACCAGCGTTTTGGTCGTCATTATCACCGCGTAGTTCAGACAATGCATTCATCGCACGAACTAAGGCAACACCGCCGCCAGGTACAACGCCTTCTTCGACCGCTGCACGAGTTGCATGTAGCGCATCGTCAACACGGTCTTTCTTCTCTTTCATTTCAGTTTCAGTTGCTGCGCCGACTTTAATAACTGCTACGCCGCCTGCTAGTTTAGCAACACGCTCTTGTAGCTTTTCTTTGTCATAGTCAGAAGTAGACTCTTCGATTTGACGGTTGATAGACTCAACACGGTTTTCGATGTCAGCTTTGTTGCCAGCGCCATCAACGATAACGGTGTTTTCTTTACCGACAGTCACTTTCTTAGCAGTACCAAGTTGCTCTAGAGTAGCAGTCTCTAAGCTTAGGCCAATCTCTTCAGAGATTACAGTACCGCCAGTTAGCGTTGCGATGTCTTCTAACATTGCTTTACGACGATCGCCGAAACCTGGTGCTTTAACAGCACAAGTTTTCAAGCCGCCACGCATGTTGTTTACAACTAGTGTTGCTAGTGCTTCGTTTTCTACATCTTCAGCGATGATTAGCAACGGCTTGCTCTGCTGCATTACTTGCTCAAGTAATGGAACGATCTCACGGATGTTGCTGATTTTTTTGTCAACTAATAAGATATATGGGTTTTCAAATTCAGCAGTGAGGCTGTCTTGCTTGTTAGCAAAATATGGGCTGATATAACCACGGTCAAACTGCATACCTTCTACAACTTCTAGGGTATCTTCAAAGCTTGAACCTTCTTCAACAGTGATAACGCCTTGCTTGCCTACTTTTTCCATCGCTTGCGAGATCAGTTCACCGATTTTGGTGTCTGAGTTTGCAGAGATAGAACCAACTTGAGCGATTGCTTTGTGATCGTCAGCTGGCGTTGATAGTTTATGGATTTCTTTAACCGCTTCACGTACCGCTTTGTCGATACCGCGCTTAAGATCCATTGGGTTCATGCCAGCAGCAACTGACTTCATGCCTTCTTGTAGGATTGACTGAGCCAATACAGTCGCAGTTGTTGTACCATCACCAGCGACATCGTTAGTGCGACTAGCCACTTCACGTACCAGCTGTGCACCCATGTTTTCAAATTTGTTTTCTAGCTCGATTTCTTTGGCAACGGATACACCATCTTTAGTGATGGTAGGTGCGCCAAATGATTTGTCGATAACAACGTTGCGACCTTTAGGGCCTAATGTTACACGTACTGCGTTTGCTAGAACGTTTACGCCGTCCATCATTTGTTTACGGGCATCAATGCCGAATTTTACGTCTTTTGCCATGTTAAATTACTCCACTATTATAAGTATGAGAATACAATTGATTGATTTGATAGTTGCTTATCAAAAGCGATCATTAGAAACTGCTATCAAAATATGCTGAGTATAAAATAATACTCAAAAGGACTAGCCTTCTAGCACACCCAATACATCAGACTCTTTCATAATCAATAGTTCTTCACCGTCAACCTTTACGGTTTGACCAGCATATTGACCGAACAAAACTTTGTCGCCAGCTTTTACATCTAACGCACGAGTTTCACCGTTGTCACGAACTTGGCCATTACCAACTGCAAGCACTTCACCTTGTGAAGGCTTCTCTTGTGCTGAACCAGGAAGCAAGATACCACCAGCTGTCTTTGTTTCTTCTTCTATGCGGCGGACGACAATACGGTCATGTAAAGGACGAATGTTCATCGATATGACTCCAAAAGTTGGTTAATAAAATTAAGGGTTTATTTGAATTAATGGTCTCAATACCAGTATCTATAGGGAACACTGCCAAAAACAATGCTTTATAGATAAGCCTTGAGCTTGTAACAAAAAGTGGGGGCAAGGTGAGTTCGGTTCAAGTGTAAAGCCCAAAAATTTACAAGATTATTTTGCAAAAATTGATCAACCAACATCTCATATCAATGCTTTGCGCTTAGTAAAGCCGATATGCTAGTTAGACAAAGGACAAGAAGTAGGAATATTTAAAAATATTAGCGAGCTGAATTTATATTTTGACCAATGCTAAATTAACTATAGAAACATTTGCTACAAGCTCTACACGAAGCGGTATGACACTACGCTTGAAAATGTAACAGCGTATGACCATTATAGGTCTGGTAGACATAATAAGAACGAACGAAAAAAATTGCTATATCGGCAATAAATTAATGAAGGGGTATCTATGAGTTTTTCATCAATGCACAAGAAGTCATCAAGCGACAATGTTGATAATGCTAATAACGCAAAACGCAGTCCATCTAAATTTCTATCTGCCTTGGTAACAGGCATCAGTATCTCTACCGTTGGAGCTTTGAGTATGACCGCACCTACCCTTGCCAGCGCAAAAACCGTCCAACCATCAACTGCCGATTATAGTTTTACTGTTGAGGACAAATACAAAGGCACAGCAACTCGTACGCTAAGCAAATCTGGTAATACGTGGAAATATAACGTTAAGGCTCGTGTCGCTGGTGTGGCGAGTGCCTCGCAAAACAGCACTTTTACGCTTAATAGCAACAATGTCAGTCCTACGCAGGCGAGCACCACGTACAAACTACTTGGCATGGGTCGCACGCACAAACTAGACTTTAACCCAAGCAGCAAAAAAGTCACTAGTAACTATAAGGGCAAGTCGACGACTATGAATATGTCGCAACAAGCCTTTGATGACTTGAGCCTTGAGGTACAGATTCGTCAGGATTTATTAAACGGTAAATTCTCTGGTAACTACTACATGGCGAAAAAAGACAAAATTGAGAAGACGCCATTTAAAAAGTCAGGCAGCACTAAGATTACCGTACCAGCGGGTACCTTTGATACGGTACGTGTTGACCGCGTCCACGATGACGATAGCCGCTCTACCAGTTTTTGGTTAGCCCCAAGCTTGGACTATATGCCAGTTAAAGTTAGCCAAATTAACGATGGTAAGAAGATGGATTTAGAATTAACTAAGATTAACTAATCTACTTGTCTTTAGAGTTATAAACAAAAAAGCGGCGCTCCAGATGGGGCGCCGCTTTTTTTAGTTTTAGATTGATAGGTATAATTTATTAGGCTTCAGATAAATTCAATTATTGACGAGGTTTCTTCACAACGTTGTTCATCGAAGGCAGGCGTTTGAGTAAAATAAATAGCCAAATATTGATAGCAAGCAATAGTAAAAAATCCGCTAAATACACAGCGATTTCAGCCCAACTACTGCCATATATACGAGTAAACAGCACTACGCCACTCGCACCCAAATATACTAGGGTAAACATACTGCTTATCAACAATGCATAAGGGGAACGACCGCGCAATATCCATGGCGTCAGAATCAATGCTGGCACTAGCCATAATGCCTGCCAAGCAATACCGCCAACGATATCAGGGCTACTAGGATTAAAGATACTAATAAATATAGGCAATCCGAGCAGTCTATAAACGAGCCAAATTAACCACGTAACCTTCAAGCGCTGTGCAATAGGTGCGATAGGCTTAACCGTTTTAAGAGGCTTTGTATTAGAGCGGGTTGTGGCCATTAGATATTTTGATTTCCTAAATGAATAATATACTGCTGAACATGAATAAGTAGCTCTTTATTATAACCACTTGTTTATAACCGAGTGGTTATAAGCACTCAATCATAGACTTTGAGACTCAGACGCTTTTAGACAGCAGGTTTATAAAAGTTGCTTATCAGCCCCAATTAGCCTGTGCTAATGCAGCTGCCGTAATCGCTAAACGGCGACCCTGCGCAATACCCAAATCTCGCTCGTCAGTAGATATAGGCTGATCATGCGATGCTCCGCTGACATGGCTAGCACCGTAAGGCGTACCACCGCGATGAGTGCGGTTCAATGCTGGCTCTGCATAGGGCACACCTACGATGACCATACCGTGATGCATCAGCGGCAACATCATCGTCAACAATGTCGTTTCTTGGCCACCATGCATAGAACCTGTCGCCGTAAATACTGAGGCTGGTTTGTTCTGTAGGTTCCCTGCCAGCCATAGGGTCACGGTATTATCCCAAAAATACTTCATGGGTGCGGCCATATTACCAAAGTGTGTTGGGCTACCAAGAGCAAGACCACTACAGTCTTTTAGATCATCCATCGTACAGTACAAGTCACCCTCATCAGGTATCGCAGGTTTGCTTGACGTGGTTTCAGGTGCCACTGTCGGTACCGTACGGATACGCGCAGTCATGCCAGCATCTTCAATACCTTGCGCGATAGCATATGCTAATGTCTTAGTCGTACCGTAATTAGAATAATAAAGCACCAAAACATAAGGGTCGGTCTGACTCATTAGCAAAGCTTCCTTATAAAATCGTTAGTCGTACTGGCCATTAAAAATGCGGCGAAATATACGACTAACTAGCATTGTAGAATATGTGCACATTATGCCCGAGTCATTCACTGTCATGCAAATAACCATGATTGATAACCTGACTTATATTGTATCTGATGTGCCACGCGGTGCATTTTGACACAATTAAACCGCAGATGATAACCGTTCATCTTTGTTACACTATTGTCACTCTTACTTTTGTTTAATGGTCGACATGGAAAAATTATCTCAAAAACTCCCGTTTTTACAACAGCGCTGGTTTCAGTTCTTACGGTTTTTGACTCGGCATTTTTTTGAAGATAATTGCCAGCAAAAGGCAGCTTCGCTGACGTACACCACTATGCTGTCGATCGTACCTGTCTTAACGGTATTACTGATGATTTTGTCATCTGTACCAGCACTCGCATCAGTTAGAGCGCAGATTTATGACGTCATTTATAGCAATCTATTGCCGCAATCGAGCATGCAAGTTAGTGAGTACATTAATAGCTTTGCCGAAAAGTCATCTAACCTAACCATCATCGGTGCCATGATTTTATTCTTTACGACTATCATGACCTTGACCACTATCGAGCGCGCGTTTAACCAAATCTGGCGAGTAGAAGATCGCTCTGGTGGCATCAAAAGCATGCTGCGTTATTGGACTATCGTTACCCTAGGGCCCTTAGTATTGGGCACCGCTTTTATCGCTTCAAGTACTGTACAGAGTCTGAGTTTTCTCAATCGTCAAATTGCAGGCTACGGTATCGACTGGAGCTTTTGGGTACAAATGGCATCGATTGGTATTACGATGGCGGGCTTTATCGGTATGTACTGGTTTATTCCAAAGGCGCGCGTACCAGCAAAGAACGCAGCCATCGCTGGCGTGTTTGTGGCTATTGTCTTTGAATTAATGAAGCATCTATTTGGTACAGTGATGGCTAACTTTACCAGCTACGAAGCGATTTACGGCGCTTTTGCCGCCTTGCCTATCTTCCTACTATGGATTTATCTGTCGTGGAATTTGATTTTATTAGGCGTTGAAATCAGCTATACCTTGACCATTTTTGAGACAGAAGAAGTCTACCCTCGTCACCCGTTACTCAGCTTGCTAGATATGTTGAATTTGGTCTATACCCACCACTTAAAAGGTGAAGCCGTTAGCGAACAAGCACTGCGCAATGTCTTAGGTCGCAAAGAGCTGCCGAAATGGTATACCTATATTAACTACCTACAAGACAGCAATCTGATTACCATGACAGATGATGATGACTATGTGCTCAAAAGAGACCTGAGTAGGATGACGTTATGGGACTTTTATCGTACCTTGCCCTATCCACTTCCTATCAAGGACGAGTTGGATGAGATGAAATTGGAAGGTCAAAAACCTTGGCTGAGTTTATTGGTAAAACGTTTTGAGCATACTGAAGCGTATGCCAAACAGCAACTGCATCTGCCGCTAAATGCTATCTTTGCCAATAGCGAACCGCGTAAACAATCTACTAGCAAGCATGGCGATGACCGTAAGTTATTTAGAAAAACCTCTGCCGCCACTGAAAATGTACAACGACATGATAATCTAGATAGACATAATGAGAATGCTTACAATGGTAATGGTCCACATTTAGAAGCAGCACCGCACCTAGAGCCTATGGCTTATGACAAAGACAGTGATATTGAATATGACGAGCACGACAATGAGGCCATCATACCTCTGGGAACTAGTGATAGTCATACTGAGACAGATATGACCAGACGTACGCATAAAAACGCTATTATTACAGAAGCAGATAACCCTAAGGCTCATCACAGTGAATAAAAATGATGGAGACAGCGTCTGGACACGTACGATCAATGCAGGTCAAAACAGGCTTAAGCAGTTCACTAAGTTGTGGTCAATACAAACGCTGACTGACTTACCTGATCGCTTAAATAATTTGTGGCAGTGGCTGATTGGCTCTTATTGGTTTATTCCAACCGCTTGTGTCATCGTCGGTATTTTGCTTGCTCCTTTACTAGTCGCGATTGACCAAAACTTTGATCGTGAAACGGTAAAAGAGATCTCCTTTGCTTTTACTGGTGATGACGAGGCGGCGCGCGCGATTATGACAGCCATCGCTGGTGCGGTATTGGGCGTGGCCGGTACGACATTTTCGATTACGATCGCCGTCCTGTCGATGGCATCCTCACAGTTTGGCCCAAGACTGCTACGTAACTTTTTGACTGATACCCCAAACCAGTTTGTCCTTGGCGCTTTTATCGGTACATTTAGCTATAGCTTACTGGTACTAAAGTCGATCCATAAGTCTGACGTAGCTTTTGGTGTACCGCAATTGGCAGTGACTTTTGCCATTATCATGGCGATTATCTGTGCGCTGCTCTTGGTTTATTTTGTACAGCATATGGTACATGCTATTCAGGCGTCACACGTCATTCAAAATGCTAGCAACGATGCAATTGCAAACATTTACTATTGGTATAACGATCAATGTGATATCCAACATCAACGCGATGCTGAGCATCATGATATCGAGCAGTTCCAAAACTGGCCTGCTATGCCTATTTATTCACCAAATTCAGGTTATCTACAGCAGATTTATCTTGAGTCATTGATTGCGCTGTCACAAGATTATGGTGGCGTGGTACAGATGCATGTCAACCTCGGTAATTACGTCACTGACAAAAACGTCATTGGTTACTTTTATCAACGGCCTACGTCTCATCCAAATAACCAACAGAAGACAGCGACCCCGCATCTAGCAGTAATACCTAGAGCACCTGATGGACTGTTTTGGCAACGTCTTGCAGGTTGCCTGCGACTTGAGCAACGATTGGCGCACTCTAACGACATTGCCTATAGCTTAGGTCAAATGACGGAGATTGCTGTACGTGCGTTATCCCCTGGTATCAATGATCCAAAGACTGCGGTCAATTGCGTTCAATCTCTAACCAGCTGCCTGAGTATCATGATGCGTCGTCAGCCACCGAGCCCTTATCACTTTCACATACCGCAGTCGGACACTAACGATAGCTCTGAAAATACTATTAAACAGAAGCGACTGGCCATATTGGCACTAGTCACTCATATCCCCAAAATTTCTGACTTTATCAATGTATCACTCGGTGAGATACGTCGTTATGCAGCTGCTGACCTAATGGTCTTAAAAGCATTATGTCAGGCAATGGTCAATCTGAACTATGCACGGGTAAACAGTGCACAGCAGCAAACGCTATTACATGAATTGCATCTAATTCAGCGCGCCGGTGAAGAGAATTTAAATTACCAAGAGCTGGTCGATGATTTGGTCGCTATGTGCGAACAAGCCAAACAATTCATCCTTGATAAGGATGCTCAGCACAAGCATTTTAATTACGTGAGTGAGTTTGAAGCCGATATTCGTCAAGCGTTACAGACACAGTCTAGTTAATGATATGACCAGTTAACTGTTTGAATAGATGGCAATATTAGCCTTTATAAACACATTACTTATAAGCACAATACCTATAGCTAGCAACACTTATAACGTCCCTATAAGCCCTGCGCTTTAGATACTTTTTATATTCATATGAGACCTACTTTTTATGGCATCTGCAACCAGCCTAACAATCCTAGAAATCAGCGCCATATTTTTGTCGATTACTGCTTCACTAACTTATATTAATCACCGTTTTATTGGTTTGCCGACCACTATCGGTGTCATGGTCATCTCTATCTTACTGTCAATCGGTGCGATATTTTTGGGCTTCTTAGGGTTTGATCAGCTGATTGATTACGAAGTCAGTTTATTGGAGCAACTTGATTTTACCGAAGTACTCTTAGACGGCATGCTATCAATGTTGCTATTCGCAGGCGCATTACACGTCAATATTGGTGACTTAAGACGCTACAAGCTACCTATCGGCATCCTTGCTGGTCTTGGTACGATCATATCGGCGATGCTCATTGCGACCGCGATTTACTTTATGTTGCCACTCTTCGGTTTCGGCCTACCGTTTCTCTGGTGCCTGTTATTTGGTGCGCTTATCTCCCCTACCGATCCTATTGCCGTCATGGGTATCCTGTCGTCAGCAGGCGCTCCAAAGAGTATTGAGACCGTCATCGCTGGCGAATCATTGTTCAATGATGGTATCGGCGTGGTTATTTTTGTCTTACTGCTAGGGATTTTATCTAGCGGTGATATTCCTACTGCCAACTACGTCGCTCATACATTGGCGGTTGAAGCTGGTGGTGGCGTTGTATTCGGACTGGTACTTGGTGCGATTTTGTACTACCTGCTTAAAAGTATTGATAGCTATCAAGAAGAAGTGCTATTAACATTAGCAGGCGTCATCGGTGGCTACGCGTTGGCCAGCCATTGGCATTTATCAGGGCCACTTGCTATGGTCATGATGGGTCTGATGGTTGGTAATCGTGGTCGCGAGCTAGCCATGAGTGATAAGACACGGCACTATATTGATTTATTTTGGGAATTGATTGATGAGATTTTAAATGCCATTTTGTTTGTGCTCATCGGTCTAGAAGTGGTGATGATTGCTTATTCAGGCAATTTATTTATTGCTAGTGGTTTGACGATTTTGATTGCGCTCGTTGCCAGATTTATCGTGGTAGGTATGACGACCAAGACCTTTCATCGTCAGCTTGATTTGCCTACAGGCGCATGGAAAGTTCTGACGTGGGGCGGCTTACGCGGTGGTATCTCAGTTGCGTTAGTATTACAGTTACCGATCGGGGCTGAACGCGAGATTCTATTGGCACTCACTTATGCGGTGGTGATTTTCTCTATCTTGGTACAAGGTCTAAGCGTCGGTAAAGTCGCTAAAAGCATTCGTACCGATGAAAAAACAGTAGACGTATAGACTAAAAATATAGCAGGCACAAAAAATCCAGCATAAGATACTTGTCTTATGCTGGATTTTTCAACTTAAATTTAAACGCTATATCAAGCCCTTTCGTTTCATATTGCGATAAACCACAATAATAATGAGCAGATTAGAAACCAATATTCCAAGCTTAAACCAGTCAAATGGGCTAACGATCAGATAATAAATTTCTATAGGAATAAATACCCCGTAGCCTAATACCCCAAACCAATACGCCCATGTTTTGTCGTGCCATAAGCCATAGGCTTCGAGGAAGCGCAAACTGGCATAAGCGAATATCAATAATAAAAACATCGGCCAGTTTTTACTTGCCTGCTGAGCAATACGTACGGCACTATCGATTTGCGGGGCAAGCATATGACCGAAGCTGCGCTGCCAAGTAACGGTTGCCGTCGTCAGCCAATGCTCAAGATTGCTATGCCACCACCATAATGCCCCTGCTCCTAGTAACGCACCAACACCTTTGACTACCTCATAAATGGCCACTGCTTTGATAGACTCACTCGCTGTACCGCGCGATTTTTCTTGCTGACCATTCATAGTAACCCCTTTATCCTTCAAGGATGGCGGCAGACGGTCATCCTGTCGGGGCAAATTAGCCAAAGAATGTCTCCACAACACGTCCTTGCAACTGCTGATTGAAAAACGGCGTGTTTTTACCACTCGATAGCATAGATTGCGCGGTTACTTGCCACTCAAGGTTAGGATCGACTAACACTGCACCGCCAATCGCTTCATACTGCTCACTAATACCAGCGATTTTTGCAGGATTCAGGCAGATTTTATCTACTAATTGCGAGAGTGTTAATACCTTATCATTTACCAGCTGACAAGCCAACGCCATAAACGTATCGAAGTTTGAGATACCTGGCGTACTTTCGGCAAACGGTGCTTTTTTGGCCGTACTATTCAGTGGTTCGTGATGACTACAGATGGCATCGATAGTGCCATCTTTTAAGCCACGGCGGATTGCCTGCTGATCCGTATTACTACGCAGTGGTGGTAACACATACGCCTGAGCATTAAAGCCCTCAAGATTGTCATCAGTTAAGTAAAGCTGATGCATCGCAACATCACAAGTAACAGGCAACCCTTTATCTTTTGCCCAGCGCATTAGCTCAATAGAGGACTTACAGGATAACTGGCTAAAATGAGCAGCTATTCCAGTCTCTTCCACCATCAATAGCTGCGTAGACAATGCAACAGTTTCTGCAATCCAAGGAATCCCTTGCAGACCATGATAAGAAGCAATATAGCCCTCATGTGCCACACCGTCTCCAGACAGACTTGGCTCATCAGGATAAAAGAATACTTTCATGCCAAAAGTCGCCGCGTATTCTAACGTGCGCAGTAATACTAAGTCATTGCGAAAAGGTCTACGCGCATTGGATACTGCGATACAGCCACCCTTCTTGAGCCCTGCAATGTTAGACGGTCGTTCGCCCTCTAACCCTGTGGTCAATGCACCCAAAATATGCAAGTAAATCCCGCCATCACTTAAGGCGCGCTCACGTAAACCTTTTAAGAGTGAGCCATTTTCTAAAATAGGATTGGTATCAGGTGGTGTGACTACATGTAAAAATCCATTACCACGGGCGGCGCTGCCTTCCGACTTTAGCGTACCGTGTTGCTGTTGGCCTGGCTCACGCAAGCGCGCGCATAGATCTACTAGTGGTGGTAATAACCACATCTCACGGCCAGAATCGAGTATAGACAATTTTTCTGTTGCGGCTTGCGGCAATGCATCTTTAAATGCTTTTGGTAAATGGTCAAGAATGGGTGCATCAGTATTAAGCATGGTAGACATAACGTTATTACCGTATCAATAAAATTAAATAAATGAGAATAAGTCGCTCGGCAGCCTATTACTTGCCAGCCGCTTGATGAGCACGCTGACCTTCCATCGCAAGTGATAAGACCGCCATGCGAATGGCAATGCCGTTATTTACCTGCTTTAAGATAACGGATTGCGCGCCATCAGCCACACTAGAGGCAATTTCAACACCGCGATTCATCGGCCCCGGATGCATCACTAATGCATCAGGCTTAGCGAGAGCTACCCGCTCTGGCGTGATCCCATAATGCTTATAGTATTCACTTGAGGATGCCAAAAGCGGCGAACCGATACGCTCATTTTGTATTCTTAATCCCATGATCACATCACAGTCGGTGACACACTCGTCCATGTTTTCATATACTTGCACGCCAAAACGCTCAATACCTTTAGGCAGTAAAGTACGCGGCGCACAAACACGGATGTCTGTCACACCTAGTGTTTGCAGTGCACTGATATCAGAGCGTGCCACGCGTGAGTGCTTAATATCACCAACGATCGCGATAGATAGCTCTTCAAATGGGCGCGGAGCTTCACGGTGAATGGTCAACATGTCGAGCATTCCTTGAGTAGGATGCGCATGCCAGCCATCGCCACCGTTAATGATTGCGATATCAGGCGTCACTTCTGTAGCCATAAAATGCGCGGCGCCTGATGCTGAATGGCGTACCACAAAGATATCCGCCGTCATTGCCTGTAGATTCCACAGCGTATCACGCAGACTCTCGCCTTTTTTGGTACTAGAACGTTCGATATCGATATTGAGTACATTGGCACCCAAGCGCTTTTCTGCCACCTCGAATGTCGTCCGGGTACGAGTCGATGGTTCAAAAAACAAATTCATTACTGTATAACCGTCTAACTCAGGACGATTGATTAGCTGTCCATTGTCATCAAAGAATGTCTCTGCTTTTGCGATAATAGCTTTGAGCTGTGCTTTATTAAGCCCTTCAACACCTAAGAAATGCCTGATACTGCCATCGGTATTGAGCTGCGGACGACTCAATGAGGTATTGAGCCTTTGATGAATCGTGTTGGGATCAAATTTTGCATAATCAGTCGGTGAGACTGGTTGTGTAGCGCTACTATCGATAGAATTTGACATAATGGCGAGTCTTTATTGTGGGTTTATATGAGTCTATAGTAATCACTTATTCATCTTTGTTCGATCATTTATCACTGATAGGCATAGATACAAAGGACATTTTGACGCTTATTTGCTACAATTTACCGTAATCAAATTCGACCAAAAAATAGCCTCAGCAGACAATCAGAAAGCGTGAGTAGACATGCTGTATTCTCATAGAGAATAATTCTGACAAAACTATAAATGAATAACAATAGATATAGTGTAGCCGATTTTGTGGTCGGGACAAAGATGCCGTATTAGCTATTTAAGAATTTACCTATTTCAGGTGTGCTAAATGCCACCTACTTCTTTACTTTGACACCTATCCGTTCTTTTACTTTCCATACCATTTATTAGGAAGCCTTATGACGACCTTAGCAGACTATCTAAACCAACATGCCACTAGCCCTGCACTTAACGACGTGATTACCACTGTCACTGATGTCGGTAAGACGATTTCACAGCTACTCAGAAAAGGCGCTCTGGCAGACATTTTGGGCGAAGCGGGTAATCAAAACGTCCAAGGCGAAGATCAGAAAAAACTAGACGTACTGGCCAATGACTTACTATTAGATGCATTGGCAAAAAATACACATTGTGCTGGTGTCGCTTCAGAAGAGCTCGATGACGCGACTCCTGCTAATGACGATGGTAGCCTATTAGTGTTATTTGACCCACTAGATGGCTCATCAAATATCGACATCAATATGGCAGTAGGTACGATTTTTTCTGTGTTACCGTATGAGCGTCAAGGTCGAACCAGTGAAAACAGCGACTATCTACAGGCAGGTAACAAACAGCTAGCAGCTGGTTATTTGCTATATGGCACCTCTACTGTCCTAGCGTTAACCATCGCTGATAAAGTCGTGATGTTTAGCCTAGACCCAGAGACGTCTGACTATGTGTTGATAGAAGACAACGTGCAAATCGATGCCGATACGAGCGAGTATGCTATCAATAGCTCAAATTATCGCTACTGGCGTGCGCCGATGCAGCAGTACATTGATGAGTTAATCGCTGGTGAAACAGGTGTACGTGGACGTGATTTCAATACGCGCTGGGTAGCAGCCATGGTTGGTGACGTCCATCGTATTTTATGTCGCGGTGGTCTGTTCACTTATCCGTTTGATACCAAATACGCTCATAAAGCGGGTAAACTACGCTTGATGTATGAAGCCAACCCAATGAGCTTATTGATTGAGCGCGCGGGTGGCGGCGCAACAGACGCCGTCAACCGTATCCTAGATATCGAACCGATTGATATCCACCAGCGTGTACCAGTAGTACTCGGTAGTAAAAACGAAGTCAATTATGTGAAAGACTTACACGTAAATTATTCTGAATAAATAATGGATTGACGCACCTGTTAAGAACAGCCAGCAGAATGCTAAATTAATCATAGATATTTTGCTGGTCGTTTAAATAACCCCCTTACTCTTCTCTAAGCGATCCACTATGGTATTAAATCCCACCGAGCTGATTACCTCAGATAAGAACACAACCGTGAAGCTTGTAAAGGCACTGTTGTCCCAAGCACGCCAGCGTAAAAAGAACGGTCAGACAGTCATAGAAGGCGTCCATTTGATAGATGCTGCGCTGCGTAGTGACTATCCTTTTGCCCAGATACTAATGTCTGAGTCAGCGCGTAACCACCCTGAAGTTCAGCAGGTATTGACTCGTCTGCCCACTTATACGCCTATTCTTACTTTGTCAGACTCACTCTATGAGAGTATTCGTAGCTTGGGTACTGGTATCGATATTATGGCCGTCATTAAAATACCAACGCCTAGCCTATCGATGATCGATGAAGACTGCTTAATCTTGAACGACGTGCAGGATAGCGGGAATGTTGGTACCCTACTACGCACAGCAGCAGCCGTCGGTATCCGCAATATTCTATGTACCAGTGCGACCGCTCAAGCTTGGTCTCCCAAGACGCTACGAGCAGGTATGGGTGCACAGTTTGCCCTGACTATCTATGAGGGCTTGAGCACGCAGGATATTTTGGATCACGTAAAGGCACCGCTTTTGGCGACTAGCTCACATACAGATACTATCATTTACGATCACGACTTATCTGCGCCTGTGGCTTGGATTATGGGTCATGAAGGCCAAGGCGTTAGCGACGATTTAATGCAATGTGCCACGCCGATAGCATTACCGCAGCCAAACGGGCAAGAGAGCTTAAATGTAGCGATTGCAGGGTCTTTATGTCTGTATGAGACCTTACGTCAAAGACAATACTCTTAACGTCCATTTATAACTGCTATTAGAACCTACCTAATCTATCAAACATAAAAAAACCCACTACCAATTGATAGTGGGTTTTTTTATTATCTGTCTATTACTGATATAGTAAAAGAAGTCTAAAACGGATACAAGGCAGCCGACTGCAGATTGTACAAGTAGTACATCTAAGGAGGGTAACGCCGTAGCCGTTTAGTAGTTCTGTGACTATACATTAAACCTTGCTAGTAAGCTCAGGTAGTGCTTCGAATAGATCAGCTTCTAAGAAGTAATCAGCAACGCTAGCGATAGGTGCTTCTGGGTCATTGTTGATAGCAACGATGACTTTAGAATCTTTCATACCAGCCAAATGCTGAATCGCGCCTGAGATACCAGCTGCGATATATAGCTGCGGTGCAACGATTTTACCCGTTTGACCGACCTGCATATCATTTGGTACATAGCCTGCGTCAACAGCGGCACGTGATGCACCAACAGCAGCGCCTAGCTTGTCAGCCAATGGCTCAATGTACTTGGTGAAGTTTTCACCGTTTGCCAATGCACGACCACCAGAAACAACGATACCAGCTGACGTCAATTCTGGACGATCAGACTTAGCCATTTCTTCGTTAACGAAGCTAGCTTTACCAGTTTCTTGTACGTTATCGATAGTTTCAACAGTAGCTGAACCACCTTCGCTTGCCACTGGGTCAAACGCAGTAGTACGTACGGTTAGTACCACTTTGTCTTCTGTCGTTTTCACTGTCGCCGTCGCATTACCTGCATAGATAGGACGCTCAAACGTTTGCGCATCTAACACACCTGAGATTTCAGACAGCATGCTTACGTCAAGTAACGCAGCAACGCGTGGCATAAAGTTTTTACCAGTCGTGGTCGCAGCCGCTAGGATATGGCTGTAATCACCAGCGATATCAGCAACCAATAGCGCCACGTTACCTGCCAATTGATGCTCATAAGCAGCATTGTCAGCCAATAGTACTTTAGTCACACCTTCTGCTTTTGCCGCTTCATCAGCGACAGCTTGGCTACCACTACCAGCAACCAATACGTGGATATCATCACCCATTTGTTTAGCAGCAGCGATGGTGTTTAAAGTTGCCTTTTTGAGACTGGCATTGTCATGTTCTGCATATACCAAAATTGCCATGGTTTTAGTCCTTTATATATTCGTATTATCTATTCATGCGGTTGTTTGTGTACAAAGCTATTTGAGAAACTATCATTTAATCTAAGATAAAGCAGTCAAATTCACAGCCTTGTACAGGATATGCCGTAGCGAAGTATCCAATCATTAAAACATTAAATGACTTTTGCTTCGTTTCTTAGCTTATCGACCAACTCATCAACTGACCCTACTGTAATACCAGCTTTACGGTCAGCAGGTGGCACGACTTTAATAATCTCTTGCTTAGATGTCATGTCAACACCGAAATCTGCTGGCGTTTTCTCATCAAGTGGCTTTTTCTTCGCTTTCATGATGTTAGGCAATTTAGCATAACGTGGCTCATTCAAACGTAGATCAGTCGTGATGACTGCTGGCAAATCAAGAGCAACAGTTTGTAGGCCGCCATCGATTTCACGCGTTACGTTTACTTTGTCGCCTTCAACTTTCACTTCTGATGCAAATGTACCCTGACCGATACCCATCAATGCTGCTAGCATTTGACCAGTCTGGTTGTTGTCATCATCAATCGCTTGCTTACCTAATAGGATAATATCAGTGCTTTCAGCTTCGGCGATACTTTTTAGAATCTTAGCAACTTGTAGTGGATATGGCTTTTCGTCACTTACGACTAACACACCACGGTCAGCACCTAGCGCTAGGGCTGCACGAATCTGCTCTTGTGACTCTTTTGGACCGATTGAAGCAACAATGATCTCATCAATGACGCCAGCTTCTTTTAGACGAACCGCTTCTTCTACTGCGATTTCATCAAAAGGGTTGATTGACATTTTAGTGTTTGATAAGTCAACGCCAGAGTTGTCGGCTTTTACACGAACTTTTACGTTATAATCAATGACACGCTTGACCGCTACTAATGCTTTCATACGTTCCTCGTTTATTAATGTTATGAGTTAAAAATTGTCAGTTAAGAACCAAAGGTTCGTTGTGGTTCAAATTGTCGTTCAAAATACTGCTCAAGGTTATTACTACATCAACAGAATATAGTTAACTAAGAAAGATGAGCCAATATCCAAGAGCATATTAGCATTGTATCTCTTACTAATGAAATCTGCTAAAGCTAAGCCAACCGTTATTATCAGACCTATGTATCTTGCGTCAGCAGGCAGATAAGGTCAAGACAACGCCGTGAATAATGCGTCATAAATTTGTCAACACTCTATAATAAATACTCTATAAGCGCATCGTTTCACGATTTTCATGGTTCAATAGCTCAAAATGCTTGTACCTTTATAGCATTCTAAGCCTTAGCTTTACTTAATATTTTGTTATTATTTATCTCTTCAAAGTTAACGGATAAGAATAGTTAATCGAGTCAGACCTGCGACTTATCATTCTTACTAGCACCAAGCAATAATTCGCTATCACGTATATCGTCAAATAAAGACCAGTCAGGTTCAACATCATTATTCTTGATAACACTCATATCACCTGTCGTCTCCATAATCACTGCAAACACTTCTGTTTTCGCTTTGATACCATTTTTACGTAACACTTCCTGAACATCACTAGTGCTAAGATTAGCCTCTTTTAAGTTATCTTCTAAATATTCACCATGAGCCATTAGGATAATAGCTTGATTGTCTATTAAAGCTTTGAGCGGTTTTATCTTACGTCTGATAACTGAGATAACGCCCTGAATTAAGAATAACACCGCAACAGCAAATAACCCTTGAAGTAGAGAAGGCTTATCTGACAATACCGTCGATGCCAATATACTACCAATACCAACGGTCATCGCAAAATCATGGCTTGATAACTTGGAAAAACTGCGTAAACCCATCAATCGAGTAAAAAACATCAGCCCTACATAAAAGCCTATAGCAGATAAAGAAATCCCAAGCACTTGTTGCCAGTCAATTGAAAGCCAGTTTTCCCACTTCATAATACAACCTTATCTATTACATCTTTATTAAATCATTGTCCGTTATTACCTGATGATGTTAACCGTCAAAATCAATAGCACCTTACATTAACAACACTTTGTCATACCAAAAAAGTCCCATAAAAAAAGCAACCTGATAAGAGGTTGCTTCTTTTTAAAGTCGATACAGTATTTTTATTGTTTTAACAAACAAAGTAATCAATGCATATTGATAATCTTATTGTCATTAAGTTTACTGACAAGCAGTTAACCTAATAATAAATGAGATTAGATAGCTTCGATTTGCTCAGCTTGTGGGCCTTTTTTGCCATCACCTAAGATGAAAGACACTTTTTGGCCTTCGGCTAGAGTTTTGAAACCGTTACCTTGGATAGCGCTGTAGTGAGCGAATACGTCTTGTCCGCCGTTGTCTTGAGCGATAAAACCAAAACCTTTAGCTTCATTAAACCACTTTACAGTGCCTTCAACTTTATCTGACATAAATTTTCCTGACTCTTTAACTGTTGGCGAGACTTGTGTCATCACCGATTAATTGATATATACCCTAATATTTTCTGCTAAATGCGGCGGCCAAAAATGCTAAATAATCTTAAAGAAAATTTGTATTTTTTGCCTCAAATATTTTGAGTACAGTCTGATTATAACAGTTTTCCATGGTAGGAACAGTCTAAATTGCTGATTTTTGTAAATAAATACTACACATTGTTGCAAGCTAATATAGATAACAATCTTATTCGTATCTTGTTGATATCAAATAATTTTTATTTATAGGTGTACTACAACTTTATTGGTAAACCACTAATTAAATAAATCAAAATAGATGATAATAAGTTGGAATATTAGTTACTGCAATGGCGATGTCGGTAGCCATGCTGAACTCAATACGAGCAAACATAACGCAAAAAACACCAATGAAAATGACTGACTATAGGCAATATACTTGGCTGGAATGACCAAGTCTTTAGGAGAGTCAGGGATGCCTTTGCGTTTCAGTAGCTTGGTACCATATATCCAACCAAAGGTCGTGTATATGCCATATGCAGCAGGCACTGCGATAGCTAACGGGGTCAAATCAATAACGTATAAAATCACCACTGATATGAAGAACCATAGAGTATCTAACAATGAACTGACTTTAAAAAATTTAGATTGAGGCAGTTTACCATCGGTCTGTTTGAGCATCTCTCCTTCTATCCAAATTAAAACTGCTACCACAGCGCTAAGAGTAATATATACGAATTGCGGCGTTAGCCAGTCTGAATAAGATATTTGCACAGCATACAACCTATTATCTATAGAAAGTGAGAATGAAGCATCCGCCCGATCCAATTACTTAGAAAAGGGTAAGAACAATGATGAATGTTAATCGCAAAGGCACTTTGGCCAATGTTAAGGTGCCTGCTTATATTGGGTAGCAATTAATGGTTTTCAACCGATAACCCAGATTCAAATTAAAGCGAAAAGTATCTATCAAATACTTTGCATAAAAAAACCCATGCTATCAAGTGATAACATGGGCTATTTAATCTAAATCAGATTATTATCTGAATAAGACTTTTATCTGTATAAAACTTAGTTTTTGTCTTTATCGATGATTTTGTTACCACCGATCCATGGCATCATGCCACGTAGCTTAGCACCAGTGATTTCGATTTGATGATCAGCGTTGTTACGACGACGCGCAGTCATTGATGGATAATTGGTTGCGCCTTCAGAGATGAACATCTTCGCGTATTCACCAGACTGGATGCGCTTTAATGCATTACGCATAGCTTCACGTGACTGCTCATTGATAACCTCAGGGCCAGTAACATATTCGCCGTATTCAGCGTTGTTACTGATTGAGTAGTTCATGTCAGCGATGCCGCCTTCATACATCAAGTCAACTATAAGCTTTAGCTCATGTAGACATTCGAAATAAGCCATTTCTGGTGCATAGCCGGCTTCTGTTAGTGTCTCAAAGCCCATTTTAACTAGCTCTACTGCACCACCACAAAGTACGGCTTGCTCACCGAATAGATCCGTTTCAGTCTCATCTTTGAACGTTGTTTCGATGATGCCTGAACGACCACCACCAACACCAGCAGCATACGACAATGCTAACTGTTTAGCTTGACCAGAAGCGTCTTGATAGATAGCGATAAGATCAGGGATACCGCCGCCTTTAGCGAACTCTGAACGTACAGTATGACCTGGTGCTTTTGGTGCAACCATGATGACATCAAGATCGCCACGTGGTACAACTTGGTTATAATGAATCGCAAAACCGTGAGCAAAAGCTAGTGTAGCGCCTTCTTTGATATTTGGCTCGATTACATCATTATAAAGCTCTTTTTGGAACTCATCAGGCGTCAAAATCATGATAACGTCAGCAGCTTTTACCGCTTCTTCTACTTCAGCAACTTTTAGTCCAGCATTTTCAGCTTTTTTCCATGAGCTTGAGTTTGCACGTAGACCAACAGTTACATCGACGTCTGAATCTTGTAGGTTAAGCGCGTGTGCATGGCCTTGTGAACCGTAACCGATAATGGCAACTTTTTTACCTTGGATAATAGATAGGTCACAATCTTTGTCATAATAAACGTTCATAAATAGAGTCCTTGTTCTCAATCATGGCTTGCCATGGATAGTAAGCGCTTATACTGTAGTCAATATAATAACTAAGATAAGCGCTTTGTTGATTAGATAAATAAATATTGGTTTAAACTGGTTTTGATAAATATTTAAATGCTTAGGGTTTTTTCACCGCGGGCAATACCGATCACACCTGAGCGAACCACTTCCATAATGCGCTCACGGCCAATCACATCGATAAAACCATCAAGTTTGGCTTTGTCGCCCACGATTTGAATCGTATATAAGTTCGAATTTACATCGACGATTTGTGCGCGGAAAATATCTGCGCTACGTTTGATCTCTTCACGAACACCGCCTGTTGCACGGACTTTAATGAGCATCAATTCACGCTCAACGTGTACGTTCTCCGTCAGATTAAGCACTTTAACCACTTCAATCAATTTATGCAATTGTTTGGTGATCTGCTCAATTCTTTCAGGTGACGTAATGGTCGTAACCGTTAGACGTGAGATACTTGGGTCATCAGTAGGCGCGACGTTCAAAGTTTCGATATTGTAGCCACGTTGTGAGAACAAGCCGACTAACCGCGACAACGAACCCGCTTCGTTTTCCATCAATACCGAAATCAGATGTTGTTGTTGCATTAGGTACGCTCCCCTTTTGTTAACCACATATCACGCATGGCCTGTCCAGCGATTTGCATTGGATATACATGCTCGTTACGATCGACGTAAACATCGATAAATACCAGTTTGTCTTTCATAGCCATTGCTTCAGCCAATTGTGCTTCCATGGTCGCAGGGTCAGTAATTTTGATACCGACATGACCATAGCTTTCAGCCAATTTGACAAAATCTGGTAAGGAGTTCATATAAGACTGGGCATGACGACCTTCATACAGCATATCTTGCCACTGCTTCACCATACCAAGCTGCGCATTGTTAATGTTCAGAATTTTAACTGGTAAGTTATATTGCAAGCAGGTCGATAGCTCTTGGATATTCATCTGAATAGAGCCTTCACCAGTAATACAAACCACATCACGCTCAGGATTGGCAAGTTTGGCAGCCATTGCATATGGCAGACCAACACCCATGGTACCAAGACCACCTGAATTCAGCCATTGACGTGGCTCATTGTAAGTATAGTAAAGTGCCGCAAACATCTGATGTTGACCGACGTCACTTGTGATAATAGCGTTACTGTTAGTCACTTTATCTAGAGCTTGTACGACACTTTGTGGCTTAATGCCATTGTCTGTGCTGGTGTCATAACGTAAGCCATGACGCTTACGCCACTCGTTAATTTGTGACCACCAATCGAGCAATGCGTGCTGCTCTAACTGCTTGTCTTGACCAACAATCTCTAGCATGTCCGTTAAGACAGATTTCACATCACCTACGATAGGAATGTGCGCAAGAATCGTTTTTGAGATCGAAGCAGGATCGATATCGATATGAATGATGGTTGCGTTAGGACAGAATTTTTTAACGTTGTTGGTCACACGATCATCAAAACGCGCGCCGACAGCCAAAATCACATCAGCATGATGCATGCTCATATTGGCTTCGTAAGTACCATGCATGCCAAGCATACCTAAGAACTGACGATCAGAGCCAGGGAATGTACCAAGACCCATCAAGGTATTGGTCACTGGTAAATTCAAACGATGTGCAAGATCTGTTAGCTCTTCATGCGCATTGCTCCAAATCACACCGCCGCCTGCATATACAACAGGACGCTGCGCTGCTAATAGCGTTTCAATGGCTTTTTTGATTTGACCGCTGTGACCTTTGAGTGAAGGCTGATACGAGCGTATAAATACTTCTTCTGGATATTCGTAAGCAAACTTTTCGCTAGGCGCCGTCATGTCTTTTGGCACATCAATGACGACAGGGCCTGGGCGACCAGTCTGGGCAATATAAAATGCCTTTTTTACAATCATTGGAATTTCGCTAGCATGGCGTACTTGGAAGCTATGCTTAACGATAGGACGTGATACGCCCACCATATCTGTTTCTTGGAAAGCATCTTCACCGATTAGGCTACTTGGTACCTGACCTGCGATCACAACCATCGGTACGGAGTCCATAAAGGCAGTAGCAATAGCCGTCACGGTATTGGTAGCACCAGGACCTGAGGTTGCTAATACAACACCCGTGTTGCCAGTCACTCGCGAATAAGCATCGGCCATGTGGCCCGCTGCTTGCTCGTGACGTACTAAGATGTGCTCAATATTTTCTTGCTGAAACAGCGCATCATAAATGTGTAAGACCGCGCCACCTGGATAGCCAAAGATGTATTCGACACCTTCGTCAGTCAGTGCTTGCACCAGCATTTCAGCGCCCGATAGCATCACAGGCTGTGCACTACCTTCTGCAAGACGTTGTTGCTTTTGTTCAAAATTTTTGGCGGCATTACCCGTTTGGGTATGTCCCGTCATGTTCGGACTTTGCGTGGTTTGCGTCACTGTCATCACCTTTTTTTGCGGCGAGAATTTGCGGGATTCTATGAGCAAAAATAATCACTTACCGTCGTTATTTCTACTTATTGAATGATCGCTAATTCTTGTCCATATCAAGAATATCTGCCCAATAGGTTTAATTAACACTGTCTGATAGGACAATACTAATCAAACATAGCAGTGTATTTTAGGTCAGCTTTGTGATGGATGTTTATCGATATACAGTGACAAGATGCGAGTGCATCTATAAAAGAAGAGGCTTATTATTGAGATACGATACTAGCAAGTACCTATTGTAACTTTATTTGTGTGATTTTATTTGTACAGATGCATCGATATACACAAGTAAAAAAACTTCATAGCCAATGCTAAATTATAAGATCTTTAGAACTTACAATAGGCTTTGGTGAAACCTCTTAACGGCATACTATATCGCTTTTGATACAACTGCTAAAAACACATTTAGCACATTTCAAATAATAAGTTTATCTTAGTCATTGTAGACAGATAAGTCCGGAGACAATGTATCGCTATCAATAGTGGGCGTTGTGCCACTATGCTTGCTATATCATTATCACAAAGGAAATAAAACTGCGTAAGCTACCGATAAGTAGCTCGTAGTTCTCATTCTCAAGTGCCACGGCAACATCGTAAAAGCCGCTCACTGACCAATCAACTGCTATTATATTCGATGGTTTACGAGTTATTGTCAAGAAAAACTTCTAAAGCCTATCCCAAACTATTAGTTATTAAATAATATACATTGATAAGTATTATTTGCTAGAATCAGAAGTAGATACATTATTACTACTAATTAAACGCTCAAGTGTTATATTTACACCTATATACATTTGATTTTTACCACATGAGAGGATTGCTATTATGGCATATGCGTCTAAGATAAATACCGCAGCCAAATTATTAACGAGTACCGCGTGTATGCTAATGTTGTCTATGAACGCCAGTCAGGCTATTCAGGTTTATAAGTCTATCGGAGCGCATGGCGAAGTTAAATATAGTCAACATGCCCCTCAGACCGGTAAAAATATCGAACTGATTGAATTTCGTAGTGACGGTAGACAAAGTAACGCAGGCCAAATGGCAGGAAAAACAGATCCCAACCAGAGTAATAATGCCCAAACTGCAGAAGAGCAAAGAATTGCACAATTGGAAGCACGTATTAAAGAGCAAGATGCAAAAGAAAATGCTCAGCGCTGCCAATCACTACGTAATAATCTAACTAACCTCAATGTCGGCGGCCGTATCTATGAAATGGATGCCAACGGTAAGCGTCAATATCTAGATGGTCGTGAAATTGAGCTTAAGCGCGAGCGTGTACAGCAGGCGATTGATCAATACTGTGCTAACTCTTCTACTTAACTCTCTATCTCAAGCAATACATCAAACTATCATAAGCTCCATGACGTGACGAATGGCTGCTGGCATATCCTGAGCTTGTAGCCCTCGTTGCCCTACTAGCAATGTATTGGTGTCGCTATTCGCTTGATTCACTAATGCATCTCCTGCAAACCCATGTATAAGAACCGCTTGATGTAAGCTCCGTGCCTCTGCTGATAAGTCTTGCTGTGCTAATAGTCCAGCGGTCACCCCAGATAACACATCACCCATGCCAGCGGTTGCCATGCCAGCATTACCCACATTACAGACATATACTCTTTCTTTTCCCTCTTCTTGTTCTAACACTAACGATCCTGCCCCTTTTAATACCCAGTCACCACCATATGTTTCGGCACACTGTTTTATAGCTTGCATTCTATCTGACTCAATTTTACTTACTTTTTGCTCAAGCAATCTAGCTGCTTCCCCACTATGCGGCGTCAAGCAAACCCGATGATCAGTACTGTATTCTCGTAACTCTGTTATTAGCTTGTGATTATCAATGTGCAGTGATGCTAAGTGATAAAGTCCATCAGCATCGATCACGATTGATTTTTCATTCTCTATAGCAGCCTGTACATAATTAATAAATAATGCTTTAGCTTTTTCGTCACGGCCAAGCCCCATCCCAATGGCAACGATACTAGCCTGCTTAATCAGACCTTCCACGCCGCTTATGTCATGTAAATCAATAGTCATCGCATCTGGTAATGAGGTCAATAGTGACCCGTGAAAAGCCTCATGACAGGCAACGGTTATTTTACCAGCACCTGTCGCCATCGTACTGGCCGCAGACAGTATGGCAGCACCGCCCATACCCTGAGAGCCATCAACGCGATTTCCGCCAATAACTAATACATGACCATAGCTGCCTTTATAGCTGTTTTGGCGACGCAGATTCATACTATGCGCAGCCGTCAGCAGCGTAGCAACTGGCTCAAATGCTTGAATGGCATTTTTCTCAGCTATCATATGATGACTAACTGTTTGCTGACATGCCTTTTGATAAGGTATTAACGGTATATCGACTACGTCTCCGCTATAGTCTGTACCGTCTTTAGTGTGTAGACCAAACTTGCGCGTAATCAAACATAGAGTCACGTCAGCTTGTATTGCTATGCGCTCAAACACCTCACCAGTAGAAGCCACTAACCCACTTGGAATATCGACTGCTATTGCTAAGGCGTTATTTTGTTGAGTAAAGTTATTAAAAGCTTTAATAGCTGCTTTATAGGCTCCCTCTGGTGCACGATCTAAGCCAATACCAAATAATGCATCGATATAGATATCAGCTGGCAAGTTTATTTTATCCGCATCATCGTGACCAATAACGTCCTCAAAACGTTGATAGTGACAGTTGCTCGCTAAAGCTATCTGTAATGCCTTTGTCGCGTCAGTAATATTGCTACTATCTCTGTCTCCATTGTTAGAGTTTTTAGAAGTTACTGATTGGTCATCGATAATAAAATCATCTTTACTAAAGCCAACTGTTATTACTTCTACTTGCCAGCCAGCTTGCTGTAAATAATGAGCGATAAGCCAACCATCACCGCCATTGTTACCTTTCCCTACCCAGATACTTGCCCGATGTGGATAAGCACTACGGTGATAAACGTTGGTATTGGTAGAATGGCTGGCACTGACGGTTTTTCGCTCATAAATCTGCTCTATTTGCTGTGTCATTTGCCAAGCGGCTTGTTTCATCAAACCAAAACTATTGTACCCCTCTGCAAACCAAGCCTGTTCCATCACATAAATCTGCTTACTACTATATAGCGCAATAGGTTTTGTATTTTTTATAGGTGACAAATTGGTATTATTTCTCATAACTTATCCTTGGTGTTTCTACTCATTTTTTATTTTGTCTAAATTTGGTTGCTCATTTCTCATATCAGCTTAGCAAAAGCTTATCTCGACTTATGTATCAATATGAATATGAGTTTATTTTCTTTTATACTTGCACTCATTGCTCACTGGCTTATCATAGCGGTATTTACATTATCTCTGATTGTCAGATATGAATAATCTGATTAAAACAAACGAGAAAACCATCTAATAAGCACCTACTATCTATGCCTACTGATAAAAACAAAATCACCATTACGAACCCAACTGTATTTGCAACCACAGCTGATGTTAAGCAGTGGATTACAGCACAAGCACAGGCACTAGGATTTGCTGATTGTGGTTTTTTATCTGTGCATCATCCTTTGTTTACTCAGCAGATTGAACAACTACAGAAGTGGCTAGATAAAGGCTATGAGGGCCAGCTGCAGTTTATGCACAATAATCATGACCTGCGCGCTCATCCTGATCAGTTAGTTGAGGGCGCAAAAACCATCATCAGCGTACGTATGGACTATCTAACTCAAGCACCCACACCGCGTGCTGTCACTGATAATGATCATCCCAATAAAGGCATCATCGCGCGTTATGCAAGAGGGCGCGACTACCATAAAACGATGCGTAGTCGTTTAAAGCAATTGGCTTTAAAGATAGAAACAATGCTCCCTGAATGGCAACATTTGGATATCGGTTCAGAGAAAGAATTTGTGTTTAGACCTTTTAGCGATTCGGCGCCTATCTTTGAGCGGCCAATTGCAGATGCAGCAGGTCTTGGTTGGACAGGTAAACATACACTACTTATAAATAAGCAAGCTGGCTCATTTTTTGTGCTCGGTGAGCTATTTTTGAGTCTTGATCTGCCCGATGATAAACCGGTCAAGGAGCATTGTGGTAGTTGTAGCGCTTGTATTGATATATGCCCTACTCAAGCAATCGTAGCGCCCCATGAGCTCAACGCCTCTGCTTGTATTTCTTATTTAACTATCGAGCATGATGGCGTCATCGATATCAAATATAGACGCGCAATTGGCAATCGGGTTTTTGGCTGTGATGATTGTCAGTTAATCTGTCCATGGAATCGCTATGCAAACCTTACGACCGTCGATGACTTCGCACCAAGGCATGGATTGGATAATAGTAGCTTGCTTGAACTATGGCAGTGGCAAGAAGCCGACTTTATGAAGAACACTCAAGGTAGCCCACTAAGACGCACCGGCTATGTGAATTTTTTACGTAATATCGCTATCGGACTTGGCAATGCTAATGCTAGCTTAGAAGTAGTCGAACAGCTAAAATCTAAATTAACCATACATAATGACATGCTAGATGAGCATATCGAATGGGCCTTAATTGAGCAGCACAACAAGCTAGACTCGACTAATTAACCAATCACTTTATAACTATCAAATATCCCTGAGATAAAATGGTTATTTGAAGTGTACAACATAAAAAAAGCCTCTTAATAATAAGAGGCTTTTTTTATTAGAATATCATATTTAAAGTATTATTTTTCTATACGCTTCTCTTAACATTATGGCTTAGGAATACGTAGTACTTGACCTGGATAGATTTTATCTGGATCAGATAACATTGGCTTGTTCGCTTCAAATATTTTCATATAGTCGCCAGATGAACCATAAACTTCTTTAGCAATCTTAGATAAGCTGTCACCAGACTTTACCGTATACATCGTAGATTCAGGTGCATCTTCTTCGATATCAATGTTATCAATAACTTTGGCAACGTTTTGCACGTTACCGATAGCGATAATTGCTTTTTCACGATCAGCTTGAGTTTTAGCATTACCACTGATTTCTGCAGTATCTGTAGAACCATTATATTTGATTTTTAGGTTACTGATATTGAGGTTTTGCTGCTGAATACGGCGCAACAAAATATTTGCCACTGATTGTGCACTCGGCTCACTGCTTTGTACTGGTGTATTGGCATCTGCTTTCGTTTCTGTCTTAGCATCATGCTTTTCGTCATCACGGTTAAAAATTTTATCACCGATATCTTTTGCAAAGCTAAACATACCCATATATCTACTCCTTGAAATATTATTATTTGTCATTCTTTTAATAAAACACGCAATCAAACAATATTTTAAATGTCTAACTGGCATCTTTTTCTACGACTTACTATTATGAGTATAGATAAAGTGAGTCGATGTAGATAGTAATAGTATGTTGAATAATGTTGAATTGACGTAGTCAATGTTAAATTCGATTGCTGTATTTAAAAATATCAGTCATACACCCATAAAAAAACCGCCTATCTAATCAGATAAGCGGCATTATAAATCTGCTAAATAAGTAGCAAATTATAGTTGGGCTTGTACGTAATCGATTGCTTTTTGAACAGTAGTCAATTCTGCAGAATCTTCATCAGGAATAGTGATACCAAAATCACTTTCAAATGACATAACCAATTCAACTAGGTCTAAAGAATCTGCACCTAGGTCTTCCATGAATGAAGCATCGTTGTTGATGTCTTCAACATTCATACCTAGTTGCTCAGCTACTGCTGCTTTTACTCTTAGCTCGATATCATTACTCATGTAGATCACTCCGTTATCATCTATTATTTTTAATAAACTGCTATATCGCCTTATTTAACGCTATAGCATGGTATATAAAATGCGTTTGCCAGACCAGCAATGCTGTCTGAGTACTCTATGACATGTTATACAGTTTGTCTGATGTCTAATAAAGCCCTGTTATCATACAGGGCTTTGACTCAAAAGTATCCGTCATTATAGCACCCTTTATTATAGTTTACACTCGTTCACACAGTTTTTTATTATAACTATGTAACGCTCGTATATTGACTACATATACATGCCACCATTGACAGGAATAACAGCACCTGTGATATAGCTGGCCTCATCACTAGCCAAGAAATGTACCGCTGCAGCGATGTCCTCTGGCTGACCAAGACGGCTGATAGGCACAGCATCTAACATAGAGTTCAATAGGCGCTCATCAAGCTCATCTGTCATATCCGTTTCGATCAAGCCTGGTGCCACGCAGTTGATGGTCACTTGGCGTGAGCCAATCTCACGTGCAAGCGTACGGCTAAACCCTTCTACGCCAGCTTTGGTCGCCGCATAGTTAGATTGACCTGCATTGCCCATTTGAGCGACGACAGAGGTAATATTGATAATACGGCCACGGCGTGCTTTCATCATACCGCGTACAGCACGTTTGCTCATGCGATATACTGAGGTCAAATTGGTATCAATGACATTTTCCCAATCTTCATCTTTCATGCGCATCAGTAGGCCATCTTGAGTGATACCTGCATTGTTAACCAATACTTGTACCGCACCATAGACGCTTTCAATCTCTTCAAACAGTTTGTCAATTTGAGCAGTATCACGTACGTCTAAAACACGACCAATACCACCAGTATCATGAAGGTAGTCATCGATAAGCTCAGCGCCTTTTTCAGTGGTCGCGGTTCCAATGACAAAATGTCCTTCTTTAGCAAAACGCTTGGCCACTGCTTTGCCAATACCTCGGCTAGCGCCAGTTACTAATGTAATCGTACGGCTCATGATAACACCTCCAATAATTTTTCTAGACGGGCAGGCTTGTCAGTAGGATAGCTGGCGATTGGCTGCGCCTGACGCTTCGCCAAATTGCTCAGTACATTACCACTGCCGCATTCGATTAAGATATTAATTTGCTTATCAGCCAGCTCTTGCATGGTTTTTGACCACAGTACTGGCTCGCTCAGCTGTTCGGTCAATGCTTGCTTGATACCGACCGCACTGGTTTCGACGCGCGCATAGCGATTTTGTATAACAGGAATGGTTGCCTGATCAAACTTGATACCCGCTAGTATCTCAGCCAATGCATTGCTGGCAGGTTCCATAAGTGCGCAATGAGACGGCACACTCACTTTTAGAGGAACAGATTTCTTGCCCGTGTTTTTGACTTTATCAATAACAGCATTAACACCAGCAGCGTTACCCGAGATAACCACTTGTCCTGGACTATTGAAATTGGCTGCACCGACTACTGCATCTTCGACATGTTCGGTTGCTTGCTCACACAGGTTTTCGACTCGGTTATCTTCTAGTCCTAATACTGCAGCCATAGCAGTATCGACACCTACAACGGCCTCTTGCATCAACTGACCGCGCTTATGTACTAAAGTGACGGCATCACCAAGCGATATCACATTGGCAGCACACAGGGCACTGTACTCGCCCAGAGAGTGACCAGCTAAATAACAAGGCGTCTCTTCTATTTTTTGTTGTAAGACACGCCAAATAGCAATACTAGCTGTCAAAAGCGCAGGCTGAGTATATTGGGTTTGATTGAGTTTTTCTTCGTCCTGACAGATTGCCCACAAATCCTCACCAAGCGCATCACTCGCTTCGGTAAATGTATCGCGTATCTCTGGATAGATTTCGGCAAGCTCGCTCGTCATCGCGACTGCTTGAGATCCTTGTCCAGGAAAAATGACCGCGATACGAGCGGGTTGCTTTTTTACCATATCGGGTACAGAAGCCATAACCAATATTCCTTATCTGATTAGAAATATCCCTAAAAACAATGGGGTGTATTATATTATTAGATGCTATACAAAGCCGCTACTTCAAGTATTTATGCAAAAAAACGGATTGTCAGTAAACTATACACTGACAGACACTATTATCATAGCGGATGCAAACCAAACAGCAAGAGTAACGCTGCTCAAATTAAAGGAGCAGATTATATCAGCACATTTTTAAATCTACTAAAAATAACAAGCGAATTAAGCAATAAGTCTAGTTATAAATAACAAAAAGCCAAGTTATCCAGCCACATAATATATGATAGCGAAATAACTTGGCTTTTTTTAGCTCAAAGCTTATTGACTAATAATAACTAGGCAAAAACAATAATAGTCACCAGTACTATTATTACCTTCGCCTAAGCTATCATAGAGCCAATGTCTTAGGCGTCTTGGCTGACTTTGAACAGTTGACGACCACGGTAGAAACCATCTTTAGTCATGTGATGACGACGATGTTTTTCACCAGTAGTAGCATCTACGCTTAGTTCAGCAATTTCCATACGGTGATGTGAACGGCGCATGTCACGACGAGAACGGCTTTTACGACTTTTTTGAACAGCCATGATATAGCTCCTATACTTAAAAGGGATAAGCTTGAAATTCAGCTTAAGTCGATACTGACAGAGGCTATATAATCACAACAACCTAAGTCTTAAGCATCATTAGTTAAATAGATTGCCACTCACATAAAGCACTGACCAAGGCTGAATTCTATAAAAAATTTACCCAGTCAGTTTCTATCAGCAAGCAACAGGTTGCTCGAATGCAATAAACCGGACATTATACGCATGTTTATTAAATTAATAAAGCCCTGCCTCGCACTCTTCTGTACAAAGCTGATAAAAGGCTTTTTAAATGCATCGAGTAGATAATTTTGGCGCTTATAGCTTGCCTTTTAGCGAGGCTAAAGCAGCAAAAGGATTTTCACCTTCCTCTTCTTCTGGTATTTCACCAAACTGCTCAACAGACATCTCGCAATCGTCATGCTTTGGTGCCATTGGGGTTTTGAGCAAGATCTCGTCTTCTACCAATTTCTTAAATGGTAACAGGCGCTCTGGCGACTGCTCGGTAACAATTTCATCCAATAATAAATAATCTTGTTCATCTTTGACTAGGCGAACCTGACTATCGTTTTCAAGTAGCGCGATGTCATAATCATCAGATAAATCTATAGCGATTGGTTGTAAACAGCGCTGACAAGTTAACCAAACATCACCTGTCAAAGTAAATGCTAAATGTAAAACATTATTGCGACGATACAAGTTAGCGTTGAGCTGTATGTCTGACTGCTCATGTTCAGTACTCAAAGTAGCAACAAGACGATCAAACGAGCTTGGCTTGACCTCTCCTGACCATTCATAACCAGTGTCTGCCCACTTATCTAAGGAGATGTGCTCAGGCATTCCAGTAGATACAGGCGCTTTTTTATTGTCAGCGTGAGGTGCTGACGGTTTAGTTTCTGGAGTGCTTGACATGCGCGGCCTCATTCATAAAAACGGTGTATAATATTGCCTGCCATACTAACGGAAAGTGCCATATTCTGCTAGCGCTAGTATGTTAAGATTTTTTGATAGTAAATTTGTTTAAGCTCTTTTACTACTTACCTTTTTACCTAAGGTTTTTTGTCTTTAGTATTTATTAAGTCAATGTCTTCTCTATGAATCTATCCGATAATAAAATGAATTTTTCTGACTTACTTCCTCCTGCTGAAGCAAGTTCGTTGCTAAAACAGCTTACTCAGTTGGGGAGTCATACTGAAAATTCAGCCAATAACAAACTGCATCTTGATAAAGATAAGTATTTAAACGAATGCAGAAGTCAGTGGCAAGAGTTGTCTATTACTCAATTTGACAATACTCACACAGCAGAATTGATAATTGATAGCGAACGATTAGCTACCGATTGGCTCATACAGCTATTTAATACTTTATTCGCTGATCAGCAAGTTATATTGGTTCGTAGTGATGGAGAACCCGAGTATTTTCCAGCTCAAAATGATAAACCTGCCAGAATTGAGTTCGCTCATGGCTTTTTTGCCAGTGCTTTACATGAAATTAGCCATTGGTGCGTAGCTGGTGACGCTCGTAGACAACTATCTGACTTTGGCTACTGGTATGCTCCAGATGGACGATCAGCGGCTCAGCAACAAGCATTTGAGCGTGTAGAAATCAAACCTCAAGCATTAGAGTGTCTATTTACCTTGGCGTGTGGACGAAATTTCCAAGTCTCACAAGATAACTTGTTTGCCGACTTCGATACCAGTAGTAGCACCTTTGCTATTGATGTCTATCAGCAAGTCCAAAGCTATATAGCCAAACCTCATACTCTGCCGCGTGACGCTAAGACTTTGCTAACTGCGTTACTTAGCGCTTGCATTTTTCCATCTAAAATCAACGCTTAATTCAAATTACTAAGCGTTTCTAATTATTAACGATTTTCTACGGTTGGTAACGCCTTGCCACTAAACTTATATCTACTTTGAGATATACTGATAACTGAAGTAGTATTTTAAAGATATCGATCTACTTTATTTCTAGAGTAGTTTTTCTAATATATCCAGTGATTGAACCACATCTAATTAATGAAAAATTTGTCTCAATTAAAAACCAATAATTATAAAATAAGGAACCACTATGGAAGTCTTCTATATCCATCCCGATAATCCGCAGCCACGCCTCATTGAGCAAGCCGCTGACCTATTGCGCAGAGATCAGTTAATTATTTACCCAACTGATACCAGTTATGCTTTTGGTTGCCGTTTGGGTGCAAAGGATGCCCTATCTAAGCTTAAGCAAATCCGTGAACTCGATGATAAGCATCAATTTACCTTACTATGCCGCGACCTAAGCGAAATTGCCAATTATGCAACAGTTGATAATGTGCAATTTAAACAGCTGAAAGCCCATACCCCTGCCCCAATTACTTTTATTCTTAATGCCACCAAAGACGTACCTAAAAAACTGGCGCATGCAAAGAAAAAAACCATTGGTATTCGTGTGCCTAGCAACCCCATTGCTCAAGCATTATTAGAAGCGATGGATGAACCTATCTTAACCAGCTCACTGATTTTGCCTAATCGGGACGATATTTTGGATGATCCGTTTGAGATTGAAGACTTACTAGGCAATCAAATCGACGGACTGATCAATGCAGGTATAAAGACGACCAAGCTTACTACTATCGTAGATATGACTAGCAGCGTTCCTGAAGTTATCAGGCAAGGTGCGGCTGATGTCGATTCGTTATTACTCTAAACAGCTAGTTATTGTTGTAAATAGCCAGTTATTGCCCTAAACAACTAATAGTATATTTAGTCAAATTTAAGACAAAAAAAAGCTCCAATTGCATTGGAGCTTTTTTATGGAATATGTCTTGGGTGTAAAACTAGTCACGATCAACCAATTCTACATAAGCCATTGGCGCATTGTCACCATCACGGTAACCGCATTTTACGATACGCAAATAACCACCTGGACGCGTCTGGTAACGAGGACCTAACGTGCCAAATAATTTGCCTACCATAGCTTTGCTACGCATACGGCTGAATGCTAAACGACGGTTAGCAACGCTGTCTTCTTTAGCCATAGTGATCAATGGCTCGGCAACGCGACGTAGTTCTTTAGCTTTTGGTAAAGTTGTTTTGATCAGTTCATGCTCAAATAATGAGTTAGTCATGTTCTGAAACATTGCCTTACGATGACTGCCGGTACGACCCAGCTTGACTCCACTCTTACGATGGCGCATAGTCAAAAATCCTTAAAGTTTAACGGCTACGATAAGAAAAGCGATCATCAACACGTAAATCAGCTGGTGGCCAGTTATCTAGGCGCATACCGAGCTCTAAATCTTTAGACGCTAATACGTCCTTGATTTCTGTTAATGATTTCTTACCAAGATTTGGGGTTTTTAGAAGTTCAGTCTCTGAACGCTGTACCAAATCACCGATATAGTAAATGTTTTCAGCTTTCAAGCAGTTGGCTGAGCGAACCGTTAGTTCAAGATCGTCCACAGGGCGTAATAGCACCGGATCAACCTCTTCTTTCTCTTTCACAGGCTCAGGCGCTTCTTCAGCTTCTAGGTCAACAAAGATAGAAATCTGTTGTTGTAAAATAGTGGCTGCTTTACGAATTGCTTCTTCTGGATCTATAGTGCCATTAGTTTCAAGCTCAATGATAAGACGATCAAGATCAGTACGCTGCTCTACACGAGCGTTCTCAACCTGATAAGCAACACGAAGCACAGGACTAAAACTTGCATCAAGCTTTAAACGTCCAATTGCTTTAGTATCACCATCTTCACGGCGCTGGTTTGCTGGCTCATATCCACGACCCATCACTACACGCAAACGCATCTTAAGATGACCACGATCGCTCAATGTACCCAAGACCAATTCTGGATTGATGATGTCAACATTGTGCGGCAACGCGATGTCTGCAGCAGTAATAGTGCCTGGACCTTGTTTATCCAAGGTCAAAAATACTTCATTTTGGTCATGAAGAGTAATTGCTAAGCCTTTTAGGTTCAAAAGCAAATCAAGTACGTCTTCTTGCAGGCCTTCAAGCGTTGAGTATTCATGGTCAACACCATCAATCTCAGCTTCAATGACTGCAGCACCAGGTAATGAAGATAACAAGATGCGGCGCAGAGCATTACCTAGGGTATGCCCAAAGCCGCGTTCTAACGGTTCGAGCGTGACTTTCGCAATCGTTTCGTTAACCGTATCCACATTAATGGCATTCGGCGTTAGAAACTCAGTTGCATTTAGCATCATGATGTCACCTCGATTTATTAAACTGGTTTAATTAACGTTAATTGCTCAATGCCATTTTCATAACATTGAGCATTACGTCATTACTTAGAGTATAGCTCAACGATCAAGCTTTCGTTGATTTCAGCAGGTAGATCAATACGATCAGGCGCATGTTTAAACGTGCCTTGTAATTTGCTGTGGTCAACATCAAGCCATTCTGGAATACCACGTTGTGTCGCTAATTCGATAGCGTTTTTAATACGTAGCTGTTCGCGAGATTTCTCTTGGATAGCGATGACATCACCATCTTGAAGCTGAATTGAAGGAATGTTCACACGAACAAACTCATCACGGCCAGCTTTTTTTACCATAACAGTACGATGACTGACTAGCTGACGTGCTTCTGCGCGAGTTGAGCCAAAGCCCATGCGATATACAACGTTATCTAGACGACTCTCAAGCATTGCTAGCAAGTTTTCACCAGTAGCGCCACGCTTACGAGCAGCTTCTTTATAGTAGTTCGCGAATTGACGCTCTAGTACACCATAAATACGCTTAACTTTTTGCTTTTCACGCAACTGTAGAGCATATTCTGAGGTCTTGTTACGGCTTACGCCATGCTGACCTGGTGGACGACCAGCTTTCTTCGTTTTTACGTCATACGGTTTAACGCCAGACTTAAGGCCTAAATCCGTACCTTCACGACGTGATAATTTCAGTTTTGGTCCAATATAGCGGGCCATTGTTATGTCTCCTATAAGCTTTTAGTATAAAAAGCTTCGTCTTTAATATTAGACGCGGCGCTTTTTCGGCGCACGGCAACCATTGTGTGGGATTGGGGTTACATCAGAGATGCTGTTAACTTTATAACCCAATGCACCTAGTGCTCTTACCGCAGACTCACGACCCGGTCCTGGTCCTTTGACCAAAACATCGATATTCTTAACACCATATTCTTGGGCCGCTTTACCAGCGACTTCAGCTGCAACCTGAGCTGCAAATGGTGTAGATTTACGTGAACCACGGAAGCCTTGTCCACCTGAAGTGGCCCAAGCCAATGCATTACCTTGACGATCGGTAATCGTAACAATGGTGTTATTAAAAGACGCATGGATATGGGCAATGCCCTCCGATACTGAACGACGAGCCACCTTTTTGCGACTGCGAGTGTCTTTTGCCATCTTTTAGCTTCCTAAGTTAATTATCTTTTGAGAGGGCGTGTCGGACCCTTACGAGTACGAGCGTTGTTCTTGGTGTTCTGACCTCTAACTGGTAGGTTACGACGATGACGGATGCCACGGTAACAACCAAGATCAACTAAACGCTTGATGTTCATTGAAACTTCACGACGAAGGTCACCTTCGGTCATGTAGTTTGCAACTTGTGCACGGATAGCATCTAACTGTGTATCATCTAACTGACTGACTTTAGTAGTAGGGGCGATGCCAACTGCTTCTAAGATTTTCTGAGCAGTGGTACGACCTACACCAAAGATGTAAGTTAGTGAAATAACAGCATGCTTATTATCCGGAATGTTTACGCCGGCAATACGAGCCATTGATTTCTCTCCATTAAAGAAAAATAAGCGTTATCTAGCGATAAGGCTTTACTCTTCAGATTTGTTGCTGTTAATACTAGAGCTTTTATAGTCATTATCGATGTTTTGACTATAAGTCTGCTCATCGATTCTATTATAAAAGATTTTGTATAAACACGGCAAGTGGCGGATGATATCGCATCCGCCGTTATTTTTCAAGTATTAATTTAATTAGCAGCGAAAACTAAATGTTTTCTAATACTAAAGATTAACCTTGACGTTGCTTGTGGCGAGGTTCTGCTGTACAAATAATATGTACACGGCCTTTACGGCGCACAACTTTACAGCTACCACAAATCTTTTTAACTGATGCTTGAACTTTCATAGCATGCTCCTTGAAATATCGTACCGCTCATTTAAGGTTGAGTGGGCGATTGAATTAACGTCTGATCATGATATTGATGGGTCATCAAATGCGCTTGAATCTGCGAGATGAAGTCCATTACCACAACCACCATAATCAGTAAAGACGTACCACCGAGTTGAAACGGCACACCAAACGATGACTGGACGACCATTGGCATTAAACAAATAACCGTCATATACATCGCGCCAATAAAGGTCAGTCGGTTTAATACATGATCGAGGTAACGCTGAGTTTGTTGTCCTGGGCGAATACCTGGGATATACGCACCACTACGTTTAAGGTTCTCTGCTACTTCACGCGGACTAAATACCAGCGCCGTATAAAAATAACAGAAGAAAATAATCATTGCGCCAAACAGTACTAAATATAGCGGCTGCCCTGGAGACAACACCAATGCCATATTTTGAAGTATTTTCTGTACAAAGGTAGGATCAGTCGATTGACCGACCCACTGCCCTAAACTTGCAGGAAACAATAATAAAGAACTGGCAAAAATAGCTGGGATAACCCCTGCCATATTTAGCTTAAGCGGCAAATGTGATTGCTGCTGAGCATAAATTTTGCGGCCTTGTTGCTGTTTTTGTGCATAGTTTACAGGAACACGGCGTTGAGCACGTTCAATATAAACGATACCCGCAGTAACCGCGATACCTAGCAGTACAAAAATAAATAGCACAATCAAGTTCATCTGACCTTGATTGACCTGTTCAATAGACTGCGAAATCATACCTGGCGTACCAGCCACAATACTCGCAAAAATGAGCATTGAAATACCATTACCTACGCCACGCTCTGTAATCTGCTCACCAAGCCACATTAAGAACATTGCGCCTGCTACTAAAGAAGTAACAGCTGGAATATAAAAGGTAAGACCAGTAGATAAAGTAAGGTTTTGGCTGATTAAGCCGGCACACATTCCTAATGACTGTACTAGGGCTAAAGCAAGCGTTCCCTGACGGGTATACTTGTTTAGCTTGCGTCGTCCCGCTTCACCTTCTTTTTTGAGGGCTTCAAGCGATGGCAATACTGCAGACATCATCTGTACGATAATCGATGCTGAGATATACGGCATAATGCCAAGTGCCATGATAGACATACGCTCTAGCGCACCACCTGAGAACATATTAAACATGCTCAAGATGGTGTTTTCGTTGCGCGAAAACAGATCAGCCAAGTTAACTGGGTTAATACCCGGAACTGGAATATGTGACCCTAAACGATAAACAATCAATGCGCCGATTAAAAATAATAAACGCGTCCATAGCTCATCATACTTACGTATAAATGCGAATGGATTAAGCGGTATACCAGCCGATGACATTGATTGTTTTGACACGTTACTACTCCTCGATGCTACCACCAGCAGCTTCGATAGCTTGCTTAGCACCTTTAGTCACTTTAATACCTTTGAAAGTATAAGCTTTAGTGACTTCGCCTGATAGCATTACACGAGCACGTTTCATATCGTGACGGATAAGGTTAGCAGCTTTAAGTGTTTCAAGGCTAACTACATCGCCTTCAATTTTATTCAGTTCAGAAAGACGTACTTCAGCAGTCTTCATAGCCAGTTTACTGGTAAAACCAAATTTTGGTAGACGGCGATATAGAGGCATCTGACCACCTTCAAATCCTGAGCGAATGCTAGAACCTGAACGAGATTTCTGACCTTTTACACCACGACCACCAGTCTTACCAAGACCTGAACCGATACCACGACCACGACGTTGGGCAGTTTTCTTTGCGCCAACACCTGGTGATAATTCATTTAATCTAAGACCCATTACGCTTCCTCCACTTTTACCATGTAGTTAACGCGATTGACCATACCACGAGTCGAAGGAGTATCTTCTACTACTACAGTATGATTAATACGACGTAAACCCAATCCTTTCAAGCTCGCTTTGTGGCTCTTTAGGCGATGGGCACCCGATTTAAATTGAGTGACTTTCATTTTTTTCATCGTAACTCACCTAGTCTAAGTTAACCCAAGATTTCGTCTACAGATTTACCACGTTTAGCTGCCATCTTCTCTGGAGTTGACATATCACGTAAACCGTTAAACGTTGCGCGAACAACGTTAGCAGTATTGGTAGAACCATAACATTTAGTCAAAACATCTTTGACACCAGCAACTTCTAATACAGCACGCATTGCGCCACCAGCGATTACGCCAGTACCTTCAGATGCAGGTTGCATATAGACTTTACTAGCACCATGACGTGCTTTGATTGGATGATGCAAAGTTGCATCATTTAGCTCAACAGTAATCATATTACGTTTGGCAGCTTCTAGTGCTTTTTGGATAGCAGCTGGCACTTCACGTGCTTTACCACGACCAAAACCTACACGACCATTGCCATCGCCCACTACAGTTAATGCAGTGAAAGAGAAAATACGACCACCTTTAACAACTTTCGCTACGCGATCAACGGTAACTAAGCGTTCTACTAGACCGTCAGTCTGTTCATTTTTATCATTTTTATCATTTCTAGCCATGATTAAAACTCCAATCCGTTTTCGCGAGCAGCTTCTGCTAAAGCTTTAACTCGACCATGATATTTGAAACCACTACGGTCAAAGGCAACTTTAGTAATGCCAGCTGCTTTTGCGCGTTCTGCGATCATTTGGCCTACAGACGTTGCTGAATCAGCATTACCAGTCGCGCCTGAACGCAAGCTGCTGTCTAAGGTAGATGCCTGAGCAATCACTTCACCACCATTTGGAGAGATAATTTGGGCATAAATATGTTTTGACGTGCGGTTAACCGTTAAGCGATGAACGCCTAAGAAACGGATATGCGCGCGTGTTTTCTTAGCTCGACGCAGACGAGCTGCTTTTTTATCAAACATTTCAACTCACCTTATTTTTTCTTAGCTTCTTTGCGAATCACATGCTCGTCACTATAACGAATACCTTTACCTTTATAAGGCTCAGGTGGGCGGAAACCACGGATGTTGGCGGCTGCTTGACCAAGCTGCTGTTTATTGTTTGATTTCAAAACAATTTCAGTTTGCGTTGGTGTTTCAGCTGATACACCTTCAGGTAACGTATACTCTACTGGATGAGAATAACCAACGTTCAAGGTTACCTTGTTACCAGTAACTTGCGCGCGATAACCAACACCAATCAACTGAAGACGTCTTTCAAAGCCTTCGTTCACGCCAGTAACATAGTTGTTAACAAGAGCGCGCATGGTGCCAGTGTGCATCATAGCTTCTTTTGAATCGACTGTAGGTGAGAAAATGATAGCATCATCTTCCTGTTTCAGCTCGACCAATTCATGCAGGCGTAAAGACATAGAACCGTTCTTGCCTTTAACTTCGACCTGCCGATCGTTCAAAGTAACGCTTACGCCGTTTGGCAGCGTCACTGGGGCTTTAGCCACACGAGACATAGGAATATTCCTTAAAAAATTTAACTTCTTTATATTAGCGAAAAAACTAACAGGCTAAAAAGCGTGTTAGTTTAGCATAGTTGACTGTGTTAGACATCTATCAATTCAAAATAATTTAATATTACTCAATCAATAGAAGCCTAACAACCATCAAATAGACTTCATCGTCGTATAGCTTACGCTACAAATGCGACGATTTCACCACCGATACCAGCAGCGCGTGCAGCACGATCGCTCATGATACCTTGGCTAGTAGATACGATAGCAACACCCATACCTTGCTTAACAGTAGGGATAGCGTCTTTACCGCGGAACTGGCGTAAACCAGGACGGCTATAACGTTGGATAGTTTCGATGACAGCACGGCCTTCGAAATATTTCAATTCAATAGTAAGGGTTGCTTTGTTGTTCTCTTCTTCAGCAACAACAGCGCTAGCCACATAACCTTCGCTAACTAGTAAATCAGCAATTGATTTACGTAATTTAGAGCTCGGCATTGCTACCGATACTTTGTTAGCCATTTGTGCGTTACGGATACGGGTTAGCATATCCCCAACGGTATCTTGCATACTCATATAGTTACTCCTTACCAGCTTGCTTTACGAACACCAGGCACATCGCCTTGCATGACACGCTCACGCAGCATATTGCGTGACAAGCCAAACTTGCGGAAGTAACCGTGAGGACGACCGGTGATAGCACAACGATTACGCAGACGTACTGGTGATGAGTTGCGTGGAAGAGCTTGTAGCTCTAACATCGCTTCCATACGAGTTTCGTCACTTGCAGTCATATCACTGATAGTTTCTTTTAGCTTGATACGCTTTTCAGCATATTTAGCAACCATTTTTTCGCGCTTTAATTCGCGGTTAATCATGCTCTTCTTTGCCATAACGTCTTTACCTTATTTAAATGGGAAGCCGAATGCTTTAAGCAACGCACGACCTTCTTCATCAGATTGAGCTGACGTGGTGATTGTCACATCCATACCACGGATACGATCAATCTTGTCAAAATCTACTTCTGGGAATACGATTTGTTCTTTGATACCCAATGAGTAGTTACCACGTCCGTCAAAGGCTTTAGGTGAAAAACCGCGGAAATCACGAATACGAGGAATTGCAATGGCAACGAGACGATCTAAAAATTCGTACATTTGCTCACCGCGTAGCGTTACTTTACAGCCAATTGGCCATTCTTCACGAATCTTAAAGCCAGCAACTGATTTACGCGCTTTGGTGACAACAGGTTTTTGACCAGCAATCGCGGTCATATCAGCTACAGCACCTTCCAACAATTTCTTGTCTTGAGACGCGCCGCCTACACCCATGTTAAGTGTGATTTTAGTGATTTTAGGCACTTGCATCACATTTGCCAAACCAAGCTCTTCTTTGATTTGCTGCTTTAGTTCATCGTTATATAAAGATTTTAATCTTGCCATTACCATTACACCCTTAGTGTCTTACGCAGTCGCCACTACTTCACCGCTTGAACGATAGACGCGTTGTTTCTTGCCGTCTTCGCCAAACTGATAAGTAATACGGTCTGCTTTTTGGGTTTGCGCATTTAAGATTGCGACATTTGAGATATGCAGAAAAGCTTCTTGCTTAAGGATGCCACCTTCAACGCCAGTTGCCTGATTTGGCTTCTGATGTTTAGTGACAATATTAATGCCTTCAACTTTAATACGATCGTTTTTTACAGCTTGTACAGTACCTTGCTTGCCTTTGTCTTTCCCAGCAATCACGATAACTGTATCGCCTTTACGTAATTTTGACATGGATTACCTCACAATACTTCTGGTGCTAGTGATACAATTTTCATAAACTGATCACCACGTAGTTCACGAGTTACCGGTCCAAAAATACGAGTTGCAATCGGCGCTTTGTTTTGGTTCAACAATACCGCAGCATTGTCATCAAAACGTAACACAGAACCATCTGGACGACGAACGCCTTTTTTGGTACGTACAACTACTGCATTCATCACGTCGCCTTTCTTAACACGACCACGAGGAATGGCTTCTTTAACCGTTACTTTAATAATGTCGCCAACTGATGCATAACGACGATGAGAACCACCCAGTACTTTAATGCACTGAACTCGCCTTGCACCGCTATTGTCTGCAACTTCCAGCATTGACTCAACCTGAATCATAGCGTTACTCCACACGTATGAGCAATAAAAACCAGTTGCTGCCGCTAGCACAGAATGAGTAGGACGGCATTTTAATATAAATAACCGCGACTTACTCTTAATGTGAGTGATATACGCTCGGCGCAATCAGCATCCTTAAAAAGGCGGCTATTTTAACAGCTTCTGGCTTTTAATGCAATTTACTTAGATTTTTTCTACTTTTTCAACCACATCAACTAAAGTCCAAGACTTAGTTTTTGAGATTGGACGCGTTTCTTTGATGCGGACAAGGTCGCCTTGTTGGCAAACGTTATTCTCATCATGAGCTTTGATTTTCGTAGAACGACGAAGCTGCTTGCCATACAAAGGATGACGAACCAGACGCTCAATCAAAACTGTGATGGACTTGTCCATCTTGTCGCTGACAACTCGTCCTGTCAATACGCTAGCATTGGTAGCTGTTTGATTGTTATCGCTCATGAGTCGCCTCGTTGTTTCTCGTTAATCAAAGTCTGAAGCTGGGCAATCGTGCGACGATTGGCTCTAACTTCATGGGTATTACCCAACTGACCAGTTGCTTTAGCCATACGAATACGGAAAGCATCAAGTTGCTTTTCATCAAGTAACTGGGTCAGTTCTTCTAATGATTTATCACGTAATTCACTGATCTTCATTACATTATCGTCCGCTTAACAATGGTAGTTTTAAAGGGCAATTTTGCTGCAGCGAGCGTTAATGCATCACGAGCAAGCTCTTCAGATACCCCTTCAATTTCATATAGCACTTTACCAGGTTTGATTTCGCATACCCAATATTCTACTGGACCTTTACCTTTACCCATACGTACTTCTAATGGTTTGTTGGTAATTGGTTTGTCAGGGAATACACGAATCCAAATCTTACCGCCACGCTTAATTTTACGAGTGATGGTACGACGTGCTGCTTCGATTTGACGAGCTGTCATACGACCACGCGTCAATGATTTTAGACCAATTTGTCCGAATGCAACGGTGCTTCCACGATGAGCTAGCCCAGTGTTACGACCTTTGTGCATTTTACGAAACTTGGTACGTTTTGGCTGTAACATAGTTTAACCTCTGTCTGAGTTTCGACGGTTTCCACGACCACGGCGTTTTGGCGCACGAGTCTGCTCTTCTTTGACGGGATTATATACACTGTTCATACCGTCAAGGATTTCGCCACGGAAAATCCAAACTTTAACACCGATGGTGCCGTAAGTTGTCTCTGCACGAATTGACGAGTAGTCAATATCAGCACGGAGTGTATGCAATGGCACACGACCTTCACGGTACCATTCACTACGAGCAATCTCAGCACCGCCTAGACGGCCAGACAGCTCAACCTTGATACCTTTAGCACCAGAACGCATGCTGTTCTGTACCGCGCGTTTCATCGCACGACGGAACATAACACGACGCTCAAGCTGGCTACCGATGCCGTCTGCTACCAAACGTGCATCAAGGTCAGGTGACGTGATTTCTTCAATGTTGACCTGAGCAGGTACGCCCATAATTTTGGTCAATTCTTTTTGAAGTCTCTCGATATCTTCGCCTTTCTTACCGATAACAATACCAGGACGCGCAGTGGCGATGGTAATCTTAGCAGCGCCAGTAGGACGCTCGATCATGATGTTGCTGATCATAGCGTTATCTAGCTTTTTGCGTAGATATTCACGAACTTGAATGTCGTTGATTAGGTATTCTGAGTATTGTTTAGGGTTAGCATACCAGTTTGCGTTATGCTTTTTTACAACACCAAGACGAATTCCGATTGGATGTACTTTTTGACCCATAACTTATTCTCCTACCTTTATAGTGATGTGACAAGTACGCTTGCTGATACGATCAGCACGGCCTTTGGCACGTGGTAGGATACGTTTTAGCGTAATGCCTTCATCAACATAGATAGTAGCGACTTTTAGGTCGTCAATATCTAAGCCGTGATTATGTTCGGCATTGGCGATGGCTGAGTTAAGGCATTTCTTAACAAACACAGCGCCTTTTTTATTGCTATACGTTAGGATATCCAAAGCACGCTCAATAGATTTGCCACGAACTTCATCAGCAACGAGTCTAACTTTTTGTGCCGATATGGCGGCACCGCGTAATTTTGCAGTTACTTCCATGGTAAGCACCTTATCTCTTAGCTTTTTTGTCAATGCCGTGACCACGATACGTACGAGTCGGGGCAAATTCACCTAGTTTATGACCAACCATCTGCTCGCTCACGATAACCGGTACATGAGTACGGCCGTTGTGAACAGATAAAGTTAGGCCAACCATTTGTGGCAGAATCATCGAGCGGCGCGACCAAGTCTTAATTGGCTTGCGTGAGTTGGTGTCTAATGCATTCTCAACTTTAGCAAACAAGTGCGCGTCTATGAATGGACCTTTTTTCAATGAACGAGGCATGAAATTCTTCCTTTATTTCTTCTTGGCGCGACGGCGGATGATCATGTTGTCAGTACGCTTATTGTGACGCGTTTTAAGTCCTTTAGACTTCTGACCCCAAGGGCTGGTTGGATGGCGACCTTTGTTACGACCTTCACCACCACCGTGTGGGTGATCAACCGGGTTCATAGCGACACCACGAACAGAAGGACGAACACCACGCCAACGTGAAGCACCGGCTTTACCAAGTGATTTCAAGTTGTTTTCAGTGTTAGAAACTTCACCAATAACAGCGCGGCAATTTACGTGTACACGGCGAGTTTCGCCAGAACGCATACGTAGAATAGCATAAACACCGTCACGACCTAGTAACTGAACGCTAGCACCCGCAGAACGAGCCATCTGTGCACCTTTACCGATTTTAAGTTCGATATTGTGAATCACAGTACCCAATGGGATATTTTTTAGCGGTAAGCAGTTACCTGGGCGAATTGGAGAAGTCTCGCCTGACATTACTGTATCACCAACTACTTGTTTCTTAGCAGCGATAATGTAACGACGTTCGCCATCAGCATACTTAAGTAGAGCAATATGAGCAGTACGGTTAGGATCGTATTCGATACGCTCTACCGTTGCTGGGATATTGTCTTTAGTACGTTTGAAATCGATAATGCGATAATGTTGCTTATGACCACCGCCAATGTGACGAGTAGTAATGCGGCCATTATTGTTACGACCACCTGACTTGCTTTTTGATTCTAGAAGTGCTGCAAACGGACGACCTTTGTACAGGTGTGGATGCACTACTTTTTCAACAAAACGACGGCCTGGTGATGTTGGCTTTGCTCTTACGATAGGCATGAGTGTAATCCTTATTCGTTATTCGCTGTTTCACTAGTAGAATCAGTAGTATTCGCTACTTCTTCACCAGCATCAGCCATTTGTACATCTTGACCAGCTTTTAAGGTAACATAGGCTTTTTTGTAGTCGTTACGACGGCCGATGCTTTTACCAAAACGCTTTGTCTTACCTTTAACATTCAAAGTGTTTACTTTAGTAACTTCAACACCTTCAAACATCAACTCAACTGCTTTCTTGACTTCAAGCTTAGTAGCATTAGAATCAATTTTAAATACCTGCACACCAAGTGAGTCGCCAAGCATTTGAGATTTTTCTGAGAATACAGGCCCTCTTAAGACCTGATAAAGTCTTGCGTTATTCATGCTAGTGCTTCCTCAAATTGTTTCGCAGCTTCAACTGACATGATCACTTTATCAAATGCGATCAAGCTCACTGGGTCCACTTCGTTTGTACCAAGTACATTGACATGTGGAATGTTGCGAGCAGCTAAGTATAAGTTTTCATCAACTTCTTTAGTAACGATTAGTGCACGAGGTGCATTCAAATCGTTTAACTTAGCAATCAGTTCTTTGGTTTTCGGCCCAGAAACGCTCAACTCTTCTACCAAAATCAGACGCTCTTGACGAATCAATTCTGCTAGGATGCACTGCATCGCACCGCGATACATTTTACGGTTTACTTTCTGTGACCAATCTTGTGGTTTTGCAGCGAATGCACGACCACCTGAACGCCAGATTGGGCTACGAATAGAACCCGCACGAGCGCGACCAGTACCTTTTTGGCGCCATGGCTTAATACCACCGCCAGAAACTTCGGCACGTGTTTTTTGTGCGCGTGTACCTTGGCGAGCACCAGCTAAATAAGCGGTGACGACTTGATGCACTAGTGCTTCGTTGAATTCACGACCAAATGCCGTATCAGAAAGCTCAACCGCCGCACCTGTAACTGTTTTTAAATCCACGTTAATCCCCTTGCTTAGGCTTTGACTGACGGACGTACGATAACATCGCCACCGGTGGCACCTGGGATAGCACCCTTGATGACAAGTAACCCTTTTTCGGCATCAACCGAAATCACTTCTAGGCCCTGAACGGTAACACGTTTGTTACCCATCTGACCCGCCATCTTCTTGCCTTTGAATACTTTACCTGGTGACTGGTTTTGACCAGTTGAACCATGCGCACGATGAGACACTGAGTTACCATGAGTAGCATCTTGCATACTAAAGTTGTGACGCTTAACAGGGCCCTGGAAACCTTTACCTTTGCTCTGTCCTGTCACATCAACCATCTGACCTTGTTCGAACAAGTCAGCTAGAATCTCGCCACCAATCTCACGACCTTCAAGATCGCTTTCGTTGGCACGGAATTCCCAAACACCACGGCCAGCTTTAACACCAGCTTTAGCGAAGTGACCCTTTTGTGCAGCTGTTACGCGGCTGTCACGACGAGTACCTGTGGTAATTTGGATGGCTTGATAACCATCTACATCAGTATTTTTTACTTGAGTAATGCGGTTTGCATCGACCTCAACAACTGTTACAGGGATAGATGCGCCTGTTTCAGTGAAGACACGGGTCATGCCGCACTTTTTACCGACTAAACCGATCGCCATTTTAGACCTCTTTATATCTTATATTAATGGGTTGGGTGTTTAATGTGCATTAACCCAAAGCAATTTGAACGTCAACACCCGCCGCTAAATCTAATTTCATTAGCGCATCCACAGTTTTGTCAGTTGGCTGAACGATATCAACCATACGCTTATGAGTACGGATTTCGTACTGGTCACGAGCGTCTTTGTTAACGTGTGGTGAGGTTAGAACGTTGAAGCGCTCAATGCGAGTCGGCAACGGTACAGGACCACAAACTTGCGCACCGGTGCGCTTTGCAGTATCAACAATCTCTTGTGCAGATTGATCAATCAGACGATGATCAAAAGACTTAAGACGGATACGGATTCTCTGGTTAGCCATGCCAGCAAGCTCCTAATATGTGCCTTTGTCATTCTTGCGTCGCAAGACCATGATCAAAAGCAGTTTGGTTAAATATTCACTTAAAGCGGCCTTCTGTTCTTAACCAGAATGAGTTCTTTATCCGAACTTATAGCGTGCCAAAAGCAAAATAGTTTAAAGCCCCGCCAACCCTCCTATTAATTGGAAAGTAGCAAAGGCATAATGAAATAGTGCTAGAAACGATGCTCTAGCTGTAATAGCGCCAGCTTTTTTTATTCAGCTGCGCATATATAATTCAGTGGTGTATATTATACATAGTATTTTAGGTATTGCAAGAGCAATCTCTAGTATCATTAGAGATGCTCCTTCTTATACTAGCCACTAATCACACAAATATTTTCATCTAAAATTATTATTTGTTTTGGATAATATTAATCTAAAACAATATCATACTGCTCTTGGGTATATAGATTCTCTACATCAAAAGTAATGACCCTACCCAGTAGATACTCTAAATCAGCCACTGTATCTGACTCTGTTGTAAGCAATAAATCAATGACTGCCGCATGAGCCACCACTGTGAACTTTTTGGGAGAATTATAAGTGCGGGCGCAGCGCATGATTTCGCGGAAAATCTCAAAGCAAACCGTCTCTGCGGTTTTGACAAACCCTCGACCTTGACAAGTCGAACACGGCTCACAAAGCTGCTGACCCAATGATTCACGCGTGCGTTTGCGTGTCATCTCTACTAAGCCAAGCTCACTAACCTGCGTAATCTTGGTTTTTGCATAATCTTGGGTAAGCTGCGCCTGTAAGCTCTCAAGCACGTCATCTTTATGCTGTTGCTCAAGCATATCGATAAAATCTAGAATAATAATGCCGCCTAGATTACGTAGTCTTAGCTGACGAGCGATAGCATGTGTGGCTTCTAAATTAGTCTTATAAACCGTATCCTCTAATGAGCGACCACCTACAAAAGAACCTGTATTGACATCAATCGTCGTCATGGCTTCGGTCTGATCGATAATCAGATAGCCGCCAGACTTGAGATCGACACGGCGCTTTAGTGCGTCACGTAAGTCATCCTCAACACGGTGTACGTCAAATAGCGACTGCTCTGCGGTGTAATGCACGATTCGGTCATAGACGAAGGGAACAAACTCTTTGGCAAAGTATCTGACTTGCTCATAAATCTGCGTATTATCAATGATGACTTTTTCGGTATCAGCGTGAACCAAGTCACGGATAGAACGTAATGGTAGTGACAGTTCTTGATAGATCAGCTCTGAGCTCTGATGATTGTTAATCTCTTGGCGACGAGCACAGATAGTACGCCACAGCTGCAATAGATAATAGATGTCCTCTTCTAGCTTATCGACGGGCACACGCTCAGCAGCGGTACGGGCAATCAGTCCACCCTTCAGATTAACCGTCTGCATCAGGCTACTAAGCTCAGTTTTTAATCGGCTACGCTCTTCCTCACCATCGATGCGCTGCGATATGCCAATATGATCACTCGATGGCAAATATACTAGATAACGTGATGGCAGCGAGATATTAGTTGTTAGACGAGCACCTTTACTTCCTAACTGGTCTTTGGTTACCTGTACCAGAATACGCTGACTTTCATGTAGGCGATGCTGAATCAAAGTTTTAGACACTGGTACGATCTCTGTGCTTTGCGCACTGACAATAGGCGGTGTCACAGCCAAGCTATCAGCAGAGGCATTGGTAGTCGCATCGTCCTCATTTATCTCGTGCTTCGTGGCCTTAGCCGCTTTGTTTTTTTCTGCAACGGGGCGTGGTTCACGCTGCATATCGTTGACATGTAGAAATGCGGTCCGTGACTGACCAATATCTACGAAGGCTGCCTGCATACCAGGAAGGACACGTACGACCGTCCCCAGATAGATATTGCCGACCAACCCCAGTTTGTGATGTCGTTCAATATAAATCTCGCCCAAAATACCATTGTCTAAAACCGCAACACGGGATTCCATTGGACTAATATTAATCAGCAGCTCTTCGGACATAGTTTTTTCTCTTATCTCTCAGCTTTCTTATTAGACGGTCATCGCCTATTAGATTGACAGTGTAACAAATGCGACTTGCTCTTGCCCATTACCCTACCGTGTCATTATGTGCATATCCCATTATAACGGGTTGACTGTGTCCACACTGTCTTCTGTCATTTCTTTGATTAGTGCCAGTGTTTGTGCCAGTGGCAGACCAACGACATTGGTGTAGCTACCATTAATACGACTGACCCATGCCGCACCCAGTCCTTGAATACCATACCCACCCGCTTTATCAGCAGGTTCGCCACTGTCCCAATAGTCGCTCATCATCTGTGTCGTCAGTGGTATAAAAGTCACTTCCGTACGCTCAGTAATTCGCTGCTGGTTAATAATTTGTAAGCACTGTGTAGGTTCTGATGGGCTTGGTTTTGCTTTAGGCAATAACTGTACTTGAGTCGCTTGAACGGCAGTCCATACTTCGTGGACGTTATCAGACATACGTTGCCACATACTATATGCGTGGTCGCGATCGATAGGTTTGACCAATACTGTCTTACCATCCGATAGCACGCCAATGGTGTCAGAGGTCAAAATCATAAATGGTGATGTGAGGCTATCGTAATCTGCTTGAGACGTGTCGCTTAACTGTTGTATCGCGGCATCAGCTTTGGTTGCGACCATGCGTTCGATATAGTCTGTCGGCGACTCATTATCTAACGGCGTCTCGTCGATATCTACACTTAAGATAGTAAAGTCAAGTTGCGCTCTTTCTAGTAGCTCACGACGACGCGGAGAGCCAGATGCCAAAACGATATCCATCGATATTCTCTTCATTTATCAATTTATGATGTGTGTGGTCATACAGTATTGTAGGCTGAGTAATCAAAGCTGTTAAACAAAGTAATCTTGATAGCTGATAATTTATCAACGCGAAAACTTGCGTAAAGCAAACAGCACGAGTGGCCAGCTGATGATACTCATAAACAGTGACAAAGCAGACTGGGCGACAAAGACGTTCTGAATAAACATCTGTAGTACCCATAGATTTAACTGAAAGACAATCAGCCCTAGACTAGCAATTAACCAAGCGCTAACGGTATTCAACTGTCTGACATAGATACTGGTAATTTTGATAACCAGTGCAACAACAACAGCGGCAAAAGCTTGTTGCCCTAAATGGGTATCCATCAATAAATCAGCAATCAGACCAACCGTAAACGCGGTAAAAATGCCGACATAGCGCGGCTGAAACAGCAACCAATAGATCAACACCATGATCATGACCATAGGACGCAGTGTGGCCATGCTTGGGCTTAATGGATAGACATTGAGTGATGATGCAGCGATGAAACTTAGAACAATCACAACGATCAATAGTACCGTGGCATTCTCAGAATCAGGATACGACATGGGTACTTACCTTAGCGAGTGTTTGGTGGTTGCTGTGATATTGTTGATTGGATATTGGCAAGGTGAATACCATAAATGGAAAGCTTTAAAACATCAATAAGCCAGCTAATTAGCCGTCAATACCATGGCTTACGTCATTATCTATGGAGCAATAGCAGCAGCATTGTTCTCATTTAGTAGCTTGTCTTGAAGTATTAGTACATAAGCATTATCGATAAAATTAGCCGCTGGAGTAACTTCGATCGTTCTAAAGTTGTCGGTTTGCTCGTCTTTGACATGCGCGATACGCCCTACTCGATAGCCTGCCGGAATACGTCCGCCCAGTCCTGACGACACTAGCTCATCACCTACTCGCACATCTGACGTCTTAAAGACGTAATTAAGACTTAATGAAGATGGAATACCTTGGCCTGTAACGATAGCACGCTGACCAGTACGCTTGACAGTAACCGCAACTGACTGCTGCTCATCTGTAATCAACAACAGACGGCTAGTATTCGGATAGACATTGATAATCTGTCCTAATACGCCGTCTTCATCGATGACCGTTTGCCCAACTTGTACGCCATCTTGCTCACCTTTATTAAGCACGACAATCTGTCTGAGCAAGTTGGTATCTGTGCCGATGACTTGCGCCAAATTAAGATCGAACTGCTCAGGCTTGGTGGTAGATAAGATACCTTGCAGACGTGCGTTCTGCGCCAAAATATAATCTTGCTGTTGTAGCTTGGCATGTGCGTGTATCAATTGCGATTTTAGCTGCATGTTTTCGCGACGCAGTGCTTCTTTAGATTGTAGACTACCACCTGCCCAATGCTTGGCATAGCTTGGCAATAGAGACAGCTCATAGATTGGCTGCATGGCGGCATGGCTGGTGCTACGTACTGGCTTAAACCAATCAGAGTTTTTGCTATCAAACCACATCAAAATTAAGGCTGCTATCAATACAATAACAGTCTTACGAAGTGATAACGGCTGGCGCGCAAAAATACTTGGAGTCATAAGTCGTCTGATTTAAGGATTCTAAAATGAACAATAGCACTTATTTACAGCATGAGTGTTTATCGAGGATATTGGGTTCTAGCACAAATGAATGCAATTAAAGGTAGCACAATCGGCTACCTTTAATTTTATATATAGTCAATTTTCTATAAATTGGGTACGGTGTCAGTCTCGCTCAGCCTACTATTTGTAGTACTTTCGCTCGGCTTTCTTTTATCCAAATTATATTGAACCGACTATATTTATAGTTTCATCATTCACATAAATTATCATATATTGCCAATACTATATGGCAATTAAGGATAAATATGAATTAAACAAAAATCATGTTTAAGCTTTTGTTATTGATGAAATCAAGCGCGATACCACCACCACGGCTAACGCAGGTTAATGGGTCTTCTGCTACCGTCACTGGCAAACCGGTCTCTTGTGAGATAAGTTTGTCTAAGTCACGTAATAGCGCGCCGCCGCCTGTCAATACGATGCCACGCTCAGCGATATCTGATGACAACTCTGGCGGAGTCTGCTCAAGTGCTACTTTTACAGCGCTAACAATACCGCTCAATGGATCAGTCAACGCCTTTTGCACTTCTTCTGAATTGACAGTAAAGGTCTTTGGCACACCTTCTGCCATGCTACGACCACGCACTTCTACTTCTAGTTGGCTGTCTTCATTCAATGCAGAACCGACTTCTTTTTTGATGCGCTCAGCGGTCGTCTCACCGATGACACAGCCATGCGTACGGCGTACATGAGTGATGATCGCTTCATCAAACATATCACCACCGATACGAATCGACTCAGCATATACGCAACCAGATAGCGCGATAACGGCAATCTCAGTCGTACCACCACCGATGTCCACCACCATAGAACCACTGGCTTCATGAACTGGCATACCAGCACCGATAGCCGCAGCCATCGGCTCTTCTAGCAATAGTACTTTGCTCGCACCTGCTGATGATACTGCCTCACGAATCGCCTTGCGCTCAACTAGAGTAGACTTACATGGTACACAAACCACAACATTAGGCTGTGCCATAAAACGCTTGGCTTTTACTTTAGCGATAAAGTGCTTAAGCATTTTTTGCGTCACTTCAAAATCAGCAATCACACCGTCTTTTAACGGGCGAATCGCTGTGATGTTCGCAGGCGTACGGCCTAGCATCTGCTTGGCATCGATACCAACAGCGGCGACGGTCGGGTTCTGAGTACGATTGCTTCGTAACGCGACCACCGTAGGCTCGTCAAGCACGACGCCTTTATTAGGAATAAAAATTAGGGTGTTCGCAGTACCGAGGTCGATAGCGATATTATTTGATAAAAATCCAAACAGGTTCATGACTAATATATCCAGCGTCTTACGAATGAGGCGAATGAGATTGACTGAGGTGTTACTCGTCAGTGTTGAGCAGGTCGTCGTTAAACATTACTTGTGGCAACAGTTAATCATCCCAACAAGTCAAAATTCAAACAATAATGATGAAATGAAAAAACTGAGCTAAATTATACCGATTTAGCTCAAAAAAAACATAGATATTTGCATCAGTAAGTAAGGATTTTTGTCTTAGACGCCAAAAGTTGTTACAAAGTTTGAAATAGTAGTGAATATCATTCAACTCAATGAAACATCATTTAATCTGATAACTAACAAGGCTCTACAGGCAGATGAATGTTTTGCTTAATAGCAGATGCATACTGTAACGTATTTTAGAAGCTAATTGGAGAGCAATTAAGGAACAATGATGAATTAGGGGGTCAGTTTTGCAATTCTCTGTAAATCATTGTGTCTTAATTGGCATTATAGCTCGGCTAGCACTATATCTTATTTAATATTACGTCTTTATCAATTCAGTCTCTTGGTTGAGATTGTGCATCAATCAAGCGTCATGCTCTGTAAACTTGAGTCAGATGCTTTATAATAAGCCCACTTACTATTTGTTTGTATTTTAGTTGTTTCTATTTTAGCGCTTACGTATTTGCGTTTTCGTAATCAACTACTCTAACAAAAACTGTCCTTAACTGGAGAAACTATGTCTCAGCAGCCAGCAACGTCTGACAGCAACGTCAGCCGTGAAGAAATCCTAGAAGTTGCCAACCTTGCCCGCTTAGGTGTCGATGAAAGTACAGCCGATAGCTATGCTGATGATATCAGTAAAGTATTAAAACTGATGAATACGCTATCTAACGTTGATACCACAGACATCAAGCCACTCGCCAATATCCATGAAGCTTGCCAAGAGTTGCGTGCTGATGTAGCAAAACACGATATCAATCGTGAGCGCAATCAGTCAGTTGCGCCTGCCGTAGAAGAAGGCTTATATCTAGTGCCTCAGGTGATTGAATAATAGTGACTGAATAATACAATCACGCATTTGCCATTATCTCATTTTATTTTATGCTATTAACATTTTGACGGACGACACCTTATGTCTGAACTTCATTTATTAAGTACTGAGCAGCTCATTACTGGCTTGCAAAACAAACAATTTAGCAGCGCAGAATTAACCGAACACTACATCAAGCGCATCGATGCGCTAGACAGCAAAATCAACAGCTTTATCACTCATACCTCTGAGACAGCACGCGCACAAGCAAAAGCGGCAGACGAGATGCGTGCTCAGGGCGATCAGCGTCCGCTACTTGGTGTACCGATGGCGCATAAAGACATCTTTTGTACCCAAGGCGTACTGACCACTTGTGGCTCAAAGATGCTACATAACTTTGTCTCACCATATGACGCGACCATCGTTTCTAACATCGACAAAGCTGGCATGATTAGCTTAGGTAAACTCAATATGGATGAGTTTGCGATGGGCTCAGACAACAGTAGCTCTTACTACGGTACGGTACAGAACCCTTGGAATCTAGAGCGCGTCCCCGGTGGCTCGTCAGGTGGTAGTGCTGCTGCTGTTGCCGCTGGTTTTGTCCCTGTTGCTACTGGTAGTGATACGGGTGGCTCTATTCGTCAGCCTGCCTCATTCTGTGGTCTAACGGGTATCAAACCTACTTATGGTCGTGTGTCACGCTTTGGTATGATTGCCTATGCCTCAAGTCTAGATCAAGCGGGTAGCATGGGACGCAGCGCTAAAGATTGCGCCTATCTGCTCCAGCCAATGATTGGTCACGATCCACGCGATGCCACTTCTATCAAATACGAGATGCCTGACTATGTACAAGACATCAATAATGCAGAAGCCGCTGCTGGTGATAAGCCATTTGCTGGCTTGCGTATTGGTGTGGCCAAAGAATACTTCGGTACAGGGCTTGATAGCGAAGTCGAGCAAGCAGCACGTGCTGCGCTCAAGAAATACGAAGAGCTGGGCGCAACGATCGTAGAAGTGAACATCACAGATCCTGAAATCACGCTTGCCACTTACTACATGCTAGCCCCTGCTGAAGCATCATCGAACCTATCACGCTTCGATGGCGTACGTTTTGGCTATCGCTGTGAGAATCCAACGGACCTTATCGATCTATATACACGTTCACGCTCTGAAGGCTTTGGCCCTGAAGTACAGCGCCGTATTTTGACAGGGACGTATGCGCTATCGGCTGGCTATTTCGATGCTTACTATACTAAAGCACAGAAGATTCGCCGATTAATTGTAAAAGACTTCGACGAAGCCTTTGCTAGCTGTGATGTGATTGCTAGCCCGACTGCACCGACTGCGGCTTATAAGCTTAGTGAAGACCTAGATCCTGCAACGATGTACTTAGGTGACGTCTATACCATCGCGGTCAACCTAGCGGGTCTGCCTGCACTCAGTCAGCCAGTTGGTTTGACGACAGAAGGTCTACCTATTGGCTTGCAATTAATCGGTAAGCATTGGCAAGAGAGTCAACTGCTCACGACTGCGCATCTGTTCCAGCAGCATACTGATCATCATCTACAACACTCTACCATCGCAAAGGAGACGGTATAATGAGTACAGCTACTACTGATAACAATGCCGTCCGTGAACACGCCGTGCGTAAAGAGCTATTCGTCGATGGCTATGAAGTGGTCATCGGTATCGAGATTCACTGCCAGCTAAATACGGAAAGTAAGATCTTCTCAAGTGCGCCGACTGACTTTGGTCATGAGCCAAACAGCCAAGCAAGTATCGTCGATTTGGGTTTGCCTGGTGTATTGCCAGTGCTAAATGCTGGTGTGGTCGATCGCGCGCTAAAATTCGGTATCGGTGTTAATGCTGAACTGGGTCTGTTTAATACGTTTGACCGTAAAAACTACTTTTACCCTGACTTGCCTAAAGGCTATCAAATCACCCAGATGGCTAATCCTATCGTTGGTGAAGGCTATATCGATGTCGTCGTCAACGAAGGCGAAAAGAACGAATATCCGAAACGTATGGGTATCACTCGCGCGCATCTAGAAGAAGATGCGGGTAAATCTGTACATGACGCAGTCGACGGTATGACTGGCGTGGATTTGAACCGTGCAGGTACACCACTAATCGAAATCGTCTCTGAGCCAGACATGCGCTCTGCTCACGAAGCACTTGCTTACATCAAAGCCATCCATCAGCTAGTCACGTGGCTAGGTATCTCAGATGCAGTGATGGCTGAAGGCTCGTTCCGCTGTGACTGTAACGTCTCTGTGCGCAAGCCAGGCGCTGATCTCGGTACACGTACTGAGCTAAAGAACCTAAACTCGTTCCGCTTTATCGAACGTGCTATTAATCGTGAAATCGAACGTCAAATCGATATCCTAGAAGATGGTGGCAAAGTTGTCCAAGCGACGATGCTATATGATCCAGAGCGTGATGAAACGCGTACCATGCGTACCAAAGAAGACGCCAATGACTATCGCTACTTCCCTGATCCTGACCTGCTACCTGTCCGTATCGAGCAGCATACGGTTGATGCGATCAAAGCAGCGATGCCAGAGCTACCAGTTGCTCGTCGCGCACGTTTTGAAGAAGCGCTTGGTCTGTCAGAATACGATGCTCGTATCTTGACTGGTAGTCGTCAAATTGCCGATTACTTCGAAGATGTAGTGGCTGAAATCGGTCAGCAAGATGCCAAAATGGCTGGCAACTGGGTCATGGGCGACTTGCTCGGTGCACTGAACAAAGATGACACCGACATCATCGATTCCCCTATCAGCGCTAAGCAATTGGCTGGCATGCTCAAGCGTATCAAAGATGACACGCTATCTGGCAAACTGGCTAAGAAAGTCTTTAGTGCTCTATATGAGCGCGAAGGCGGCGATGGCGATGATGCAGCAGATAAAATCATCAAAGACAAAGGCCTTAAGCAAGAAACCGATACTGGCGCTATCAAAGCGATGGTAGAAGAAGTCATCGCAAAAAATGAAGCGATGGTAGAAGAATATCGCGGCGGTAAAGAAAAAGCCTTTAACGGTCTGGTCGGTCAGGTCATGAAAGCCAGTCGCGGTAGTGCTAACCCACAGCAAGTGAACCAAATTCTAAAAGAATTATTGGGTTAACATTGGCTGCTAAGCGATTATACTGACTATGCTAGGCGGAATAATATTGTAGATTTTGGCTGCTATAAATAGCCCTTGCAATATGCATAATTTTGCGTAAAATAGTCAGTCACTCGGGGCGTAGCGCAGTCTGGTAGCGCACTACACTGGGGGTGTAGTGGTCGCAGGTTCAAATCCTGCCGTTCCGACCAAACATAGCAGTAATAGAGAAAAGCCAATCATTGTTTTCAATGGTTGGCTTTTTTTTGTGCTAAATTTGGTTGGTTAGTTTGTGGTGTACTAAATAGAAAGTGAGTTAGACTCGTTCAATCTAGAGATGTAGGAATATAAATCATGAGTTTAATGGATAAACCTAAAACAGACTTCTACAAAGAATATGTATCTATAAAAGATTTTCTTTTCTACGTTGCATTCACTCAAAAAGAAACAGTTAGCGACGTTGCTTCATGGTTACTTTACAACGCCTTTTCAAAGGATATTACATCTTATGAAATTGATCGGCACTACAGAGTCTTTAAAGGGAAGATAAAATCTGGAGCTGATAAAAACATAGAAAGATTTTTTGAACAGATTACCTTTGATGGTTACCATGCTTACTATGCGTATGTATGTTTCATTAGAGACAAAGAAGACGGTATAGATAGTAGCCATTGGAAAGATAGCTTTATAAACGAAGATTACTATAAATTAGTTTATTCCAACTTCTACCTAAATAAAGCAGAGCTTTACGAGTTAGATTACATAAAAGGCTTAAATCTCAATTTTGATCAAGCAAGTGACTATATTTATCATACTTATAGCTGTGATGGTATTGATGCTACGCTAGAGCCTGAGGGGTTTCTAGCGGTATGGGTTGGCGTCCTATCACTTTACAACAGAAAAAAATAAATTTAGATAAAGAGCGTGATAAAGATGTCCCACAACCTAAGCTGTCATTAGAGACATTAACCAAGGCTATAGATCTTATAGCATCACCGCTTGCCAAGTCCTGAACAATGACACCGCCCTACCGTGTTGAGAAATGTTGAAACGGTAGATGGTACAAGCTAATGCTTAGAACGCACATTGTGCTGTAAAATGGTCAAAACTTCTCATTGCAAGAACGGTAAAAACCGTTGCTCTAGAAGAACACGTAGTTGATAAAAAATAAGTACACCCCAACTATGAGAAAGGCTAAAGACAGCCGAGTTGGCGTCCACTTACCATAAGAATTATCTTTATTCCTTTTAGGCGCAACTAATATATTGATTAATATTATAGGTATGGCTAAAGCAAGCAAAAAATAAATAAAACCAATAATCAGCAATGTATTTCCCTAAAAAATATAATTTGATACTAATTTAACAGACCAATAAAGTAACTACTAGTATTTAGCAGTTTTTAAAAACGATTGTTGGTATCGTCAATATAAAAGTTATTAAAACCTATATATTCCAAAGCATATAGACTTTACTTTACTTTACTTTACTTCCTGCCATTCCGACCAAACATAGCAGTAAAGAGAAAAGCCAATCATTGTTTTCAATGGTTGGCTTTTTTTTGTGCTAAATTTTACTGATATCAACATTCATATTCATCACATTAATATCCTGTTTTAAAGCCAAAAAACCGAGCACTACCCTATCGGATACTTGTCATCTATAGACTTTTATAGAGCGAGCCGTTAGGGTAAATGCTACATCTTTACACTGGTTTACTCTATGATCGAGCCTGTCAATCAGCCCACATTTAATCGCCTCATGAATGACGCTCCTTGGGAACGTTACCGCCGACCCTATGTGCGCGATTTGGCTTATGTACTGGCATGTCCCAATGTTTTGACACAGTGGCTAGACTTTGCACCGCATCAGAACGCACATACCGTTGCTGTGCATAGCGCGCAATTTTGGCAGACGCAATTTGAGGCGTATGAGCAACGATTAACAGAGCTAGACACCACTGCCGCTTATCAAGATCTGACTCGCTATTTACTCAAACGCCCTAGCCCCAATCGACTGGGTTTTCACTTTGAGGGCTTACTGTCATTTTGGTTAGAGGATGGATTTGCGCGCAAGCTGCATCCGTATGAGACACTGGCTAGCAATGTGCAGCTCTATAATGGCAAGCAGACGACTGGTGAGCTTGATTTGATTTTGTATAACCATGCAGAACAGCTGGTTGAGCATTGGGAGCTAGCTATTAAGTTTTTTATGGGGTCAGCACCCTTTGAGCCTGTGAATTGGGTTGGGATTAACTCTAATGATAATCTACAGCGCAAAATGACACACATGCAAACCAAGCAGTTTCGAGCGGTGTGGGTAGATACAGAAAATCATGGACAGGTCAAAATTGATAAGCGTTATGGCGTGATTAAAGGGCGATTCTTTTTACCGATTAACACAGCTGGTTGCGGCGATTATGATTGGCCATACTGGCTAACGCCGAGCTTTCCGATGCATGAGTGGTGTGATAAGAGAGACATGGCAGGTCTTGCAACGATTGACAATACAGCTTTGCGAGCCGCGCATTATATTGAATGGTTCACCAAGCGCGACTTTTATGATGAGCGAAATGCTTATAATGGTCGCCAGCAGCCGATAGTTTGGGCAGATAGCGAGCTACCTAAGACAGGTTTATATTTTGAAGGTAATCGACCAATCGTTATTTATCCGAGACAGTCAGACCAACTCGATGAATAAATTTAGCTAACCTAAAATTTTAAAGTGAAACTGCTTATATAATGTTTTAGCCTTAACAATCGGACAGCTTTCACAGAATGCTTAATAACTCTCAATCACTTGCATTAGCTCATATCTAAGCATATCGGCACTCGGCATACGCTCAGCGTGGAAGCGCACCATCGCAATACCTGCACTGGCAAGCGCCTTATCCTTTTTATCATCCGCTTTTTGGCGGGCTTTGCTACTATGCGTCCAGTCATCAAGCTCGATAGCGACCAATGTAGTCTGAGCATCGACATCCACGATCACATAGTCAACGCTCTGGCGGCAAATACGATTGAACCAAAAGCTACGCTCTGATGTCTCACTACTATTAGCCTCAATGATCCGTGACAGCTGTACTTGGACAAATATGTGATACTCCGGCAGCGCATTTTTTAACTTATTAAAAAATATCACTTCCGTATCGGTCATGATTGGCATCGGCGCAAATGGCCAAATAGCCAACTCATCACCGCGCACAGGTTTTGGATCAGGCTCAACGACGGGGCGTTTTGCTAATAGCTTCGGTAACGTAATCAGCCCTAAAAAGCCAACGGCCAATATTAAAAATATAACACCAAACGACATGGTTCTACCTTATACAATATGAAAGTGATAAGCTAATTGTTATTATTAATAGCAATTAATAATGCGCCGACCACGACAAGGCAACCTATATAGGCTGACAGGTTATACAACAACAGATTATAAAAATGGCGCTCATCTTAACTAAGGTGGCGCCAATCAGCAATCTATAAAACAAAAAACACGACAGTATTTGTCGTGTTTTTATATAGAGTAGATAAAAGCCGAATCCAGACCGCTAGAAACTCTAGCTTAACGCCAGTAAAGCACCCAAGCGCTGGTCGTATTTACTTTGGGGTCACTATTAATTTTATCTTTTAGTGCCAATGCTGCGACTTTGCCGCGTTCAGGCCCAACTACAACACGGACACCGCGGCTAGTTGCACTCGTCTTAACTTGATAACCTGCTGCTCGGAACTTTTTCGCTAACTCATCCGCTTTGGCTTGGTCATTTGCTAGAGCCACTTGCACCCCGAAGCTACCCTTAGCGTCTGTTTCTTTGACTTCTTTACGCGCTTCACTCAGTTTTTGTTGCGCTTCACGTTTTGCATCGGCAGATTTCTTCGCCAGCGCTTCTTCTTGTTGGCGCTTCTTCTCACGCGCTTGTTCGGCGGCAGCCGCTTCACGCTCTAAACGCTGTACCTGTTTGCTCGATGGGATGGTGATGCTCTGACCCAGTTGTAGCGCTGCTGATGGAGATAGGTTGTTGGCTTGAGCCAATACTTCTACAGGCATATTGTATTGTCTTGCCAGTTTTATGAGTCCGTCACCTTTCTTAATTTGGTATTCAGAAGGCGATTTTGGTGGCTCTTTTTTTGCCGCTTCAGCTGCTTCTCTTTTTCTCTCAGCCGCTGCTTGGGCTTCCGCCTGCTTTTTTGCTTCGGCTAGTTTCTTTGCCTCCGCTTGTTTTTTGCTCTCAGCAAGTTTTTTGGCGGCCGCTTGCTCTTTGATAGCCGCTTGCCTTTGAGCTTCTTGTTGCTCTTGAACCGCTTTTTGCTTTTCGGCTTCGCTAGACTTTGTAGTATCAGTAGCAGACTGACTCTCAGTACGAGGCTGAACGGTTAGATCTGTAGTAACGTCTTTTGTAGACTCGGTACTGCTAGTTTCATCAGTAGCTGGCGCACTATTATCGACATATTGCTGGCTCTCAGCACGTGCCTTAGCCAACGCTTCTGCTTCAGCAACTTCCTGCTCTGTCAGAAACTCTTTTGCACGTTTTTCTTGCTCTGCAACGCGGGCTGCACGTTCTTTTTGCTTTTGTGCAAGGATACGTTTTTCTGTTTCGATATCAGTTGTGAGCGGCTGCGGAGACTCTTGCTCCGAGCTTAGTTTGTCAACCATCGCTGACATCGGCTCTGGTTGATCGCTATCACCAATCTGTTGCACCATGGCATATAGCATAACGCTACCGCCGATAATCATCCCAATGCCCAATAAGGCTTGTCTCGAAAAGTTCATCCGTTTACGTCTCTTAGTTGGTAATAAGGTTGATTGAGCGGCGCAGCGACTATCTCAAAGCAGTATATCAAATCGCTTTAATCATGATCTCTTACCGCCAGTTACTGTCAGTTAATGCCATCAGGGTTCAAAATTTGTGCCGACCATCTTCTACTAGTCTGGCAAATCATTTTGATTATAAAGCATATTTTTCATGCTGTCTGCTATCAGGCTACGACTAAGATTAACATTAAACAGGTACTACTTTAACTTAAATTGTCATACGCTAAGGGCACTTAACGCTTCCCCAATCGTATGAAACGAGCCACACACGACAATAAGGTCTTGCGGTTGGCTCGCCTCTATCACTGCATGGGTCGCTGTATGCAAACTATCGAACTCATATATATTGGTGCTATCGACATATTTAACCAAAACATCTTGCAGCTGCTCAGTAGTCGCGGCACGAGGGTAATCAATCTCAGCGATAGACCAGTCACTAACCGGTAAGCCTACTTGGGTTAAGCGCTGCACAACCTTATCAATATCTTTATCACCTAACATAGAAAATAGCATTTTTATCTTTGGTGTAGGGATATTCGCTGAGCTATTTTGATTACTTTGCTTGGCTACATGCTGCTGCCAAAACGGTAATAGCTGGGCTAATAAGAACTCAACGCCTTGCTCATTATGCGCCACATCAAACAACCAATGGCGGCTATGGCTCTCACGATAATCGAAACGACCTGCCAGTTTGACAGTTTGTAGTGCTTGCTCAATGGCATTGATATCAATATCTAATGGACTTGCTAATACTGCTGATAGTGCATTGGCGGTGTTAGTTAACGATAGCGCAGGACGTGGTAATTGCAAGGTAACCGCTGCATTACTGTATTGCCAAGTCGTTGCATCAATATCGCGGTAGCTAAAATCTTGTCCAATCTGATAACAAGTTGCCTGCTGGGTATCGATAGATTGTTGCACGCTAGCTGGCATCTCAGTAGCACCATAAATCAAAGGAATGCCGTTGCGCAAGATACCTGCTTTTTCGCGACCAATATCCTCGACATTATCACCCAGCCAGTCAACGTGATCGATACCGACATTGGTAATAACTGCCATGTCAGGATCAATAATATTGACCACATCTAGCCGTCCACCCAGTCCCACTTCTAATACCCACACGTCACAATCTGCCTCAGCGAATATCAATAGCGCTGCTAGTGTGGTCATCTCAAAAAACGATAACGTCAAATCGCACTGTAAGCGTGCTGCTTCTACTTTGCTAAAAGCCTCAATCAGCGTCTGGTCGCTGACCATCTCACCATTGATACGTACACGCTCGTTGAAGGCGCTAAGATGTGGCGACTGATATAGTGCCGTCTTATAACCTGCGGCTTTACACATTTCGGCAATGACAGCAGTTGTAGAGCCTTTGCCATTAGTACCTGCCACAGTAAATACATAAGCGTCATCTTTAGCTGACTGCACCACGCCTAACGCTTCTGCAACAGGCAATACACGTGACAACCCCATATCGATTGCAGATACATGAATCTGCTGCATATAATCAAGCCATTCAGTTAGGCTAGCACTTTCATTAGGACTATGGGCATTAGGGCTGCGAAGGTCAGATGCTAAAAGGTCAGACATGGATAAAACCTATATAAAATTTAATAAGAAATAAAAATATATGTGTTGGCTAAAACCAAAAATAGCACTTACCGTGCGATGACGATAAATGCTATTAGGGGTCTTGCACATGCAGTAGATGTTAGCACGCAGCTAAGTCATTATGCACTCAATAAATGATTCATTATACTGAGTCATTTACCTTATCGAGCATCTCATTTTACTGAGCATCTACATTTGGTACGCGGCATAGTTTTGCAAGTAGACGATAGATCGTATCGATTAGCTGATGACGATGTACCACTTCATCCACCACACCATGCTCTAATAAGAACTCAGCGCGCTGGAATGGCTCTTCTAACGTCTCGCGTACAGTCTGCTCGATCACACGCTTACCAGCAAAGCCAATCATCGCTTTTGGTTCTGCTAGATGGATATCACCCAACATCGCCAGTGATGCAGTTACACCGCCGTACACAGGATTGGTTAATACCACGATATAAGGAATCCCAGCGATTCTTAAACGCTCAATCGCTGCTGCCGTACGTGCCATTTGCATCAACGATAGCAGGCCTTCTTGCATACGTGCACCGCCAGAAGCAGCAAAGCAAACCAAAGGCACTTTTTGCTCTAGCGCTTTTTCAGCTGCTTGGACAAAACGATCGCCAACGACTGAACCCATTGACCCACCCATAAAGCGGAAGTCAAAAGCACAGGCGACGATATCAAGGTTACGCAGTTTGCCATACATAGCAACCAACGCCTCAGACTCACCTGTTTTTTCTTGTGCTTCACTCATACGCGCAGGATATGGCTTACTATCCACAAAGCTCAATGGATCTTTTGCCGTAAATTCTTGTCCTGTCTCGCCGTCTACTTGATCAAGTAACCAGTTCAGGCGCTCACGAGCACTCATCGGTAAATGATGATCACAATGCGGGCACACATAACAGTTAAAAATCAGCGCTGTGTTGGTAATCATCGAATGACAATTACTACACTTAGTTGACGGTTCAGTCTCTACCGCAGACAGTGGCGCAGTCAAATGCTGCTTGATACCTGGGATAGGGCGATTGAACCATGACTGCCTATCCGTATTGCTGTTTGGCGCGGCTTTAGCAGTATTGTTATCGGGTTTTGTTATTGTATCAGTCATATTATTTGCCATCATAAAAGGCTTATTGACAAGTTTGCTCATTCGCTTGTCATTGAGAGTTTAATGGTTGTCTAAAAAAAACGTCTAATACAGTCATAACATGAGCAGTCATGCGACATACTGATAAATAAATCTCGTATGTCGGTAATTTGATTATGCGCTTGTTGATAGATAATGTATTTGCCAATCAAAATGACTAATAAACCACTGCTATCAGACACCATATAATAGTGATGTTAGTTTACACTCGTAAACTAATTTTAGCAAAGTCATTTAGTATTGTCTTCACGTAAAGCATTTGAGTAAAGTTTTTAGGTAAACAATGGCTGCAATTTGACTTTGCCGTTTCAAGTAACTATCTCTTCAAGTAACAATAATATGGAAGCAATAGCTATTAGGCGCTTAAGCTGTCTAATGCTGCACGTAGCTCATCCATTTTTGCCATGATGCTTTGCTGTGCATTTGCAACCGCAGCGGTATCGTTGGCATCGATATCGGCAAAATTCTGTACCAAAGCACTACCGACGATAACGCCATCTGCATGAGTACCGATCGCTTTTGCAGAAGCACCATCACGGATACCAAAGCCGACGCATACTGGCAAGTCTGTTTCTGCTTTGATTGCTTGTACTTGGGTCGCTACATCATCAGTATCTAGCGTGGCTGAACCAGTCACGCCTTTTAGTGATACATAATAAATATAGCCGCCACAATGAGTCAATACTTGCTCACGGCGCTCGGGCAACGTCGTTGGCGATAGCAAGAAAATCTCATTCATCGAATGATCGGTCAAATGCTGAGTGAAGCTGCCCGCTTCTGCTGGTGGCAGATCTACCATCAATAAACCATCAACGCCTGACTGCTCGCATAGCGCCACAAATTTATCATAGCCGATGATTTCAACAGGATTTAGATAACCCATTAGGATAATTGGCGTTTGCATATCTGTTTGACGGAACTCTGCAACCATTTTTAGTGCATCACGAGTACTCGTACCTGCTGCTAATGCACGCTCGCCAGCCAAGGCAACGGTTGGACCATCGGCCATTGGATCAGAGAACGGCAGACCGACTTCGATCATATCGGCGCCGTGTTTCACTAAGTCGTGCAATAGGCCTACGGTGGTGGTCGGATTAGGATCGCCTGCCATTACATAAGGAATCAAGGCTTTTTTATTTTGTGATTTTAAGGTTTCAAAGGTACTTTCAATTCTGGTCATAGTGGTCTCTTAATTGTTATAAACTGGCTTGTTTGACCCTTTATCTAATAATGTATATCGAACAATAAAAGGTCAAACAATTTTTCTTATAAAGAAGAATCTAGTAACTTATAAATTTGATAACTTATAAAAATACTCGTTACTACAACTCAATCCCTTCTGCTTTCATCACTGAATGCAGATCCTTGTCACCGCGACCTGACATATTAACGATAATCGTCTGATCAGGCGTCATGGTTTTAGCCAGTTTCAATGCATAAGCGACGGCATGGGCAGTCTCAAGTGCAGGGATGATGCCTTCTTTGCGAGTTGCTTCATGGAAGCCTTCTAGCGCCTCTTTATCCGTACAGCCAACATACTCAACACGCTTCATGTCTTTTAGGAAGCTATGCTCTGGACCGACACCAGGATAATCAAGACCCGCTGAGATAGAATGCGTCTCTTGAATCTGACCATCATCATCTGCCATTAGGTAAGTACGGTTACCATGTAATACGCCAATACGACCAGCAGCCAATGGTGCTGAATGACGACCTGACTCGATACCATCACCCGTTGCCTCGACGCCATACATCTTAACTTCAGTATCGTTTAGGAAGTCAAAGAACAAACCGATAGCGTTCGAGCCACCACCGACACAGGCAACCAATGCATCAGGCATTTTACCTGTTTTCTCTAAATGCTGAATGCGTGCTTCTTTACCGATAATCGCTTGGAAGTCACGAACCAATAGCGGATAAGGATGCGGGCCTGCCACAGTACCGATAATGTAATAGGTGCTATCTACATTGGTCACCCAGTCACGCATGGCTTCGTTCATTGCGTCTTTGAGCGTGCGTGAGCCAGAAGTGACGGGCACAACTGTCGCGCCAAGCAAGCGCATACGATAGACGTTCATTTTTTGACGCTCGACATCGTCAGCACCCATATAGACGATACACTCTAGCCCTAAGCGTGCAGCAATCGTTGCCGTCGCGACGCCATGCTGTCCTGCACCCGTCTCAGCGATGATACGTTTCTTGCCGCACATCTTGGCAAGCAATGCCTGACCAATGGTGTTATTTACTTTATGTGCGCCTGTATGGTTTAGGTCTTCACGCTTAAAGTAAATTTGCGCACCGCCAATCTCATCACTCAAACGCTTAGCATGATACAGAGGCGTTGGACGACCGACATAATTGACCAAATCATTGTGATACTCTTCCCAGAATGCTGGGTCTGCTTTTACTTTGGTATAAAGCGTTTCTAGCTCTTCTAGAGCAGCCATTAGCGTCTCAGAGACAAAACGCCCCCCATGTACACCAAAATGACCGCGCGCATCAGGATACTGGTTGAAGTCCTGTACGTTTTCAGGATTGGTAAAAGTATTAACCGACTGTGCGGTAGCAGATAAATCTTTGTTCTCGACATGACTCATGATAATTCCTACTGTAATAAGTGGTATTTTTTAGATAACTTTAGATAAATAGAGAGAAAATAATAAAAGGGATAATAATCTAATAAGATTTAAACAGAAAAATCGGAATAACGATCAACTAAGCAGATTATGTATGACAAATAGCCTGATACAAACCCACTTAGATGGCGCCAGTGACCGTAGCGTTTTGCCATCGATCGCGCTTAACCGCTTTCATAAAGGCACGCATTTTGGCAGCGTCTTTTTTACCTTTATCAACCTCAATACCACCGCTCACATCGACGCCATAAATAGGTAAATCTAATGTAGCGGCAACATTGTCGGCATCGAGTCCACCAGCCAAAACGATCGGCAGTGCGCTGTCATGTGGAATGAGACTCCAGTCAAAACGTGCGCCTGTACCGCCATACTTATGCTGATGATAAGCATCCAATAAAATACTACTGGCACCTGCAGTCGCAAATTGATTAATTTGGGCGCGAACGCTATCGAGACTGTCTTGCTCTGTATTGATACGCAATGCTTTGATCCAGCGTTTATTGATCACGCCTGCCAGCTGTTGGCATTGCTCAGGTGTCTCATCACCATGGAACTGGATAATATCAAAAGAAACATTATTTGCTAATTTAATCAGCTCATCTTTGGACATATTGACGACCAGTGCCACTACGCTGACAAAAGCAGGTACGGCAGCGCTCAGGGTTTGCGCCTGCTCTATCGTGACCGCACGTGGACTTGGTGGATAAAACACCAAACCCACTGCATCTGCACCTAACTGTGCTGCAGTCTGTATATCACTAAGCTGAGTAAACCCGCAAAACTTAACGTGCATTTTGTGACCTTGCGTTTCATGGTACTGAATATGACACCGATTATAGCGGCATCAGATAGGTTCAAGCTAAAGATAAATCGTTAGATGTGATGAGGTTTTGTTAACCAAACGGCAAAGCCATTGCATCCAAAAACTTATCCTAGCATACTTTTATCCTTAGTTTTGTTTATGATTGCGATTGATTAATATAGGGATACTTTGATGTCTAAGACTGCACAGACAGCCGCTACTGATACTGATACTGATACTGATACTGATACTGATACTGATACTGACGACAATGCTACTAGCAAAAATCCACCGCATTACTTGATGTGGTTTCGTCGTGACCTACGCATACATGACAATACCGCTTTAGCAGCGCTTTGCGAACGTGCAAAAGAAGACAACGCCTCGGTAACTGCCGTATTTTTTTTGACGCCTGAGCAGTGGCAAGCGCACGATACTTCCCTTGTACAAGTCGATCATATTGCTCGCACGCTACCTATCCTAGCAAAGGACTTGCAATCGCAACTGAACATCGCCCTAACAGTACAGCTATGCTCAAGCTTTACTGACTGTATAGAGGCGCTCACGACTTTATGCAACGACAATGAAATCAGCTGCGTCATGGCCAATCACGAGTACGAAGGCAATGAGATTGATCGTGATGAACAATTAAGCAAACAACTTGCTGAAGACGATATCGAGTTCGTCCGCTGGCATGACCAATGCATTTTGCCACCGCAGAGCATTACGACCAATGATGGCGATAGTATGTATAAGGTCTTCACCCCATTTTATAAAAAATGGCGACATACGTTGGACGTCAGCACCATCCAAATGCATGAAGCATCCGCAGTGGATAGCGATTATAAAATCAAACTACCATCATCGCAAACGTTTGCCAATACAATCGACGATATCAAAGCACTAAGTGAAAAGATGCTGAGTGACTACCAGCAGACATTGGAAAAGAACGACTCCTTGCAGCATATCGATATGACAGCTCAGCTTGACCAAGCAAGAGACGCTTATCCTGCAGGTGAGTCGGCCGCTTGCCAGCGTCTAGAGGCATTCGTCGATGATGATATCAATGATTACGATGTGAGCCGTGATGTCCCCCATCTGCATGCAACCAGTCAGCTATCGGCTTATCTTACTATAGGCTCTATCAGTCCTAGATTCTGCTATCTACAGGCGAGCAAAGCACAAGAGAAGCTACACGGTAATGACGGTGATAATGAAGACATCAATCGCTGGATAAGCGAGCTTGCGTGGCGAGACTTTTATCGTCATGTGCTAGTAGAAAAACCAAACCTGATCCGTCATAAAGCTTATAAAGAGGATACTGACACTAAGGTCAATTGGTCATATAACAACGATGACTTTGAGACATGGTGCACTGGCAAAACAGGCGTGCCATTGGTCGATGCAGCAATGCGTTGCCTAAATGCGACAGGGTTTATGCACAATCGCCTACGGATGGTCACGGCGATGTTTTTGACCAAAGACTTGTTGATTGATTGGCGCTTGGGTGAACGCTACTTTACGCAGCAGCTGATAGATGGGGATTTTGCCTCCAATAACGGCGGCTGGCAATGGAGCGCGTCGACAGGTACGGACTCAGCGCCCTACTTCCGTATTATGAACCCCTTTAGCCAAGCCGATACGCACGATCCTAAAGCTCTGTTCATTAAAACTTGGCTACCAGAGTTAAAAGATATTCCTAACAGTATCTTGCACAACGAAGACAAGATGCGTAAAGAATTGGCAAAAGGTGGTAAGTTTGCCGATGTTGACTACCCTGCACCGATGGTCGAGCATAAATCAGTACGCAAGCTAGCTATTGCTGAGTTTAAAAAAGAATAGACACATATTAACTATTGGTAGTGACTGGCAATTGACATGCACCTGCACCCTGAGTGGTCACCGTCACTACCGCTCCTGTGAGTGCAAATAGCTGCTGCAATTGCGTTTGCGCATTTTGCAGTGCCATATTCATGACATCACCTCGGCAGGCACGCTCTAGCACTTCTTTTTTTGCCATGGTCTGTGCTTGTGCCAATATCTTAGGATCGACTTGCATCATACCAAAAGCCCCTGTCTGCCAGTCGTAAATCTCAATATCATCCAGATATACTGAAAATATCTCTGTGGGCGGCAAAGTAATATTGATTTGCGGCATAGTGGCAGCTGATGAGTTGGCATCAGCTACTTGCTCTTCATCCTCATTAGCTTGAACAGGTTGCACTACTTGTACCATCTCAGGTGTCAGTGCACTCAGATCAACGCCTGCCTCTACGCGACCATGAGCAATAAACAATGCCTTTTGCTCGTCTTGCCACAGTTTCATCCAGCTCCCAGGTCGCTCGCTCGTAATCACTGTATCGACACTAAATGCGACGGTATGTAAGCGATTTAACTGCTGAATTTGCGTAACCACACCTTCGCGAGTAATAGTTTCTATCAGCGCTTCTTCTGGTTTGTTTTGCGCGCTATAAATAGCAAAGACAATCGCTACTAAGCCAATGAGTAATATCACCCACGACATTGTCGCAATAGGACGTTTCTCAGGCTTTTGAGTGGCTTTAGCGTTATTCATATCAGGATTATCCATAGAAGCTACCTTTATAATGTTGCATCGTTTGGTAAGGCTAAAAGCGTTGTAAAAACGGAACAGATGCTTAGTCTATAAATGCGACTATTGTGCAGTAACTTCAAGTAATGGCTACCATTCCTCTACATAACTTTATGCATAAACCTCTACGCAATCATCTTAATAAACTGTCTCTAAAATAAGCAGTACTTTCGCTATAAAATCATATGAATAGTGCAATTATTTATCCCTTATTGAACCCTTTGCGTCACGTTCGGTCTGAAAAGACAAAAAGTCATTGCGTCTTAGGCGAACTTTACCTAACATAGTCAGATTGTATGAATAAAATGTCAGTCTTAAAGCATTTATCAGGGTTTTGACCTGAATATATTGCATTTTTGGCATATTGATACATCAAATCAAATTTGCCTCTCTTTTATGAGAGTGGTTTTTACTGATGTGCTTTGTATATAAGCAGGTTGGTAACTAGGAAATACCCTAGATTATTGCTAAGTGATAAAGGTAAGCTTGCGGCGGCAATGAAACGATTAGCCATACGCTCAACATCCTACTATTTCTTATTTTTTTATCGTTGATAAGGTTACGCTTTATTTATGAAAGCCAGTCAATTTTTATTTGCCACACTAAAAGAAACCCCAAGTGACGCCGACATCGCCTCAAGCCAATTGATGGTGCGTGCTGGTCTTATCCGCAAGATTGCTTCTGGATTATATATTTGGTTGCCTATGGGTCTGCGTGTCTTGCAAAAGGTCGAACGCATTGTTCGTGAAGAGATGCAAAACGTCGGTGCACAAGAAGTGCTTATGCCGATGACTCAGCCTGCTGAACTTTGGCAGACGACCGGACGTTTTGATGATTATGGTCCTGAGCTACTGCGCTTCAAAGACCGTCATGATCGCGACTTTGTACTTGGTCCAACGCACGAAGAAGTCATCACCAATCTAGCACAAGGTGAGCTACGTAGTTATAAACAACTACCGATTACCTTCTTTCAGATTCAAGGTAAATTCCGTGACGAGATTCGTCCACGCTTCGGTGTGATGCGCGCACGTGAATTCACCATGAAAGATGCTTACTCTTTCCATGTGGATCAAGCCTCATTGGCCAAAACTTACCATGACATGTATGACGCTTATACACGCATCTTTACCCGCTTGGGCTTAGATTTCCGTGCGGTACAAGCAGATACAGGCTCTATCGGTGGCTTTGCCTCACATGAGTTCCATGTATTGGCAGATAGCGGCGAAGACGATATTGCGTTTTCGGACTCATCTGACTATGCAGCCAACGTAGAGCTAGCAGAATCTGTCAGCACCGCTGAGCGTCAACCACCAAAAATGGAGCGTGAAGACGTTCTAACCGAAAGCATGACCAGCTGCAAAATGGTTGCTGAACACTTGGACATCCCGTTAGAAACGACGGTTAAAACCTTGATCGTTCATGGTCATACTGAGAATGATGAACCACAACTGATTGCTATCGTGTTGCGCGGCGATCATCAGCTCAATACTATCAAGGCTGAGAAAATCGAAGAAGCTAACGTACCATTGACGTTAGCGTCTGACGAAGAGCTAAAAGCGGCAGGTCTGCACAAAGGCTATATCGGCGTTAATTTAGATATGCCTGTATTCGTTGATCGTTCAGCAGCTGCGTTGTCAGATTTTGTTTGCGGTGCCAATGAAGTGAACAAACATACTATCGGTATGAACTGGGCGCGTGATACTCGTATTACTCGCATCGTTGATGTGCGCAATGTACAAGAAGGCGACCCGTCTCCTGATGGTAAAGGCAGCCTAAAAATCAAACGTGGCATCGAAGTCGGTCATATCTTCCAGTTGGGTGATAAATACTCACAAGCGATGAACTGTACGGTTTCTGGTGAAGATGGCAAACCTGTCACCTTGATGATGGGCTGTTATGGTATTGGCGTTAGCCGTATCATTGCCGCTGCTATTGAGCAGAACAATGATGAAAACGGCATCATGTGGCCAAAAACACCAACGGTTGATGATTCAATCGCTCCTTTTGAAGTCGCCATCATCCCGATGAAGTCTAAAGAAGAGACTGTCATGCAGACGGCAACCGCCCTGTATGAAGAGTTAAAGGCTAAAGGCATCAACGTACTACTGGACGATCGTAACGAGCGCCCAGGCGTTAAGTTTGCTGATCTTGAGTTGATTGGTATACCGCATCGTATCGTCGTGTCTGATCGCAACTTGGCGGAAGACAAGTATGAATACGTCAATCGCCGTGAAGCTGAAAAACAAATGCTGAGCCGCGAAGAAGTCATGGCAAAAGTAAGCGGTAAATAGCTTTACGAGTAAAGACTATATAACAAAAAGCGCCTATCTCATCACGTGAGATAGGCGCTTTTTTATTGGCTTAAGATTGATGTATTTTTAGCGAGAACTTACTGGCGAATCAAACGGCTTGGCGTAGGCAATAAACTGATATCACTAACACGGCAAGGATTGATATCAATACCACCGCGGCGCGTATACCATGCCCGTACCATTAGCTCACTTGGCTGATAGTATTGGCTCAAATCAGCAAATATCTGCTCGACACACTGCTCATGGAAGCCATTGTGCTGACGGAAGCTCAATATATAACGCAGCATATGTGCATTATTAAAAGGCTTATCAGTCGTGATCGATACGGCCAACGTACCCCAATCTGGTTGATTGGTCACTGGACAATTACTACGCAGTAGATTGGAATAAAAGGTATACTGCTGCGTACCATCATTTACCATGCTTTCACTACTCGCCTCTATTTCTTCGCTAGCACTTAGCAATGACGCATCAGGATGTTCAGTTAACGCAACTTTGTCCGTATTGCCTGCTAGTGCCTCATCAATACAAACACCCTCAGGCTGAGCAATCAATAACGCTGTTTCGTTACCATTTATGTCATCGTTTAAACCAAATAACGCTACCTGTACATCTGTTTGCAAACAAGCTGACAAGTCTTTCGCAATCAACGCTTGTACGGCATTCCAACTGGCAAACTCGGTAAAGTTAATGCTATTCAAATACAACTTAAGCGATTTTGACTCCACGATAAACGGTGAGCTAGCAGGAATACTAAAGCGCGCGATAGCTACTTGCGAGATACCTTGCGGATTTAACCAAGATATCTCAAAAGCCTGCCACCAATCGACACCGACGGCTAGTTTATCGTCTTGCCAACCAATCGCATCACGTCCCATGCTGCGCGCAATCGGATATAGCGTCTCTGGGCTATACTCAGTTGGATAGTCTGTGGTTTGCTCACCCAAGATACCGTGAATACTCATCTGTCTTCCTAATATTAAACCGTTTAAAATTTTCTCTAAATAATAATATACTTAGCGAATAATACGCACTATAGACGCACGCGCGAACCGTTACTTAGCAAGCGATAAGCGATAGTATAAAATATCGCACAGAACACGAAAATAGCCGCCATTGAATACCAAACATTGACATCAGAGTAGCCAAGAATACCGTAACGGAATGAGTTAACCATATAAACGATAGGATTCAGTAGCGAGATATTTTGCCAAAACGGAGATAAATTCTCCATCGAATAAAACACACCGCCAAGATAGGTCAATGGCGTCAGTACAAAGCTTGGGACAATAGAGATATCATCAAACGAGCGTGCAAATACCGCATTGATAAAACCGCCTAATGAAAACAGGATAGACGTGCCAAGTACTGTAAATACCGTCACAAATAAATGCTCGATACCAAGATCAGTAAAGAACAGCGCCACTATCGAGACAATCACACCGATAGCCAGTCCACGGAAGATACCACCACTGATATAACCCATCAAAATAGCATGCTTAGATACGGGCGAGACCAAAAGCTCTTCGATACTAGACGTAAACTTAGCACTAAAAAAACTTGAGACCACGTTAGAGTAACTGTTGGTAATAATCGACATCATAATCAAACCAGGCACGATAAACTGCATGTAAGGCACGCCGCCCATCTCACCCACACGCGAACCAATCATCTTACCAAAGATGACAAAATACAAACTCATCGTGATAACTGGCGGTAGTAACGTCTGCGGCCAGATACGTAAAATACGGCGTACTTCTTTGAACCAAATAGTACGAAACGCAATCCACTTCTTACTCAATGACATTGTTTTATTATGATCGACTAGTTCCTGACTCATAATCCCGCCTCCTTCATGCTATCTGCACTCTGAATGTTTTTGTCTACCAAGCGCATAAATAACTCTTCTAGTCGGTTGGCTTTATTGCGCATACTTGCCACACTGATACCTTTATCAGACAACTGATCAAAGACACCGTTTAGTGACTCACCTTCTGTCAAGGTAACTTCTAGCGTTTGCTCATCTGGTTGCGAGACCCCTGTGACTCCTGTCAGAGCCAACTGCTCAGTGAGTGCCGTATCTAAATCAAATACAAACGTCTCTACCGACAACTGCGCCAGTAGTTCTTTCATTTCTGTATTGATTCGAATCTCGCCGTGATCCAAGATCGCAATGCGTTTACACAATTGCTCAGCTTCTTCGAGATAATGAGTCGTCAGAATAATAGTGGTATTTTCTTCGATATTAATCTGCTGCATGAATTCCCACATTGAGCGGCGTAGCTCGATATCGACACCCGCTGTTGGCTCATCAAGAATCAATAATTTTGGCTTATGAATCAATGCTCGCGCAATCATCAGACGACGTTTCATACCGCCAGATAATTCGCGTGATTTGCTATCACGCTTATCCCACAGTCCCAATGCTGTGAGTAACCTTTTTGCCCTTGGTTTGGCTTCTTTTGCCGGAATACCAAAATACCCCGCTTGCGTAATCAGGATATCTTCGACTTTTTCGAACATATTAAAGTTAAATTCTTGCGGTACAACACCAAGGTATTGCTTGGCAATCGAAGGGTTCTCTAATAGGTCTGTGCCAAAAATATGGACGCTACCAGTGGTTGGCTTAAACAATGAGCTAATAATACCAATCATGGTAGATTTACCTGCGCCGTTTGGCCCAAGTAACGCAAAGAATCCACCTTGTGGTACCGTTAGATCAACCCCTTTTAATGCCGAAAACCCATTATCGTAGGTTTTGGATAGGTTTTTTATGGAGAGTGCTGGTGCATCAGACATGAAGACCTCTTTATTTGTTATCAATTTATATAAAATGCGATTTTAGAATAATAGGCCGTGTTGAACATTCGACTATCATTATCATATAGGCAAAAGCCGTATAAGAATGTTCAACACACTCTACTATCTAAAGGTGACAATGTACGGTAATAAACGAACTAATCTCATAAAATGAGGCTACTCATGGCGAATTTCAACTGTCTTATATTCGAAGTACCATATTAATAATACTCATCATGAAAAAGCGCCTATCTCATCACTGAAATAGGCGCTTTATAGATAACTATCGTAAAAGCTTGGAAGATCATCAACAAAGATTAGCTTGCTTCTGCGACCATATAATCTACGGCATTTTGAACTTCTTCATCAGGAATATCCGCACCACCTTTGGCAGGCATCGCATTGAAACCATTAATAGCATGGGTATATAGCGTGTCTTTACCTTTTGCGATACGTGGGCCCCAAGCGCCAGCATCACCAAAGATAGGAGAGCCTAGCAAACCTGCTGTATGACAAGTATGACATACAGCATTATATACCGCTTTACCGTCACGAGGACCGTCGCCAGCAGCTGGGCCAGATGAGCGTGCCGTTACATCACAAGCTTCACCATCTTCAAAACAGATATTGGCAACAGGCTGGATACGCGCAATCAGATTAGGATACAAAGCAATTAGCTTCTGTACTTGCGGCGTATCTTGTGGAATTGGCTCTTCATCAGCAGCAGGCGCTGCAGCGGCAGTTTCTTCGCCTTCTGCTGGAGCGGCTTCGTCAGTGGACGCAGCACCATCTGTCGTATCTGCAGCAGCTTGGGTATCGTCACCTAGCGTTTCAGGAGCAGCTTCTACGACCTCTTGGCCTTCTGCTACGTCTGACGCAGTTACAGGAGTGTCTACAACATCTTCAGCTTGGCTCACCGCGATACTAGCGATTCCTAGAATGGCAGCTGCCGATAACATAACTACTTTTCTCATTCGTCACGTTCTCTTATTACGTATACAAGGACTAGCACGGCTCGGACATTCTGTCTGTCCTCCTTTGACGACCTCTAAGTCTTCAATAGCAGACAGCCATCCCGCGTGCCAGCGCACTTGCAATCGGTGATTATAAATATGAATTCTCCCCAACATTATAAGGGAAAAGGCAGGTAAATTGCCATGCTTGTTTAATGACTTGGCTGTTTTTTCTTAAAAAACCTCAATCGCGACTGTCATTTATTGGCTTTATGCTTTTTATTTGTTAGACTAAGCGGTCTTTATTTCTAGACACCTTATGCTAATTATCATGCGCATCTAAGCGTGACAGTCAGACATATCGTTATCATATGCGCTCGTAGCTCAGTTGGATAGAGTATCGGTCTCCGAAGCCGAGGGTCGTGGGTTCGATTCCCGCCGAGCGCACCACTATTTGTAGCTTAAGTTTTGTTCAAATGTCACCTCAAGCATTATATTGTTTGAGGTTTTTTTATATCTGAAATTCTCCTTAAAGCCTTTATTAGTAAAGGTTAGTTACTCCGCTTTTATCAACTCCTAAAAAGTAGCCTACTCTTTAATGATGTATTTTCTATAAGGCAGAGTGCATGCACTCTGCCTTATAGAAATCGGTGACCAAGTGCTCGGTGACCAAACGGTGACCATTTTGTGACCAAGATTGCTGAAAGTTGGTGATGATCATCGAATCCATTGTCGAGGTATTTAATCACTAACTCAGCAACCCATTTTCAAGGTGCTTAGAAGCCTGTCTAACTGAATAGCCATCCGACTTTAATAAATTATCCCAAATATCTAAGCATACATTCAAAATATCTTCATCCTCATCATCAACCGCTTCATCATATATTCTTTGCAGTATCTTAGTTAGTCTATCCATTTCACTATGAACACTCTGTTTAGCTTCAGCAGATGAAGTAGCTGTAGCTATTTCAGAGAATAACTGTAATAACATACTTTTATAGCCTTCTAGATTTAAAACATGATTCTCTAAAGCATAAAACAAGTGATATATCTTTCTATGTGCTGTTTGGGAGTTCATGTAAATATCTAATAGTTCCTCGGTAACTCCTTTATTCCAAAAGTTCTTCTCTCTAATAGAAAATAGCAACTTATCTCTTACTTTCTGCGAGCTATCATTAATTAAGGATCTGTATACATCCACCAATTTGTGCTCTTGCTCTGCGTAATCGTCCACCGTTAGAAATTGAACTAAAACTTGAGCAACACCTAGCTTAGCTGATTCATCACCCTTTAAAACAAATTTTAATTCATTCTCAAATAAATCATTAAAAAAATAGCGTGCGAAAACTTGTGTGCCAGCCTGTTTACGAACTTCCTCATATCCAGAAGTAACCATGAGTTTAACTAATGCAACATACTGATCTCTAAACTCATCTGTAAAAGCTGAATTAAAAAAGTGGTAGGATTCATAAGCACAGCTCATTCTCAAATCGGATTTACATAAGTCTAGAAACCTTTGCAATGCATAGTTTATGTCGTAATTTAGGAAAGGAGTCAATAATCTGACAGCTACTATCCTTACAGCAGGATGAGGATCATTTATTGCAGAATCAATCAAACTCATATTATTCCGTGCATACTCTTCATCTTCCCAAAATATTTTGACAATACCACCGTATGCAATTCCTCTATAACAGTTTATAGAATTTTGCATTAGACTCTGAGCAGTAGTATGCTCAGCATCATCCCCTTCTTTAGGGTTATATACATTGAGCTTGTTATTATCAGGATTAGATGAATTAAGAGCAATATCGATAAGTTTATCCAACATATCAGAGTAATTTATAATTTTTGAAGTATCTGCTAATAATCTTGTCAGTGCTTGACTCTCATTAAAACCTTCAAAATGTCTAATAACTTTATAACGAAGGTCTAACGGGCAAGGTTGCCAGTTTTCCTTAAAACCTTCAGCTAAATTAGATGAATTGTTATCTGCTAATCCATAGCAAATACTTTCAATAAACTGCTCATTAATATCTTTTGGAAGCGCTAATGCTAGCTTTGCAAACCTCGTAGGTTCGTTTTTCACAGCTGTACTTAAACTAGTAGCAAAAGCTCGTATACTGGATTCTACTACGGTATTACTGCCTAAAGGTCGGGTATTCCAAGTGCTAAAACGTTCTTCATCTGTAAGTATAAGCTTTCTCCATGATCTGTCAGATAGAGTATTTGGTTGAGGCAAAGGCGAAACAACTACACCTCCATATGAAGAATCGTATGAATAAAAATAAGTGTCGTCATAACCTTCAAAGCGTCTTTGCAAAACTTGATGTAAACTGACCGATTTTGAGCTTACTCGAGTAAAATCTAGTTTCTCTAATAAGAAATATTGTGCTTCTCCCCAATAACTACTATTAAAATATCCACGCCGTCTAGACTCAAAATGATAACCGATACTCTCTATTTTTCTGCTAATCCCAATATTTATTATTCTGTTTTCAAGAACATTAAAAAGACTATCAGCGCATTGCGAAGAGAATTTTTCAATCAATTTGCCAGATAATATCCATTTTGGCTCTTCATAATCATTCCCACAGGCCAACCTAGTAGTCGGATTATTGAGTAGCCATGTAATAATTTGATCAGCATAACTGACAGGTAGATTGAGTAACAAACTTGCAATAATGTGCTCAACGACTGGATGCTTATAATCTAAATAGGGTGTTAGTAAATCAAATAGTTTGTTTGGTTCATCAGTGTATTGTTTACCTGCTGCAAAGAGGATACTAAATATACCTCTTACTAAAAAATCTCTGTGCTGATTAAATAGGAGTCTGTCTCTGTAGAGCCATATTCTTGTATAAGAGCTTTCATCGATTGAGCTGCTAATTATTTTGAAAACCTGAGGCATTAATTTTTCAAGAACGTCATGAGGTAAAGTTTCTGAGATATTTTCTAAGTCTTCGATCTGACCTTCTCTCCATACCTTTCGATGTAAATATTTATCTGACTCTTCAGATTCTTCTATTTCAAAATTCGAGTCCGTTAATTCTTCTTTATAGCCTTCTAAAATCAACTGTATCAATTCAATCGTCTTTTTCGGATAGTTTTTTGCTAACTCCTCCCAATTGATAAAGTTAACTGTACAACCTAGTTGTAAAAGCCTTTTCCGTACTGCAAACATCTCTTCTGAATCATCCTGAATGTTCCAATTCAAAGCGGAGTAGCACCTATTATTCCACTCCTCAGATACTCCAATGAATGGCTCAATCTCACTGATAACTACGTCGGGCGCTTTGCCTGCTACAGAACTTAATAATCGAATAGCTAGATCAATTTGTGAGTCAGATCCATTTAGCCATTCAGAAATAACATCTTGTTCTGAGAGTACCTCAACTATCTGCGGGTGTTCAAAACAAGCATGATTAATAAAGGGCAGACTTAGTTCTTCATTGTTTATTAGACTTATTATTAAATTGCGCATAGGCGCTTTAATAATTGCGACCTCACCAATCACATTGATAGCTAAGTACTTAATGTGGAAACGGATATCAGGACTATCAAGCAACGCTGAAATGTTTTGACAAAATACTGATTGTTTATATTGGGATAATAGTTTTAAAGCATATTTAATATGCTCCCTTCGAGTTAATGTCTGTTCAGACTTAGAACCGATTTCTTCAAGCAATGCTTCACTTGACTGTCTAGCAGTATCAAAGAGACGTTTTCCTAAGTGATAATCAAATAAAGCTTGATGCTGAAAGCTGATTTGGTTCTCATGCTTATGCAGTATACCTACAGAAATGAGTGCTTCTAATACACTGGGATTAGGATTGCTAAGTAAACTTATAGGTATAGAAAACTGCATGTTTTGACTTGCTTTTTCTACAAAATTATCAACGATAGAATTCGCTAAACTCGTATCCGTTAATATTTTATTCAACTGTCTTATTCTATCTTCCCAGTACAAGCGAATAAGGTCTATCTTACTGGTAAAGTCTGGATTGTCATGGTTATCTTTGATAATTCGCAAATATAAACTTAACCATATTGGAATTCTTAAAATAGACTGCTTAATAGGTGATAAAGAGTCATAGTTCTCGTAAGGGTTTAAAATTTCTTTGACTTGCTCAGCAGGTAACTCTGATAATTCTATATGAGCAACCTTATCATTGAGTTCTGATATCCAATGTTGCAACTGTGGATCTTCTTTTAGGTCAAAGTCTCTACAGGCAAGTACCAAACAGATATCATGATTATTTTCTCTTAATTGAATAATTTGTCTGGCAATCTCCTGACATACTTGCAAGGCATTACTAGAGTGATTCGCTGTCCAACGTATAGCATCTAACTGGTCTAAAATGATAACTGCTTTTGTATCACCTGCAAAAGTATTTAAGCAGAATACAGGTGAATGAGTTAATCCTAGATCAAGCCCAAATGCGTCTGCATTTTTTTCAGGACGATTCCTATCTAATCGTATAGGCAAAGATATGTATTCTTGTTCATTAAGATAATCACAAAGCTGTAGCAGAAAAGCACTTTTACCCATACCTGCTTCTGCTTTGATTAAGGTGATAGGATGGCTATTCATTAATTCAAAGCATTCTTCGAGTTCCGGACGTTTAATTAAGCTATCATCAATGAGGAAAGGTTTTATAGTGGATTGAAAGTCACAATTGATCCTTTTTATCTCGGAAAATACCCTTTCATCATTTTCATAAACCCTTAGATTAAATCCCCGCAGCTGCATGTCATTTAGTAATTGAGATGCTGTGATCGGCAAACGTAGTTTATTAGAGCTTATAGGATAATTTTCTAAAAAATCAATGATATCTTTAGGATTACTACTGAATTCTTTATTAACCTTGTCAATGATATCTCTTCGTGATTCAGAATTAGAAGAAAAATTAATAACTTCAAAATGCTTTAAAAACTTAATTGCATTTATGATATTGAAATTTTCGTCACTGTACAGTATTAATCGTGCGCACAAGTCGTCAAAGAACTTAAGGCGTTCTTTGCTTTGATTAATTTGATGTTCTATAAACTCTTCAGGACTATCTGTTGTATTATTGGCGCTCAAACTGAGCTGAGATAATTGTGTAAATGAGAACGGGGATACAATCTTAAAAATACAACCTGTTCTACAAATTTGTTTATATGCTTTTTCTAATACTCCAGCTTCATCAAGTCTGGATAAGCTCCACACATCGGCATACTTATGGCTAGATTTACATTGGTGAAACTCTCTCTGCCCATCTAAACCCTCGACAATTAAGTCAACACCTGTCTCATCTTCTCCTAAAGGCTCGATAGTGACAGAACGCACCTCTTCTTCAGCTAGCCTCAATAACTGCTTAGCAACCCAAACTGCTTCGTAGCTATTACCAAATTTATCTGCAAACCCACCGCCTTCTAGTGCCATAGCTGAATTACCTTCATTAATCTCAGTATATTAAAAATATTAGCATGAAAGGATGTTTAGAGAAGATAAATATAGAAATCCTTAATCAAAAAAACCAGAGAGCATTAGCAATCTGGTTATCGAGTACATTCAAATTGTTACCTGCCCATTGTAAGCTGACCACCCGCAAAGCTAATGCATGATTCGCAGAACCAAGATGATTGTTTTCTGATATAAGGTATATCCGCTGGTACATCAGGTTGATAAGGCCGCCCACAGTACTCACAGTGCACATCATCTAAGTAAGTTTGGCACTCAGCTAATACACCAAACAAAATATGATAATCAACACTATACTGTCTACAGAGCATTTCTATATGCTCTACATACCGTCCATCATGCCCGTATGCCCAATAGTCTTCACATAGTTGCATGTCGGACTGATCTGCATTGGCGCTAAAAATAAGTTTTAAGCTCATGGTTATCTCCAAACCAAATAGTTAACGTTGATCACAACGAATAAGGAATATCGTAGTGATTCATAATGTCCAAAAATTTGGTCTCAAGATTCGTTAATGTGTAATGATTTAGCGCTAACCCCTCATTGAGCTCACGTTGAACCCATATCCTAACCGCTTCATCATTGTAGAAAAGGGGGTTAACGCCTAGCATTCTTGCTAACTGCGAGCCCTGTTGTATTTGCAGGTTTACCATAAGCTTGGTAGATAGTGATATCGCTTCGGCGCTTAACCAGATTGAAGCATGCGGCGACTTAATAAATGTGTTCATGTATAATCTCCTGTAGATTAATATTACCTTCTGTTGGTCTTAATGACTCTCTACAGATTGAATTATACATACATTTTAAGCTGATGCAACTCAAAATAACCTTCTATAGAACTTTTTATTACTTAATAGAACATTTAACTCATTTGAGAAACTATATTGCTGCGTATTACTTGCTGTAATAACCGATAAACGCAGCACTATCTTGAATTTTAAAAGGAGGAAAGTTTATTCTTCTTCCTTAACTAGCTCATAAAGGTCGCCCACTTCAATATTCAAATATAAGCATAGCTTTTCTACTACCTCTAGATCCACTCTGGTCGCTTCTTCGTTATACATACGTGTGATTGTGCCTCTATTGATATCTGTATCTCTAGACACATCGGCAATCTTAAGTCTTTTTTCGCCCATAATTTTAGATAAATTGCACTTCACCATAACCTCCCCCATAATAAAATAATCTACTGTAGATAAAAATGTCTTGCAAAAGATGATTTTTAGTGTAAATTATGTTCTATAGCAGGTCATAAAGCTATTAGATAATAACACTTTAATCTTTAGTAAGGATTTTACTATGAGTTATACCTATTTAACAACCGAAGAGCTGTCACAACGTATTAAATATGACAGCAAGACAATACGCAATCAACTTAAGGATGCGGTATTCATTGAGGGCGTTCATTACATCAAACCATTTGGAGGTAGAAAAATCCTTTTCATATGGCAAAAGATCGAAGAGTTAATGCTGACAGGCTACGACGATACCATCCCATTTGTAGCGGGAGCGTAATCATGGCGAGTATCAATAGCCGTAATGGCAACCTATATGTAGATTTTCGATACATAGGCCAACGTTGTAGAGAGCAAACCTTGCTAGCAGACACTAAGCCTAATCGAAAGCGTCTAGAGAGTTTCGTTAGTAAAATGCAAGCAGAGATTCAATTAGGTAGTTTTCGATATGAAAACTATTTTCCGCAGAGTAAAAAGCTTGAGCAGTTTCAAAGCTTAGAGCTTATGAGGTCAACGAATAGCCATAAGGACTCAAGCTCAGGATTTGATTGCTTTAGCAAAGTTTGGTTAGAGGAAAAAAAACCGGAATGGCGGTGCTCTCAGATAACTAATGTAGAAAATATACTTAAGATTTATCTACTTCCCCATTTTGGCAATGTGCCACTAAATACCATTAACAAAGCTAAAATAATGGCTTTTCGGGGTAATCTAGTTAAGGAGGGTAATAATGGGCGACTTTTATCAGCATCTCGAATTAACCACATTATGACCCCATTGCGTATGGTGATTACCGAAGCATCTGAGCGTTTTGATTTTGAGAACCCTTGGAAGAATATAAAGCCACTAAGTGTACCTAAAAGTAATGTTAGTCCTTTTACCTTAGAAGAAGTCATGCTCATCATTGACAACGTTAGAGTAGACTATAAGCCATATTTTACAGTACGGTTTTTTACAGGCATGCGTACAGGTGAAATTGACGGTTTACCGTGGAAAAATATTGACTTTGAACGTAGGCAAATCGTTATTGATCAAGCAATTGTTGGAGGTGTTATAGGTGACACTAAAACTTCCGGCTCTAATCGTATTATCCACATGAATCAACTGGTATACGATGCATTAATTGAGCAGCAGAGCTTCACTAAACATCGAAGTGAGTTTGTATTTAGTACAAAAGCAGGTACTCCTTTGAGTCATCGCAATGTGACAAAGAGAGTTTGGTATCCGTTATTGCGATATCTAGAGCTTGATATACGTAATCCCTATCAAAGTAGACATACGGCTGCCACTCTTTGGCTTGCTGCAGGCGAGTCTCCTGAATGGATTGCTGCGCAAATGGGTCATAGCAGCACTACAATGTTGTTCACAGTGTATTCACGTTATGTGCCTAATCTAACTCGTCAGGATGGGAGTGCTTTAGATAAGTTACTGATAGAGCGAGGTATAATACAAAATCCATGAAAATACCTATGTTTAACAAAAAGACATCCAAATAGATGTCTTTTTTCGATTTTAATGCTGGATGCTTTACATTAATGAAGCTACAGTTGTTTGAATGGCTTGTAACGGTAGCAGCATAATGGTTAATAAAGATAGTAACTCTACAAATATTAAGGATTGGTTGAAGCTAAATCTCCTTGATTTTGCTAATGGCAATGATCTTGAAATATTACTTATCGAGCTAAAATTTTTAAAAGATACTTTACCTGAGCAATTTAGATCAGAGTTGAAAGATGAGTACCAAGCATTGGCGGAGTGGATAAAAACACTAGAGGTAGATAGTAGTTTAACGAAGTCAAATGAATTACAGATATACGAAAATGGAATTGCTCATAAAGTATTTTTAGAAAATATTAGAAAGCCTGATCTGCATTTAAAACAGCTCTATCTAATTACCTTTTTAATCCATCGAGCAGACTCGTCTAAAATAAATACTATCCGTGCTGTCTACTTTTTTCTATGTCTAAGGATGGTCGAGTTAACTGACTACGATAGTCGAATTGAGACTACGCTCGATGAATGCAGGTTTTTAACGAACAAAACTCGTGAATTTTTAGTTCCGTTTTTACCAGACGTCACTCAGTCGAAAAATTTGCAAGATATTAAAGAGCGTCTTATTCAAACGCAAGAAGATGATAACTACACTAGATGGCTAAATAGATCTCCAAAAACATTCGAATTAGAGGTGCGAAGATATAAGAATAAGCTATTAAGCGCAGGAGCTTCATTATTCTCTAGCGATGCTCAGTTTGAAATTAACAAACGTATAGCCAAATATCTGTATGAGTATATCCTACCACTCGAAAACTACTTCAGAAATGACTCAGGTATTACCCGAGTAACGACTGAGACTCATAAGATTATAACTATCTTACAAGATAAGGATGACATCACTGGTAATACCGTTAGCGATCTTACATACATATTAGAAAATACTAACGAAGAAAACGGATTTGAAGATCAAGAACGACAAGACGATGAAGAGCAATCATTTGAACAAGTCAGTTTCGAGCAGCCCACAAACTACTATTTAGATAAAATTAGAGCTGAACAACAAGTTAACTGTAGACATCAACGGACTTTAAGTCAGGTAACTGATGTAAATGTTGCACATGCCGATGAAATACAGGTTTTAGTCAAATACTTGCTGAGAAATCTGATGAGTTTAGATCTCAGAAGGATAAATGATAATGAGAACAGCGAAAAAAAACCTTCAAATATTGAATATGACCTGGACCATCAAGCTTCTTTGTATTTACTAATAGTTCTATTGACAGGTAGTCTTCAATCATTAATCTCCGAAGATTTAAAGAAGAGTTACCTGTGCTATCGGTATCCACTGGAATTCACACCTACTCGTAGTAAAGCTCAAGAAAGCTGGGACTCTAAACTATATGCAGAAAATAGTTCCATCCTTCATCTTATCTACCCTACCGTTATTGGTGACATACACTATTATCTATTACATGACATAAGCATAAAGGATCTAGAAGAAATTAAAAACAAGGCTAATGAAAATTTAAAAGCTCTAAATAAGCAAAGCAAAACCAGATTAACTATTAATAAAATTAAGAATTATTTAGAGCACTTCCTCATACAGAGTGGTCGAGATCACGCTTTAATCAATGTTCTAATCAGTAAACCAATACACCATTCTTCGGCACTTCCTTATTTCAATGTTAGCCAACTAGATTTATTCCTTTGCCAGAACGACTTTAATGAGCATTTGTATGAAATAACATTTAATAAGGTCAACGATGAATTAAAAAACAATCAAGAATATCTGTTTTTTAAATTACCTGATGATAGAGAAATAAATTACTGGGACAAGCAGATAGGTAGTGTTTTAGCTATACAAGAAGATCGTTTAAAATCTATAGTTAGCGATTTAATCACTCAGATCAATTCTGTATTACTAGTAAAAAATTTTCTAGACTCTGAGTATATCGTTTACCTGCATAATACTTTTACTGATTATTTATATATTTTGCTTTCGGTTTCAAGCGGTTATCGTCCTGTACGTGAACCTTTTGGTAGGCTTATAGATATAGATGTTAGAACCAAGAAGTATTTCATCAGCGATAAGGAAAATCGTCAACACACTAGAGGCAGATATATTTATCTACCTGATATAGCAAATCGACAGATTGAGCAGTACGTCAGGTATTTAAAGAGTAATGCCTTTATTTTAAATAGTCTGGGTAATAGTCTAGGTGATATTTACTCAAATATCCTTGATAGTAATATTGGCCTTATTACTTATCTAAAGCTGGATGAAAAAACTAACACTATTACTGAAGTTAGTCTTACCAAAACATTTATTCACGGAAGGCTGTCTAAAATTTTAGATCTCCCATCAAACTGGCATCGTCACTTTATACGCTCATATAAAAGCCTAGAAGTTGGAATCTTTTCTGCTAAGACTAGCTCATCATTTTCTAATAGCTTCGGTCACGATGTAATTGGCGCTTGGATGGGTCACGCTGATGAGCTTGGTTTTGATTACTACGATAAGTACAGTGGACTTAGAAGGAGTGAGTTGCGCCGATTCTCTGATGATCTTAATGAAATAATTAAATATAGCGGCTTTGAAGTCATCTGTTTGGAGAATAAGTAATGGCTCAGCGTAAATCAGCTATTGACCAGCGTTCAGAAAATAGACATAAGGAAACCTCGAAGCGTAAAAACTTATCCAAACGACTGGTCAAAGAGTCTATAGATTTTGACCAAATTATTGCCTCAAGTGATCCTCAAACAATATTTAATGCTATGTGGGAGCAGCTTGATAAGAGATTATCAGAAAACAAACACTTTCAGGGCTATCTTAGTTATGTAGAAGGATATAACGAAGCAGTAAACTGCTGTCAAAATTATATTGAAGATAAGGACATTGCTATTGGCTTTCCAAAGCTTATCGTTACCTCATACCGTCCAAAGTCCTTTAGAAATAAAGTGACCTTTTCTGAAAAAAAGCAAATATTAGATTTTTATTTATATTGGATGGATAGTATAGCTAGCAAAGCTTACGAGATTACTATCACAGATTTGATGCTATCACTGATTTTCCACAGTGCTATATTGAGAAAGCCAGTATTGCAAACGATTATATCTTGCATCAGTGACAAATCATTAACTATAGAAAGCATATTTGAACTGCCTGTAGTAACTCTCATTATTGACGACGATAGCTATCATACTAATACTTATAGCAATTCAAAAGCGGTGCATGAGGTAAAAGTCTTTTTATCGCCATTAACGAGCTATTTGATCAAGCTCTATGTCAAAGGGAATGAAACTAGAAAATTAAAGTCTAGTACTGATGTTCAAAATCTTTATCAAATGTTAAAGATGACAAAATCTCTTAGCCAAAATCACCTATCTATGACTTTAGAAGAGTTTTTGATAGGTGCGGTCTATGTTTTAGAAGATTATCTATTTTTAGATCTGCCAGAACATACTTGGTATCTACTACTTGGTTTGGAGACGACATATGGCCTGTCAATAGCTAACTGGCAGTCTTTAATCTTTAGCATATCTCATAAGCCCACTACTAAGATAGCTATTAACATTGAGTGTCACAAAGATGTCGCAGTGGAACCTAAAAAAGGCAATCCTACCATTACCGTTGAGATTGCAAAGCTATTGAAAACGACTAAAGATGGAAAAACCTCAATGGCTAGATTCACAATTGGTCTCAAGCAGCTATATGAACGTTTATTAACGAACAACGCTCCTTTGAGTGAGCTTGCAATCGTAGGTTGGTTACTGACGAAAACAGTGACTAGTAAAAAGGTAAGCAGCATGCGGACTCATAGCGGTGGTATTACGAATCGCTGGTTATCATTAACTCAAGGTGTTGCATTTGAGGATCATACTGAAGAGGATTATATTCAACTTTATAGCGAACTTATCGAACTTGGTAAGTCTAAAGACGCTCAAAATGCTATTGCCACTAATATTGATGAGATACATGCATATTTAGTTAATCATCATGGCATTGAACCTATTGCACCTTTTTCATCTACCAAGCGAGCGCATCATAGGACAGGCTATCTTTCAGAAACCATGTTTCAGGCTATTCTTAATAATGCTGACAATCTTGAAATGACTAAGGATGAAATAGAAGCGGTGAAGCTCGCTTTGATTTTAGGGCAGCGCTGTGGACTCAGGATAGGTGAAATAGTTAAGATTAGATTAAAAGATGTGGCTATAACTTCAGCTTATCTAGAAGTGCGTAATAATAAATATGGTAATAATAAAACGGGTTCTGCCTTAAGACGGACATTGTTAGAACAACTTTTAACAAATTCAGAAATGTCGTTTTTCAAGAGAGTCGAGCTTAGGCGTAGTAAAAGTAAAGGGGATACCTTAATCGCTAATCAAGCTGGTATGGCTTATCGTGCCAGTGATTTGTCAAAAATCATATCTCAGTTAATTAAAACTACAACAGGACTTTCTCATCTCACGACCCATCATTTAAGACATAGCTTCTTAACTAATTTTCAATTAATGTCATTTTTGTATGATAAAGCTAATGCTTTTAATGGGCATCAATGCTCTCAAACTTTAAAAGACTTATTACCTTATGACGAAGACAAGTCTTGTAAAATATTGGCTTATATTGAGACATCCCTACAATACAAAAAAATATATGCCTTAGCTGGAGTAGCTGGACATGCCAGTCCTAGCACTACTTTTGACTCTTATGTGCATTTGACTGACATTCAGATTGGATTGCTACTTTGGCACATGGATTACCAGTTGACGGCTAAACACTATAAATTACTAAGCGTTCCTAGACGTAGGGAAAAGCTGTTAGGTGCTACACCTACTGCAATTAATTATTATTTGCTTAACAAGCTCAAACTTAAACCACTGCCTAAACCAAAACATAGTGAACTACTAAAGACAGAAGATAAAACATCTACAAAGCCAAAAAGATATTCATTCGATGAAGTCCGTCAGACTCTTGAGGTACATGATAAGGAAGAAGATTTCAAGGAAAAAATGGATATTTATAAGCTTGATCAAAATACTTTTGAAATATGGCTTAATAACGCTCAGCAGTTGCAAGATCACCCTTCTTTTAAAACCATACATGGTAATTCAAGATTATTCGCGCCTGATGATAATATGAGCTTATTACCGGTATTCGACAGGTATGTCGAAGATAACAACATACTCATGCAGATGACCAATAAATTTCGTGACTTATATAAGATAGAAAAAAGACGAGAATCTATGCTTCAGTTTATAGCGCATACGCTTATGAACTCCCAATACCATAAAAATCATATTAGTTTTGATCAAGCATTAGATCTATATAGCTATATACAAGTATTAGGACAACTAGTCTTTAAAAAAAATATTAATTTAAAAATATACCATTATGCACAAGCTAGCGATGATGATAAAGAGCAATGGAAGCCTGTGATGAAATTACTTGCCTCATCTCAAATAAAAAAGTGCAATGTAGCTGATAAATTAAACGGCAAGATATACAAAAAGCAGATCCGTGCTGAATTATCACTATCTAGCCAAACTGAGCAGACTAGGCTTAATAATAGAGAGAAATCAAATCTCCCAATCAAGCAATGGACCGTTAGAACTTTACAAATTTTCTGTCATTACGCTTTCATTATGATAGGGCAAAGAATTAATTTAGGAGATCACAAGCCATGAATCTGTCAGCAAAGTCTATCAGCATTAATAGTAGCACTAAAATTAGTCTTCATCCGTTGGCTAGCCAACTAACTAAGCTAATAGTGAAAGCCTACTTAAGTGGTGGTCAAGAAGCCTATATTAAATCTATGCAGACTAAGTTTGATTGTTATAACAGTTTACCTATTCATAATGTATCGTTAGTAAATAAGGATGTGAATGAGTATTTACTCATTGGTGGTTGTTTTTCACCTGTATTTAACCTCAAAGATATTAATAACAACAATACTATTTTCTTAAGTTATAAAACCTCTAAAAAAGACTCTAAGCCTGAGCATAAGAAACAAGTTAAGAAAGAATTTGATCAGGATGTGATTGACTTTATATACATGGACTTTATCCGAGCAATATCAATACTCTCGTTAGCTAAACCTGGGCTTATGTATCCAAGCCTTAAAACAATAATGCAAGAGTATAAAAGTCAGATATGGAGTGAAATATTCAATAGGGAATCAAAAACCCCAAAAGATTACATTTTATTAAATAACGTCGCCGATCTGCTTGATACAACACGTGGCACATTGAATAGTCATACTAAACTAAAGAAGTAGCGGTTAATTCTTTCCGCTATGCCTGATTAGAAACAGAGCTATCTCACTAAGCTTAGAGTAACAAGCTAGACAACCTTAATCCTCGAATTGGAACACAAGCGATCTAATGCGAGGACTTATTCAGGATTGGATAGCGATATATCTACTTCTAGGAGTCATTAAAGAGATGATTTATGAGAGAGATACAAAGGGATGTAGTCACAACCGTATTAAAACTTAATAGCTCTGCCTAACCACGCTACCAACTCACGGGCAGGAGCCTGACTCAAACACTGTGGACAATTAATATAGGTCATTATACAGTCATTTAAATCAGTCAACATATGCAGTAATAACCCTAAACCAATTATCTTATAGGGCTTTGGTAGAAACAACATGCCCGCATATACTGCCATCGCATAATAAGTATGTAGCGGATGGAAATTAATACTACAACGATTGGGCGAAAAGATAGGTGTCGCTAGCAGATGATCTAAATCAACTAGCATGGTTGCTATTAGGATCAAATAAACTCGCTTATAGTCACTACGAAAAAACATATAGGCGATAATCAACGGCATGCCAAAATGTAGAAAATAATGGATAACGGTTTGACTCATCGCTTTTTCCGAACTAAGAGGGTGTTTTAAAAATTGTTCTAAGAGTATCATACACGATCTGAGGTATACCTTCACACCTGAAAGGCAAGCACGAATCCACCACCTGACGTACGGAAGTTAGTCACCTGACCTTAATAAACACGCGCAGCAAGTAACATACTAATCTGCCGTTGGGAGACGCCAGTAAGCGGCGTTTCGGTCTGGTAATAACGAACGAGTAAACATGGAACTGCATTTATTGCTATGGCTATTTTTGGAGGAATGATGACTCTTGCAAACCTATCCCGCCGAGCAGCGACATCAGCAGTGCTTGCCCTAATGATATGGAGCGTAAGTTTCTTTCTCCATTTTTTTTGGGAGATGGCACAGGTACCGTTCTTCTCCGGTATGGCCGAAGCGAGACACTGGGACGTGGTCTGGCTTTGTACGCGTGCGACCGTCGGTGATGCCAATATTGCTTTTGGCGCCTACGTGCTTGCGGCGTTATTTGTAAAAGATTGGCTCTGGATTGCAAAGCCGTGGCGTCTGTCGACTTTATCGATATACCTTGCCATTGGCGTGACGGTGACAATACTCTTTGAATACTGGGCCACTGGCGCTGGCCAAAGGTGGAATTATAGTGGGCTGATGCCTGATGTTCCGTTATTAAGCATAGGTGCGTTGCCGCTCGTTCAGTGGGTGGTCATTCCGATACTGTTAATCTACACTGTCAAGTGGATGTTCCTAGGTTGGCAGATATCCAATTAATAGAGGTTAGCATTAAGAGCAGTTGGTGCTATTTAGCTCATTACACCTGAAAGACGGGCGCAAACCCACCTCCTGGTGTACGGAAATTAGTCGTCTGACCTTGATACACACGCGCTGCAGATAGTAGCAGTTGTCCATCATACGTATAAAGACGTATATCCACTTTTCTCGTTGTGACAGTGTCATCAATTTTTATTGATCGCTCTCCTGCAGGAACAAAGGTCTGTGCGATATAATCCTCATCAAGAATGTTCTCAAAAACGCGTCGAGTCAGCTTGCTACCGCGATAGACCCCTTTGCTTCCATGACCAGCAACTGGCTTAAAAAACAGTTGTCGCCGAGTACGCCACAACTCTGCTGCCTCGTCTTTTGATACAAGCTTAGTCTTTGGTACAGACTTTTCAAGGTACCTCGCTGCAGCCTCATCTAGACCCCAAGCGCGCAATGTCTGCGAATCGGATAGCAAGGTCAGGTTTTGCTTATTGGCCAACATAGCATGTACATGGAGATTGGGTGTCACCACCACAGCACCCTCTAGATAAGCACTTTTAAGCACGGCGTGGTTAGGGTTTTCAAATGCAAAGTCGACCAGACGATTGTATATCATATCGATTTTCTGTCCATGGGCTGTCAGAGCACCATCGACATAGTCGAGTTCAGAGGGATCTAGTATCACAGTGTCAACGCCCTTAGCTTGGAGCAGTTGACGTGCTAACTGGAACTCCAAAAACATGAACTGATTCTTAGGGTCATTATCGATAATAGCTATGCGATTAGGCATGGCAGTAGCTGATTGTCGCTGCCACTCTTGTATGAACATGCTAGTGACAGCTTCTTCAAACCCATCAAGCATTTTAGTAATATCAGCACTTTGCTCAGAAGGGTGGCAGCATTGTTTTTGTGCACGGGCAAGTGCTACGTTTAAAAATGCGCCTCCAGCGTTAGTATTGATCTCAATAAGTTGAGGGCCATCGCTACCTAAGTGAAAGTCATAACCCATAAAGGCTCCTATTGGCCCTGGATCGAAAGCAGCAATTTTGGGTGCCCATGACAATACTTGCTGTTGGTAAGATGGAAGTTTAGCAGCCGACTCAATAGCTGCGACGATTCGCACCATTGTCTCTATCTCTGTTTTAGGGACGAACACTGGTGTTGCTGAAAAAAGCTTATTAAGCTCGTTCGCTCCTATTGGATTGTTTCTAGTTTCCATTAATTGATCTTGAAGGCTTGTATTGAGCGCTTTACGATTGAGAGTAATGCAGTAGCACTCTTGATTCAGTTGATTTGCAAGACCGTCATTAGTTTCTTCGTTGTTGCTGGTTAAGTGTTTCATTTAAACCTCGTCGTTAAGTAGAGTGCTTACGCTGACATACTCTAGTAAACAGCAAAAAACAAAAGGGGTATTTGGCGTTTTTACGATGATGCTAGTTGCTTTTTAATGTCTCACTTCCTGAGTCTAAAGCGGTGCTTCATTCCTCTTTGATTAACATTTTTGCTAAGAATAAACCCAACTCAAACAATAGCCACATAGGAATCGCTAGCAAGAGCATGGATATGCCATCAGGCGGTGTTACTACCGCTGCAACCGCAAAGCAGCCGACAATGATATAACGACGCTTGTCTGCTAAACTCTGAGTAGAAACGATTCCAACCATTATCAGTAGTAAGGTAACCACTGGAATCTCAAAAGTCAGTCCAAACACCATAAACAACTTGAGGGCAAAGCTCAGATAGCTATCAATATCGGTCATCGGTATAACGTTCTGCGGCGCGAATAGGATAAAAAATTTCAATACACCTTTGAGCACGACAAAGTAGGCAAAAGCAACCCCCGTATAAAATAGAAATATCGAAGACAACAGCACAGGAATAGCAATTTTCTTCTCTTTTTTATATAAGCCAGACGCTATAAATGACCAAATTTGATACAGGATATAAGGCATCGCTAAAAATGCAGCGACAAAAACCGTTAAGCGAATGGGTGCCATAAAGTTTGACGTTATATCAGTGGCAATCATGGTCGAATTGATGGGTAACTGCGCCACTAATGGGTCTGATAAAAGATTATAGAGCTCTCGTGAAAACCCTACCAATGCTAAGAATATAATCAAGACGGCCACGCATATTTTGATGAGATGCTTGCGTAGTTCAATCAAGTGTTCAGTGATAGGCATATCACTGAGCGTACCTAACCTATCTCCAGACTCATTATTCTGTGTTGTATCTGTTGGCGCCTCAAGTTCCGTAGCAGCGATTTTTTCTTGTCGACTTTTTCGCTTTTTAAATAGGCTCACTGATCCGCTTCCTGTTTAATGAACGAGGAGGAAGTATTCGGTTGATGCTCTTTATCATAAGAGGTGATTGGTTGATGTGAAGCGTCTAAGCTTTGGTTCTGCGACTGCTCAAATTTTTGCATACTACCGCGCATCTCTGCTAGTTCACGCTTCATATCTGACTCAGTCTGACGAATTTTTGCAAGCTCATTTTGCATTTGTTGGCGCGTTTCAGCCAGATCAAGCTCAGCTTCTATTTCAGACTGTAGAGTGGATACTGTACGGCGCAGTTTGGCATACCATTGCCCAGCCGTACGCGCGGCCTGCGGCAGTTTTTCTGGACCCAATACGATTAAGGCTATGACGCCAAACAAGAGTAACTCGGAAAACCCGATATCAAACATAACAGTCACATATATTAAAAGACTATTTAGTGCCGCTAATTATAAGCGGTTCGCTTCATACTTTGTGCTGATCATCAGTGGTGACAGGGCTGATTTCTGTATCATCAGCCTGAGCCCCTACCTGTGTATTTAAATCATTACTTGCAACTGGACTACTATTTTCATGGTCAAGTGCACGATTATTGCGAGCATGCTCGGTTTCTTCATCTTTGACTGCTTCTTTAAAACCCTTTACTGCACCGCCTAAATCTTTACCAGCATTTTTAAGCTTAGCGGTGCCAAATACGACCACCACCACAACCAATAAAATCAGCCAATGTGTAATAGAAAAACTACCCATAACGATATCCTTATTTTTAAATTCTAATAAAACCCGTATTGGGCATTACGTTTTGACAATTTTTCCTAACATTCATATCACAAGTCTAACCTACGTAGTCTAAGCGCGTTAACAATCACCGAGAATGACGACAAGCTCATAGCTGCCGCTGCTATCATTGGACTAAGTAGAAGCCCAAATACGGGATAGAGCACACCTGCGGCAATTGGGACACCAAGTGCATTGTAAATAAAGGCAAAAAACAGGTTCTGTCTGATATTGCGCATGGTGGCTTGGCTAAGCTTATAAGCTTTAGCAATACCCATTAAATCACCTTTTAGCAGGGTAATACCCGCACTCTCCATCGCCACATCTGTTCCTGTACCCATAGCGATACCAACATTCGCCTGCGCTAGTGCGGGCGCATCGTTGATACCGTCACCTGCCATTGCTACCAATTTACCGCTATCTTGCATCTCTTTGACGATACGGTTTTTGTCCTCTGGTGAGACGTCGGCATGGACTTCATCGATACCTAATTTATTGGCGACTGCCTGCGCGGTTTTTTCGTTATCACCCGTTAGCATGACGACTTTTAGTCCCGCGTCATGAAGCAGTGAAATAGCCTCTTTGGTGCTTGGTTTAATAGGGTCAGCGACTGAAATAATACCAGCAGCTTTACCATCTATAGCCACAAACATGACTGTTTCACCGTCTTTTCTACGGACATCAGCTTTAGTAGATAAATCCTGATCGAAGCTGTTTAAACGCTCCATAAGCTTAGAGTTACCAATAGCGATGTTCTTACCATCGACCACGGCTTGTACGCCTTCGCCAGTAGTCGAATTAAAGTCAGTAGCTTTAGGAATAATGAGTGATCTTTCTTGAGCCGCTCTAACGATAGCTTCTGCTAAAGGATGCTCGCTTGCACTTTCTACTGCAGCTACCAATGCGAGGAACTCGTCTTCATCTTGACCTACCTGCGCGTCAATTGCAGTAAGCTCGGGCTTACCAGCGGTCAGTGTTCCGGTCTTGTCGACGACAATAGTATCGACTTTTTCCATACTCTCTAACGCTTCAGCATTTTTGATAAGGACGCCATTCTGAGCACCCTTGCCAGTACCGACCATAATCGACATAGGTGTGGCGAGTCCTAAAGCACAAGGGCAAGCGATGATTAACACTGCAATAGCGTTGACCAGTGCAAAGGCCATAGCGGGCTCAGGGCCGAATATCGCCCAGACAATAAAGGTAATGACGGAGCAGATAAGCACGATCGGTACGAACCACCCAGCTACCTTATCTACCAATTTCTGTATAGGTGCGCGGCTACGCTGAGCTTCGGCAACCATTTGTACAATTTTGGATAATACCGAATCTGCTCCGACATTGACCGCTTCGACCAATAGCGTTCCGGTGCCATTTACCGTACCGCCAGTGACTGTATCTCCTTGTGCTTTTGATACAGGGATTGGCTCACCCGTTACCATTGATTCATCAACATTACTATTGCCATCGATCACTGTACCATCTACGGGTAATTTCTCACCCGGTTTAACCCGTAGCTTATCGCCAGTGACGACCTCATCAAGCGAGACTTCGACTTCGTTGCCATTTTCATCGACACGTCTTGCAGTCGGCGGTGCGAGCTCAAGCAATGCTCGAATCGCGCCTGAAGTTTGACTTCTGGCTTTGAGCTCTAATACTTGACCCAAAAGTACTAAGGTTACAATGACAGCTGCCGCTTCGTAATACACACCGACTTGACCATTAGCGTCTCTGAAACTGTCTGGGAAAATATTGGGAAAAAAGGTCGCGACAATACTAAAAATATAAGCAGCGCCTACGCCTATCGCAATCAAAGTAAACATATTGAGATTGCGGCTTTTTATAGACTGCCAACCACGGACAAAAAACGGGGCGGCGCCCCAAAGCACGACAGGGGTCGCAAGCACTAACTCAGCCCATTGTAAGATCTGTGAGGAGATACCATACTGACTGAAATTAACTACGTTTACGTCAAACATACCGCTCATCACATATATTAATAGCGGTACAGTCAGTACTGTACAAACCCAGAATCGACGAGTCATATCATCGAGCTCTGAGGTATCTTCTTCACCGATAGTAAGCGTTTCAGGCTCAAGTGCCATGCCGCATATTGGACAGCCACTATTCTCAACATCTCTGACTTCAGGGTGCATAGGACAGGTGTAGACCGTGCCATCATAATCAGCAGGAACTTTGTCGTATTTACCGCCTTTGATAGATTTTACATCAGTGCTGTTAGAAGTATCCGCTCCATGACCATGACAACTTGCATGACTGTCTTCATCAACAACCTCGTCTTCAGGTTTAAGGAACATGCCGCATATCGGACAATCGCTCTTTTCAGTATCCCTGACCTCAGGATGCATAGGACAGGTATAAACGGTTCCGCTATAGCCAGTTGGCACCTTATCGTAAGTGGTATCTTTATTAGGTTCTATGCCTGTATTCACTGTACCGTCACAGCAATCATGGTCTTCGCTGTCCGAAGTATTTTTTGTCGTATCGTGTTTCATGACTATGTTCCCGTTATTGATTGCAATGATAGTTTAGGGCTAAGTCGCCAGCTTTTGATCCCATCCAAGATTAGGGCACTGTTCGTCGTTCTAAGCATAGCTGACCTATCTGAGCCGAAGATTCAATGGCTACGCTAGACTCATCGTGCTTTGGCAAACCAGCGATATAGCGGTACAAACACAATCGCGAAATACCAACCATAAAGATAGGATTCGACAAATCCAATTAGGAAACCTGACCATGTCAGCCATTCAAAACCAGGTAGCAGCGGTGCCCAAGCCTCATGCATACTTATCTGCTCAGGTGCGAGTAGGCCAAAGACTATGCACAAGAGATAGCTGATGAGCAGAAACAGAGAAACGCTGTTGCCCACAGGACCAATTCTTAAAGTATTCGCTTTTGAATTCAATTCGTTCATCTTGACTCTCCTTGGTAGATGCTATACACCGCTTTCGTCACCACCAAACAACGGTATGGTATATGACCCGAACATCCGAACCAGAAAGCTCTGCGCAATAATTATATAAAATTACATCAGCAGAGCATTAAAACTGGTCGTCAAACAGTCTCTATATACTTGATGCAAGTACGTCGCAGCACCGCCAGCTGACGGGTAAGCGTTAGAGATTTTGATATAGGAGTAAGCACTAAAAGAGACAACAATTGCAGCAGCCAAAAGGCCAGTGGGGAAAGTGAACCATGCATACTCAGCCTTTTATTGCTTTTTCATGAGCAATGTTTTGATTCTGCAGTGAAAGTAGCTTTGAATAAAAAGACCTATATGCTTACGTCTATTATTTGATAGACCATTATTTTATTTGTTTAAAATACTCCTATCAGTATAGATCGTTATTCAAGCTCATCAATCAATTGCTTCATCTCAGCGATCTCACGCTTTTGCGCTTTTATAATATCGTCAGCAAGCTTTTGTACACGCGGATCTTCAATATCAGCGCGACTACTAGTGAGAATGGCAATCGAGTGATGCGGTATCATCGCTTGCATCCAATCGACTTGGTCGACCGTTGCTTGTGATCTGACGCCCCAGATACCGACAGCAAACATCAATACACTCAGGCCATAGATCATCAAATTGACCTTGGTCTTCTTATACATATTGGTCATAAATGCCAACATGACCACTGCCATACCGGCACCCATGTAAAGCGCCATATAAGCTCGGGTCTCACTAAAGTAAATATGATCCCATTCATAAGTATTGAAATACATCATGATGTACATCACGATCGTAGACGTCACAATCATCAGGGTGAACTTTACATACGGGTTCATGCCCTGTTGATGATTCATGGTGCTTTGACCTGAAGTATTCATAGTATATCCCCTATTATTTTAATAATATTAGAACCAGAATTTGACCCCCGCAGTCAAACTACTGCTATCAACCGATTCATTTTCTTGACGTCGTAGACCACGAGCCTTGCCAAGCGCTGTCTCATAACTAACACCCACATAAGGGGCTAATTGGCGACTGAACGTCTCGTAAGTCAGCCTGACCTCAGTTTCCATCTCATTGAAGCCTTTGGTAATGCCATTATCATGGTCATCTTTACTAAAGGCAGTTAATTCAACCTCCGGTATGACCACCCAATGCTGATCTAAACGCCATTCGTACTCTGCGCCCAAATCAAGACGAAGCTGACCATCGGTATATAAGTAGGCTCTCGCATCCGTTTCGATGAAATACGGTGCGGTACCGACGATGCCTGCCATCACGGCAGCGTTATCGTTTTCAGTATCATAAGCGACACCAGCTTCACCATTCCAAAAAATACTCAGTGGTTTCCAATAAGCAAGCGAGCTCAAGCTATCAATTTCTTTATCATCTTTAGTCTGAGCACTACCTTCCGTGCGTAGCCTTATACGATTACTATCAGTACCATACCAACCCGTCGCCTCGAAGTTGATTTGATCCTCATCAAACTGATAGCCCAAGTCATCTACTGAGACTCCCCATAATGGCATGCTGCCCATCATCATTGGCTTACCATACTGCCCGTATGGAACTCCGTTTGAATAGTCTGGACTGCGAGCATCGGCTGGTGGCTGCCCGCCTTGCATCCCAGACATATCCATACTGCCATGATCCATGCCCGACATGTCCATGCCACTGTGATCCATACCAGACATATCGCCCGACATGTCCATACCGCTGTGATCCATACCAGACATATCGCCCGACATGTCCATACCGCTGTGATCCATATCAGACATATCGCCCGACATATCCATGCCGCTGTGATCCATATCAGATATATCGCCTGACATATCCATGCCGCTGTGATCCATATCAGACATATCGCCTGACATATCCATGCCGCTGTGATCCATATCAGACATATCGCCCGACATATCCATACCACTATGATCCATATCAGACATCTCAGCAGCTGTTGCAAAGGATGATGTGAGCAAGACTAGCGATGACAAACCAATAAATGGCAGATTTTTCTTAGATATTTTCATAATAAGCCTCATATTTGAAGGTTTGTTAAACAACGGCAACTTCTCGGAACATACCGGCTTCCATGTGATAAAGCAGATGGCAATGCCACGCCCATCGTCCAAATTCACCCGTCACATCAAAGCTAATCTTTTGCGCAGGTTGCACCACAATCGTATGTTTACGTACCTGAAAGTCTCCAGATGGCGTGCGCAAATCGCTCCACATACCATGCAGATGCATCGGATGGTTCATCATCGTGTCATTGACTAAGGTGATACGCACGCGCTCGTTAGGCTTAATATTTACAGGCGTTGCATCCTTAAACATGACACCATCTAACGCCCAAATATAGCGCTCCATGTTACCCGTTAAATGTAGCTCGATCTCTCTAGTAGGCTTGCGCTGCTCCGCAAATATAGCCTCATCCACGGAATGTAATTGGTCATAAGTCAAAACCTTTCTATCAATATCACGCAGGTTGATACCGGGGTCATCGAGGTTTATACGTGGACTGTCGACACGCATATCAGATTTGAAGTCATACTCGGTCTTAGCATGCTTTGCTTTGTAGCCTTTGTCACCCATCGCACCCATCATATCGGCCATGGTCAGCCACTCAATCTTGTCCATAGCAGGTATTGCAGCTCGCGCGCCTTTTTTGGTCGCAAGCGTGGTCGCGACATAGCCTGAACGATCGATATTTTGGGCAAATATGGTATGTGCGTCTTGAGTCGGCGTGACAATGACGTCATAAGTCTCAGCAACGCCAATACGGAAGTCATCAATCGCAACGGGTGCGACGTCAATACCATCTGTTGCCACCACAGTCATTTTGAGACCCGGTATACGCACATCAAATATCGTCTGTGCTGAGGCGTTGATAAAGCGTAGTTTGACGGGCTGTCCCGCTTTCACTAGCTGCGTCCAATTGGCTGCGGTGGTCTTACCATTCATCAGATACGTAAAGGTTTTTTCACCAGATAGATCGGTGAAATCCGTCGGCATCATGCGCATCTGATTCCACATTTTGCGCTTGTCATAAGCGGCTTCTAAATCTGTTGCGGCAATATCAGACAATAGCTTTTTGAAGTCTGGCAAGTGGTAGTTATCAAAGTCAGCACGCTGCTTTAAAAGTTTCAAGAGGTTATGCGGATCGCGGTGCGTCCAATCACTCAGCACGATTACATGGTCTTCAGCGACTGGATGACGCTCACGGCCTTTTGGCTCAATCACAATGGCACCCAGCATACCGGTTTGTTCTTGGAACCCACTGTGTGAGTGATACCAATAGGTGCCTGATTGTTTGAGTTTGAATGTATAGGTAAAGGTACTGTTCGCAGGAATGCCATCGAAACTGATACCTGGCACCCCATCCATCTCAAAAGGTACGAGCAGACCATGCCAATGGATAGAGGTTGATTCATCCATCTGATTATGGACACGGATGATGACTGTATCGCCTTCACGCATCTTTAGCGTTGGTGCTGGCAATGAGTCATTGATGAGTGTCGCCATGCTCTTTTTACCGTTCACAATAGCGGACTGTTTACTGACGTATAAGTCAAACTCTGTACCGGTTAGAATGGGTACGATATGGTCAGCTTTATCACTGTTGATGGCTACGTTTTGTTGCCCTTTACCGAGCGCACTATTGGCAATAGACGGCAGCGTAGATAGCATGGATGCCCCTAACAAGGTAGAAGATCCTGTCAAAAAACGCCTGCGATTGAACATATTCTTGTTCATAATAATTTACCTAACTTAATCCGTGAAATGGGAGTTGAGTTCATATAACTGTTGGCTCATTAATAGAACAGAATGAGCTATGTAATGCTTTAATCAAACTAGATTTGCTGCTGCGGTGAGTCAATGGTTGCATAAATGGCTGTTGAGCCGTCTTTGTTAAGCTGCATCACTTTATACGGCATAAATTTATCTTGGTATTCCATACCTGGGCTACCGACTGGCATGCTCGGTACGGCAAGACCAATCGCATCACTTGGCGGATTCTTTAGAAACTGCGCCATATATTTGGCAGGGACATGGCCTTCAAAGACAAAGCCATCGGTAGTAACGGTAGTATGGCAAGAGCGCATTTGCTGTGGTACGCCATAACGATCTTTAAACAAAGACACGTCGGCAACATCATGGACAGCTGCGCTTAACCCATTGTCTTCTGCGTGGCCGACCCACTCTTTACAGCAACCACAATTGGCATCTTTATAGACGGTGGCTGACACATTTCGCAAAATAGTTGATTGGGTATCTAAATGAGCACTGACAGGTATTATTCCGGCTTGTGGTTGCTCTATTAGCGCGGTTTTTTGCGTAGCGGTAGTTGGCTCAGTCGCTGGTTTTGAGTCAGTAGCAGCGGCATTAGGTTGACTACAAGCGGCAATCGCTAGCGATAGTGGTAATACCACGATCGCTGAGAGCACACGGCCAGATATCAGATTATGTTCATTAATAAATCTATTAGTATAGCGTCTCATAAAACCACTCCTGAGCGTCTATCTGACGGTCACATTTATAAAAATTAAAGCCGTAACACTGACCAAAGTAGTACTGGTAAAGCTTAAAACTCAAATCGCAAAAGGCAGCACTATTAAGCACTGCATCTTTTACGAAAAATCAATGTTGCATTCCGGATCCATCACCTGACATATCCATCTCACCATCAAATGACATGCCCAACATATCATCGTCTATCCTAGTGGTTAGCATGGTGTACTGGTTTTCATTCAATTCAGGTAACGATCTGATAAAAGCGACCATTGCCCACATTCTATCATCATCGTGCGAAGCGCCCCATGCTGGCATACCTGATGCCATAATACCGTGTTTAATGGCCCAAAAGGCTTGCTGAGCACCGGCATCTGTTTTATAGCGTTCAACCAATTCAGTATTGGTAAAATTGGGCGGCTTTGGATATAAACTTGCACTAAAATCAGTACTTTCTACTCCAGGAGATAAGTGACAGCCTGCACACATATCTTTATAGTCTGCCCCGCCCGAGCTGATCATTTCTGTCTTTTCTAGGTTTGGAACCGCAATGTCCTTACTAGCATTCGCTATTGAACGCGTACGTGCCGTTTCTAAAAAATTGTAAACCAGTGGACTATGGGCTTGATCAGCACCGATATTTATCACGCCACTGGTCACCACAATAAAAATGCCCACAATAGCGACAAAGACAGTAAGCAGTATTCCTAGTAAAAACTTCATAGGTTTGTCCTAAAAATCCATTTTTGTTAATACCCAATTACTGCTCGACAAAACCATCTAACAATAATATTGAATTTCTACGATCAATGTCTAAGAATCACTTTTACTAGTAACACAGTGCTTTTGGTACATCGCTTTCATTTTTCCCATATTGGTCATCATAGCTTTCATAGCAGGATCCTTCATATCCATTTTACTATGATCCATTTTGCCCATCATTTGCATGTGCTTTTCCATTTTTTCACAATTCATCTGATCTTTTTCAGCATGCATTTTTGGGTCATGTGCCAAAGCAGAGGTTGAAACAACTAAGGCTATAGCAGTTGCTACGATTGATTTAGACAGTGGCATTGATTTGAATAGTGACATGGTAAATCCTTATTTGATTTGGTATAAAGTCAAAAAATCTTTGGGATGTTAAGTTATTTTAAAGCATACTTCATTGATTCTGACAGAGAGATGACAGCAAGATTACAATATTGTCATCTTGCTGTTTTTAGTTTTTAATGTTGCTTGTATTCATTTAGTATTGAGGCAGCATTAGAATCACGATCACGTCCATACTTATCTACGAAATACTTTTCAGACTGTAGATGCTGATCTTTGTGTTCGATCTCACAAGCCACTCGTGCATCATTATAGCGCTTCATTTGCGTACTAGAAACTTGCGCATCGTTGTGATCCAAGTTTTTTGCAAAGTCAGTAACCGCATCACAGTTATTGATGACTGACGTACTTAGCTCGGTAGTGTGCGCATTAGCCGCAGTAATACCAATAAGTACAGAAGCCGATAGTAGTACTGCTTTTTTGAATGAACCATATGTTTTCATGTAAAACCTCTTTTGTAAGTTGTTAGATATTTGAATTGATTACCTGTGAAAATAATTCATAGTCGCTAGGTATGAACAACTATGTTTCATTCATACAGATTAGCAAATGAAGACTGACAATCTGATTACGAACAGATGACATCTTTGTCAGCTACCAGTCAATTTTGTCATCTGTGTGGGTTAAAATTAAATAATTATAATCGTACTGAGGAATTACCATGAAAGTACTGCTGGTAGAAGATGAGTTGAAGCTTGGCGAGTACATAAAAAAAGGCTTAACGGAAGCTGGGTTTATTGTGGATCATCACCTAACAGGTTTAGATGGCTATCATGCATTGATGACGGAAGAATTTAGCGTGATACTGATGGATGTCATGCTACCTGATGTTAGTGGCTTTGAGCTGGTGCGCAATTACCGAGCGGCAGGTAAGCGTACTCCCGTGCTGTTTTTAACGGCAAAAGATGACTTAAGTGACAAAATAAAAGGGATTGAAATTGGGGGCGATGATTATTTAACCAAGCCTTTTGCGTTTGCAGAATTGATCGTCAGAATCAAAAGCTTATTACGACGTGCCAATCAATCCGATTATCAAAGTACGATTATGCAAATAGCGGATCTTAAAATGGACATTGCCAAGCGCACTGTGCATAGAAAAGACAAGGCTATTAAGCTCACGGCAAAAGAGTTCTCATTATTACAGTTTTTATTAGAGCGCCGAGGTGAGGTGCTACCGCGCTCAGTCATTGCTTCTCAAGTATGGGATATGAATTTTGAAAATGATACCAATGTGATTGATGTGGCGATAAGGCGTCTTCGCATAAAAATAGATGATGATCATGAGGCAAAGCTGATTCATACTGTGCGTGGTATGGGTTACCGATTGGAGGCACTAGCTACTGAAGTCCAAAGTGGTGCGGACGGAGACTATTCTAAATAGCATGAACCATACACTCAAAAATCGGCGCTGGTCATTGCTATGGCGAACTATTTTCTTATTAACAGTCTTCGTTATTATCTCTCAGGTCACCATCTATGCGTGGGTGCAGCGCTCTGTGAGTGGACACTTTGAGCAAATGGACTCAGAGATTATCACCCATGCGGCTTTTAACCTGCGCAAACGCATGATTGATGTTAACGATCACATAGAACCATTCACAGTGTCAAAGTCCCAATCACTCATTAATGACAATCACTTGCATTCCTCTTGGCTAGATTATGATTTAAAAACCTTAGTAGCAGATAAAAAAGGCAAATTATTATCCAGTGACCCTAGTAATTTCATTCATAATTTACCGCCCGATTTTAGCTTGTTATCACTATGGCAGGATCATCACGATCAGCAGTTTATGATCAAGATAAATAATAGGCATTACCGAGCAATTATTATTCCAAATCAAGAGGTTTTGGCGTTTATTGCATTACCTATCGATGTGCATCATCAATATCTTATCCAGTTCAATCGCCAGCTGAGCTTGATACTTACTGCCATCACCTTATTATTGGTTTCAGTAGCGGCATTAGGTGTTTATTGGGGTTTTGCTCCTCTGGCCACTATCGTACAAAAAATGCAAGGCATAAACCTCCAAAGGTTAGACGAAAGAGTTGGGGTTTACGATATGCCGTTAGAACTGCGGCCACTAGCAGAGTCTTATAATTCGATGATGGTCAAGCTTGAAAGCAACTTTGAATCTTTGTCACGATTTTCAGACAATATCGCTCATGAGCTGCGTACCCCAATAGCGACACTGAGTACACAAACGCAGGTCATGCTAACTAAGCCAAGAGAAGGCAACGAATACATCGAGCAACTGCATCATCAGCATGATACGTTAGAGCAGCTGTCAGCCATGATAAACAATATGTTGCTACTGGCAAAAACTCAGAAAGGATTAAGTGACTCGCAAATTAATCACGTAGATACTGAAAACCTAATCACCAAGCTCGTTGATTACTATGAAATGATTGCAGAGGATCGAGGGATAACTTTTGAAAGATCAGGCGAATTTAAGACAGTATTAGGTGATGAAGGCCTATTGCAGCGGCTGTTTGCCAATCTGATGTCAAATGCCATTTATTACGCCGCTAGTGACAGTATTATCACAATATCCGCTACCATCCTCACCTCAACCACCTCACTTAATGTGGCTAAAGATGAGGTTCGACCCTCAAAGCAGCAATGGTTAAGGATAACGATGACCAATCGCTTAGACAAACCGTTAAACCAGAGTGAAGTTGATAAGTTATTTGAGCGATTCTATCGTCACGATAAGACCAGCCATCAGCATTCAGGCACAGGATTGGGGTTATCTATCGTTCAGGCTATCGCTAATGCTCATAAAGGTACGGTTAGTATCACTATCAAAGATGAGTATTTTTTTGAGGTTACTGTAGGATTATTGATGGCTTAACAAGGTAAATCAAAAGAAGATAATCTAAAAACGTTGTTGTCAAAAACTCAATATCAGAGTATTTGCAAGTGTAGTCCAGAACAGTTTCTTCAACGCATTCGAAAACTCGTTAAGATCTAAACTACGGCTGAAATGCCTGACTGTTTTTTCGAAATTATAGCAACTCATTTCTACAGTAATTTATTCCGATATTACTTTGATGAGTTAATAATTCGCTTAATCAGTAATTTCTGAAAAATTTAAGTATAAAATACATACATTAAAACCATAAATAATGTCTAAATTTTATACTTAACTAGTGACCAAAATTGATATCAATGTTGCTATAAAATACTTTAAAATACGCTAAACGTCATGGCATAAAATTCTTCCTATCCCTTTATTTATAACGTATAGTAGGTTTATATACATCAAAGTCATTTAACGAAATATGGTGGTTCTAGCCTCCGAAGCCGAGGGTCGTGGGTTCGATTCCCGCCGAGCGCACCAATCATACTGTTTACAATCTTGCTCTACCCTTCCCTTAGTACTCTCTTAAACTTCCTATACTTATTAAACCTACATATCAAAATATTTGTGGTTTTTCTGTGCTTGTATACTTCTAGTGCTCTCACCTATAGTCGATTCAGTATAATTTGGATACAAGGAAGCCGAGTGAAAGTACTACAAGTAGTAGACTGAGCGAGACTGACACCGTAGCCAATTGATAGAGGATTGACTATATAGCAAAATTACTCTGCATCTTGTAAATTGGCAGTCAATTGAGCACGGCTGGGTATACGGTGATAATTAATCACTGGCACATCACCCAAACGGCGCTGACCTTCAGCAATCTTTTTATCAATCGTAATTATCACAATTTTTTTATCTTGTTTGCTAACGAGCAAATGATTTGCCTTACGTGTGACTCGATAATCAGCAAAATGCTGTTTTAATATCGCTGATGTTTTTTGCAGCACATCATTCGGTGTTGCATTTTTTGATTTTGCGCCGCTATGCTTTTCGCCTACTTTTGTGCCGCGCGATTTTGCCACGAACCATAAAACTGCGATGACAGCGAACAATATGACAAGCCACCAAATACCGTCTATCATAAGTAAAAACATCCATTATTAGCAAGGGTTGGCTCATGTTAGCAGAATTATCACTAGTGTTAATAGCAGAAGTAAAACTTGCAGCACAACTACTGGCGTCGAAACAGCGTATTTGCGTTTTGACTGGAGCTGGCATTTCAGCAGAAAGCGGCATCCCAACGTTTCGAGATAAGCAAACAGGACTGTGGGAGAACTATGGTGTCGAAGACTTGGCCACCCCTGAAGCGTTCACTCGTGATCCAAAGCTGGTGTGGTCATGGTATCAGTGGCGTCGGCAAATGGTCGCAGACAAAGCACCAAATCCTGCCCATCATGCGTTGGCTCAGTGGCAGTATCATGCGCAAACCTCCGATCAGCAAGTGACACTCATCACCCAAAATGTCGATGATTTGCACGAGCAAGCTGGTAGCGCAGTGACTCACCTGCATGGTCATCTGTGGCGTAACCGCTGTGGTCAGTGTGAGACACCCTATCAAGATCAATCGAGAGCGTCGTACGACAATCAAGGCACCATGAGCTTTGATAAAACACTGCTTATCTGCCCGCATTGCGACGATTACATCAGACCAGATATTGTTTGGTTTGGCGAAGCTCTACCTGTACAGGCCTGGCAGGCTGCCGAAGATGCTGCGGCTAATTGCGAAGTGTTTATCAGTATCGGTACCTCAAGCTTGGTTTATCCGGCTGCTGGATTATCACAGCTAGCCAAACAAAACGGCGCGCAAGTTATTGAGATAAACCCCGACCCAACGCCAAATACTATCGTCGATATCACATTAGCAGAAAAGGCAGGAATCGTTTTACCACTGCTTATAGAAGAGATTACTACTTTATAAATGCTACTACTTATAAACATTGCTGCATGACAGACAATAAAAAAGGCTTAACGATTTATATAAATCATTAAGCCTTTGCTACTAAGAATAAGCTCGTTAAAGTTATTTCAATGCAAGATCAACTCTCGCCAAGTAAGCTTCTTTTAACTCATCACTGATAAATGCCGATTTAAACGAGTTTTTGACCAACGTGATAACATCGTCTTCCGTAATCGGTAAATTCTCATATAGATTGATAAAGTTTTGATTCACGTAGCCTTTGAAATACGCAGGATCATCCGAGTTAACGCTGATATTTAGACCGTAATCTAAAAGCTCTTTAATATTGTGCTCTTTATAAGTCTCAAAGACTTTTAGCTCGATATTTGAGTTCGGGCAAACCGTCAGTGGCATCTGCTCATCTTTAAGTCTTTGCATCAACTCTGGGCTTTTTATAGACTGCACACCATGATCGATTCTATTGATATTCAATAAATCTAGCGCTTCATAGATGTACGAGAAGTCTGCTTCCTCGCCTGCATGAGCGACCAACTTAAAGCCTTCTTCTTTGGCCTTTTGGAAGACTTCTTTAAATTTCGATGGTGGGTTACCCAACTCTGATGAATCCAGACCAACACCGATGATGTCGTCTTTATACTCTAGTGCTTGCTCTAATGTCTCAAACGCTTCTTCTTGCGATAAATGACGCAAGAAACACATGATGATACATGACGTGATACCGTATTTTGCTTTGGCATCTGCAAGCGCTTCTTTGATACCTGTAATGACCGCTTCAAAAGGCACGCCGCGTTCGGTATGCGTCTGCGGATCAAAGAATATCTCTGTGTGAATGACATTATCTTCAACACATTTAAGAATATATTCCCACGTCAAATCATAGAAATCATCTTTGGTAAGTAGAACGTTGGCACCCGCATAGTAAATATCTAAAAAGGTCTGCAGATTGGTGAAGTTATAAGCACTACGTACATCTTCGATATCTTTATAAGGTATTTCTACGTTGTTCTTTTTGGCCAGTCTAAACATCAGCTCAGGCTCTAGCGAACCTTCAATATGTAGATGAAGTTCAGCTTTCGGTAGTTTCTTTATTAATTCAATCATAGTATTCCAATAATGGTGTTATCGAGACGAGCCCTAGTAAATGTTGCACAGTAGGATAATCAAACTGTATATAAGGCGTTATCTGTCCCAGAAGAGTCATTTTAACACTAAAAGCATATCGCCTAAAACAAAACCCTTTGACCGTATAGATAAGCTACTTATAAAAGTAGCCTTCTTAATAAAACCGTATAAGGCGCGAACTACTTTAAAAATACCACTGTATCAGACAGCTCATTGCCTTCTGGATCGTGCTCTAAATGATAGTATTGACGTAACACTTGCCCCACTTCGTCTAGCAGTTCAGCCAAGCTCTCTTCTGTCTTTTGAGTAGCAATACCAGATACCGCCTTTTCACACATTGCATTCCATACCGTTGGACTAACGTGAGCGCTGATACCTCGGTCTGCGACAATCTCTAGTTTTCGCTCGCATATATTGACATAGATTAAGACACCCGTATTTTCTTCGGTATCCCAGACGCGATATTCGCTAAACAAATCAATCGCACGCTCACGGCAGTTCATGCGATAGGCTTCTTGGATAGGCAAATGATTTTCTACAATCAAGAACACCTCACCACGATGCCCACGCTCGGCTCGTGTCACAGCATCTGTTAAACGCGCCTTAGATTCTGTTGTTAGCCACTTACTATGTAATAAAGGGACGAACAAAACTTGACGCCACCAGCGGGCAAAACTGGGGTTTGAAGCGTTGTCTTCTACCATTATATTATTTCCTCAAGTACGTCATTTTCGATGGTTATGTAGAGTTTATTTTGTTTGCGTATGCGGAATACTTACCACGAGCCACCTGCACCGCCGCCGCCGAAACCACCGCCGCCACCGCCAAAGCCGCCGCCTCCGAAACCACCACCGCCAAAGCCGCCTCCACTGCCGCCGCCCATACCGGGTAAGAAAATTATGCCGCCTCTGCGCCCACCTTTACCGCCGCCGCCTTTTCCACCGCCACCGCCGCGTGAGATCAAAAACATCCAGATGAAGATTGCCATAATCAGCGTCATGAAGAAACCGCCGCCTAAAGCCATCGAACCTGCAAAAAACCCGCCAGCGGTAATGATAGAACCAAATACTCGGCCCAATATATTAGTAATAAAGCTACCAAAAATCATCGCCATGATAAATAAGAAAATAGGTGACGGCAGCTCGTCTGAGCTTTGCTGAGCAGTACGTTCTGCGGCTTGTGCATCAGCACGGGCTAAGACTTCAGGATCAGCAGTCAAGCGTGTTTTAAGCGCTTCAACGCCAGCGATTATCCCTGCACCATAGTTATTTTGCTTAAATAACGGCGTGATATTTTCTCGAATGACACGGTTGACTGCCGCATCAGGTAAGACACCTTCTAGTCCATAACCCGTTAGGATATACATATCACGATCATTAACAGCGACGACAATTAGCAGACCATCATCGATAGCTTCATCACCCAATTCCCACTTCTCAGCAACTTGCAAGGCATAATCAAATATTGGTACGCCATTGGTAGTTGGTACGATAACCACTGCTGCTTGTGCTAACCCCTGCTGATAGATACTTCGAAGCTGTGCTTCTAAACGTAGCTTCTCTTGGGGATTTAGGATATTGGCCTGATCAACGACTGGTTCATTGAGTATCAACTTATCAGCGTCAACGCCCTCGGCACTGGAGCGTACAGGTGGCTGAGCGGTTGTTTGGGCATTTGCTGTATCATTTGCTGTATCATTTGCTGTACTTTGGCTACCTGCGTTTTGATTGATAGCGTCGTTGCCAAGCACCGCTTCATTGATGGCATCATTATTTAAAACAGCATCATTGATTGCTTCGTTAGACTCGCCTGCTTTAGCAACGGCCACTAACTCTTCGACACTACGGTTTTGCAGATCCGAGGTGCTATCTGTCGCCACCGCTGTATCATTGGGTGCAGCATGCAATGCAGGCACGCTGACGACACCTAACGTAAACAGTAATGCTGATAAGATTGCTTTTGAATTATTCATCTAATCTATACCACCTCAGATAACATCTTTACCAATTGATAGACTCTAACTAATCATTGTCAAACCATTAGCTAAATGAACAGAGCTGCCTATGCCGCTCTGTCGTCACGTTCATTCTAAATTTTATTCAGCTGACTGTTCTGCAGAGTCGCCAAAATCAACACTTGGTGCGGTTGAAATCGCTTCTTCATTGGCCACACTAAAGTTGGGCTTAGTGTCCATCCCAAATACTTTTGCAGTGATGTTTGTTGGGAACTGACGTACCGTTGTATTGTATCCCTGCACTTCTTGAATATAGCGGTTACGAGCCACAGCAATACGGTTCTCAGTGCCTTCTAACTGTGCCTGCAAATCCTGAAACAGTGCATCTGATTTTAGATCAGGATAACGCTCAGATACAGCCATCAAACGTGACAATGCACCTGTCATCTGCTCTTGCGCTGCTGCATAACGCTCCATCGCTTCTGGATCATTAAGCACTTCTGGCGTTACCGTGATACCACCCGCACGTGAGCGAGCTTCTGCCACTTGGGTAAAGACTTCTTGCTCTTGCTCGGCATATTGCTGTACGACTTTGACTAAGTTTGGCACCAAATCAGAACGGCGCTGATACTGGTTGACCACTTCTGACCATGAAGCAGTGACCTGCTCATCTTGTGCTTGCAGGTTGTTATAGCCACAGCCACTTAGACCAACCGTAGAAGTTGTCAATAAAGCGGCTAGCAACATCGGCTTCATAATAGATTTACGCGTCATTGTTGATTCTCCTAATAATGATAAATAACAAATATCCAGTACCACATTTTTAATATTTCTAAGTTTTCTTGGTATTCATACGGCAGTCATGCACTCTATATATTGTATATCTGCGCATCACTCTATCAGCATGATATCAAAAGAAGTTGTCCTAATGATGGCGTTATATACGGCTTTTTACAATTGACCGTTACCAAAACACAACCGCATAGCGTTAACGATAACGCGTTTTTATCATGATAGATATAGAGCAAAAATTTAGCAGTCTAGCGCAATCAGACTAAATGTTATGAAAGTACAAACAATTATTTATATATTATCTAAATCTTGCTAATGTATCAGCCAAATAAAATACGAATATATCTACCGTCTATAAAGAAATTTCTAGTAATTAGTACAAAAATATGGCAAATTGCAGTTACGTAGCCGTACGGTTTGAATACATTTGGTAGTGGACTTATAGTTTGATTAGTATTAGCGAGTTTTTAATTTCTTAATAAAAACATCAATTAACTGTCAAATTATCGCTAAATACTGTCAATTCGCCATACCAGTCATGTATTTATTCAAGACAGCTCATAGTAAGTTGAATGCCATCATGGTGATGGATATTTAATTATATAACCGCCTGTTTTATCCGCCGGTCAACTTATGACTCATCTGATGTATAACATGATGATAGAAGACCGCAGTAGTTGAGGTTGTAGAATAATAGTAAACGCAGCTGATATTTATATTGTCAGTGATAAGCGCTATGCAAATAGTCCGTATTACTGACGAGATACGCGGGTAAATACAGACAACTACAGTCCATTCTTGGTGGCCAAGCACATGAGACTTAGACAACAAATAAGTCGATGCAGAGACTTTAACTGCTTAACTTAAATAAGTAAGTTAACCAGTTAGTTTACTCCTAGCAAACAGTGCCACCTTGAGACAGTACTAGGAACATAAATATGGAAGGTTTAGTTAACTTAGTAAATGGAATTATCTGGAGCCCAGCGCTGATTTATCTCTGCTTGGGTGCCGGTCTGTTCTATTCCATTATGACGCGCTTTGTACAAGTACGTCTATTCGGTGAGATGATCAAACTCCTATTCACTGGTAAATCTAGTGCACAGGGTATCTCATCATTTCAGGCACTTGCCGTCTCACTCGCCGGTCGTGTGGGTATGGGTAACATCGCTGGGGTAGCTGCTGCTATCGGCTTCGGTGGCCCAGGTGCCGTATTCTGGATGTGGATCGTAGCCTTCCTAGGCGCATCTACAGCCTATGTCGAATCTACTCTTGCTCAGATTTATAAAGAAAAAGATGTGGTAACTGGCGAATATCGCGGTGGCCCAGCTTATTACTTTGAACGTGCCCTTGGTCAAAAGTGGTACGGCATCCTCTTCGCAATCGCTTCTATTTTATCATGTGGTATGTTCTTACCTGGTGTACAGGCGAACGGTGTTATCAGTGCATTTGCACAGGTAATGGGCGAAGGTACGATCATGAACGTTGCAGGCCTAGAAGTTGGCTCTATGCGTTTGGTCGGCTTGGCTATCATCTTAGTCGTGCTAGGTATCATCATCTTTGGTGGTATTAAGCGTATTGCAACATTTACTGAGTTTGCAGTACCTTTCATGGCATTAGGTTATATTGCCCTAGCGCTAATCATCATGTTCAGCAACTTCAGCTTGATTCCAGATGTATTTGGTATGATTGTTGGTGATGCATTCACTGCACAAGCAGGTTTTGGTGCTGCTATCGGTTGGGGTGTGAAACGTGGTATCTACTCTAACGAAGCTGGTCAGGGTACAGGTCCTCACGCTGCTGCTGCTGCCGAAGTTGAGCATCCATCACAGCAGGGTCTAGTTCAGGCATTCTCAGTATATGTTGATACATTACTAGTATGTTCTGCTACTGCATTCATGATCTTATCTACTGGTATGTACAACATTCAAGGTACGCTACCAGATGGTCAGTTCATCGTACAGAACGTTGCTGCTACTACTGAAATCAATGCTCCTGCGTTCACGCAAATGGCAATGGAATCTGTATACGGTACGTTTGGTAATGCGTTTATCGCAATCGCTGTATTCTTCTTTGCCTTTACCACAATTCTGGCTTACTACTACATCGCTGAAGTCAACGTCGCTTACTTAACACGCTTCCTTGGTCGTAGTGCGAACAGAACTGGTCTATTCCTAGTGAAAGTGCTTATCATGGCGATGGTTGCTTATGGTGGTCTAAACTCAGCTGGTTATATCTGGGCAATCGGTGATATCGGTGTTGGTCTTATGGCTTGGCTTAACATTGTTGGTATTCTTGTCATCTTCATCGTGGCCCGTCCAACCCTTACTATGCTTAAAGACTATGAAGCTCAGCGTAAAGCTGGCGTCACTCGCTATAGTTTTGATCCTGCTAAATTCGGTATCAAAAACGCACCGTATTGGGAAGAGCGTCATCTGGCACAGCAGAAAAGCATGAACGCTGATCCATTACGTAAAGATAAAGTGTAAGTCGATTTAATAAGATTGCTCCTTAGTCTTATTGAATAAAAAAAAGCCCGAGACCATGTTCTCGGGCTTTTTTGTTTGAATGTTTTTCTATACCGTTACAGAATAGCTTACCGAAAAAACATCAAAGTCCACGTTCATACGAGCTGATTCAATACTCCAAAACTACCTTTTATTTTCTAAAGTTAATCTGCATTTGAAACAACATATAACTGATATTTTGTATTTTGCCTGCCTTTGTATAGAGCTTACTTTGATATTTTATAGCCTTATTTTAATTAGGTAGCCGCACACGTATAGTTAACCCATAGCTTATCTCATCGCTTAAACTTCTGCGCCTTAACTTCCCTATTCTTGATTTCTGCGTTCTTAATTCATAGACGTAAAAAAGCCTAGCGCGATGGCTAGGCTTTCTTTAACTAACTTGTAGATTCAAAACCTACAAACTAAGAAATAGCTTATTCAGGCATTAACACTGCATCGATAGTGTGAACTACACCATTGGTTGCCATAATATCTGTACCAGTGATATTTGCTGTGTTACCAGTAGCATCAGTAATTACGTTGTCTTCACTGATAGTAATGGTTTTACCGTTCGCTGTTTCGATCTCAGTACCGTATGGGATATCAGCCGCTTTAACTTCCATTGCTAGTACATGGTAAGGAAGGACCGTTTTTAGCAAGTCTGTATTGGCCAATAACTCTTCTTTAGTCACGCCTAGTTTTTCTAGTACTGGAGCAAACGCATCATCAGTTGGGGCAAATACAGTATGCTTAGTTTCTTCCATTAGCATAGTATCAAGACCAGCAGCCTGTAGCGCAGCGGTTAAAATAGTTAGATTTTCGTTTTCTGCTGCGATTTCAGCGATAGTTTGAGTCGCTTCCATGTCCATTTCGGCCATTGGCTCTGCTTCAACAGCTTCTGTCTCAGCAACTGGCTCAACTGCCATTTCTTCAGTCGCTTCTGGTTCAGTTGGCTCTGCAACAGTCTCAGTGTCATTACACGCTGCTAGTGACATGGCTGCAGTTACAACTGCGATAGATAACAAGTTCTTCTTTAACATAGGTAATTCCTTTTTGGATAAATAATTGATTAAGAGATTTATTTAAATTAATAACTTTCGATAAATATAATGGCGACCAATGATTGATAAATGTATCAATTACTTAGTCATACTATTTAGTCCGTTATATTGATAGTTCTCAGTCTAACTGTTTAATTTTCAAATGGTATTTACTTAGGTAGCAACACTGTATCAATCACGTATATAGCATTGTTTGCTTGTATATCAGTTATTGCGATATTTGAGACAAAATGATGTGGATTAACTATTTTCGGATTTTTATTTAGAAAATTCTAACCTAAATAGGAACTTATATAGATAAAGCTCTAAAGTCTAAAACAGCCATTGTCTAATAGTGAAATCATCACAAACAATGGCTGCTTAGTCTTATAATAAATACAGTTGGTATGCCTCAGTTAATACTTATTTAGGCAACAATACTCTATCGATTACATGGACGACACCATTGTTAGCAGCGATGTCAGTCTTCACGATGTTGGTTGTGCGACCATTCTCATCCATTAGTTTGCCTTCCTTAGTCACCATGAGCGTGTTTTTGCTAGCGGTCATTACGTTACCAGGCTTCACATCTTTGGCATACATAGCCATATCACCAGCGACTACGTGATAACCCAATACTTTGGTCAATAGTGGCTTATTAGCAAATAACTGTGCTTTGGTCATACCTGTTTCTTGCAATGCTTGCATAAAGGCAGCATTGGTCGGTGCAAATACCGTATAGTGGGCGTTAGGATCAGACAACATATCGACTAGACCTGCTGCTTGTACCGCTTCTACCAATACTGAAAAATCAGGATTGCTTTGAGCAACTTGTACAACATTCATCTTAGCCATACTCTGACTGTGCATTGGTGCTTTCATATCACTTGTCTTCGCTGGCATCATATTATTACAAGCACTTAGACCTGCGATTGAGATAGCCAATGTACCGATGGTGGCAATTTTAGTAAGTTTCATAACATTTTCCTTAATGATTTGAATTTCTTTGACGTTGGTATTGTTTCAACTATGATATTACTGTCTTACAGATCATCCTGCCCGCTAATGCCATTTGCTCACTGTACTGCACTGCACTGCTAATACCGATACTTTTGATACCAGTTATTGCTAATAAATGAGCCTGTATTTATAAGTAGGACTTACTAAGACCTTGTATTTCTGAAATTAAATTAACATGTAAACAATCTTTATCAACCTGCCTTTGCGCAATTTTTTGTGGTATGGATGTAAATTCTGTCTGAATTCTGAGCATTCCCGTTGGCTTTCATTTGCAAAAGAAAAGCTTTATGTAAGCCCTTAGCGAAATGATATTCATTTGTGCGTATCTGCTTTATGAAATAGACTCTAATACCTTGATTTGTTACTTAGCTCTCCTCTTATTTATCTATTGCCAAAGAGGAATATGCAGTATCCCTATGTAGCAAACTTTTCATGCTAAAATAATGCAAATTTGCGGTCCTCTTCGTGAGACTCTGCACGCTACTGGTTTGTTATTCCTTCTTTTTTTAATAATTACGATATAAGCAGCACACCTATGATTCCAACGACGACCTCACCAACCGATTCTCATACCGATACCGCCTCTAGTTCCTCATCCGCTAATGACTTTATATTAACGCCGCCTGCTGTGTTTCCATTTAAAGAGCAGCAGCTAACCGCACGTGCCCGTATCACTGAGCAGATGGCATCACGCATTTTGATGTTAGACGGTGCGATGGGTACGCAGATTCAGACCTATAAACTAGAAGAAGTGGATTATCGTGGTGAGCGTTTTGCTGATATCGACCAAGATGTACGCGGCAATAACGATCTGCTGGTACTGACTCAGCCACATATGATTAAAGACATTCATCACGATCATCTGCTAGCGGGCGCTGATATCATCGAGACCAATACCTTTAACGGTACGCGTCTGTCGATGGCTGACTATGACATGCAGTATCTAGTGCCAGAACTGAACAGGACGGCGGCCAAGATTGCTCGAGAAGCTGCTGATGAATTTACCGCAAAAACGCCTGAGAAACCGCGCTTCGTTGCGGGCGTCGTGGGTCCGACGTCACGCACATGCTCGCTATCGCCTGATGTCAATGATCCTGCATTTCGTAATATTACCTTTGACGAGTTGGTACTCAACTACCGTGAAGCGACCTTGTGCCTGATAGAAGGCGGCGTCGATATTATTTTGATTGAGACAATCTTTGATACGCTCAATGCCAAAGCGGCGATATTTGCGATCACTGGTGTGTTTGACGATATTGGCTTTGAATTGCCAATTATGATTTCAGGTACGATTACCGACGCGTCAGGTCGCACGTTATCGGGACAAACGGCAGAGGCGTTTTATAACTCTATCCGCCATGCCAAGCCATTGTCTGTTGGCTTTAACTGTGCGCTAGGTGCTGATGCGCTGCGTCCGCACATTCAAACGCTATCGAACATCGCTGATACTTACGTCTCTGCGCATCCAAACGCTGGTCTGCCCAATGAGTTTGGTGAGTATGACGAAACTGCTGAAGAAACGGCTGCCTTACTTGAAGGTTTTGCCAAAGCAGGTATCTTAAACATCGTGGGCGGCTGCTGTGGTACGACGCCTGAACATATCCGTCAAATCGCCAAAGTCGTGGCTAACTATGCGCCGCGTATCATCCCTGAGATAGCGCCTGCCTGCCGCTTGTCAGGACTCGAACCATTTACCATCAACTCTGATAGCTTGTTTGTCAATGTCGGTGAGCGTACCAACGTCACAGGCTCCAAAAAGTTCTTACGTTTGATTAAAACTGAAGCCTATACCGAAGCACTCGATGTCGCTCGCGATCAAGTCGAAGGCGGCGCGCAGATCGTCGATATCAATATGGACGAAGGCATGCTTGATTCCAAGCAAGCGATGATTCATTTCGTCAACTTAGTTTCAGGCGAGCCAGATATCAGCCGTGTACCACTGATGATTGACTCGTCTAAATGGGACATTATCGAAGAAGGTCTAAAGCGTACGCAGGGTAAATCGGTCGTTAACTCTATCTCATTAAAAGAAGGTCATGCTGAGTTCGTTGAACGTGCAAAATTATGCATGCGTTATGGTGCCGCGATTATCGTCATGGCATTTGATGAAGACGGACAGGCTGACACTTACGAGCGCAAGATTGAAATATCTAAGCGCAGCTACGACGTACTGGTCAATGAAGTGGGCTTCCCATCAGAAGACATTATCTTTGACCCAAATATCTTTGCCGTCGCCACAGGTATCACCGAGCACAACAACTACGGTGCTGACTTTATCAATGCCACACGTTGGATTACGGAAAATCTACCGAACGCGATGGTCTCGGGCGGCGTATCCAATGTCTCGTTTAGTTTCCGTGGTAACCCAATCCGTGAAGCGATCAACTCCGTATTCTTATACCACGCGATCAAAAACGGTCTGACCATGGGTATCGTCAACCCAGCCATGCTTGAGCTGTACGATGATATTCCAAAGGAAGCCCGTGACGCTATCGAAGACGTCATGCTCAATCGCAATCAAGGTGAAACTGGTCAAGATGCCACTGAACGTCTAATGACCGTCGCTGAAAACTACCAAGATGGCGGCAAGAAAAAAGACAGTACTGTCGATATGAGCTGGCGCGAAGGCACGGTAGAAGAACGCATCGCCCACGCACTGGTCAAAGGCGTGACGACCTTTATCGAAGCGGATACCAAAGAAGCATGGGAGAAGTACCCTAGACCGCTAGAAGTCATCGAAGGCCCACTGATGGACGGTATGAATATCGTCGGTGACCTATTCGGTGCAGGTAAGATGTTCCTACCGCAAGTCGTAAAATCTGCCCGCGTGATGAAGCAATCTGTCGCATGGCTAAACCCGTATATCGAAGCGGAAAAAGTCGAAGGCGAAGTCAAAGGTAAAATCCTAATGGCAACCGTCAAAGGTGACGTGCATGATATCGGCAAAAATATCGTCGGCGTGGTACTTGGCTGTAATGGCTACGACATTGTCGATTTGGGTGTGATGGTCCCTTGTGAAAAAATCCTCGATACCGCCATTGCAGAAAAAGTCGATATCATCGGCCTGTCTGGTTTGATTACCCCAAGTCTCGATGAAATGGTCTATGTCGCCAAGCAAATGCAAGAGCGCGGCATGACGCTACCATTGATGATTGGCGGTGCCACGACGTCGAAAGCGCATACTGCGGTCAAGGTCGAGCCGCAATATCAAAACGATGGCGTCATCTATGTATCGGATGCTTCACGCTCCGTCGGTGTGGTGACCAAATTGCTATCAAAAGAGCATCGTCAAGCGCTGATCGATGAGACACGTGAAGACTATGCCAAGGTACGTGAGCGTCTGGCCAAGCGTCAGCCAAAAGCGGCCAAAGTCACCTATGCCGAATCGGTCAAGATTGGCTTTCAGTATGATTGGGAAACCTATTTGCCACCAGTGCCAAATAAGCTAGGACAAGTGATATTGGATGACTATCCAATCGCGAATCTGCTACCTTATATTGACTGGACACCATTCTTTATCTCTTGGGGTCTGACAGGTAAATACCCGAAAATATTGCAAGATGATGTGGTTGGTGAAGCAGCTCGCGATCTATTTGAAAATGCAGAAGAGCTGCTACAAAAGATGATTGATGAGAAATCAATCGTAGCCAAAGGTGTGTTTAAACTCATGCCCGCTCGCCGTACTGGTGCAGATACGGTCACCGTCTATGACGATGCGCCTGCTGATGGCGGCAAACCGACTTACCAGTTTGAACACTTACGTCAGCAAAGCGACAAAGCTAGTGGCAAGCCAAACTTTAGCTTGGCAGACTTTATCTCGCCATCAGAGACACATACCGATCACTTGGGCGGCTTTACCGTCTCTATCGTCGGTACAGAAGCACTCGCTGAGCAATACAAAGCGGCAGGTGATGACTATAATGCCATTATGGTACAGGCGCTGTCTGACCGCTTAGCCGAAGCCTTTGCCGAGCATCTACATGAGCTCATCCGTAAAGAGTATTGGGGCTATCAGCCGACTGAGTCACTCACCAATGATGAGATGATTAAAGAGAAATACGTAGGCATCCGCCCTGCACCTGGCTACCCTGCCTGTCCTGAGCATACCGAAAAAGGCAAGTTGTTTGATTGGCTAGGTACGGTAGATGCAATCGGTACGACGTTGACCGAAAGCTATGCGATGTGGCCTGCGTCATCGGTCAGCGGATTCTATTACTCACATCCTGACAGTGAATACTTCAATGTCGGTAAAATCAGTCGTGACCAGTTAGAAAGTTATGCTGAGCGTAAAGGCTGGGATATGAAAACAGCTGAGAAGTGGTTAAATCCGAACTTGTAGTTGATTAGCTAATGCAATTATAGAAACCTAATAGTTCTTTTTTGGCTTACTTATTTAATATAAGTAAGCCATTTTTTATGGCAGTCTATTTTGCCTACCCTCAGCAAACTTATCGCTACGTTCATAGCAAAATACTTTTATCATTTACTGACAAGAACCATGCTAGATTATTGTCTACTTTATTATTTTGAGACAGGCTATGAATCAGATTGCATTACTTTCTAGTTGGATTGGCAAAACCTTTGCAATCTGGGCATTGGTCAGTGCTGTTCTGGGATTTATTCTTCCTGAATTTTTTGCCTCGTTGGCTTTTTTGATCGTTCCTATACTTGGCATCATTATGTTTGGGATGGGCATGACGCTCAAAACGGAAGATTTCCTAGAGATTGTCAAACGCCCCAAGCCTGTACTGGTTGGACTATTAGCACAATTCACGCTAATGCCTCTCATTGCTTACTTGTTGACAGTGATTTTCAACCTTGATCCTTTAATAGCAGTCGGTGTTATTTTGGTTGGTTGTTGCCCGGGCGGCACGTCGAGTAACGTGATTACGTTCTTGGCAAAAGGCAATGTGGCGCTGAGTGTGGCGATTACCTCTATCTCCACCCTACTTGCGCCCTTTCTAACCCCTATTCTATTAAACGTATTTGCCGGTCAGCTGATCGACATCGACCTAGCCAGTATGATGATGACCATTACGAAAATCGTAATCTTGCCCATATTACTGGGTGTTATCTTCCATAAGTTTTTAGGTAAAAAAATCGAGTTTGTCACCGAGGTATTACCGATGGTGTCGGTATTGGGTATCTCTATTATCATCACGGCAGTGGTCGCAGTGTCTAAAACAACCATCTTAGATAGTGGTGCGATCGTCTTTATTGTCGTTGCTCTACACAATATGACTGGTTATACCTTGGGATATGTCATTGCTCGCTTGTCTGGCTTTACGGAGAAACAACGCCGCGCCATTATGGTGGAAGTGGGTATGCAAAACTCTGGTCTGGGCGCTGCCCTTGCGGCAACTTATTTCAATCCTGTCGCAGCCTTACCTAGTGCGATATTTAGTGTCTGGCATAACTTTAGTGGTGCGTTGGTTGCGAATATTTTTGCTAAGAGAGATGCTAAATAAGTAATGGTTTTATGGCTTGCGGCTTGGTTATAGGTGCTTTAATTTTTAGTAAGAAGAATGACGAGAAATGGTTAAATCCGAATTTGTAGAGATGGTTTTAGCTAAGGCTTCTTAGAAAAATATTTGAGGTGAGATTGATTGCTTAAATAACCAATCTCGCTTTTGCTTGTATCTGCTTATACACTTCAAACAACTGTGTTTGACCGTAACATTTCTTCTCTTCTGCTAACCATTGTAGTTTGACACTGACCGTTGACCATACTCACTAAAAATCTACTTAGCTGAGTTTCTGGCGGCAGAATTCAGTAAGATTAGAAATCACCTACTCTTCTGCAGCGCAGTAAATTGAAGTAATTCCTGTATTTGGTGTGATTTAGGGTTATATATAAACTCATTATCAAAGTAATTTTCTACGCGGTTATACATAAACAGATCACCTATCACTAGTGAATTAAACTGATTGCCATTCAGTTTTTGTTGCTCTAAATCTTTCAATAAGCTTTCTGGCAAGTCGCTCATCACGAAATCAGATATTACTAATACATCTGATTTTTCATATTTTTCAGTTTCTAATAGTTTTATCGCATAACGAAGTGCTGGAGCAACATCCGTACCCCCATGAAATGACTGACTAAGGAAACCTGTCAATTCAGCTATACCCGTTGTACCAGTTACTTCAAACGTTTCTATATTAGTAGAAAAATTAATAACAAAACATGGTCTATTTTGGTTTTTAGCTTTAACCCCCAAGAAAAGAGTAACTGCTTTTGCAATGCTCTCTGGTGTACCTTGCATGGAACCACTTGTATCAACGCATAGTATCATCGGACCTAGCTTTTCTTCTGTCTCTTTTTCTACTTCAACAGTTATTTCTACTTCTGTCTTCTGATATGCCAACCCTTGTAACTCAAAGCAAAGCAACTTCGCTTCTAGATACTTTAAATCAAAAAGAATTGCTGTATCTGGGTCTGACATTAGAGCAAGTTCAGACGGTAGCGCATGCTCTAAATCTTTGGCTAAACGTAAACCAATAATCTCTTCTTTCGAATTGCTATCGACGATTGGTGTTTGTAACTCGATAGTTTGCTGTACACGCTCTATTTCACTTGTGTGTTCTATTTGGCGCATTTTACCCAATAAGTCCGATATTTTCTTAATGCCCTCATCATTTTGTAAGTAATTTAACCAACGCTTGAGAACATCAATATTCTGCTTACTTAAACTACCTAAACTGTCATCAAACCAAACACCTAGTTCAAATCCGAACTCACATAGGTTTTGGTCCAGCTGTTTTATTAACTCCATCCATTCAATTAACTGCTCTAAAAACTGGTCGCGTCGTAATTGCAACTCTTCTAATTGCCAACGTGCTTGGGCGACATCCAAATGCTTTTGCCATTCATGTAGCAAAAGTTGAAAGTGTGGCTTTTTGTCACTTGTTTGCTTTGAGGTGTCTTTGTTCTCTTCTAAAGCTTTCTTCCAATAAGATAAGTTTGCAGGAACACCAACCTCTAAGCAGAAACTTAAATACTCTTCGACAGCTTTCGGGTTCAATTCATGTGAGTCTTTAGTATAAAAATCAAGCCACTGGGTCAATTGACTCTGATGCTCAGAAAATATGTCTTGTTGTAAGATTTCTAATTTAGTTTTATATTGCCAATCCTCTATTTGGGCAGTGACTTGTCGGGATATATCATTTTGACTGTATAAATACGCATATTTTTTTTTGACAACTTCTTCAATGATATTTTTACCGTGGGTTGAGAAGCCTAGCGACATAACGCCTCCAGACGCTCACAGTCTGCAATTCGTAATTTAAGCTGCTCTACCTGTTTAGTTATTCCTGTTATAGCAGTACCAACCTCTTCTTCCGTCACAAAAGGACTAGCAAGATGTTTCTTATATTTGATAGACTTTTCTTCTACTTGCTTTAGAACTTCGGTTAATTCTTGGCGGATATCTTTTACAGACTTTGCTAATGAGCTAACTAACCTTTTATTTATGTTTTTCTTTTTATCACCTTTCTTACACAAAATATTTGGACGAAAAGTAAAACTATTATAGTTATTATATCCGCGATTACTAAATGTTAACTCACAGCTACCTTGACCTCCAAATGTTCCTTGAATATCATTAAATAAGTTACCTGACTCATCGACTACATTAAATTCTTCATGAGTTTTAAATTTATCAGCAGGAATATAAAGTTTAAAAATTTTACTCTCGTCCTGATATCTCTCGTATCCTTTGCGTGTAAATGTGGCAGTAACTTCAAAGTAATCCTTATCGTTATTCAGTTGAACTACATCATAAATATCTTTAGAGTAATAAAGCTCTTTATTTACCTCATTATCCAGTGTTTCTTTCTCTTGATCGAGTTTGGCTAGATTAATATCAGTATCAAATCCACAACTTTCAATTGTACTCGTCACAATATTTTGTACCGCTCCTCGATTATCCATTGTCGTCCACAGACAGTATTTCAGCAATAACGCATCGCTATGATTCGTCTCCGTACGCCCATTGCAAAACGCTGAAGCTTTTAGTAGCATTGCGGCTCGTTGCCAACGGCGATCAGATACATAAACTTCCAGCTCTTCTGACTTTGAGATCAGCTTTTGTCGTATGTACTTGATCACCAATAAGGTATCATCGCTTAACGTCACTGACTGTAGGCTATTGCGCCATTCTTCTATCTCATCATAACTAATAATTAGGTCAGGACTAACAGATGGGCTTTCAGAACTGAGTCTGCTGTTTATTAGATGATTAAAATTATTCTCTTGCTCGATAGGTGGTACAAATAACCGAATCACAAAACGATCATAAAGTGCTTCTAACCCTTGGTTTGGTGGTGGTACTTCATTAGAGGCAGCAATCAAGGACTTCAATGGTACTTTAATGATTTCTTTACCATTTCTGAAAGTATGCTCATTAATGATAGTCAATAAATTATTCAAAATTGCTGGACTAGACTTCCAAATCTCATCTAAAAATGCGAAATCTGCGGTTGGTAAGTAATCGTCAATTTGGCGAATATAACGATCTTCTTTTAACTCTTTGATAGACACAGGACCAAATATCTCTTCTGGCGTACTAAAACGATTCATTAAATATTCAAAATATTTAGGAACCTCAAAGGCAGCTGTCAGTCTTCTTGATATTAGACTTTTTGCTGTACCAGGTGGACCTAATAAGAAAGTGTTATGTCCTGTAATAGCACCTAGCAAAGCAATTGCCATGGTTTGATTACGCTCGTACATATCAGCAGTTAACTCTTCCAATAGCTTTGATATACGTGCTTGAATATTTAAATTTACATCGTTTAGTTTTTGAGTCTTATTCGCCATATTTATTCAATGTCCCATTGATTGTATTAAAAGTTATTTAAATTTTTAGCTGCTATATGGTCACAACTGAATTATAAGTGGTTCTCAAATGAGAGTTAAGTACATCATTAATGCAAATGAAATACCGATAGATAATAATAAGCGTGCTATTAACTTAGGAAAATAGAAACATTAAGTAGGGCTTGCTTTAACTTTAGCACCTATCAATCTAGCTATCCTATGTTCTGATTCTTCCTACTCCGCCGACACCGCTCAGAACAATAAATTACCTGTTCCCAATCCTTCTCCCACTTCTTACGCCACGTAAATGGGCGCTGGCAGACGGGGCAGGTTTTTTGCGGTAGGTTTACCTTTTTATGTGCCATCGTCTGCTCCCTTATGTCTACATAGCTCTATTTCATTACTAACGACTACTTATCTTCTTTTTGATGATCTAGCCCTTCATACTTTTTCACCCGTCGGCATTGGTCGGAGCAATAGACCATGCTCTCCCAGTTTTTATCCAGCTTCTTCGTCCAACTAAATTCGCGCTCGCAGACAGGGCAAAGTTTTTTGCGGACGTTCTTTTTTTTGTGCGCCATAATTTTCTCATTGGTTTGATATAGTCGATTCACTACCATCGGATACGGTGTCAGTCTTGCTTAACCTACTGTTTGTAGCACTTTTACTCGCTGTCATTGTATCCAAAGTAGCTGTTACCGACTATATTACCATTGTCTTTTGATCATAAGCCCTATTTATAGGTGCTATTCATAAGTGATGTTCATAAGTGCAAGTCATCAACATTGCTCATAAACGTTAATAATCAATCATTAGTTGTTAATCGTCAGCTATTAATCAGTAGTGATTAATCATAGTCGTCAAAGATTTTATTAAGTCTGTTGAGACTATTGACGATTAACTTACCAGATTGATCTGTGCTGGTATCAATCGCTAGCTTTTCGTCCATCCGCATCGTCAATGGCTCTAACGCTTGCTTGAGGGCAGTTGCCATCAGTGCCGTTTGATGATGAATATCAGGGATATCGCTATCGGCTGTTTGATTCTCATCACTCTTAGCTAAGGTCTCAGTTAAACTACTAGACAAGCTATCCGCCATTTTCTGTGCCAGTTGTTCAACGGCATTGACCAGCTGCACCATGAGCTGTTTTTGTGCATATTGGTTTTGCTTGAGATACTCGCCTTCTGCCTTTCCAGCATTGTGATCGTGCTTATATATTTGCAGCAATTGGCTCACGCTTTTTTCAAAGCCATTATCGATACTGTCGCTGACGACTTTGGCATTGTTAATGACGCTATCGGCAAGTATTTTTTGTGCTTCTAATTGGGCGTTTAGCTGGGCATCGAGTTGCGCTTGCTGTCCTGCTTCTCGTAAGCGAGCGATTTGCTCTGGGTCGTTTTTCGTTAAGTATGTCTCAAACTGGCTACTGATGGCATTGAAGCCACTGGCCAAATCGACCAACTGGGCGACGATACGTGCGCCAGTATCACCATCTTCACCGCCCATGGCTTTGTTACGTAGGAAGTCGGCTTTGATCTGCGCCCAACGCTCTGTTTCTGCTTCGGTCAAGACACCACGCATCTCACCAAGCTTGAGCAAGTTGCTCTCTGCGCCTTGGGTCAATAGCTGTGACTCGCCTAGATAATGATCATCTATCAGCTGGTTCAGCTCGCTTTCATTCATGACTGCCGATAGCTTTTCGGTCATCTTATTCATATTACGATAACTGCCCTGTAGCTTAAATATCGGCTCAACACGATACTTATCATCTTGCGAGGCGGAGGCAATATAGGCTTGGTTGACATCCAGAATGACTTCTTGCACCCTAAACATATGACGCAAAATAGCGATAATCTCGTTAATTTCTGAGGTACTATACGGATACGTCAAATCGCTGCTTTGTGCTTGGACAAGATTCGCATTGTCCGTTTTTGCCATTTTAATCAAACGATGGACATCGCTTAAGTCACGGTTGGCCATTGGTGCGAGGACGGTATTAGAGGTCAGCGAGTTTTCGATATAACTGAGTGCAAACACCTCTTCCATGCCGCTCATGATATCGCCTAAGTTATAGATATCGGCACGGTTAGCGAGCATGTCAGGGACTTTAAAAGCTTCACCACTTTCGGTATATGGGTTACCTGCCATGACCACGCAGAACTTTTTGCCACGCATGTCATAGGTCTTAGTCTTCCCTTGCCAGACACCATCGATACGGCGTGTGCCATCGCCCAATGAGATAAACTTCTGCAAAAATTCCGCATGGGTATGCTGAATATCATCGAGATAAAGCATGACGTTATTGCCCATCTCAAAGGCCAAGTTGATTTTATTCAACTCTTCTCGCGCAGTGGCATTGGGTGCTTTTTCGGGGTCTAATGAGGTGACGTCATGACCGAGTGACGGACAGTTAATCTTCATAAAGATAAGGCCGAGACGGTTTGCCACGTATTCCATCAGGGTGGTTTTACCATAACCTGGTGGCGATATCATCATGAGGATACCCATCAAATCGGTACGCTTATCCTCGCCGACCGTACCCATCTGTTTGGCAAGATTGTCACCGATGAGCGGCAGGTAGCTCTCATTAATCAGACGGTTACGCACAAATGAAGACAATGGACGCGGCATAAATTCGTCCAGTTGCAACGTCTCTTTTGAGTCATGCAATATCTCTGAGCGCATGGCCAGATAGCGTCTATAGGCAGGGATAACTTGGGTATCATGATGATGCAAACGATTTAAGAAATCATCGACGGCAAAGGTTAAGGTCTGCTGATGAATACGTATATGCTCACCCAGCAAATTATTGACTTGTATCTCAAGCGATACCTTACCCGTGCTACGTTCAAAACTTTGCACTTGATTAAGCGGATTATTAATACTGGTCAATGATGTAGTCGATGACGTAGCCGACGAGGTGATTGAGGAAAATGACAAGGCCGATGGTGTGCCACTTGCGCCTGTACTGTTTAAACCTTGATTACCCAATCCTTTAGCACTTAACCCTTTATTAAAAGCCCCTTTATCAAAGCTAGCACCTGAATCAATCAGTCGTTGCACCAAAGCTTCACGCTGAGCATCATTTAACTGGGTAAGCAAGACGGCAATGGCTTCTGGCACATAATGACGGCCACTCTCTAATTGCTGCTTGCGTAGCGCGTTTTGTGTTTCAATCTCAGCAAGCTCCTCTTCACTGAGTGCCTCGCCTGCTTCATTGGTGCCATCAGTCGCTACGTTAACCGACTCAGTACCACCATAAGTCTTATCAAGTAGTGCATGAAACCATGTGGCTAGTAGCTCATAGGCTGATTTGGGTTGGAATCCAAGCTTACTGATAGAAGACTGTAGTTGATCAAAACTGGCCGTATTTTGCGTGCTGCCTGAGGCACTATTCAATGTTTGGCTTAGCTGCTCACACAACTGCTGCGCTTGTTGACTGGTTTGCCATTTTATTGTGTTATATGCACCTGCATTCGATTCAGCCGACTGCCCCATGACGCTCACCAAATATTCACAAGCAAGCTGAACGTAGCTTGATTTGAAGATGTTGGCGTTATGAGTATCACTGGTATTTGAATCTGGTTCTGAATGCTTGCTAGCACCGTTATCAGCGCTAAGACTGTCGTCATTATGAGCCATAACAAAATAACGCATCACTTGGCTCATGTCCTCGACCAATAGAGACTTCGCAGTATCGCTGCCCAATGCACGGCGCAGTTGCTCAGCGGTAGCAGCTCTATCCGTCCAGTTATTTGCGCGTGTCAGCACTGATTCATTTAACCAAGCGTCATAACCAAATTGACGCAAGCTGTCTAGACCAAGTGCTTGTACAATGTTTAGTTGCCAATAGAATAATTGCGCCAACGCACGTACTTGCGGGGTATAAATCAGTAGCCCTGCCTCACGCAACGTTGGCAATATTTGCATCAATAATAGCGTGGCATCATGGTCATGAATGCCTTTGTCATAACCAAGCTGATAGCGAGGTGTGGCATAAGCTTTGACCAACTTGGACAATGGACTGTCGTTATCAATGTCGCCATTAATGTCTAGAGTAATAACAGTTGCATCGTAGGCTTGATATAGGCGCGCTTCAGTCAAACCCTCCTGGCTGTTCTTAGCACTTTCGATAATGCTATAGGCCAAGTACTCGGCGCGGTACACCTTGTCAGACTCGGAGGCGATATTCATGTCCCAATACGGGCGCAAGGCGTTTAGCTCAGCATTATTAAGCACTTCATAATAATCTGTACCCGTTAGATGCAAATTCAGCACACGCTTGCCGTCTGACTGTTGACGACTTAATAAGGTCAAATCAAGCGGCTGAGTATTGACCGAAAAACGGTGCTTACCCAGTTTGATGATTTGGCCACCATCTTCAAACAAGTCCGACTTGTCTTTTAGACTCTTATAGCTCTCGATTTGGATGGCTTTTAGACGCGCATCGATGTCATCAGCTTTGACGCTAAAGCCCATCGCTTGCAGCTCTTTTGCGATGTTGCGGACTTTTTGCACCAGACCATCAGCGGCAAAATACGTATTTAACGCTTCTTCCTCTGTAAAGCCTGTGACGCCTGTGCTTTGCGTGCGTTTTTTAATACTCTCAAGCATCCGCAGCGCGCCATCACCTAAATTTTGCGCTTTGCGATTACGAGCATCAAGCAGTTGCTGCTTATGGTTTTCAAAGGTTTCGTAAATCTCTTCACGCTTGCTGATGATATCTGCTAAAAACTGATCGCCACTATTGGTCTCTGGATCAGCGAACTGACTTTCCAACTCTTCTAGCTGTACCAGCAATTTTGCCATTTGCTCATCTGATTTCTCAGGCGTATTGGCAATGGATAACGCATTGGCTATGGACTGACCAAACAGCTTAAACTGCGCCCCAAACTGCGCCACGGCCTCAGCTGAGCCTAGATTTTTGCGTTTATGATTGAGCTTGGCTTTACTCTGGTTTAGGCTCGCATAAATGGTCGATATGTCATCGATGATTTGCGTACGCACTGTGGCATCGGCCACATCTAGCGTCCCTAGCAACTCGGTTAATAGATCTAACCCTTGCGCTGTTTCATCGATTTTTTCTAGTACGGGTTTTAGTTCAGCATTGGTTTCAGCGGTATTCAAGCGCTCACTGACATCGACCAATATGCCTTCGTAGCTTGATAGCGCTTCTTCGCCGCTTAAAAACAGCACCGTTTTTTCAGCCAGCTCGCTTTCGGCTTCTTCTAACTGCTTTTGCAGCGCTTGTAGCTTATCGGCATCTAGATAGCGCAAATCCTCCAAGCTGACCAAACGGCCTTTTTGGCGTCTTAATGCTGACAACTGATCGACATAATCACTGGCAGACTCAAAGCTAGTAACGCGTATCTGCCGCAAAATCTCACTTTGCTGCGTATCAGCATCGGCTAGCGCGGTTTGAGTTTGCTTTTGGATACTTTGTACTTTGGCGAATTCATCAATGACCAGCTCAGCCGTGGCCGTCACTTCCTTGATACTACTGGCGACTTCGCTTAGCTCAGGCTCAGACAGCCAATAATAGCTGTCAAAGAGACGACTGGTATTGTCAGCCAACTCTTCATAGAGCTTTTGAGAGACACTTTGATTATCAATCAGGCGGGTAATGCTATAAAGATCTGAGATACCGCGCACCAGCTCTTTATTGCCAATCTTGCCATAAAAACTCGTGCTCTCTGGCAGCTCACTCACATACTCGTGTGAGGCATAAGGGGTATGCCATATCTGCATCGGGTGAATACGAGATGGCTCACTTTGATCGCTAAACAGCACCAAACGACCATTCTCAGCCAAAGCCATACCGTTGCAATAGATAGGGTTTGCCAATTGCTTTTTGATCAAATTATAAGGAAACAACCCCGTGATACCCAAGTCTCTATCATAAAATAAGAATAAAACGTCTTCCCCATTTGGCGATATGATTTTGCGTTTGAACTTTAAGTCTTTGGCGTCCACGTTATTGGCATCAAACAGTTTATATTCGCCCGTTTGCAGATAGTAGCCACCCGGAAATATGATGCCGTGGTCTTCTGGTAGCTGCACACACGATTGTCCAATCGCATCCAAACGCAGCACCGCTTCGGTCAAGGTGTTATAAACAAAATAACGGTAGTCCTCTTCACGATAGGGCAATATTTTGAGCAGTATTAAACTGCCCACTTTGGCATACGCAATCTCAGCATCCGTCAGCGACTGGGTACGGTCATTAACTGGTTCGCTATAAATACCCTGACCGGATTGCGTATTGTCCTCAATCTTAATGGTCAAATCACCACCAACCGTTTCTACAAATATCGTGTCTAAGATATTCATATGGGGATACTTGCCATTCACCATTTGATCGCGTGTGGTCTCAATCCAGTCAAAATCATAAGCAGGCGGCAGTTCAATGTCACGCTCGCCTCGATTGTCCACATAAGCGACTTGTGCCGACTCTGGCGTACCTTGGCTAAAATCTAACGCAAAACGGAACACTCGAATATCAGTGATGCGCTCACCAATCTGAAATGCCAATAGCAATTTGCTGTCTTTCACCGTTATTTGAATCAGGCGCGTTTGCTTATAATATCGATACAGCTCATTGAAGTCTTGGACAAAGGCGTCTTGAGCCAAAAAAGTGCCTTTTAGGTCAACCTCTTCGAGCTGATACTCTTCTTCATTACCAGCTGGCTCGTTCAGACGATATAACGACAATACATCCTTAACATTGCTCGCACGTTTGAGTCCCATAAAAACGTTGTAGCCAAACAGTAGATATTCGCCTACTTGCACCATATCCTGCGCCACACAGTTATGTTCGGTACGGATACGCGTACGGGCGATGACTTGCATTTGAGTACTGCCGAACTCTTCAAGGCGTGCAGTATTTAGCGTGGCCGTCTGTTGCTCTAAACGAGCACCTTGTTCTGTCAAACGTTTTTTGATGAGCTCATAAGCATTGCCCGAGGCAACCGCCTGATCAGTTTGGCTTGCTTGACTAGCATTAGGGTTGTCATTGCTATCTGGAGTGGTTAGGTTTTGCGTGTCCGCCATTGTTGCTCGTCCGTTTCTGTTTTTACATAATAAGAGAATTTTTTGGCAATAAGGAAAATAAGAAGTTATTTGAGATAAAGATCATCGAAAGTAAAGAAGCACTTGGCTAATCTAAAAAAACGATTCATCACTGCTGATTTTTTAGATTAGCCAACTCATTATTAATAATAAGTTGGCTATCGCTCTATGAAGATGTATAGAACAAGTTGGTTAGATTCAGCCTGCCTCCTAAATGACAGGCTAGTTATCAAGGGAGAAATGCATTAATTTTGGCGCGTGTCTTCAATCTATAAAGACATGTCTTAATATTAAATGGTTTTATCATCATTTTGCTTGGTTGCTTTCATAGCTTGACTAGCCATCACGCCATTGATAATACCGCTCAACGTATCTGACTTACCTGCTAGGCCATCGATGGCTTTGCCGATAGATAGTGACTTGGCAAAGTTATCAAAGAAATGCGCTTCGCCGCCAACAATATCGATTTTGGCTTTCTGTAGCGCCACTGCCAATACTTCAGCATTTTCTTTCGCAATCTCTTTACCAGCGTCAATAGAAGCAAGCGCTTCTTGCAATGCTGTCTCAAGACTCATACGGAACTCTTCGTGCTCACGTGCTTCTTTGCTCATGCTACCCATGGCATTGAATTTCTCGACCAGACCATCTGCTTCGGCTTGGAAATGCGCACGAGTAACTTCGGCTTTTGCCAATCCAACTTCACGTTCTGCTTTGGCATTTGACTCACCGCGAGCCGCGATGATTTGAGCATCTGCCATACCTTTTTCACGCTCAGCTCTGGCGGTAGATTCACCGCGAGCGGTGATGATTTCTGCATCGACCATACCGATATCACGCTCAGCTTTTGCCTTGGATTCGCCACGAGCCGCGATAACCTCAGCATCTGCCATGCCTTTTTCACGATCTGATTGCGCTTCAGCTTGTCCAGTCGCTCTAATAATATTGGCTTTCGCAATGCCTTCTTTTTCCAAAGAAGCCGCTTTGACTTCTTGGATAGCAGCTTCAGCAAAGCCATGTGCAGACTCTTCGGCTTTAATACCTTCAGCCATTCTGATTTTGGCTTCTGACTCTTTGGCAGAGGCTTCAAGGTTAGCCGTAGCAAGCGTAGTGATTTCAACGGCTTTATGCTTGGCTGACAGCTCTTCGGCTTCGGCTTTTTTCACCTGACGTACTTTGATTTCTTCAGCATCCGCTTCAGCAGCTAGGACGCGTGTTTGCTTAGAACGCTCAGCCTCACTAACTTCGCGAACTTCTTTGATACGCTCTTCTTCTTGCGCCACTGTTTTGTCGACCGCAATACGCTCGCGGATGACATTGGCGATTTCTTTTTTCTCAAGTTCAATCGCACGTTCAGCCTCGATACGTTGCAAGTCAACTTCACGCTCACGAGAGACGATTTCTAAGTCACGGGCACGCGTAACCTTCTCTTCTTCGATGACAACTGCACGCAGACGATTTTGACCTGCTACTTCAATTTCACGTTGCTGATTCTCTCGCTGAATCGCTAAGTCCTGCTCAACCATGATGACGGCCGTTTCTGACTTCTTACGCTCTTCTTCTTCAATCTTACGAGTTTCAGCCGTTTCACGGGCAATCACTGACGATATTTCACGCTTTTGCTTGGCTTCAGCATCGGCTTGTTGACGCTCAAGCTCTAGCATCGCCTCTCTGGTTTCAACGTTCTTTTTCTTAACCGCTAGCTCTTCATCACGCTCAAGCTCATTGGTAATAACGTTTTGAAAAGCCGTTAGTTGAGTAATCTTTTTGATACCTTCAGCATCTAGGATATTACTTGAGTCCAATGACACTTTCGGTGTTTGCTCTAGATAATCGATCGCGACATCTTCTAAGACATAGCCGTTTAGATCGTTACCGATTTCTTGAACGATACTGTCACGAAACTCGCTGCGGTTTTCAAACAATTTAACGAAATCTATTTGCTTACCAACTGTTTTTAGCGCTTCTGAAAACTTGGCATTAAACAGCTCATTAACAGCGACTTTATCTGATGCTCTCTCAACTCCAACCGATTTGGCAACTTTTAATACATCTTCTTCGGTTTCATTGACACGTAGATAAAATGCGACTGTAATATCAGCACGCATATTATCGGCGCAAATTAGTCCTTCTTTACCGCGTCTGTCCACTTCTAACGTGATGAGCGAGATTCTCATCAGCTCTTTTTTATTAATAACTGGCCAAACAAAGCCACCATCAAAACGTACGGCTATTTTGCTCACACCGTTAATAATTAGTGCTTTGCCCTGCTCAACCTTGAAGTAAAAGGCTTTGAGCATCAACAGTGCTGCCATAATGAAAACAAACGCCAGCACCACAACCACGCCGACGATAATGAGTATGTCCATGTTTATTCCTTTAATTGAAACATTCTATAGTCAGTTCTATATCCATCAGATGTTCGGTCCGGTTTGCTCAACTACTCTATGTAGCAGTTTCACTTGCCTTTTCTCATACCTAAACTAGTTGAACCAACAATAACTAAATTTAAAACCGTTCGTATGATGTGAAAAATAGAGATTTTTTAGCTCAATGGCTGTTTATTATTTATCAAGGCTTATCTTATTTTCGAGTTTACTCTATGCTAAAAGCGATGATAGAAAGTCGTATCGACTAAACGATTTATAATTATTTATCTTCAACACGAGCGACTTGATAGGTATTTTTTTCTTCTAAATACGCGATCAACATCACTCTATCGCCCTTTTTCAGTAAGCTAGTACTGTTGTCTGAACGAATCTTGAGTATCAAACCTGCACCGCCATCATTCAATTCTGCCTCACCGTGCTTGTCCGTCACACTAAGTGTGCGCACAATCGCGATTTTGCCTACATTATTAGCAGAATTACGTTTGGGGATTCTGGCAATGTTTTTGCGGATGGGTGAAATGATAATGCCTGTCAGCCACATAGAAACGACCAATACGAATATTAGTGCCCCTGTGCCAAACACGTAATACAGAACACCAGAGTCAAAATTTTGATGTAAGAAACTGGTATACAAATAGCTCAACAACCAACCGATTAAACTAATTAAGCTTAATATAATGACTAAAGGCACACCGTAGAGACCAAACTTCAACATGAGACCTGTAAAAAAACCGGTCGATGATAAATCAGAGACAGCAGCATCACTACCTGTCTCTACAGCATCCACGCTGTCCATATCTGCCATGCCGAGTAAAGATACCACCCAATATAGAGTAACGAACATCACAAGACCGGTGAAAACAATCGTTGGATATAAACTTATTTTGGTGATGAACACGAAAAAAGCCTCTTGCATTACGCGGGTTCTCCCTTTGTGAACCTAATCTTCTATTTGTAATAACCTACTACAAAAGCTAAGGCTCTTCACTTAATATTTATAAACTTATGTTGTTTTACAAATAAGTTTATATACATATCACGACATAAAACATACTTCTCTAACGACCCCATATCGGTGAGCGTACGACTCCACCATTTTGACCGCTAATGGCATAGCTGATATTACCTGACAGCGAATGGATAACTAGACTACCACCATTTTGGCTTGCTACTTGCCCGCCCACACTCAAGCGGCGAGTTGGATAGACGGCATAATTGCCAGAGGGAGATAGACGTGCAGGCTCATCAAGCCCTGTTTCTGCCAGGTTGACCACCTGTCCAGTCGTCAAGGTCATGACAGCCGCCTTGCGACCATTTAGATAAGCCATACGCTGACCATCTAAGCTAAGCTGAGGACTAGCCACATACCCATTTGTTGATACAGGTGTCGCATTGCCTGTAGCGAAGTCATAACGATAAATTCGCGGTCGTCCAGCACGGACTTTATCACTGGTATAGACAAAACTCTTACCATCCGCAGCATAACTTGGCTGTACCTCTGTACTCGGCAGAGTCGTTAACTGCTGGGTACTGCCATCACTCAGACGCATCTTATAGATATCAGCATTACCACCGACAGTAGAGCTATAAAGCAAATCTTGACCATCGGGTGAGAATGACGCTGACATATTGCTGCCTTCAGCATTTACCACTAGATTGCGCGTATTGCTACTACGATCATAAATATAAATTTTGGGATGCTCACGCGAGGCTTGTTTGCTATAGGCAAGCAGTTGTCCGTCTGCCGACCATGCTGGCGCATAGATATAGCCATTAAGCTGATCGATGAGCTGACGATCGCTACCGTCAGGACGAATACTATAGAGTGCCGATACTTTCGCCGTACCTACGCCCTGCTCTTCTATATAGGCAATATATCCTTGGCGATCAATCACTGGCATACGTGCAGTCAGCGGACTGGTCTCAACTGTACTGATTGGCTTTTTTACTGAGGTAGTAGGTAATGTCTGGCAACCGTTAAGCACAGCAAATACGCCGATGGCAATAGGTGTTTTTATCATTAGCCTATCTATGTTTGATTTAGATAGACTTCCTTTACATATGGTTGTTTTATTTATGGCAGTTTTCAGCATAGCGTCATATCCAACAGAACTTGATGATAAAAGTCTTATAAATATCTAAAAAAGCGATCGTTATCGACATAAATTCAGAGCCATCACCATCAATTTAAAAAATCAAATATATTACAGAAACATTACTCTAGTGTAACCTAAACTGGACTAAATTTTGGATAAAAAAATGCCCCACTTGATAGCGAGGCATTTTGCGTTTCAAGAAGAGTAACTTTAAATGAGCAATTTTAAATGAGCAATTTTAGACAAATAATTTTAATTGTTTAAACTCACGAACCAGTCAAACTGTTTACTCAATCATTAAGCTATTTTGTAACGGCTTTAAAATAAGCGACTTGATCATCGTTTTTAATGGTCAAGATAGGCACATTATTGGCATTCTTACTAAGGCTATACTTACCTTGTACAGTGGCTAGTGTGGCAGTATCAAAGCTGGCTTGCGGTTCAGGACATGCCATCATAGTACTGATGCCGTTTTTAATCTCTACCTCACCGTTTGCGACACTATATCCAGCGCCCATGCTATTACAGGTATTCATAAATGCCACGTAATCCCTACCGTTATCATTCATAAAATTCAACGTTAATGGCTTGGCTGGGTCAAAAAACAGCTGAGTCACTTTATCACCATTGCTGCGTTTGGCATCAACGAGCTGCCAGTTGTGTGCTTGCAAGACATCTGCAGTGATTGGCTGACTGACTGGCGCAGGCAAATTCGACGTCTGGCAACCCGCAGCAAACGTACCAACTGCCAATGTCGCGACCATCATTACTTTAGTCATGTTCTTCATTTCAACTCCTCGCTTTATTACATCCGATACTTTTACTAAACACACTATCTGCATGCGCCATCAGCGCTAATAGACAGGCGATTAGCTCTAATAAACATAGTAAAAGCTCAGACTTATTATGATTCATTTATTGTTTTATTTAATGCTCTAAACAATGGCAATATTGTGCATGACTCACAGGGAGGTGTCATCATAAACTGAGTAGTTATTCGGAATGCATTTTGTACTACTTTGCAAGTATCTAGCTACTTGCTCTTGCCAGTACCTAAATGAGCTGCTAACTATAATCTTGCTCACTCTATCTATCCGTATCAACGATGGTTATTGACGGTAGCTAGTGACAGTAATTATGGATTATTGACAGCTTGCTGTCGTTGCAATGCCGCATAACCATCCAGACGCTTACGCTCAGTATCATCAAATAATTGCTGCTCAAGCTGATCTATCTGAATTTGCACTTGGGCTGCATCGACACCTTGGCTTAATAAGCGACTTTTTTGAGTTTCATACTGGGTGAAGCGTTGGTCAAAATTAGCGTCTTCTTGATCTACTTGTGCAAGCCTTTCTGCTGCTGGTGCACCTACTAGCTCTCGGCGCATATTATATAATTCCTCAGGCGTTGCACCGCGAGCTTTCATCTGTTCAGTGCGAGTCATTAACTTGCTAATATTGGCCTGTTGCATGATATTGGCTTTAGTAGCATTCTCTGGCAATCGACTGATATAGTCCTGACGGGCAGCTTGTTTTTGTACGTCAGACATCTGCTTATTTTGGTCAATTCTGACCATCTCTATACTATAGTTATCGTAATCATCCTCTGCGCCAAAAAATGCTGTGATGGTTTGCTTATCAAAGTACTGCTGTCGTAGATTAGCGATGTCTTGTTTTTGCTGGGCAACTGCGTTCAAGTCCAGCTCACCACTTTTGGTCGCCTGTAATTGCAGATTGCCGTAGCGCTTCTCTATCTCAGGAAGTGCTTTAAGGTAAGCAACATATTGATTAAAAATATTGACCGCTTGGCTAGCGGCAGGCTCTGGTGTGTGATGGCGAATATAACTCTCCACACGGGCAAATATAACCGCTTCTTCTTCCTCACCTAGGGCTGATAAAAAATAATCAAACAAACGTCGCAGACCTTCAGTGACGACTAACTGTTTATTTTCATCGATGATGATTTCACCATCAATTTGGGTGCCCTTTAATGAGCGTGGTAAATTTTCTAATCCTGTGACAAATTGAGACTGGCTGGGTGTCGTTGTCGCTTTCACGACTTGTCCCGCAGCCAGCTCAGCTGTCACTGACTCGTTAGTCTCATTATCAGAGACCGACGGTTTGATTGAAGTTGAATTTACATCATTACTAGGCTTAAACCACAAAATAACCGCCGCTGTGGCAATGATAACCACAGCGATGATAGCAATTGTTGCATAGGTTAGACGGCGGTTATTTGACATAAACGATATTTCTCAATCAATGAGCATTCTTGTTTTGTAGTTCAGCTTATAGGTTGGCGTTTTTCAGACGATTTACCTGAGTACGATAGATAGATTTTGGCTCAGACTCTCCCCATGCCGTCAGACCCAAGACTTGATCAGCAGAATCCAAATGGTTCATTCTATAATTATCACGAATCACATAGCCAAGACGACTTGAGCAAGCAGATACCAATCCATCGTTAGACTCACCTGCAAACGGTACGCCCGTTGCGGCCAATAGATAATCGCTAGGGTCAAGTGCGCTCGTTATTTGCCCAACACCACTAAACGAATAATACTTGATGCCATTGACCGCCGTACTAGTCGGTTGACCACAATAGTTTTTGGGCATTGCTGCAGGAAATTTGGCATTGAACTTAGCAGCACCATCGGTCGATAGAGCCACGAGCGCTTGCCAGCCATCTTGTTGTTGAATTTGGTTGAAACTGATACCAGAACCAATATCTGTAAAGCCACCAATCAGATTAAACACGCCTGATACTAGCTGGGTGGTGACATTAGATGGCTGTCCAGAAGTATTATTTGGCTCAAGGACATTTTTAACAAAATCAGCGGTTTTTGATCCTTGCTCTGGGCTTGATACCGCAGTTACTGAAGCCACGTACTTTGGCGCGACGCCAGCGACATAACGGATATCTATACCGCCCTGACTGTGTCCAAATAAGTTGACTTTGGACTCACCTGAAATGGCAGCAATGGTCTTGACCTGTTGTAGCAGTTGCTCACCTCGAACTTCGCTGTTATTGACCGCTGACGTTTTGGTGGTATATACCTCTGAGCCACCTTTCATCAAGTCTTCAGGAATCCCGTTAAAATAATCAATGACTCCAAATAACGTCGTGAAGCCGCCAAGTCCATGTGCCAAGACGACTGGATATTGAGTTTTAGTGTAACTAGAAGTGAAGTATTTACTGTCCACCAACTTGCAACCGTTAGCATTGGCACAATTATAGTATTGTCCTGCAGCTTGAGCAGAAGTGGTTTGCATGGTCATTAGAAGTACACCAGCACTGATTGAACCTAGTAGTGGTAACAATGTCTTTGGTGCGAGAGCTGCACGAATGTACAAAGAAAGCGTCATAACAACATCCTTGTTATCATTGATTTGGTTATTTTTACTGCACAACTACAGTAAAAATTGCTGCTAATTCCGTTAGCAGGCAAAATTACATTACTTATATATTCTGCAACATTCAACTAATTTGTCAAAATATGAATATATTAGTCTGACTAATGAGTCATATAAGCCTTAGCTACGCTGTAAAGCAATTATTATCAATGATAATGATAGGTACACTATCACTTAACGTAAAAGTGTCACTAGTACGTTTATGGTATAATCTATCCACAATGAACCCATAATTATAAGATATACGATGATGACTAAAAAATCCCTTATCCAGTCTCCAGAAGCCATAGAAAAAATGCGTGTGGCCGGTAAACTCGCTAGTGATGTCCTCGTCATGCTCGACGAGCATGTCAAAGTGGGTGTCAGTACCGAAGCACTCAATCAGATCGCCCATGACTATATTGTTAATGTACAGCAGGCTATCCCTGCCCCACTTAACTATAATGGTTTTCCAAAATCTATCTGTACATCAGTCAACCATGTTGTTTGTCACGGTATCCCAACTGAAAGCAAGCTACTAAAAGATGGTGATATTATCAACATCGATGTGACTGTTATCAAAGATGGTTACTATGGCGATACCTCAAAAATGTGGATCGTCGGCAACGGCTCTATCATGGCACAGCGTATTTGTAAAGTGGCACAAGATGCTCTTTATGCGGGTATGAGTGTAGTTAAAAACGGTGCTCGTCTCGGTGATGTCGGCGCTGCTATTCAGGCCGTTGTCGAGCCTGAGCGATTTAGTATCGTTCGCGAGTTCTGTGGTCATGGTATCAGTGATGAATTCCACCACGAGCCACAAGTCATGCACTATGGCAAAAAAGGTACTGGCTTTGAGTTAAAAACAGGTATGACGTTTACCATCGAGCCTATGATTAACCAAGGCACGTGGCAAACTAAGATCTTGCCTGATGAGTGGACAGCGATTACTAAAGACCGCAAATTGTCTGCTCAATGGGAGCACACCATGGTCGTAACAGATAATGGTTGTGAGGTATTTACTACTCGCCCCGAAGAAGATTTAAGTTTTTTGACGCAGTAGTACAATCAAAGATCGCTTAGGCGGTCTTTTTTTTGGTCTTTAATTAGGGCATATTGAGTATTGTGCTTATAGGCGCTTTGTCTTTATACTCAGATGACCTGATAACTTCTATTGATATATTTATCAGCACTTTTATTGATAATTGCTATTCGTGACTTTTATTAGCCATCGTCATATTAGATGCCCAATAGCGCTCAGCTCAAACGTTCTATTTCTAAACTCTTAACTGGATAACACTCATGTTTAATTGTGATATCGCCTCTGTTGATTTGACGCCTTTACCGATACTACCAAGTGAGGTGGCGATAGACTCATCCCCACTGTCAGCCAAAAATATGACAGACAAGAATCTGCTTGGCATTCCTGAATGGTTGGCCCAGATCAACGACGATATCAGCCGCTCACTAGAACGTGGTACTAATATTCGCCAACTGGTTTCAGCACGTGCTTGCGCTATCGACAGCCTATTGATTGCATTATTCAAATGGTTTGAGTTAGATAAGACTGATTTGGCGTTTTTTGCGACTGGTGGTTACGGGCGCGGTGAGCTATCGCTTTATTCAGACATCGATATTTTGCTACTGTCTCCTGGTGAAATAGGTGCTGATGCCAGTAGTAAAATCGACAAACTGGTCGCTCTACTATGGGATATAGGACTAGAGCCTGCGCTCTCTGTACGTAGTGTCAATGATGCGCTAGAGGCCGCGCTTGACCATACTATTGCCAGTGCTCAGCTAGAGGCTCGACTCCTAATCGGCAATGAGGCATTGCAAGACATGCCTGCTCAAATCGTCAATAAACAATGGTCTCCGCGCGCATTCTTTGATGTAAAAATGGAAGAATCCAAGGCGCGTTACTTGCAGCACAATGCAACCGAGTACAATCTTGAACCCAATATCAAAACAGCACCGGGCGGGCTACGTGATATCCATATCATCGGCTGGGTCACCAAGCGTTATTTTCGCGTGAGCAAGCTATATGATTTAGTGCAACAGAACTTTTTGACCGAAAAAGAGTTTGACGAGTTGAGCTTTGCCGAAGGGTATTTATGGCAAATTCGTCATTACTTACATGTACTGACGGGCCGTAATGAAAACAAGCTGTTGTTTGATTATCAGCGTGAGATTGCTCAGCTAATGGGCTACGAGACCCAGCCTGATGACCAGCCTAATGCTGCGGTCGAACGGTTTATGCGCGACTACTATCGCTGTGCGATGCAGATATCAACGCTGTCTGAGATGCTAACCAATCATTATTATGAAACGATAATAGAGCCACAGCTGCCTGACGATGAACGTCCAAAAAAACAACCTATAAATGCGCGATTCAACCGTATTGGCAACCAGATTGCCATCGCACATCATCGAGTTTTTGCACAGCACCCAGAGTCTATTTTAGAGATGTTTTTATTGATGGGTCAGCATGGCATCGATAAAGTTCGCACCCATACTTTGCGCGCACTCAAAATTGCCGCACGCGGCATCGATCAGATATATAGAGACAACCCTACTCACAAAGCGTTGTTTTTATCGAATCTAAAAGAACAGAATTACCTATTTCATCGTCTACGTACTATGAATCGCTACGGGGTATTGGGTAACTATATTCCTGCTTTTGCGCAAGTCACTGGCCTCATGCAATATGACTTGTTCCATCGTTATACAGTAGATGCGCATACCTTGTTTTTGATTAGAATCTTGCATCGATTTACAGATCCGACATTTCACGAAGAGTTTCCGTTGGTCAGCTCTATCTTTCAGCGTATCGAGCGTAAAGAGATTTTGGTGCTGGCAGCGATGTTCCATGATATTGCTAAAGGCCGTGGCGGTGACCATAGTGAGCTTGGTCAAACAGAATCGATTGAGTTTTGCTTATCGCATGGTATGAGCTTGGCGGATGCGAACTTGGTTGGTTGGCTCACACGCTATCATCTTCTTATGTCGATTACTGCACAGAAAAAAGATATCTCAGACCCTGAAGTGGTGACTATTTTCTCTGATCTCATTGGTAATGTAACTCATCTAAACCATCTGTATGTACTGACGGTGGCTGATATGAATGCGACCAACCCACAGCTATGGAACAGCTGGCGGGCGACCCTCATGAAACAGCTGTATTCACAAACTCGGCGCATCTTGCGCGCTGATATCGATGCGCCTACCAATCGTCAAGATATGATTAGTGCTACACGCAAGCAAGCGTTGACGATGCTAGATAATGTCAATAACCAGCATATGAACCGCGATGAAGTATTACGTCTATGGGATGACTTGGGCGATGAGTATTTCTTGCGAGAGATTGCAGAAGATATCTTATGGCATACTGAAGCTATTTTGAATCACCCACCGATTGGATTGGCTTCTAATGCTGACAGTCCGCCACTGGTCGTTTTGCGTGAACATCGCGAATTGGCGCTTGATGCGGTACAGGTATTTGTTTACACCCAAGATCAGATGAACCTATTTGCTGTTACCATGGCCGTATTTGATCAGATGAATCTCGACGTTTTAGATGCACGTATTATCACAGCGACCCGTGATTTTGCTTTGGATTCTTATGTATTGCTAGATCCTAGTGGCACATTGCTGGTTGATGAAGACAGTCAACAAGAGCTAAAACAACGCTTAATTGACTCGTTCAAAGACCCTACTGTGCTTAAACTGACGAACAAGCGTATGCCACGTCAGTTGAGACACTTTGAAGTGAAAACGGTGATTAACTTTGAATTCAATGAAGCATCAGATCAGCACATCATGAGCTTAGAAACGCTTGATCAGCCGGGGCTATTGGCGCGAGTTGGACAAGTGTTTTTGCAAGAGCAAATCGAAGTTCATGCTGCGCGTATTACCACTCTAGGTGAGCGTGCGGAGGATATGTTTTATATCAGTGATCAAAACGATAAGCCACTCTCACCTGATAGACTTGAAGCATTGAAAGCAGCGCTATTAGCCAGTCTTACCGTTCAGAAAGAGCATAATAGCGTAATATATTTTTGATACGGCTAGATAGTTTCGGTTAGCCATTATTTTGAATATTAACTAGCAAAAGTAGTCTGATAGTCATCATAGAAGTACGTTTTATAGTGTACTTCTATAAGTTATCTCGCTAGCATGTTCGTTCAGTTCATCATCAGCAAGCTCTGGCGGCAAAACACCTACTTCATGTGGCTGCTGCTCCATGATTAATCGTCCAGCATCGACTTCTTTTTGTAGCAAACACTGCAAGCTTGCTAGGTGAAACTGTCCATCTAGATAATCGTCTAATGCTTCTAAAGAAATAGGCGATTTAGCATGTACATCAGGATACAGACTATCCTCTGCCAAAATAATCATCTCATTGAGCGCCTCTTCGCGCATCAGCTCATCGTTGTCTATTTTGCGCTGTAGTTTGTTTGCCAACTGGCCTTTAGCAGCAAGGGCGCTGACAAAAAATATGGTCTGTATCACAAATAAAGAGACGTATTGCCATAGCGGTAATGAGATACCGAATATATTATTGAGCAGCATCAAGGCCATTGCCACTACCACGTAGCTGACTAATTGCCACAACAGCCACATAATTAGGCTGTTTTCACCATACCAAAACATTTTCTTTTCTTGACGCTCGATCAGTTGCTGGCGCGCTTGCCACCAGCTCTGTTCACGCTCTTTGAGCAGTTTATACAGGTTAGAGCGCTGTAAATTGTTATCAAGTTTTTCATTATTGATATCTTTAGCGATGAGATCATCATTATTTAGCACACTAGACATATCAAACTATCCTTAAAACGATCTACCACGTTTGTGATGTAGTCATTTTTTATATTGTTATAGGTTATACATTATGAAATGTTCAAAAGACTTTTGAGCGACTACCTATTTGGTAGTCATATGATGAATAGCTTACGCTTGGTAAATGCCTATTCACGATATAAGAAGAAAAGGACAAAAAATTAGAGAAGTGCTACACTGCTCTAATGTAAATTTTCTTTATAACTTTATTATTAATTGTCTATTATAGTTATCACACTTATGAATCACAACTTAAAGCATCTACATCCTTATCCATTCGCAAAGATGGCAACCTTGCTTGCCGATAGCAAGCCTGCCAACGGTTACAGTGAAATAAAGCTCGGTATTGGTGAGCCAAAACATGAGCCACCTGCATTTGTGCTGGACGTCCTACGCGAAAACTTGGACAAAATAAGTCGTTATCCAACCACAAACGGTATGTTTGAGCTACGTCAAACTATCGCCCACTGGTTAGAGAAGCGGTTTTTTCTTAATCACGTCGATGCTAATACTCAAGTATTACCAGTAATGGGCACACGAGAAGCGATTTTTAGCTTCGTACAAGCGGTCGTTGATCATGATGTAGCTGACACAGAGAGCAATTCTCTAGCGTCTAACACATTGCCTACAGTCGTCATGCCCAACCCGTTTTATCAGATATATGAAGGCGCAGCGATACTGGCACAGGCAACGCCTTACTTTGTCCCTTGTACATCAGATAATGGCTATAAAGGTGACTATCGCGCGGTGCCAAAAGACGTTTGGACACGTACGCAGCTATTGTTTGTCTGTAGTCCAAATAATCCAACAGGCGCCGTCATGACGATGGATGATTGGGAATACCTTATTCGTCTATCAGATCAGTACGGTTTTATTATTGCCAGTGACGAGTGTTATAGCGAACTGTATTTTGATACAGCTCCGATTGGATTGCTTCAAGCCTGTGCGGCCCTTGGTCGCCGTGATTTTAAAAACTGTATCGTGTTCCACTCTTTATCCAAACGTTCAAACTTACCGGGTTTGCGCTCTGGATTTGTGGCTGGTGATGCCAAAATTTTGCAGGCTTATTTGCAATATCGTACTTACCAAGGTTGTGCGATGCCGATACCTCATCAGCTCGCCTCTATCGCTGCGTGGCAAGACGAAAAACACGTCGCTCATAATCGAGCGCTATATCAAGAAAAGTTTGCCCTATGGATGTCTGAGCTTGGTGAGTTGCTAGAGTTACGCATGCCTGATGCTGGGTTTTACTTCTGGGTCAAAGTGCCTGAGCAATTCGGCGGTGACGATGAAATCTTTGTCAAAGCGCTGTATGAGCAAGCCAATATTCATGCATTGGCAGGGCGCTATTTGTCACGTGAAGTTGATGGTCATAATCCTGGACAAGGTTATGTGCGTATCGCTCTGGTCACGAGTGTCGATGAGAGCCGAGAAGCAATCAGTCGTATCCGCAAATTATTAGGTGCTTAAAGCTAATTAGAAAAATCTAATGTAGCTGGAATAAATGTCGCAGTAGCAAAAAGCCTCCAATAACCACAATATAAATAGGGTTATTGGAGGCTTTTTGTTTTATTAATGCTATAGTAAAGTCTCTGCCGAAAATATGCCATCAAGGATGATGCCATGCCCCATCTTGATTTTAGCCAACCGCCCTTTGATGTATTGAGCTTAGCCGAGCGTCAAAGCATTAGAAAAAACACCCAGATACGCTACCTTGCCAAAAATGAAAGCTTGCCTGCAGAAGAATTGCAATGTCTATATGTGGTCATCAAAGGGCAAATCGAGCAATCACTAGATGGTGAGTTTGTCGCGTCCTATGTCGGTAGCAATCACGCTGACGGTCTGAATAATAATGATTGGTTTGATAGTCGCCGCCTGCCTGAATCACTTGCCAAGGATAATCAACTAGAGCCTGAAAGTACGTCTATACAACCCTATCAATTCCGAGCCAATGAAGAAACCTTACTGCTCCAAGTCGATGGCGCCGCTATCGATAAAATCAGCGCGCAAAATCATTTGGTACGCCAAATGCTATCAGACAAGCTGCCTGAACGATTAAAAGCATTGCGCCAACGACATCATAATAAAACGCTAGATCCTGCCAGCTATACTGACCAACAAGAAGTACAGCAAATCATGTTGCAGCCAGTGGTAGATGTTCATCTATTACCAGTGCATATCGTCGATGCCAATGATAGCTTGTACGAAGCGGCCCGCATCATGACCAAAGCTGGATTAAAACATGTACTGGTCCGACCGCTACATAGCTTATATGATTTGAATGACTTAGATGGCTCACAAATAGCGCAACTTGAGACAAGATTACTCTTAGGGATTTTGACCGATACTGATATTTGTCGCGCTGTAAGCGATAAACAAGATCTTGCTACTGCTCCTTGCCAGCGCTATGCAAATTTTAATCTCCGTACAATCAAAGCCAGTGATGAGATTGGCGATGCGCTGCTGACCATGACTCGCTATCGTATTCATAGACTGCCAGTCGTTGATAAGAGTGGTGATGTCGTCGGTGTGCTTGGGCAAAGTGATATGCTCGCTCATATTGGTCATCATTCGCAGCTGATTAGTATTCAAATCGAACAGGCACAAGACTTATCGAGCCTAGATACCGCTGTTGAGCTAATCGGTCGCTACATTCGGGCACAGCATCACAATGGTGTCAAAATCGGCAATATCAGTCGTATGGTACAGACGCTAAATGCGCAAGTATTTACCAAACTATGGCAGCTGATCGTACCTGATGAAGTGATGGCCAATACCTGCCTTATCGTTATGGGTTCAGAAGGGCGCGGTGAGCAAATCATGCGTACCGATCAGGACAATGCGCTCATCATTCGTGATGGCTATACGCATCCCGACCTAGCACAGTTCACTGATACTTTTAATAGCCATTTAGCAACGCTTGGCTACCCACTGTGTGATGGCAATATTATGATGACCAATCCTATGTGGCGACAACCGCTCGAGCAATTCACTGCGCAAATTGGCCTATGGTTTAGAAATTCAAATCCAATGCATGGTATTTACTTGTCTGCGATACTAGATGCTGAATACGTCTGCGGCGATGAGTCACTGCTGACTCAAGTACGTCAGCATTTAAAGCTTGCTCATAGCCAGGCAGATCCTATGTTTGTCAGGCAATTTGCCCGGGCAGCGCTACAGTTTGGCGATGTTAATCAATGGTGGCAAAAATTTGTACCTTTACTAGGTGGCAAATCAGCATCGTCCGATATCGACCTAAAAAAAGCCGGTATCTTTCCCTTAGTTCATGGTATCCGCACTTTAGCATTAGAAAACAATGTGCTCGATGTGCCTAGTACCAAGGCGCGTTTAAAGGGCTTGGTACAGATTAAAGCTATGACTCAAGAACGCGCCGATACTTTGCTTGAAGCCTTAGAGTTTTTTATGGCGCAGCGCTTGTCCGTGGCACTCTCAACCGACGATAAGCATGCACGGCAAGTAGATCCAACGACTTTGACCGCACTTGAACGTGATCTACTCAAAGAGTGTCTGGCCGTGGTCAAAAGCTTTAAAAATCAGTTGCGTCAACACTATCAATTAGAAATCGCATAAATGTGGCAGTTTTAATACAGAGGCTCCATGGATAGAGAAAGTTTATAAATACAAAAACAATATAGATGGATGAACGACTAATATGAGCTGGTTACAGCAGTTATCTTGCGCTTGGCAAAAGACGCAATTGCAGCGTCCAGAGCTTGCCTCAATGTTTACGACACCTTCGGCTGAGCAGTGGGTGGCGATTGACTGCGAAATGACAGGACTGAACCCCAAGAAGCATCATCTGCTGTCTGTAGCAGCGATACATATTAATGGTAATACCATCGACACGGGTAATGGCATGCATTTGGTTTGCAGGCCTCCTGTCATGCCAGACCGCGACACTATTGTCATTCATGGCCTGCGTACCGCCGATGTTGAACATGGCATGAGTTACGATGACATGTTGGCCCTACTATTACCACTCATAGGTAATCGACCAATTGTTGGATTCTGCACACAGCTAGACATGGCTTTTTTAAATCCATTGGTCAAACGCTATATGGGAACGTCTCTACCAAACGAAGTTATAGATTTGCGGCACTTGTACAGTCGGCGTATCAGTGGTCATACACAAGGGCTGTCTGGCCAAGCTCAACATCTGAATCGTATCCTAGCCCATTACAATATTCCTGAACTGGGCGCGCATGATGCTTATAACGATGCTGTCATGACGGCGATGGCTTTTTTGCATGTGCGTTAGCAGCAAACCATGCTCTCAGTTCAATCTATAGTTAGAGTTAGTTATATAAATAAGGGCGTTGTTATTGCTAAAATTGTGCTTCTGACGTCGTGTGCGAAAACAGCAACTCATGTTACCATAGGCTGTTTTTGCCACCTGATGAAAGATGCTCATGCGATACCCTTCTAAACGCCGTCATTACTCTACTGCTGCAACCAAAATCACCATGCTTTGTCGTCATTTGCGACCGCTGAACCAACCTAATAAACGTCTATCTAGGTTAGCGTTATTGGCAGCGGTTGTAGTCGCGCCGATACATGCACAAGCCGTGTTGCCAGCAGCCATTCAAAAAGCCTTGGCGCGTGCCGACTTGACAGAAGCAGATATCAGCATCGTGATTACCCCTGTGGGTGACAAAACTGCCAGTCGTCTGCCGACTCCTATTCAAGTCATTGATAGTAATGAATCTGACAGCCAATCTGCATCTACTATAGTATCTGAACACCCAGTTATAAACGCCTCTACGGATACAATTAGCAGCGACCCGAGCCATCAGAGCGCGTTAATGACCATAGAGCAGCGCACCATTGAAAAGCACGAGCAAAAAATACATGCTTATACCGATGACCCTTATACTTATCAGAGCGTAGAGAGCATTCCAACGGTTATCCCTGATGAATCTCAGCATACGCTTACTCAGAATGCCAAAGCCCAAAGCAACGCTAGCACCGATAAAAACGCTATAAAAATCTCATTTTCGCCTTTGCTAAATCATCAGTCCGATATCCCTCGCACGCCTGCCAGCACCATGAAGCTCGTGCCCAGTTTTATCGCGTTAGACACGTTAGGGGCGGATTTTGTGTGGCATACGCGGGTGTATCATACTGGCCTTGTCATCGGTGACCGTCTATATGGTGACTTGATTATTCAAGGAAGTGGCGACCCAAAAATGACTCACGAGCGCTTAAAACAGTTACTGTATAAAGTGCAAGCATCAGGTATTCGTCATATCGATGGTGACATCATCATTGACAGCGCAGTTTTTAATAATGTTAGTAAAGATCCTGCCGCCTTTGATAACTCACCGCTACGCCCTTATAACGCCAGCCCTGATGGGTTTTTGGTTAACTTTAGCACCATTGGCATCAAAACTTACCCTCAAGATAATGGCCAAGCAAGTGTGACCTATAAGCCGCGGTTAGCAGACTATCAGCTGCCTGCTACAATCAATACCCGTGCAGCCAGTTGTGGGCAAGCAAGCTATAGCCTAGCGCCGCAGTGGCAAAACGCGCAGCTTGTGTTAAATACCAGTCTGCCAGAGAGCTGCGGCGAGCATGTCTTTTACGTGGCATATCCCAATGCCAAAGAGTTTGCTGCACACGTCATCGCTGCCAAATGGCAAGCGTGGGGGAATACTTTGAGTGGACAAGTAATCTCACAAGAAACCCCTTACGATATGACCAAGACGACAAAACGAGCGCACGGGCTTACGGCTATCGCGATGTCTCCTCTACCTATGGTCAGCTATCCGTCATTGAATTTAACCGAGCAGATTCATGACATTAACCACTTCTCAAACAATGTCATGGCTGAGCAAGTGGCGTTATCTATAGGCGCTTACGATAAAGGAAGACTGAATCAATCAATACCGTCTAACACAACTGCGACTAGTCCAAGCAGTCATGAAGTCAAAGCTAGTAATGAGGTGGATAACAAAGTAGCGGCTGATAAATCTAGTGGCAAAAAGGCTGATAGCTTATATCAGTTTGGTAAACCTGCTACGACAGACTATCCTACGGCCTTACAAACCATCAATCAATGGTGGCAAACCAACCTCAGTACGCCGCCGCCCCATTTGACCAATGGCTCAGGACTTTGCCGTGAGTGTACAATCACTGCCGCCAACCTAAGCGAGCTCCTGACTTATGCTTATAGTCGACCAAATTTTGATGCTTATGTCGATTCGTTAGGTGTCGCTGGGGTTAGTGGCACTATTGCCGCCCATAGCAATCGCTTGCCTGAATCTGTAGCCACTGGCCGCGCATGGATAAAAACTGGCACGTTAAATAACGTCACTTCAATGGCAGGTTACGTCAAAGGACTGTCAGGACAGGATTACGTTGTCGTCGGTATAATCAATACTGATCAAGCATTAAATCCTTATGCAGCGCGACCTGTATTAGATGTCATGCTCGACTGGACAGCACAGCGTTGATATTTTAATTAACGCTTTAAGTCGACTTATTATCAATAATCTATTTTTTACCTTTATAAAGGTTAGCTTATGTCACGCCAGACAACCAGTCTCAACAAACCTCAGATGCTTATACAAGTGCAGCCTAAACTGGCTCGATATGTCGGTTTTTTTGCGATTGGATACACGCTCGCTAGTACCATATTTATGATGATACAGACCAAGCTTGCGCTCAATCCACAACTGGTCATGGTAGTTTCTGTTATCGTGGGTGCTTACATCGCTGTCAGTAAATTTATCAAACATCAGAAACGAGTATTAGCGCGAGATGAGATTAATAAGTTGATGTTTGGTGGGGTTGTGATTGTCTGGATGCTGACGGTCATTTATTTTTCAGCTATCTGGTTTTGGCTGTTTGATACGATAAGCCGTGAGGTATTGTTTGAGATGGCGATGCAACGTCCACTACCTCTGCTTTCATCATTAATGCTAATGCTGGTTCTCACTCTAGTCAGTGCGCGAATCAGTCTATGGGCTATCAATCGATTATTAGACCCTATACGCAAATCAACGTAAGTACAAACCATCATCTACAAGGTGCTACAAAGTTTTCCCCTGCTAATGCGTAAAATCCGTTAGGCTAAGTTTAGGGCGTGTCATTATTTTAAGAATAGTACTAAAAATGAGACAAAGTAAGACGCGCCCTAGTAAGTAGTATTTTAGCGATGACTTGTTTTACCTTTATAATAGGAGCGAACATGATGGACATGATCTTTTTTGACAACATAGACAAGCTTGGTCGTATTGTTTTGACGACTGTTATGGTTTACGTGTTGATCGTGACAGTCACCAAAATCTCTGGCAAACGCTCAACGTCGCAGCTTAACAACTTCGATTGGATCGTGACGGTCATGATCGGCTCGTTGGGTGCCAGTACAATTTTGCTCAAAGACATTCCCTTTGTTGAAGGGGTTTCGTCTATTTTAGTGCTGTACCTATTGCAATTTGTGGTGACCAAATATGCGTCTGTTTCACCGCAATTTAGTAACTTTATTTTGTCAGAGCCGCGTATCGTTTTTTATCAAGGGCAGTTTTTGCCAGATGCCATGCGTGATGAGCGTTTGACGCGTCAAGAAATCGAATGTGCCATGCGTTCTGAAGGGATTAATAGTTTTGATGATGTCGAAGCTATTGTTTTTGAGTCTGATGCAAAGCTGACTGTCATTCCAAAGCCAAGCCAAACGGACGATCGAAGCGCAAGTAGCAACGTATCAGAGACGATTAACCCTCTGATGTAAGTTGCAGACAATGAAGAACGAGCGATACAACTATCAAGAACACACCCTAGTAAGCTTGAATTCAATTATCGAGATGGTAAGTATTATGAAAGTAAGGATTTTGACCGTTGGCAATAAAATGCCTAGCTGGGTACAGACGGGTTTTGACGAATATTACAAACGCATTCAACCGATGCTAAGCACAGAAATTGTCGAAATTGCGGCAGCCAAGCGGGCAAAAAACCCTTCAGATGCTAATTTGGCACAGTACCGTGAGCAAGAAGGTCAGGCCATACTAGCCGCTCATAATGCATCAAGCCGCGAGCAATTATGGGTACTAGATGTTAAAGGCAAGATGATTTCGACCGAAGGACTGGCTGATAAACTCGCTGATGGCATGCTACAAGGCGATGATATTGCCTTGGTCATCGGCGGCGCAGATGGCGTCTCACCAGAAGTATTGGCAAAGGCCGATGCAAAATTATCACTATCAGCACTGACATTGCCGCATCCGCTAGTACGCGTCGTACTTATGGAACAATTGTATCGCGCGATGAGTATCAATAATAACCACCCTTATCACCGTGGTAATTAAATAAAATACTAATCTATTTTTTGATTTGAAACATCAACCCTAAAATAGATTGAAAAACTGGCGCACGCCCTAATAAATGCAACATGAAATATCCAAAACGTGCGACACCCAACGCCTCTAAGACCTCTCATCAACGTGATGACCATCATAGTGTGCAGACGCCTATCACAGCGGCTGCCGCATGGGAAAATACGTCTGATGTAGCGACGAATACATCTAAGCTACCAGCGCTCTTTATTTCGCATGGCGCGCCTACGCTTGCAATTGAGCAGTCTGCGACGACCAGTGCACTGGCACGTATCGGTCAAAACTTACCTAAGCCACGAGCCATCGTCATTATGTCAGCGCATTGGCAGTCAGCAAAGCTAGAGATTAGCAGTAATCCACAGCCAAAGACGTGGCATGACTTTTCAGGATTTTCGCCTGAACTTTACGACATTCAGTATCCTGCTATAGGCCAACCAGCGCTGGCTGAGACACTTGCTCAGCAGCTGACCGCACGTGGTATCACTTGTAGTGTCAATCCAGTACGTGCCTGTGATCATGGTGTGTGGGCACCGCTCAGACACCTGTACCCAGAAGCCGATGTGCCTATCGTACAGATATCATTGCCGCAGCATTATGACAGTATTGCCTGCTATCAGTTAGGCGCGCAGTTAGCACATTTACGTGATGAGCAAATCCTCGTCATCGGTTCAGGTAACATTACGCATAATTTGCAAGCATTGCGCTGGGAAGCTGACAGCATCGATCAAGCAGCCAAAACGTTTAAGCAGTGGTTGTTGCAGCAGCTCAAAATAGACATTCCCACGGCGCTCGACTGGCAGCAGTACCCAGACTACAAGGACATTCATCCAAGTGATGAGCACTTGCTACCGCTGTTTTTTGCATTAGGTACTGGTCAGCGCGTCTCTGTCGTTCATCAAAGTATGGCTCATCATAGTTTGGGTATGGATATCTATCGTTTTGACTGATTGAGTGCGACCAATGCGAACACTAAAATTTAACCCTACTTCTCAAAAGCGTGTTTGGTAAATAAACCTGCACGCTCCATCTCGCCCGCCACACTGAATAATGTTGCTTCATCATTCATGCGCCCGATTAACTGCATACCAATCGGTAGGCCTTTTTTGCTCATACCGACTGGTACTGACATCGCGGGTAACCCTGTAACATTACCCAATAGCGTAAAACCCATCTTACCTAATACAGGGGCACTGAGCTTTTCTATCATGCCTGAGCTAAAGGCGTATCTACCCATATTAAAGCCCTTGTTAAGCACCTCGGCGCTACGCATCATCATCTCATCCATACGGCTAGGCGGTAGTACACCATGCTTTACCGCAGGTGTGGGCACAGTCGGGCACAAAATCATGTCGTAGTCTTCTAGCAATAGACCCGTCTGATACTGGCTATGATGCCAGCCATGTTTGGCATGTGCCAAATCAACCGCTGACAATGAGCGCCCAAGCAGCGCCATATTATAAGTTTGTGGCTCTAGGTTTTTGATGTGATCAGCCCCAAACTCACGCTCGATATTATCAATCGTAAAAGCAGTATGCGCGCAGACTACAACGATAAAGTCATGCCAAAACTGCTCGATATTGATGTTTGGCTCGGCTGGTACTACTTCATGACCCATAGACTCTAATTGCTTAGCCGTTTGGTCAAGTACCGCCAGCACCTCTTTGTCCACTGTCGTATTGGCTATCAAAGGCTGCTGATGCAAAGCAATTTTTAGCTTTCGCGGTGCCCGCATTGCCGCTTGCAAAAAAGTGCCGTCTGGCGGAGCTATAACATAAGGGGCACCAATCTCTGCTCCACTAGTGGCATCTAGCATCGCTGCACTATCGCGCACTGAACGCGTAATCACATGGTCAGCCACGGCGCCTTCCCAGCCTTCACCAAGATTAGGGCCCATTGGATTACGTCCGCGGCTTGGCTTTAACCCAAACGTACCGCACCAAGCAGATGGAAAACGTATCGAGCCGCCACCATCACCGCCGCCTGCCATTGGTACAATACCGCTCGCAACTGCTGCTGCACTGCCCCCTGACGAGCCGCCAGAACTGTAGCCTTTTTTAAAAGGATTGTGAGTAGCACCATGCGCTTTTGGCTCAGTAGTGATAATCAAACCAAACTCAGGCGTGTTAGTCTTGCCAAAGGTGTTGACCCCTGTCGCTTTCATCCGTTTGACGATTTCGCTGTCTTTTTCTGAAATGATATTGACACTGCGGCTACCCATTGTAATCGGCTCGTCAGCGAAGCTAAATGACAAATCTTTTAGTAAATACGGCACGCCAGTAAATACACCTGAAGGCAAACCCGTCTGCGCAGCATTGTATGCACGCTCATCAAAACGATGCACAATAGCGTTTAGCTTAGGGTTGATTTGATTGGCTTGATGGACAGCAGCATCTAGCAATTCCTTTGCGCTGACCTCACCTGAATTAACCAATGCCGCTAAGGCGAGCCCATCATACTGAGTATATTCTTTAAACATAACTAACCTTCCTTGGAGAGTAACTTTATTAAGACTATGTAGCACTCATATTTTCTAAAACTGATGACTATTTTTTCATCAACTCTTGTCAGTTTAGTATAAAAAACCGTGCCTGATATTTCATAAACGGACTCGTTAGTCATCTGGTCGATTTCGGCAACCAATGAACCAGTATGCGAATCTGCTCTTCAAGCCCTAGAACGTATTTAATAGTAAAAGCTTACTTCTAAACCTACAATTTATGAAAGTATTATCAAGTTTTTTCCATAAAAAAACGAGCCATTCTCATGACTCGCTTTTTCGTTATCAACTTAATAATTAATCCTACATCAATAGTTCACGTTTGCCACTTTTGCCCATCGAGCTGACCAATCCAGCTTCTTCCATAGAGTCGACAATACGCGCAGCACGGTTATAGCCGATGCTGAATTTACGCTGAATGCTTGAAGCAGAAACTTTACGTGTTTCCATGATAAAGGCCACGGCATCATTATATAAATCATCATCTTCACCAGAGGCATTGGCTGTACTACCACCGCCTGGGCTAGACAATTCAAAGTTGCCTGCCATGTTATCAATATAATCAGGAGCGCCGCGCTCACGCCAAGCGTCACAGACACGGTTAACTTCTTCATCGCTGACATAGGCACCATGTACACGATCTGGCTCAATTTGCCCTGGTCCCAAGAACAACATATCGCCGTTACCCAGCATGTCCTCTGCACCGCCGCTATCTAGAATCGTACGTGAATCGACTTTTGAGTTGACTCGTAGTGCTGCACGCACTGGGATGTTGGCTTTAATCAGACCCGTAATGACATCGACTGACGGACGCTGAGTCGCTAGCATTAAGTGAATACCAGCAGCACGCGATTTTTGTGCCAAGCGTGTGATGAGCTCTTCAGCTTGTTTACCGACCTGCATAATCATATCGGCGAACTCATCCGCGACAATGACAATCATGGGTAAGGTTTTTAGCTTGGGTGCTTGGCTAATACTTACGCTGTCATTTGGTCGCCATAGAGGATCGAGCATTGGATTGCCTGACTTCTCCGCCGCGATGACCTTCTTGTTAAACTCATTGAGCTTACGAACCTTTAGCAAACTCATCAGCTGATAGCGACGTTCCATCTCGGCCACACACCATGACAAGCTACTGGCCGCTTCCGTCATATCGGTGACTACTGGCGTTAGTAAATGCGGAATATCATTATAGTTAGCAAGCTCTAACTGCTTTGGATCAATCAAAATAAGACGAAGCTCATTGGGTGTATATTTGAGTAGCATCGATAGTAGCATCGAGTTGACCAATACTGACTTACCAGAGCCTGTGGTACCAGCGACCAGCATATGCGGCGCACGCGCAAGGTCGGTAATGATTGGGTTTCCACCGATGTCTTTGCCCATCGCCATGCTAATCTGCGCTTTCGGGTCTTTGAACGTTTCTGTATTGAGCAGTTCAATCAAACGTACCATTTCACGTTTCTTGTTAGGCACTTCGATACCGATGTAGGGTTTGCCTGGAATTACTTCGACCACACGCAAAGAAGCCATTGATAGTGAACGCGCTAAATCACGCGAGATACCTGTGACTTTACTAGCCTTCACCCCAGCAGCCAACTCCACTTCGAAACGAGTAACAACAGGGCCAGGGATGGCATTAACCACAGAAGCCTTTACGTTAAATTCTTGTAGCTTAATTTCTAATAACTCAGATAACTTTTCAAGCTCAGCCACAGTGTAGCTAGGCTTGCGGTCAGGATCAGGCTTATCCAATATAGAGACTTCTGGAATAGGCGTTAGACTGCTGCGATAAGCTGCCGTTTGCATCGAGCGTGATTTCTGACTGAAGGCTGCATCATCACTAATATGCGGCATAACCGGTACATTGATGTCGTCATCACTGTCGTCCTCTGGCATCATATCAGTGATATGGTTGCTGCTATCGCCCTCTGGGACAGCAAAACTAACAGATGGTTGCACGGGCGCTTTAGGCTCAGACTGTACATTTGAGACTGGGCTAGTTACTTCCACCGTTGGCGCTGCTTTTGGATTGGCAGGAGGCGTATTGGTTGGTGTCATGTCTGACACATCTGACAATGCAGGCTCAGTCTCTACTGTTATCGGAGCAACTTCAGACTCAGAGACTACTGCTGTCTTTTCAGTATGGGGCAAATCTACAGGCGTATCAAACGGCTGATTGGCTGAATCCTGTGCAAAGATAATAGGCTCTTCTACGATAGGTTCTGGCGTCTTCTCTGGTACGATTAGCTCAGCTGCTACAGTTTCCTGAACAGGCTTAGAGTCTTCAGACGTTTCTACAACAGATTCTGTAGGTTCTGATATATCAGCATGCTCCGCCAACCATGCTTCTGCCAACTTATCCACTTCTGCAGTCTCATGTGTCGTAGAGATTTTAGGCTCAGCAGGTTCAATGACTGGCTGACTGGCTAAATTACTACTTACTGACTCATCAACTGATGACTGAGCTAATGATTCTTTATCATATATATCTGGTTGATCAACCGCTTCCGTCACTGTAGTTGCTGTAGTGGCAGGCACTGCTTTCTCTAATGATGCTGTGGTACTAGTACCCGTTTGGGAATAGTTAGGTACAGGCATAGCCGAACTGTCCATGCCATTGGCACTGTAAGCCATTTGCTCACTTGCGAGCAAATCATCGACAGTATTGGCATCATTCCACGCAAAGCTTGGCTCAACTTTGCGAGTAACAGGTGCAGTCAAGTTTAAGGCTAACGGCTGGACTGTACTATTAACCGTATTGTCAGTAGAGTTATTAATCGAGCCTATATCGGTATTTGCCTGCTCATTTTTGACATTACTAGGTGTTGCCGCTGCTTTCGCTGCGATGACAGAGGCTTTGACACTATCTGCCAGCCCTGAGGTTGCCAAAAAGTCTGACAATACACTACCGAAACGCCCACTACTGCTGACGTCTTGAGTACCGCTATTATTTTCCGCAGACTGCAACTCAAGTGGCAGTTGCTCATGCTCTAATTTTTTATCTACCGACTCATCTAAGTTTTGGCTATCACCTTGTAATGCAATACTCGGTTCAGTAGCGTCGATAGTATCCTGACTTTTTACACCTGAGCCAAGCCATGATAGTGCACGAACCTTTTGATATATCGTCATCCAATGGATATTAAAGGCAAACGTAGCGGTAATCACAACAAATACTGCTAAGAAAACCACACTCCCCCACTGCGATAGCAGCTGTGCCAAACGCGCCTGTAACTCTAGCCCAATGATACCACCAGCGACACCTTCGAGGCCGATTGCGTCAGGGTTCGTGACTTGCTGAACTAGAGAAACCAATTGTGCGAATAATGCGCTAGCACTTAATAGCAAAAACACATAAGCGACCAATCGCATGAGCCAAAACGTTGGCTTGTTTTCCCACCAAATTAGAATAGATTCGTAAACCACAAACGCCAAAAACCACCAAGCACCAAACCCAAAAAAGCTATAAAGCAAATCGGATAACCATGCGCCTGCCTCGCCGCCCATATTATTAATCGTGGTCATATCACTACTGATGTGCGACCAGCTAGGATCGTTGCCTGTATAAGTCATCAAAATGACAAACAGATAAACGGCCAGTATTAACCCAAGGAGGGTAAACATTCCCTTTTTTAAATACTCAATAAGCGGTGCTGATATCACGTAAGATCTGCCTTGTTATTAATACTAAATGGTCGCCAATGCATGACTAAGCCTAATCATGCTGACATAAAGTGTTGACATAAATGTACCGCGCGAAGTGTTTATTTGGCATGTGCCGATCATAGAGCCTTAAAACAACCGTTATCGCTTGGCTCCTACTACACTTGGCATAACTTCTTATAATAACAAATACATAGGTGCAGTGGCGACAGTCTTATCAAGAAAGCGTGTAAGAAAGTAAATCAGTAGACACTTTGCGTAAGAAAACAGCTGGTTAGCGAAACACGAGTGGCAAAATATGGCTAACTGTATTGCCTAAATTCTATAAAATAGTCTCTGTTTTTGCACTTATGTTCCAAAGTTATTTATTCTTTGATTCTAATGATACCTGTGTTTGTTTTAGCAAACTTGCACTTTGTGCGCTGTGCCCTTATGTTATTATCACACAGCAATTAGAAGAAGCATATTCGTAGTCATTTTTGATATTCCTCTTTTATTATATTTATAACTTACATTTTTAATTCGTATATTTAGCAAGGAACAACTCATGGCAACTGACACTACTGCTCCACGTCACGAAAAGCTCATTATTTTAGGCTCAGGCCCTGCTGGCTACTCTGCAGCCGTTTATGCAGCGCGCGCTAACCTTAAGCCAGTTATGGTTACTGGTATGGAAGTCGGTGGACAATTAACCACCACTACTGAAGTCGACAACTGGCCTGGCGATGCGCATGATTTGACAGGTCCTGCATTGATGGAACGGATGAAAGCGCACGCTGAACGTTTCGGTACTGAGCTGGTCTATGATCATATCAACGAAGTAAACCTAAACGAGCGTCCTTTTCAATTGACAGGTAACAACGGTAGCTATACTTGTGACGCACTCATTATCTCAACTGGTGCCTCTGCACAGTACTTGGGACTAGAATCAGAGACTAAGTTCAGAGGGCTTGGTGTATCAGCCTGCGCCACTTGTGATGGTTTCTTTTATAAAAACCAAAAAGTTGCGGTGATTGGTGGTGGTAATACAGCGGTTGAAGAAGCTTTGTACTTATCTAATATTGCGTCTGAAGTGACCTTAGTACATCGCCGTGATAGCTTGCGCTCTGAAAAAATTCTGCAAGACAAGCTATTTGAAAAAGCCAAAAATGGTAATGTCAAAATCGAATGGAACCATCAAGTAAAAGAAGTGGTCGGTGATGATATGGGCGTCAATGGCGTCGTTATCGAATCGATGATTGATGGCAGCACTAAGCAACTAGATACAATGGGTATGTTTGTCGCTATTGGTCATAAGCCAAATACTGACTTGTTCAAAGGTCAATTAGACATGAAAGATGGCTATCTGATCGTTAATAGTGGCTTGAATGGTAATGCCACTCAGACCAGTATCGAAGGTGTGTTTGCCGCAGGTGACGTAGCTGATCACGTTTACCGTCAAGCCATCACTTCTGCTGGCACTGGCTGTATGGCTGCGCTAGATGCTGAAAAGTACTTGGATGCACTGGGCGAAACCGTCGCTCGTGATCACACTTACGATTCAACCCTAACTGCAGATAAAGAAGCCTAAATGGGCAACTTTACTCAACAGCACGCTAAACACATTACGCCTGAGACTTTAAAAAGTCTTGGGCGTTATGACTTTCCTGATCCCATTTCTATCGATCCTGATGGTATTGGCATCGTCGCGATGGGCGGTGACCTAGCACCTGAAACGCTGATATCAGCCTATGCTCAAGGACTATTTCCTTGGTTTAACGAAGATGAGCCTATTGCTTGGTGGTGTCCCGAGCCGCGTTGTGTGATTGTTCCCTCTGCCTATCAACCGAGTAAGTCTCTACGTAAGCAAGCAAATCGCGAACGTTGGCAAGTGACGCTTAATCAAGCTTTTGACGATGTCATACATGCCTGTAGCTTACCGCGCAGTGATGGCCTTAATGACAATCATCCCGAAGGCGAGCATACTTGGATTCATGATGAGATGATCGAAGCTTATACTAAATTGCATGCACAAGGCTTTGCTCATAGCATTGAAGTTTGGGACGAAGCAGGTCAACTGATTGGCGGATTATATGGGTTAAAAATAAACGGCATCTATTTTGGTGAATCAATGTTTCACCGAGCCTCTAATGCGTCAAAGCTAGCGTTTTGGGGTCTAATGCGCCTGTGTGAGCAAAGTGATGTCGCACTCGTCGACTGTCAGCTACCGAATGATCATTTGATGAGCTTAGGTGCGACTACCTTACCGCGTGCTGACTTTCTAACTCAGTTAGACAACTTGATAGGCAGCCAGTCTGTGCCATGGCAAAAGCACTCTCATAAACCGTTAGCCGTATCGTTACTGGATAGCGAATCGCCTTGGCAACCAGAGCTATGATTATCATAGCGAAAAAATAAGAGGTTATTATGGCACTTGATACATCGTTTCTATTGATTGGAGAGCTAGCAGCAAAAGCCAATACGACCAAAGATACGGTTCGCCATTACGAGCAATTAGGCCTACTAAAATCTCGCAAGCGTCAGGCAGGCTCACGTTTATATACTGAATTTCATCCAGAATGTATCGAACGCATAGAGCTGATCAAAAGCGCACAAGCTATTGGCTTCACCCTTACTGAAATCAAAAACAGTCTAAATGATTATTATGATGGTCACTTGGATATCGATTCGCAGCTTGAACTAACACAGCAAAAGCTAGAACAAGTTAAAAAACAGCAAGCCAATATCAGCATAATGGTGGAGTTACTGAGCGAACGCTTGGATATTTTAGGTCGAATGAAAGCCGATAGTGATTATCAGCTTGATGTGGAAGTCTGTAAAAAGAAAATTCCTTTACAATAAAGTTTAAATCTTAGTTAATTCCGTTTTTATATAGTAGCTGTTATAGCCACTTTTATTATCGCCGTTTATTTTTATTAAGCTTTACTCACTTCATTAAATATAAGTATGCTGCATGATTAATGCATCGACTGCTGGTTTATGTGGCATTTTATAATAGCCTTTGCGTCTATGAATGATGCTAAACGCTTGTTGCTCGTATAACGCTATTGCCGCTGTATTATCTGCACGTACCTCTAACAAAAGACTTTCTACCTGATTAAGCTGTAACAGCTCATGCAGCCTATTCAATACCTGCGAAGCAATGCCTTGGCGTTGGTGCTCTGGCTCAGTTCCGATACGCAACACCTCTGCTTGCTCAAAAGTCATTTGATATAAGCAATAGCCAACTATCTCACGATGAGAGACACCCTCCTCTTTCGCTTGATCATAAGCAATCAATAGGCAAATACTGTCCTGCTCAAGTAACTCAGTCAATGTTTTCTGGCTCCAAGCATCATCTGGTTGCACCATCGCTTCTATATTAGCGACAGTTTGAATGACGTTTTTGAGTTCTACTGCATTCGTTGGTAATACTTCTATCGCAAACATGATGTTCCTTTCATTTAATTAGTCTCATCATTTGGTTGTACTTAGATTATATAAGTAAGTAACTACATTATTTATTCTTTATCATAAAAAAAGGCCACCCTAAATAGGATGGCCTTTTTTATGACTAATTCATAAGCTCATTGCTGAGACTTAAGTCTTAGTTCAATACGTTAGCAACAACACCAGCGCCTACAGTACGGCCGCCTTCACGAATTGCGAAGCGAAGACCTTTGTCCATAGCGATTGGGTGGATAAGCTCTACGCCCATCTCAACGTTATCGCCAGGCATTACCATTTCAGTACCGTCTTGTAATTGGATTGCACCAGTTACGTCAGTAGTACGGAAGTAGAACTGTGGACGATAGCCGTTTAGGAATGGTGTGTGACGACCACCCTCTTCTTTTGACAATACATATACTTCAGCGTCAAACTTGGTGTGAGGAGTGATTGAACCTGGCTTAGCTAGTACTTGGCCACGTTGTACGTCTTCACGCTTAGTACCACGTAGTAGTACGCCACAGTTTTCGCCTGCACGACCTTCGTCAAGCAGTTTACGGAACATCTCTACACCAGTACAGGTGGTTTTTTGAGTGTCACGGATACCAACGATTTCGATCTCGTCGCCAACTTTAACGATACCAGATTCAACACGGCCTGTTACTACAGTACCACGACCTGAGATTGAGAATACGTCTTCGATTGGCATTAGGAATGCTTTGTCGATGTCACGCTCTGGCTCTGGGATGTAGGTGTCTAGTACGTTTAGTAGTTCTACAACAGCTGGTTGGCCGTATTTTTCTTCTGAGCCTTTTAGGGCTTCAGTAGCAGAACCTTTAACGATAGGAGTGTCGTCGCCTGGGAAGTCATAGTCGTTCAATAGTTCACGAACTTCCATTTCTACTAGCTCTAACAATTCTTCGTCATCAACCATGTCACATTTGTTCATGAATACGATGATGTACGGTACGCCAACCTGACGTGAAAGCAAGATGTGCTCACGAGTCTGTGGCATTGGGCCGTCAGTTGCAGATACTACTAGGATTGCGCCGTCCATCTGGGCAGCACCAGTGATCATGTTTTTAACATAATCGGCGTGACCTGGGCAATCTACGTGTGCGTAGTGACGGCTATCTGTGTCATATTCTACGTGTGAGGTGTTGATTGTGATACCACGTGCTTTTTCTTCTGGTGCTGAGTCAATAGACGCGTAGTCTTTGGCTTCGCCACCAGAGGTGATTGCAGCTACGGTTGCGATTGCAGCGGTAAGGGTTGTTTTACCATGGTCAACGTGTCCGATTGTACCGACGTTGACGTGTGGCTTGTTACGTTCAAACTTGGCCTTTGCCATGGGTATTTCCTCTTTTTTTGGTGAATGATCAATAAAAAGCTGTTTAATGGCTCATAATAGAATTAAATCATCATAAACCTAGCTATCAACCGCACGAACCACTGCTTAAACAATGCTCCGAACTAATTCTTGTATCCGTTATTATACGCTGACTTGTCTTAAATAGTCATACATCTCTCAATCGAAATCAACTTCTCTCTAACTAGTAGATGTAAAACTCGATTGATTATAACCTTTCTTATAACCGTATAATTATCTTGATATGCAAGGTCGCGATATTAGCTGACCGACATCATCAAACAATCCGTAAAATCCGTTAACATATGGAACAACAATCCAATTCCAATGATATTAAAAGGCTTACGAAGAAAGAGTAAAACAAAATACACTAGCATCGCATAATAAGTATGTAACGGATGAAAATTAATGCTACATCTATTTGCCTGAAATATTGGGTTTGCTACCAGATGATCTATATCAACCAGCATGGTCGCAAGCAAAATCAGATATGCTTTCTTCCACTCTTTTTTAAAAAACGCAATCGCGATAAAAAGAGGGAAACCAAAGTGCAAAAAATAGTGTATTAATGTCTGCATACTGACCTATTAGTTTTAGTCTTCTCTATATGAGACCATCAAAACCAATATTTATTAATATACTGACAGCACTAAAAGGCAACACCTCAGTGTCACCTTTGAATCATTGTCTACCGCACTACTGTTATATATTTCAATATTCTATAATTTCGATATCGACGCAAAGTTATATAAATAGCAAAACAAGCATAAAAGGTATAAACAATAAATGGAGCTCATATCGAGAATTGAACTCGAGACCTCTCCCTTACCAAGGGAGTGCTCTACCGCTGAGCTATATGAGCGTATATTGAAACCTTTGAGTTGCACTAAAAAAAATATCACGATGCAGCAATAATTACTGACTCTCGTGATGATTTATTGTTATGCTTTGCGATGGTGTATATATGGAGCGGGTGGCGGGAATCGAACCCGCGTCATTAGCTTGGAAGGCTAAGGTGTTACCATTATACCACACCCGCATTTACTCTTATTCCGGATAACTCTAATCGAGAGTTATGAGATATAGAGAGCATGCTTGGCGCTATGACAAACTTTAGAAAATATGGTGGTGGGGGAAGGATTCGAACCTTCGAAGCTTTCGCGACAGATTTACAGTCTGTTGGGTTTGACCGCTCCCCAACCCCACCTTAGGTTGCTTTGAACAAAAATGACTTACATTTAAGACAAATTCATAAAAAGCTACTTTAAGAGAGATGGTGCCGACTGCCGGGATCGAACTGGCGACCTACTGATTACAAGTCAGTTGCTCTACCAACTGAGCTAAGTCGGCTTGTTCTCTTAAAGTGGTGGCTATTCTATCAAATTTTTTGAGATGCGCAAGTACTTTTTCATCTTTTTTTAAATTAATTTAATATAAATATTTAAGTCACTGATTAAGCTAGTTTTTTTATAAATAAAAATATGGCAATAAATTGGCTTTTTGCTTGCAGCCTTTATTTTTGCCATATCACTGGCTATTTGATTAGCGAATACGCAAGCCATTACAGGCCATTTCTACCGCTTTTATTAATGCCAATGCTTTTTTATTGGTTTCATCCCATTCTTTTTCTGGCACAGAATCAGCAACAACCCCTGCTCCGGCTTGAATATGTATTTCACCACGGCGCATCACCGCAGTACGGATAGCAATGGCCGTGTCCATATTACCATTCCAACCTAAATAACCTACTGAACCACCAAACACCGTTCGGCGTACCGGTTCTATCTCATCGATAATTTGCATGGCACGGATTTTGGGTGCACCTGATAGCGTCCCAGCTGGGAAAGTGGCACAAAATACATCTAGTGCATCTTTGTCAGCTCGTATCGTACCCTCAACATTAGATGCGATATGCATTACTTGTGAGTAGCGCTCTATAAACATCTTTTCTGTGACCTTGACACTGCCATACTCGCAAACGCGGCCAATATCATTGCGACCTAAATCAATGAGCATCAAATGCTCGGCCGTTTCCTTCTCATCATTTAACAGCTCTTGCTCAAGCGCTAGGTCTTCAGCCTCATCTCGGCCACGTTGCCGTGTCCCTGCCAGCGGCCTTACCGTCACTTTTCCATTTTCGATACGGGATAGGATTTCAGGAGAAGCACCGATAATATCAAAGCGTTTATGATCGTCGAGTGTATAACCATGCACCAAGAACAGATACGGTGAAGGGTTTAGGTAGCGAAGCGCACGATAGACGGCTAGAGAGTCACCTGTATAGTCTGCTGTCAATCGCTGCGCTGGCACTACCTGCATGACGTCACCTGCGGCAATGCAATCCTTTATTTTATTGACATCGCTACAGTATTTTTTGGCTCCTGTTTGCGATATAAATTTAGGCGTAGGCATTACAGGTGCGCGCAAGTTAGACGGTTCTGCTAGCTTTTCCTCGATTTGTTCTAGCTCGCGAATAGCTGAACTGTAGCCATCCTCAGACTGGCAATCAGCATAGACGATGATTGACAGCGTATTCTCTAAATTATCAAATACAATCACGCTCATCGAAAGCATCAGCCACATATCTGGCATCGACATTGGATTGGGCGCATCAGATAAACCGACACTTGGCTCAATAACACGTACCATATCGTATCCGAAGTAACCGACTAGACCACCGCTAAAGCTCGGCATCGTCGGCACATCTTCAGCGGTTGGCATTTGATATTGTGCCATCAGCTCACGTAGGTAATCAAAGGGATTCTCTACTGACTCTGTATCAATATGATCGTTTCGTTTGGTCGTCATATTGCCATCAGCGTACTGCAAAATCAGATCGCTACCCAATCCAATCATAGAGTATCGTGCCCAGCGCTCACCGCCTACTACAGATTCAAATAGATAGGCAGAGCCATTCAGATCACGTACTTTGGAGAATACAGATACGGGAGTCTGCGCATCCATCAAACGCTTTTTTACTAGCGGTGCGTGACTAAAGCCTCTATCTCTAAAAGCTTGGTATTCTTCAAAAGTCATCATAATAGCGCTCTCTTAGCAGCTTATAGGAAATAGTAAAACTATAAGCTGCTCTATAAAATATAGCGCCAATATTCGCTAAAATATCGACGCTATAATGAGTCATTTGTTTAAAAAACGGCAAGCATAACAAGGCTCTCTATCAAAAATTACAACAAAGACCTAGTGTAGAATTAAATTATGCACCGCCCATATTAAACAACCATAAGGCCAAACCGATAATTAGAATGGTCACAAATACCCATATAAACCAGCCGCCGCTCGCTTTTTTCTCTACATGACCTGCATGAGCAGGGTTGCTTATTTCTTGATCCATCGCATTATTGCCTTCGGTACCAAGATCGCGCGGCTGCCCTAAATTAGCCGTGCCTGAAAACTGGGCACTAGCTGCTTGTTTGGCTTTTAAAACTTCAGGGTCAGCTTCTTCTTGTAGCTCTGTTTTTGTCGTTTTGTCGTGTTCGTCTTGGACTGCTGGCTCTTCATGCATTACTGGCTTTTCATGCGCTGCTGGCTGCTCTTCTACCACTGGCGCGCTATCAATAGATGCTGCATGTGATGACTCTGTAGACGTCACAGCTTCTGTTTGGGTTGCTGTTGGTACAGATGTGTCATCTACCCCTTCTGTAGCAACTGGCGTTTCTTCTACTGGCGTAGGCGATGCCGCATCCTCGTCAGACAGTACTTCATCAATCCCTGTTTCTTTGACCACTGGCTCATTGCCTGTTTGCTCTATGATTGGATCTTCTTCAAGAACGCTTTCCTCAACTACTTGCTCTTCGGTCACAGGCTCACTAGCAGGAGTTTCTAGCACAGTAGCCGTGTCAGCATTCTCATGTGCATCTGCATCTGCATCTGCTACTAGCTTCTCTGTGGTCACTGGCGCTAGCGTTTCACTCTCTGACGTCGTCACAGGTGCAGCAGATGCCTGTACTTGAAAGCTAAAGCTTGCAAAGCTAAGCGTATCATCTGCTTTTAGATGACTAGATTCATTACCTGCAATACGTTGCTCATTGATAAACGTGCCATTAGAAGAATCTAAGTCCTTCACATACAACTGACCATCTAGCACACTGAGCACTGCATGGTTGCGAGAAACCTGCTTGCTACCTAGTACTACGTCGTTATCACTACCACGACCTATAGATAAGCTATCACTAACCGTCAGTGTCAGGTCACCTAATGCTTCCGTCAATGCATTCAGCTGCCAAGTTGTATTTGCTGCCGTATTCATACTGTCTGTCTCGTTTGTCATGTTATAACTCCTTATTTTTCTATTGAATATCCAATGATGCTAAAAATAATAACTCTAAAATATTACTGCCAATTTATGATAAGTATTGTCGCTATTTCTTTAATAATATTTGCCTAGTACGGTTTATTAAGTACTTTCCTCAAACACCATACAGTATTTACTTTGGTATAAAGCGAGGTTTTATAACTTTATCAAGCTTGCTATAGGGGATATTAAGGATAGGCATACCGTAAGCATATGGACCGATAGAGTAATGCTGATAACGAATGCTAATGCCTGTATCAGTCAAGGTCACATTATCGCTTAACGTAAATGGCCAGTTTTTCTCATAACTGCTCACGTCTTCGGCAACCGTTTTAACCCACACTTTATATGCATCATAGGCAAGTGCCTCAAAACGAGGTTTTTTATCTGAGATAAGCATGTCGTCAAGCGTAATTTGCTTTTTGGTACTTGGGTCAAATATTAGGTACTCGCTATAAGGCATGCCGTGTGCACCGCCCGTATAGACATAGGAACTAATCTCAAACAGTTCAAAGTCATCGACATGACCTAAGTAATGAGGCGCTACCATCAGATTATAACCCCACGACACATCATCAGGCATATCTTGGAATTGCGAGCTCACAAAGCCATCAATAGCAGCTGTAACTTCTTTTTCACTACTTTTACCTTTAATAGGCGCTGACTCTGTCATCTGACTATTGACGACTAAGTTATCGATACGGGCATTGGCAATCTCATCTATCCAGTTTTGACTGCTTTTGAGATATTTAACTTCAATCTCTGGACAGTTATCACGCTTGCCACATATCTCTTGTATATTACTGGGTAGCTGATACGGTAGATACTCCGTGCTGCTAATAAAACTTCCTGCATTGACCGACATACTAACGGCACTTAACAATAGGCTAGCAGTCAACATAGCAATTGAACGTCTCTGGCTTACCTTTATCGAAAATAGATCAGCCGATATCGATTTATCATCAGTTTGAGTCGTAGTATGCATATGTCCTCTTTTACAAATATAAAATGCCATTCAATATTCTACCGTAACAATTGCAATGTATTGTAGGAAGACTGTTCACGTTTTTGAGGTGATGTAAGCGAACGATTATCTAACTCTTACTATTTGAGTCGTAAATACAGGCAATAAAAAAGACACGGCTGGCGTGTCTTAATCAGTAAACGATATAAGCGTATAAATAAATTTAATGTTCGCGAGTGCTACTAAAAGTCACTTCTGGATAGCGGTCTTGCATCAGCTGTAGATTAACCCTTGATGGCGCAAGGTAAGTCAGATAACCACCACCATCTAATGATAATTGGTCATGGGCTTTTTTCTTGAACTTCGCCAATGCTACTTCATCATCGCAATGAATCCAGCGTACCGTAGCTATCGATACTGGCTCAAAGGTACATTGAACCTTATACTCTTCTTTTAGACGATGCGCGACCACTTCAAACTGTAGGACACCGACTGCGCCTAAGACCAAATCATTATTAATCTGCGGCATAAACACCTGCGTTGCACCCTCTTCGCTCAACTGCTGCAGGCCTTTTTGCAACGCTTTTGATTTAAGCGGATCTTTTAGTACCACACGGCGGAACAGTTCAGGGGCGAAATGCGGAATACCTGTAAAGCTTAACTCTTCGCCTTCAGTGAAGCTGTCACCGATAGAGATGGTGCCATGGTTATGCAAACCAATGATATCACCTGGATAGGCTTCTTCTAGCGCCTCACGGTCACCTGCTAAAAAGGTTAGAGCATCGGCAATACGTACGTCTTTACCCAGACGCACGTGCTTCATTTTCATACCCTTCTCGTACTTACCAGAGCACACTCGCAAGAACGCAATACGGTCACGGTGACGCGGGTCCATATTGGCCTGAATCTTAAAGACGAAGCCTGTAAAATCTGTCTCAGTGGCTGATACTTCACGCTCAGTCGTTGGATGGGCTTTTGGCGGCGGTGCATACTTGACCAAGGTATCAAGTACCATGTTTACCCCAAAGTTACCCAATGCCGTGCCAAACAATACTGGTGTCATCTCGCCAGCCAAAAATGCTTCAACACTGAACTCTTCTAGCGCCATCTGTACCAGCTCAAGCGACTCTTCGAAAGCGTCAAACATCAGCTTACCCAAACGCTCACGGATATCTGGATAATCGTAGCCTTCTCGGGTCTCAGAGACCGTCATCTTGCCGCCATTACCTTTTTCATAAAAGTAAGTTTTATTTTCAGTCAAATGATAGACACCGATGAAGTCTTGACCCATACCGATAGGCCAAGTCACTGGGATACATTTGATTTTCAATACGGCTTCGATTTCGCTAAGCAACTCAAGCGGCTCACGAATCTGACGATCTAGCTTGTTGACGAACGAGATGATAGGTGTATCGCGCATACGACACACTTCCATCAGCTTGATGGTTCGTTCTTCCACACCTTTTGCACCATCGACCATCATCAGCGCACTATCTACTGCGGTCAAAGTACGGTAGGTATCTTCACTAAAGTCGGCGTGACCTGGGGTATCTAGTAGGTTGACCATATGGTCTTTATACGGAAACTGCATGACAGACGTCGTGATTGAGATACCACGCTCTTGCTCCATGCTCATCCAATCTGAGGTTGCATGACGATCTGTCTTACGGCCTTTTACTTCACCCACTACCTGAATCGCTTGACCCCATAACAGGAGTTTTTCGGTCATGGTGGTCTTACCAGCATCGGGATGCGAGATGATGGCAAAGGTGCGGCGCTTAGCAACTTCTTTGTTTAATTTCTTTGGATCTACGCTCATAATTTTCAGCTTCAACAGTTATGTGATTTAGAAGTGACTCTAAATAAATAAAATAAATAATGGGCGTATTGTAGCGGATTTAGCATCAGGGTGCAGAGTTAGCGTATAAAAAAACACGCCCCGTTATTTAAACGAAGCGTGTTTTTGGGCTTTTTAATTGCGATCATCCTGCTTAATTAGCACGACTAATAACCATCAATTCATCTCAATAGTAGCGTTCTATTTGCTCAGCCAAGAAGTCACCAGCCACCTCATTGACGACTGTACAATCGACTACGTCAAAACGACTGTCTGTGTTCGGATCAGTGCTACCTTTGGCGACATAATTTGCTTCATAGACGTCTTTTCCGTATTCAACACCGCTATATTCATAAGCAGGCTGATCATCATACTCAAAAAACATAACTTGCGCGGCTTGCTGCTGATTGCCTACGCCAACTCCGAACTGAGAAGTTCTATGATCTCTATCTGCACTAAAGCGAGTTTTGGCCACTTCAATCCATCTCTCTATGGAGGCGTATCCAGTCTTGTTTTTCTCATTAAATGCCAAAAACGAACGCTCACTGGTTACCACAGGGATATAACAAACCGACCCTTCAGGAAAAGCAACATTGGTCGGAATTTCAGAATAGTTATTTAAGTCGGTAATAATACCGTATCTATTGTTCACGTTTGTACTAGCAACATAGCTGTTAGCACGCAAACCTGACAAATTGAGCGTCTTATAAGTGGTTTGGTAATCTAGCTGGTTGTTGGTGTTTTTTTCATAAATGGGGCGTTTGACCGTCCGATTATTAACCTCGATGTCTTTATTTTCAAGTCGACCCTCGAAGTCATCTGCCAGTACGGTTCTGTCTAAATCATTCAGGCTTTGATTGCTATAACTGTTGATAATATTGGTTGTTTTGATTTCGCGCGCACCAGTACGATACGTTTCATCAATTCGCGCAATCGCCGTAGCATTGGCTTTGCTATCATAACTATTAGCAAAGCTTGTCAATGTAATCTCGCTACTAGCCGTCCCATAAGCGCCGTCTTCTTCCTCGCATCCTATCAAAGCAAGCGTCGTCAAAAAGCAAACACTAGGTATCGCAATCCATCTATTCATCAAACAATGTCCTTATGATTCAGATTTCTATTATCCGTACTGATAATGTATATATGGCTCATTACCGCTATTGTACCTCTTTGGCGGCTGTACGATAAGCTCGTAAATATAAAAACGAATAAAACTGTGTCCGAAATCTCATTTACAAACTAGCAGTATATATTTACTCTCTATGCACTGAGCTGCGTGAGCGATTTGTTATGCTAAGTTTCATATTAAGACTTACCACTCAAATATAAACATAAAAACTCACAACAAAGGATGTGTCATGAAATCTCTATACTCTACCAAATCTACTGTTACTGGCGGCCGCATGGGTACAGCAACCTTAAGCGATAGCGATCTTGAAATCAATATGGTACCACCAGGCGGTAATGAAAAAGGTAATAATCCTGAGCAATTACTCGCGATGGGTTATGGCGCTTGTTTTGATGGTGCTTTAGGCGTAGTTAAGAAAATGGAAAGCGCAACATTTGGCTCAACTGTTGAGACCTCTGTAGACCTACTACAAGGTGACAATCACGAATATAAGCTTGCCGTAAAAATCCATGTCATCGCTGATAATACAGACCTATCTGCTGACGAGATCCAAAAATTGGTCGAAAAAGCGCATGAAGTATGCCCATATTCGAAAGCAACCAGTGGTAACATCGATGTTGAAGTCTCTTCAGAAGTAAAATAACGTATTCAAAGATTCCTTATCAACTACTTAATAACAAATAGTTGATAGTCATTTCTACTAGAAGAACTCAGATTATCTGGGTTCTTTTTTTGTTTTTAGCAATTTGTTTGTCCTAGACATGAAATATCAAAACTCCAATATAGATTTCAATAAAAAAGAACACGATAGAACATCTCGTAACGGTTAAGCAGTTCGGCACGCGCTGATTTTATCGTTATAATAAGCGTATATATTTTTATCTAATAGCTGATAAGTGACTTTTATGACTGATGACATAGCTGACAATACCACCGATAACGACCACAACTCTCACCAAGCGCTTGACCCAAAAGCATTACCGAACTTCGATACCATGCCTAACGTGGCGCTGATGGATACCAGTCATGTAGACAAAGATCAGCCGCCTTTTATTTTGGTTGATGGCTCCTATTATCTGTTCCGCACTTATCACGCCTTGCCAAAAACCATGCAAAACTCGCAGGGCCTAATCACCAATGCGATACGCGGTACACTTAACGCATTACTGAAGCTGATGCGTCGCTATCACCCTACCCACATGGCTGTCTGCTTCGATACCAAATCACCGACTTTTCGCCATCATATGTCCGCTGATTACAAGGCAGCTCGTCCGCCCATCGATGTCGAGCTGGTAGAGCAAATTCCTTATATTCATCGTTTAGTCACTGCATTAGGTATTCCGCTGTTACGTATCGAAGGTGCAGAAGCGGATGATATCATCGGTACACTTGCCCATCGTGCTGTCGAGCAAGGTCATCATGTGGTCATCTCGACGGGTGATAAAGACATGATGCAGCTGGTCAACGACTGCGTGATACTGGAAGACAGCTTTACGGGCAAAGTCACGGATACACCAGCGGTAATCGATAAGTTTGGCATCAATCCAAACCAAATGATCGATTTCTTAACGCTAATGGGCGATGCCTCTGACGGCATCAAAGGCGTACCGGGTATCGGTAAAAAGACCGCTAAAGACCTACTCGTTGAGTACGGTGATATCGAAAATATGCTCAAGCATATCGGCTTTATCAAAGGTCGCGGGGCGAAAGGTCTGATTGAACACGCCGACGATATTCCTTTTAATAGGAAGCTAGCCACCATCGTCACTAACTTAGCCATCGGTCAAGATTGGAATGACCTAAAAATCAATACCGACCCTTGTGCGCATATAGACGAATTGCGCGACTTATATAATGAGCTTGAGTTTAGAAATGAGCTGGCATCGCTTGATCACCCGAATCACCCTGCCAATGGCTCTAAAAGTGTTGCCGATAGCCAAGCTGATACTGAGTCACAGGCACAGGTGGCAAAATCGCTCCAATCGACCAAGAGCGACAACATTGAAGATAGCGCTAACCATGATAAAGCGTGGCACACTATACTCGACGAGCCAGCGTTTGATAGCTTGGTCGAGTTGTTAGAAGCTGCTCCGCATTTTGTCATTGATACCGAAACCACTAGCGTTCATTGGCGTGACGCACAAATTGTCGGTTTATCCTTTGCGTTGCAAGCGCATGAAGCATATTACATTCCGCTTACGCATAGCCTAGAAGGTGATGAGCTAACTGCCAAGCAGCTTGATCGCGATACAGTATTAGCTCGCTTAAAACCTGTCTTAGAGAACCCAAATATCGGTAAAATCGGTCAGCATCTAAAGTACGATGCGCACATCCTCGCTCACTATGATATCGATCTAGTCGGCGCCATACATGAGCAGCCAAATAACTGGGCAATGGATACGATGCTTGCCAGCTATATCATCAATGCGGCAGCTACTCGCCACGGTATGGATGATTTAGCACGTCATTATCTGCAAACGCAAACCATCAGCTTTGAAGATGTAGCAGGTAAAGGCGCTAAGCAAGTTACCTTTGACCAAGTGGCCATCGATATCGCGAGCGACTATGCTTGTGAAGATGCCGACATCACCTATCAATTATTTGACGTGTTCAGCGTTGAGCTGGCTAACGATGCCAATAATGCCAAACTGTTACACGAGCTAGAGATTCCAACAGCAGAGATACTTTGCCAAATGGAAGCGCATGGTATTTTGATTAAACGCTCCTTCTTAAACGAGCTATCAAAACGCTTTGATGAAGAAATTATCGCTCTAGAGAAGCGCGCCTATGAAGTAGCAGGTGAAGAGTTCAATCTTGGCTCTCCTAAGCAGCTCGGTGAAATGCTGTTCGAAAAGCTAGGCGTCGCTGGTGGTAAAAAAACCAAGTCTGGTCAATACTCGACTGGTGAGGCTGTACTATCAAAAATTGATCATCCATTGGTCGATATTACGCTAGAGTATCGCGGACTGTCCAAGCTTAAAAGTACTTATACTGATGCGCTTGATAATGTCGCAGATAGCGAAACCGATCGCGTGCATACTAGCTACCATCAGGCATTAACGAGCACTGGGCGTTTGTCATCGACAGATCCTAACTTACAAAATATTCCGATTCGTACTGCGACTGGTCGTTTAATTCGTCAAGCCTTTATCGCCCCAGAAGGTCGCGTTATTTTGGCTGCGGATTATTCACAAATTGAATTGCGTTTAATGGCACATTTTTCAGGTGATAAAAACTTAACTCATGCCTTTAATGAAGGGTTAGATATTCACGCGGCTACTGCTGCCGAAGTACTTGGTAAGGATGTCGCAGACGTCACTTCGACCGAGCGCCGTAATGCTAAAGCCATTAACTTTGGTCTGCTATACGGGATGAGTGCCTTTGGACTTGCCAAGCAGCTACAAATGAGTCGCGGTGAAGCGCAAGACTATATCGATATGTACTTTGAGCGCTATCCAGGCGTCAAAAACTATATGATCAATACCCGTGCCAGCGCCTATGAGCAAGGTTATGTCGAAACAATATTGGGTCGTAAGCTCTATACGCCTGATATCAATCACAGCAATCGTATGGTCAAGCAAGGTGCTGAGCGCGCGGCGATTAACGCCCCACTACAAGGCTCTGCTGCTGATCTAATCAAGCTTGCTATGATTGCCGTTGATAAAGTGCTGCCAAAAGAGCAAGCTAAAATGCTGCTACAGGTTCATGATGAACTGGTGTTTGAAGTGAATGCCGATAAAGTAGACGAAGTTAGCCAGCTGATTACTGATGCTATGCAAGATGTATTGACGACTACAGCAGTAGAAAAAGGCTGGAATGTCGACTTTGCAGTGCCTTTATTAGTCGAGACTGATAGTGGTCAAAACTGGGATGAGGCGCACTAGACATTAACTGTCATTTAATTAAGCATATAAAGTACAGTTATTCATATACCTTGCAGATATGAGAGTTTTTGATAACTGATACTACAATGAGTCATTATATATTGTTTATATTAACAATCACTTATGACCAGTTAGTTATATTTCATAACAGTAATATCTAGGTACGGGGTTTATAATAGGTCATCTGTTAAACACTAACTATTCGATATTTTTGCTTTAAAGTGAGCCTTTGGGCTCACTTTTTTGTTTTTAACACATTCTTTTTGATACGCAGGAGCCAGTTATTTTGAGTTCAGATGGCATCATTGAAGTCCCTGGCATTATACTTTTGATAATATGCCTATTGCGCAGTTCACAATATGTTATGAAAAGTCATGTCAAACAAATTAAGGCTTTTTGGCTGGCAGCCGTACTTATATTTGTCTCTGTCATTCGTCGAGAGTTGAACTATCTACCAGACTTACTGGTTCCAAGCGACTTTTCGATGCTTGGTCAATCTTATGACTGGTGGGAGGACAGCGTCCTTACCGTTATCTATCTCGTCGCGCTTGGTTTGCTGGCCTATTCGAGGCATTACCTATGGGCAGTGCTAAAAAACGTGCCAGTTTCGCTCTATCTTAGCGTTACTGTACTGGCTATCATTCAGTACATGGGTGAGAACGCTATTGTGTTCCCGCATACATTTGGTGAAATTATCGAAGAGCTGGCTGAGACTGCCATTTATGGTATCGCCTTGACCTATTTATGGCGATTTAAACTGGCTGACTATCAGTCATGTCTAGTACAAAAGTTAAATTATAAGTTCGACCACGCCAATAATTAACACTATAAGTTTGATTACTTATGTAGCAATCTTGCTATCGTACAAAGACTTAGCAAAAATTTTATAAACAATTACGGCTACTCATCTTGAGTAGCCGTTTTGCGTTCTAATCATCGTCTTACATTTTTTGAACATCCTGTCACACCTTACTACTAGTGAAAAGTTGAATAAGCGTACAAACTGAGAAGCATATTATTTACATTGCAATGAGCGATGACTTTAACAAGTCAGCGCGATATTTTTATTTCTAATGATGGCGACATCTAATAACTACAATAAGGAATTATTCATGGAAAATTCAAAAAACCCACTACCAAAAGAGATGGATCATATTGACGGTAATCGTCGTGACAATAATGACAACGTCGATAATTCAGATAATTTAGATAACAACAATCAGGATGAACAAGACAACCAATTGGTCGATTTGGACAATCCTATGCTGCATACTATTGATAACGATGATGTGATTGATAATAGTGCGGGATTTAATAACTCAGAAGTCGGTAGTGATGCGACCCAAGGGCTGACACCTGCGCATCGTCAAAATATCGATGAGTCACGTGTCGATGAGATTTTGGTTCAGGACAACCTTGATGACAGCGATTATCCAGATGCCATGGATATTGTTGATAGAGAAGCGGCCGAACGTAGCAACGATGATGATTTTTAGAACTTAACATAACTGTTAATACAATTTTTAGTCATAAAAAAGCACGCTTAACTATATTAAGCGTGCTTTTTTTATTCTACTATTCAACTTACTGAAACAGCGACTCTTAATTGACTAAACCCAGCCATCTAGCGTGCCAGCCCAACCTTTTACTAGAGGCAAGCTCAACGCTTCAAGCAATTCAATATGTGTTTCATCAAGGTTTAGTGCAGGAATATAATGATACTCTTGCCCGCCAGCATTAAGGAAGTTATCACGGTTTTCAATGGCTAGTTCCTCTAATGTTTCTAGACAGTCTGCTGAAAACGCCGGACTGATCACCTGTACCGAGCGCACACCTGACTTACCCCAATCTTCCAACACCACATCGGTATATGGCTTAACCCACTCTTGCTTACCAAAGCGTGACTGGAAACTAATAATCCACTCATCTTCTGTCAAGCCAAGTTCATGCGCCACTTGCGCAGCCGTACATTTACAGCGTTTAGGATAAGGATCGCCTTTATCAGCATAAGGCTGCGGAATACCATGAAAACTAAACATCAATTTTTCAGGCTTGCCATGCTTCTCTTGAAAACGGCGAATAGAGTTGGCCAATGCTTGAATATATAGCGGATGGGCAAAGTAGTCTTTGACAATCGTATAGTTTGGCAAATTGCGTTGCTTGAGCGTCCACTTCGTCAGCGCATCATATACTGCACCGCCTGAAGAGGCAGAGTACTGTGGAAACAACGGCAGTATGACAAAGTGATCAACTCCTTCACCACGTAGCGCGTCCATGACATCAGGCAAACCAGGATTACCATAGCTCATCGCAGGATGCACAGAGACACGAAAGGGTGCCACACTATCGGCCAAACGTGGTTCTAATAGCTCAACTTGGCTTTTTAGTATTTTACGAATCGGTGAGTCACCTTCCCAGATACTGGCGTATGCCTTTGCTACGCGCTTAGGACGACTGGGCAAGACAAATAGATTCAGAATAATAGCCCATAGAAATTTGGGAATCTCAATCACTCGTGGGTCTGACAAAAACTGTTTGAGGTAGCGACGTACGGCAGGTGCCGTTGGCTCATCTGGTGTACCAAGATTCACTAACAAAACGGCAATACGTGGGGGCAATTTAGGTTTCATAGCAGCACTTTATTAGCAGTAAGTTATTAAGGGTGAGGTCAAAATAATAAGAGACGATACTGTTAAGACACAGTTGAATGAACACCTTACTAGTGTAGCATTTTATCTATTAATGACGCGGGCTAAAAGCGCACCTATACAATTTGATACGCAGTTGCTATTTATTGACTCTTGATTACTTGATGCTGGCGGCTTACTCGTTATTCATTTCTAGCGCACCTTCTATAAAAACTATGATCGATGCGCTCGAAAGGCGCGCTCGACGGTTGTACTCCAACGCGCATCACCATACAATAGGCAGGCCCAGTTTATAAAAACCGTGTAGGTAAAATAGCCTGTTAGCAACGTGCCATTTTGCTTTTATTTTATTGATGATTGTAGTCTTGCGAGGTAGCTTTGAACGCACGCTCTGATAATACCAGTGACCAGCATCCTGATTCACAACCTCACCTTAATAGCTCAGCCAATATTGAAAGTGCTATAGGGTCTGTGGGTGTCGTTACGCCTCAGAATTTTCATTTTGCTGAGCCCTTAACGTTAGAATGCAACCGTACCCTGCCCTCGTTTGACTTGATGGTAGAGACTTACGGTACACTCAATCGCGATAAATCAAATGCAATTCTGATTTGCCACGCGTTATCGGGCAATCATCATGCAGCTGGCTTCCATAGCGCTGATGACAAAAAAGCAGGCTGGTGGGACAATATGATTGGTCCCAATAAAGCAATTGATACCAATCAGTTCTATGTGGTGTGTGTCAATAATATCGGTAGCTGTTTTGGTTCAACAGGGCCTACCACTATTAACCCTGATAGCGTTGGTTCGGATAGTATTAGTTCGGACAGCCTTGATGCAAATAGCAGCGATGAGCCGCAAGTGTATGGCCCTGATTTTCCGCTGATCACCATCAAAGACTGGGTGAAAACCCAAGCAATGCTCTCAGATCGTCTAGGCATCGACGTTTGGCACGCCATTGTCGGTGGCTCAATGGGCGGTATGCAAGCGCTACAGTGGTCTGTTGATTATCCAAAGCGGTTAAAGCGCTGTGTGGTCATCGCCAGCACACCCAAGCTATCTGCTCAAAATATCGCCTTCAACGAAGTGGCGCGCCAATCTATATTATCCGACCCTGACTTTAAAGATGGACGCTATATACAAGAAGGCACTTATCCTCGTCGCGGACTGATATTGGCGCGTATGGTTGGACATATTACCTACTTAACTGATGACGCGATGAAAGCCAAATTTGGCCGTGATTTAAAATCAGGTAAATTCATGTATGGCTACGATGTTGAATTTCAGGTCGAAAGCTACCTACGCTATCAAGGCGAACGCTTTAGTGAAAACTTCGACGCCAATACTTATCTGCTCATGACCAAAGCCTTAGATTACTTTGATCCGACGCGCGACTACCCATCAACCGTAGTAAAAGACACTACAGAGTCGGCAGTGCAAATAGAAGACTCAATCGCGGCGTCAGTCGAGTCTAGCAAAGCCAATGCACAGAGTGAGTTAGAAGATGCAGTAACGACGATTGAAGATATTGAGTCTGATCGTCAGCAAGAGCTCTCTGCGCTTAAAGCTGCCTTTGCTCATACACAATGCCAATATCTAGTCGTGTCATTCACCACTGACTGGCGTTTTGCACCTGAGCGCTCGCAAGAGATTGTCGATGCGCTGATGGCCACTGGCAAACCAGTCAGCTATATCAATATTGATGCGCCGCACGGACATGATTCTTTCTTATTTGATATTCCTCGCTACATGGGTGCGGTTAAAGGATTTTTGACTGCACCATTTATCACCCCTAGCCGCCCAGCCACAGGAGAGCGCTCATGAGAATGGATCACCAACTGGCAGAGCGCTGGATTGCGCCGCAAGCACATGTACTGGACTTAGGTTGTGGCAATGGTGAGCTGCTTGCCCACTTACAGCAAAAACTAGGCGTAACAGGTTACGGACTAGAGATTGATGAAGACAAAATCAATGAGGCAATTGGCAATGGCTTGTCAATTGTCGAGCAGGACCTCAACGATGGTCTAGCGCGCTTTGCTGATAACAGCTTTGACACGGTCGTCATGGCACGTGCCCTACAAGCAGTAAAAGCACCTGACGAGTTGTTGCTTGATATGCTGAGAGTTGCCCGTGAAGCAGTCATTACCTTCCCTAACTTTGCGCATTGGCAAAACCGCATTCATTTAGGGCTTAAAGGTATGATGCCTGTCTCTGAAGCGCTGCCTTACGAATGGTACAACACGCCAAACATTCATCTATGTACCTTTAAAGATTTTGAACTATTATGTGCGCAGCATGATATTCATATTATTAATCGTTTTGCGGTTAGCGATTCTGAAAAGGGCCATACACCTTTGATGAAGGCGTTAATAAGACAAGCCCCTAACTTATTAGCAGACGTCGCTATCTACCGAGTAACCAAAAAATAACCGGTGAATGCTCAGCTATCTTTGTATTTTATAGAGTGCTAAACAGTGCTTTACGAGCTAGTATCAACCTTAATAGATTGTTAACTTAATATAAGTTTTTAGTAACTGTCTGATTTTGTTAAGGACAATCAAGTACAAACGTCTATTAGACCTTGTAATTAGTATTTGAGTTTCGTAAGTTTGGGTGTTAAGCTAGCAAAATATTGTCAGCCACCCCACTATTACGACCGTTTGTCTAATCAGTTAGGGTGAAATCTCTGATCTAGAAATGACAACCCCCTTTTGCTAATGATTAGGTAAGTTCATATCGCAAGATTCCACCTAATTGTTATCGCCGTCTGACTGTCTTTAGCGAGACAATGTTTAGCGGTACAATTTTTTTTGCTTATTAACTGCCTAATTTTGGAGCTGCTATGAAATTATTAAAAGCTGCGTTGTTTACTGCATTATTTTCTTGTGCTGGTTTAGCCAATGCTGAGTTAATATCAAACGTACCGCTTGATACCTCACGTTTTGAGCTTATGCCTGTGAGCGAGTTGTCTAGTCGTGCCGCCCAAGGTAACGATCACGCTCAGTTCTATCTGGCCAAGCGTTTGCAAAAAGGTGAAGGAATTGCGCAAAATACCCAACAAGCAATCCAGTGGTATACCAAAGCCGCTCAGCAAGGCGTTGCCCCTGCTCAGTTGAATCTTGCCATCATGTATTTGCGCGGCGAAGGCGTACAGCCTAACTTACAACAAGCCCGTCTGTGGTTAGAAAAAGCTGCGATGCGTGGCGATAACCGTGCTAGCTACACGCTTGCGCTATTAGACGAAAAACAAAAAAATCTGGTCGATGCCTATAAATGGTATGACTTGGCTGCCCGTGATGGCATGTTAGATGAAAAAGTCCGCAACAAAGCACGCGGTAAAATTGGTCAGTTGGCATTGAACTTATCAAGTGATGACATCGCTAGTGCTCGTAGCAAAGCGGATACTTGGTTTCAGAGTAAGTAAATCTAGCAATATACAGTTTTAGTTTAAAAATAAAAATCCAGCCTTTGAGCTGGATTTTTTGTGTACCAAAGCAAAAAATTTATATAAAGTGAAATCAGCTTAATTATATATGCCTAATAAACTTGTAGCCTCCTAAGTCGAAGGAATGTTATGCAAACAGTTACCCCAATAATAAACCCATACCTATTTGAAAAACAGTACGATGCTTTTATAAAGTTTGTGGAAGAAAAGTCAAATATAGCTTTTGTGTCTTTTGCTTCACATCCTTATACAGATCAACAAGAAGGATATAAGTATCAGATTTACAGAGTTGCTCGCAATAAGCTTTCGCTTCATACATGGAAAAATTATGATATTGGAAGTGGGAAAATTATATTAGCAACTATCGAGGCCATTGAGTTTCCAGATAATAATTTAGTTCCATGGCAAAATCGCTATGGCGAACAAAATCGACCACATCAACCACTTTTTGAAGCAATTGGCAACCCTGTTAAGATAGAAGAAATTGAGAGCGTTTTATTTAACCTTTATCATTCATCAAATGACGAACAAATATTTGATGAGTTGATTAAAATTTTTGGAAAGAATTATTCTCTTTTAGCTTATCTTTATTTTGTTAAAGATAACTCAAAATACTTACCTATCGCACCTACTTATTTTGATAGAGCATTCTCATTATTAGGAATAGAGTTCAAAACTAGTCAACGTTGTTCTTGGGAAAATTACTTTGTTTATTTGCAACTTATTAGCGCTATCAAAATAATGCTAATTGAAGAACTCAAAAATGAGGTTAGTTTGTTAGATGCTCATTCGTTTGCTTGGATGCTTTCTGCACAAATGGAAAGAGAAGATAAGCTTGCTGATGTTAGTGAGTATTTAAGTCGTAGTAGTACAGAAAGAGACTCAATTGTAAAATCACGTATTGGTCAAGGTCAGTTTAGACAAAGTCTTATCGAATATTGGTCTGCTTGTGCTGTCACTGGATGTAAGGAACTAAAACTATTAAGAGCATCTCATATCAAACCTTGGTCTGAATGCGGAGACATAGAACGTCTTAGCCTTTACAACGGCTTACTTCTATCACCAAATTTGGATGTGTGTTTTGATGCAGGTTTTATAAGTTTCGATGATTTAGGTCACATACTAATCTCAAATAAAATCAGTGCCAATGACCTTCAGGCCTTATCTATCAACAAAGAAATGAAACTATCAAATATTTCTTCTGAGCATAGGAAGTATTTACAATATCATAGGGAATCTATCTATAAACAAGGCTGAAAAATACTAAATTTTTCATATAATGTTTTCCATAACATCAAGCCAAGCAATACAAACTATTCAAAACTCTAGCAAAATTTGCTACACTACGCGCGCATTAACCAATTCCACAATTTTGTTAATGCTTTAAATTGAAAAGTTACTTTAACCCCAACGCACTAGGTTTGCGACCTAGCCAGCAGGAGAAAGACATGAGCACCTCTCAAGATAGTAATATCAAAGAAACCGCGATAATTGACAACAATTCAGCCCCTGTATACGATAGTGTAACTAATAATATCGTCGTTGCCGCACTATATAAGTTCACGCGCTTTGCTGATTTTGAGCAATATCGTGAGCCTATCCTAAACACTATGCTCGATAACGATGTGAAAGGTACGTTGTTACTTGCAAGCGAAGGCATTAATGGTACGATTTCTGGTACGCGTCAAGGTATCGATACCGTACTTGACTACCTGCGTAGTATTGAGGCGATTGGTACGTTTACCTTTAAAGAGTCCTATACTGACGCACAGCCTTTTTATCGCACTAAGGTAAAGCTAAAAAAAGAAATCGTTACCATGGGTGTCGAGAATATCGATCCATTGGAATCCGTTGGTCGCTATGTAAAACCAAGCGAGTGGAATGCGTTGATCTCAGATCCTGAAGTTACCTTGATCGACACGCGTAACGACTATGAAGTGCAAATCGGCACCTTCCAAAATGCAGTCAACCCAAACACTGAAACGTTCCGCGAGTTTCCAGAATACGTCTCAAAAGAGCTTGATCCAACCAAGCATAAAAAAGTCGCGATGTTCTGTACGGGTGGTATCCGCTGTGAGAAGTCGACTGCCTATTTACGCGAGCAAGGGTTTGAAGAGGTTTATCATTTAGAAGGTGGTATCCTAAAATACCTCGAAGAAGTCCCTGCCAATGATTCTATGTGGCAAGGTGACTGCTTTGTTTTTGATAATCGCGTTTCGGTCAACCACAACTTAGAAAAAGGCAGCTACGAGCAGTGTTTTGCATGCCGTATGCCGATCACTGTCGATGACATGCAAAGCCCTGCCTATATCAAAGGTGAGTCATGCCCGCACTGTATCGACAAAGCGACTGATGAGCAGAAAGCACGTTTCCGTGAGCGTGAGCACCAAATGCAGCTAGCCAAGAAGCGTGGGGAAGCCCATATCGGTAGTGATGTGATGGATGTAATCGAAAAACGTAAAGCTGCTAAGACGGAAGCGCGTCTACAGGCAGAAGCTGCAAACAACACGAAAGCCAATTAAACTTAGCATTAGTACAATAAAAAAGAAGTGAAATAAAAAAGAGAGGCTCTAATCAATAGAGCCTCTCTTTTTTTATGACAAACTTTCAATGCCTATCAAAACTATTAGCACTGATATAGTTAATCCAATTTGAAAGCGGATTGACTATATTAAAATAAGATACGTACGCGGATAGTCTCTTCGACATCTTTTAACTGGTCTAGTGCAGCGGTCGAATCATTGTAATCGACATCCATCACTAGATAACCAACATCACCTTCTGTCATCAGGCTCTGCGCTAGGATGTTAATGCCAGCTTCAGCAAATAAGCGGTTAATCTGAGACAGTACGCCTGGCACGTTTTTGTGAATGTGTAGTAGACGATGCGAGTTTTCTTTGAACGGAATAGAAACTTCTGGGAAGTTCACAGCCGTCGCCGTATCACCTTGATCAGAGTATCTAACAAACTTATCTGCTACTTCCAGTCCGATATTGGCCTGTGCTTCTTGTGTTGAACCACCGATATGCGGCGTCAAAATCACATTGTCAAACTTACGTAGTGGTGACTCAAACTCTTCGTCAGCTGATTTTGGCTCTTTTGGGAACACATCAATAGCCGCGCCCAAGATTTTACCAGACTCAAGCGCATCTGCCAGATCATCAATCTCAACACACGTACCGCGAGCCGCATTGATAAAGTAGCTGCCTTCTTTCATCTGAGCGAACTGCTCAGCTTTCATCATATAGCGAGTGCTTGGTACATCAGGTACATGCAATGTCACGATATCAGCCGTTGATAATAGCTCTTCTAAGCTACCAACTTGTACCGCATTGCCTAGTGGCAACTTGGTCACGGCATCATGATAGATGACTTTCATACCAAAGCTTTCTGCCAAGACAGACAGCTGCGAGCCGATAGAACCATAACCGACGATACCGATAGTCTTGCCGCGCACTTCGTGTGAGTTAGTCGCAGACTTACCCCAGCCGCCGCGATGTACAGTTGCATTTTTTTCAGGAATACCGCGGTACAGCATAATGGCTTCGGCCAATACTAGCTCAGCTACCGAACGGGTGTTCGAGAATGGCGCGTTAAAGACAGGGATACCAAGATCACGAGCGGCGTCTAGATCTACTTGGTTGGTACCAATACAAAAGCAACCAATGCCGATAAGCTTGTGTGCATGCTCAAGTACTTCACGCGTCAACTGAGTGCGCGAACGAATACCGATAAAGTGAGCATCTTTGATCTTTTCAATCAGCTCGTCTTGATCTAAGGCGTGACTGATATTCTCGATGTTGTGGTAACCAGCTCCTTCCAATACTTTTAGGGCATTGTCATGTAGACCTTCAAGCAATAAAAACCGGATTTTGTCTTTTTGTAGTGATAACGCCATATGAGAACTGTCCTATAATTGTTTTATAAGATTACCTGTTGGATAATCTATGATGGAGGAAACGAAAACAGTCCCGATATCTTACACAAAATTTGAGGTCGATGTTAGCAGATTAGATGAATTATTGGTTATCAAGCCTGAAAAATTTTTATGCTATAGTGAATTATTCTGTTTAAAACCGCTCGAATCAATTATTTATTACTTACCTCTTCTTGTATGTAAAAACTATCATTCACTTATTACCTCTACGAGCTGACTCACCACTGAATTTATAGTTATTTCGCTATATAATAAGCAGTCCCAGCATCGTGCTTACGCCAATATTGAGATTTGACCATGACGCCAACTACCGCTCAGAACACATCCGAAACCAATGCCGTGCAAACCATCTTGAGCACGCTTACTGATACTCATAACTTCGACCCAACCCAAATCAAAACCGATGCTGAAAGCCTAGAGCATTGGGGCAAAGACTGGACCAAGCATTTTCCCCCAGCTGCATCTGCTATCGTCTTTCCAAAGACTACAGAGCAAGTGCAGTCCATCGTACTCCTTGCCAATGAACACAATATTGTCTTGACCCCGAGTGGTGGTCGTACAGGACTCTCTGCTGGTGCTGTCGCTGCCAACGGTGAAATCGTCGTCAGCATGGATAAAATGAACCATATCGGACAGTTCTATCCTGCCGATCGAATAGTTGAAGTCGAAGCCGGTGTGGTCACCCAACAGTTGCAAGAATTCGCTGAATCAAAAGACTTATACTACCCTGTCGACTTTGCCTCAGCAGGCTCTAGTCAAATCGGTGGCAATATCGGTACCAATGCAGGTGGTATCAAAGTCATTCGCTATGGCATGACCCGTCAATGGATTATGGGACTGACTGTCGTCACGGGTAAAGGCGATATCTTGCAGCTGAATCGCGGCATGGTAAAGAACGCCACTGGTTATGACTTGCGCCAATTATTCATCGGTAGTGAAGGCACGCTTGGCCTTGTCACTCATGCGCAAATCAAACTTGAGCGTCAGCCACAAGACTTAAACGTCATGGTGCTTGGCATGGACAGCTTTAACGATGTAATGAACGTACTCTCTGCCTTTCAAGCACAAATTGATTTGACCGCTTTTGAGTTCTTTGACGATGTAGCGATTGATAAGCTGATGGCACATGGTCAAGTACAAGAGCCGTTTGAGTCACGTACCAAATTCTATACGCTATTAGAGTTTGAAGCGCCTTATGAGCCAATCATGGACAAAGCCATGGCCATATTTGAGCATTGTATGGAGCAAGGTTGGGTCGTCGATGGTGTCATGAGTCAGAGCTTGGCACAGGCCGAAGAGCTGTGGAAACTACGTGAGTATATCTCTGAGACCATCTCAGTCTTTACCCCTTATAAAAACGATGTATCTGTCCTAATTAGTCATGTGCCAGAGTTTATCACTGAGATTGATCATATCGTCAGTAGCAACTATCCTGACTTTGAAGTCTGTTGGTTTGGTCATATCGGTGATGGCAATTTGCATCTCAATATTCTAAAACCAGAAAACATGAGCAAAGATGATTTCTTTGCTGAGTGTCAGATTGTCAATAAATATGTGTTTGAGACAGTGCAGAAATATGGTGGTTCAGTGTCTGCTGAGCATGGGGTTGGTATGACAAAGAAGCCGTATCTGCACTATAGCCGCAGTGAGACTGAGATTGAGTACTTAAAAGAAGTCAAAAAAGTATTCGATCCAAACAACATTATGAACCGCGGTAAGATTTTTGATATGTGATTAGGTTGTGAACGCTAAACGCTTAACCCAAATAAAAAGACGCTAACCCGAGAGGCTAGCGTCTTTTTTATTACTTTATAATTCGCAAAAACTACGATTTATAAATATAACAGTATCAGTGCGACGACCAGTAGTATGCTCAAAAACCCTTGAATAATCAGAAACGCCTGATGCGGTGCCGCGATATGACGCACCATATTACCCAATGCATTATAAGTAATACCTGCCGCCTTAATATGGGGTGGACTATCGAAAGTTTTAATAATTTGCAAAAACTGCTCAGTCCGATCAGACGACCAGCCGTGCGGCGCAAATGGTAAAAACGGAGATAATTGTACGGCCTGTTTCTTGGTCGCGGGGGACCACAACCAACGCTCTAAAAACAGCAAGCGCATACGCCAGTCGGCAAAGCTGCGATGATTGATGACTTGTAATAGCAACACTTCTACATTCTTATGACGACTATCGACAAAGATACGCTCTTGCAGATTAAATACGTCTGACTTTTTGCCTTCAATACATTGCAGAAAATGACCATTGCCGTAGCATAGTGTGCCTGTGATGTTATTCTGCTGATTGTAGTTACGTGCATGACCTTCTACTTCATCAAAGATAGAGGTGCTCAAACGCGAGCCAAGAGTCAGCGTACTGACATAAACCAACTGAACCAAAGCGGAGTCATCTATGTCATCCCACTTCATGATTCTATTGGTATGATTTAAAGGCATAATAAAATAATCCTAAGAAGCCGATGAGATACGGCTAAACGAAACAAGCAACACAATACTATGCCTGAGTTGAACCAAAAAATTGACTCACAAAAACGTAGCAAATATTTACTACGTGAGACTGTTATTACCGTTACAGCTTGCTATGATAACAAGCAAAACAAAAGGTGCTGATAGATATTATTTAGATTCTATATTGAGATAATAAATAGCAAGACAGTCGCAGGTACAATGATAATGCAGGGTTATGCGCTTATCGGTGCTCACAAACCCAATAGGTATAAAGTGGTATAGAATGCGGCGTTCGCTATCCTTTAGTCCTCTATGTTAGCCAAAATCATTACTAAATAAAGTGAGCAAAACGGCCTAATATATCAACATAACCTATTGTAAATACGGCAATAAATTATTGTAACGACAATATCTTCCTATTGGAATGTTTTTATTACTTTTTTGCACAAAAATCGGTACATCAACGTGCTATAACACCATTATTTGATACCACTACATTCAATAGCTATTTAAAACAGGAAACTTATGAGTAAGATGGAAAAACTAGATGACTTTCATCTCACGATTGCTGAGATTAAGAAAAAAGATTATCCACAATTAAAAGCCTTAATGGATCGTGTCTATGTAAACTTGGGTGGCGCATGGTCAAAGACAACCATTCATACTTTGATTGATGCTTTCCCTGAAGGTCAGATTGCCTTGTTTGATCATGATCAGCTGATTGGTATCGTGCTCTCTATGCGCGTTGACTATGCCAAATTTTCGAACCCGCATACCTATGACGATTTGATTGGGCAAAAAGAAATCATCAGAGACAATCCAGAAGGTGATGCCATTTATGGTTTAGATGCACTCATTGACCCTGATTATCGCGGCTACCGTCTCGGTCGTCGTCTGTATGATGCACGTAAGGAACTATGCCGACAGTTGAACTTCCGCGCTATCTTAGCCGGTGGACGCATACCTAACTATCATAACCATAAAGATCTGACTCCAGGCGAATATATTGATGCCGTTGAAAGCCGTGAAATTCACGACTCAGCTTTGTCTTTTCAGCTGTCTAATGGCTTTATCGTTAAACGTATTTTGACTGCTTATCTGCCAGATGATAAACAATCAAAGGGCTTTGCTACCTTGCTTGAATGGGCAAATATCTACTACGAGCCTAAAGACTATAAGCCTAATACTCGCAAGTCTGAGGTGCGTATTGGTGGTATTCAGTGGCAGATGCGTGAAGTCGAATCACCTGAGGAGCTATTGCAACAGGTTGAGTTCTTTGTCGATATCATGGCTGACTACAACTCAGACTTTGCCTGCTTACCAGAATTTTTCAATGCGCCTTTGATGGGTCTATGCGAAGAAACCGATCAAAATATTGCCATTCGATTTCTAGCCGGTTATACCGAGTGGTTCAAAAACGAAATCTCGCATTTAGCCGTCAGTTATAACGTCAACGTCATTACCGGTTCGATGCCGTTACTAGATGAAGACGATACCTTGTATAACGTCAGCTATTTATGCCGCCGCGATGGTACCGTTGAAGAGCAACGCAAAATTCATATTACTCCGCATGAGCGCAGCGCTTGGGTAATCGAAGGTGGCGATGAAGTTAAAGTATTTGACACGGATGCAGGCCGTATCGGTATCTTGGTCTGCTACGATGTTGAGTTCCCTGAGCTTGCACGTCTGATGGCACTTGATGACATGGATATCTTGTTTGTGCCCTTCTGGACCGATACCAAAAACGGCTATCTACGTGTTCGCCACTGCGCGCAGGCCCGTGCTATCGAAAACGAATGCTATGTGATGATTTGTGGTTCAGTCGGTAACTTACCGCAAGTTGAGAGTTTGGATATTCAGTACGCTCAGTCGTCGATTTTTTCACCATCAGACTTTGCGTTCCCGCATGATGCGATTATGGCAGAGACCACTGCCAACACGGAGATGGTGTTCTTTTCTGATGTAAACTTAGACAAGCTGACTCACGTTCGTCATGAAGGCTCAGTACATAACTTAATCGACCGCCGTGATGATTTGTTCAGCTTAAAGTGGAAGCGCAAAGCTAAAGTACCAGCGAGCAAGTTAAGTGATGAGCAGCGCCGCGAAAATTCAGGCAGCGTACTGATTGGTGATCCATTACAAAACCGAGCACAAAAGCCATAATAGGTTGACGTCGCACACTTATAGTAGACTTTATAAATAATACGGCTGATTTTCAGCCGTTTATTTTTATCTACTGTCTACTCTTTGTGCAATGATCATATAGGCAATCACGATAAGATAAGCAGTGACGATAAGCCATTATTTGAGAACAACTGAAAATAACTGAAAACAATATGCAAACTAAAAAGCGGATGTCATGACGACTGATATTGAACAAACAGAAATAAAGCCAAAGAAGCAGCCGAAGCCGAAGATAGTTTCGATACTTAAAACGATAATGTTATACGGTCTCATGTTTATCGTGATCTATAGCGTGGTCAATTGGTGGCGACAGCCTGTCATGCCTGCCAACCCTCAGTTGCAACTGACCGATTACCAAGGGCAAACTATCGACTTGGCAGCGATGAGTCATGAGCGTCCCACACTGGTATACTTTTGGGGTACGTGGTGTTCAGTCTGCAGCTTTACCTCACCCACCATCAATAAACTAGCAGCAGATAACTATCCCGTTGTCACTGTTGTCGTACAGTCAGGCTCAAATCAAGAGTTACGCGGCTACCTCGATCAGCATCAGTTTGACTTCACCACCATAAATGATCAACAAGGCAATATCTTTGCAGATTGGCAAGGGCAAGTCACACCGTCCTATGTAGTATTAGAGAATGGCGAGATGACACAAGGACTAACAGGGATTCAGCCATTATGGTCATTGAAACTGCGCTTATGGTTGACGTCTGTTTTTTAGTACTTGAGTCGTACTTTATGTTTCAATAAATCATTGTGTAAAAGGCCTATAGCTATGTCTTCACCAATGATATATGACGCAGATAAACGGTTGATATTGGACAAAATTGGGCTGTCCTCGCACAGCTCTTTTTACCCTACCCTTTTTGTCATATAATAGCTGCCGATCTAAATATTTTTTTGAATTATTTTTACTAGCATATTTTATGTTGCAATCGTCTCGTTACCATTTATTATTGACGTAACTATTTACGGACTAATGAGCGACAATGGTTATTTATTGACATGATGGTTGATAAACCAACTATGATGAGCAATATACCTACTATTCGTAATTGAACATTTCAACACAGCGTAAACCTCAGTATTATATTGAAATACATTGAACATCGAGCCTTGTATCCGGTTTTGAACCGACACACAAACCTACCTTTTAAAAAGATACCTTCTATGACTGATAAAAGCACTGACACACCAAACCAAGATTACAAAGACACGCTGAACCTTGCGGATACGCCATTTGCGATGCGCGCAAACCTTGCCAAGCGCGAGCCAGATTGGTTAGCTGCTTGGGAAGCAGATGACGTGTACGGTAAAATTCGTCAGGCGCGTGCTGGTGCAACCAAATATATTTTGCACGATGGCCCTCCATACGCCAACGGTCAGATTCACTTGGGTCACGCGGTCAATAAAGTACTAAAAGACATTATTGTCAAATCAAAAACCTTATCAGGGTTTGATGCGCCTTATGTCCCTGGTTGGGATTGTCATGGTCTGCCAATCGAACAAAAAGTCGAAGCCAAGGTCGGTAAAGTTGGTCAAAAAGTTTCTGCGACCGAATTCCGTGGTCTATGCCGCGAATATGCGAGTACTCAGATTGAACTGCAAAAAGCAGACTTCAAGCGTTTAGGCGTGTTTGGTGATTGGGACAACCCTTATCTGACCATGAACTTCCATCAAGAAGCCAACATCGTACGTGCGCTTGCCAAAATCTATGACAATGGTCATGTGACTCGCGGTATGAAGCCGGTCAACTGGTGCTTGGACTGTAGCTCTGCCCTAGCAGAAGCAGAAGTAGAATATCAAGACAAAGTCTCTGATGCGATTTATGTCAGCTTTGATGTGCTCGGTACGGATAAAGTAGCCGCATTGGCAGATATCGCAGATAACATCGCTGCTGTTATTTGGACCACCACGCCATGGACACTACCTGCCAACCAAGCTATCTCAGTACATCCAGAGCATAACTATAGCGTGGTTGCTACCGAAAAAGGCAATCTGCTACTCGCAGCGGATCTTGTAAAAACTGCGTTAAATGAGCTAAAACTAGAAAATAACGGCATCTTGGCGACTGTATCAGGCAGCGAGCTTGAAGGCTTACATGCCCAGCATCCACTGATTGAAGACCGTCAAGTACCGCTCATCTTGGGCGATCATGTGACTACCGATAGTGGTACTGGTCTAGTACATACTGCACCTGGTCACGGTCTAGACGATTATATCGTTGGTCTAAAATACAACTTACCAGTGGAAAACCCAGTAAGCGGTACGGGCGTTTATTTAGATAGCGCTGCAGTATTTGCCGGCGAGCACATCTATAAAGCCAATCCAAAAATCATCGCTGCACTACATGAAAATGGCCATCTAATCAGCCATACTAAAATTGAACATAGCTATCCGCATTGCTGGCGTCATAAGTCACCAATTATTTTCCGTGCTACGCCTCAGTGGTTTATCAATATGGAAACCAAAGGCTTACGTGCTCGCGCGCTTGCTGATATTCCATCAGTAAGTTGGACGCCAGCGTGGGGACAGAATCGTATCGAATCAATGATGACGGGTCGTCCTGATTGGTGTATTTCGCGTCAGCGTACGTGGGGCGTGCCGATTACTTTCTTTACGCATAAAGAAACTGGCGAGCTGCATCCAAACACGCTTGAGCTGATGGAAACTGCGGCGCAAAAAATCAATGAAGGCGGCGTAGAAGCGTGGTTTGATGCTAGCTGTGAAGATTTCTTAGGCAGTGAAGCTGCTGACTATGACAAAGCAACTGACACATTGGACGTTTGGTTTGACTCAGGAACCACACATTTTGCGGTACTGGATCAACGTGATAAGTTGACCAACCCAGCTGATATGTATCTAGAAGGCTCTGACCAGCATCGCGGCTGGTTCCAGACATCACTACTGACGTCAGAAGCGATGTATGAGCGCCCACCGTTTAAGCAAGTACTGACTCATGGTTTTGTGGTCGATGAGAACGGTCGCAAGATGAGTAAGTCACTGGGCAATATCATCACCCCGCAAGAAGAAATCAATAAAACAGGCGCGGACATGCTGCGTCTATGGATTGCTTCTAGCGACTATCGTTATGAGATGAGCGCAGGTAAGACGGTCTTTAAAGGTGCGATCGATATGTATCGCCGTATCCGTAATACCTTACGTTTCTTACTTGCCAATACCGATGACTTTAATCCAGCGACTGATAGCATTGATATCAATGAATTGGTTAGCCTTGATAAATTCATCATTGAACGCGCACAAACCGTCCAAGCGCAAATCATTAGCGCTTATGATGCGATGGACTTTCACCAAGTCACGCAACACGTGACGGCGTTTTGCTCACAAGACTTGGGTAGCTTCTATTTAGATATTATCAAGGATCGCCAGTACACTACTCAGGCTGATGGTCAGCCTCGTCGCTCTGCGCAGACGGCTATCTACTATATCACTCATGCGCTGATTCGCTGGATTACCCCAATCCTATCATTCACGGCGCAAGAGGCATGGGAAGTACTGAACCAACGTGATGCGGATAAAGGCGGCTATGTATTTACTCAAGAATGGTATGAGTTCCCAGCGTTTGAGCTAAGTGCTATCAGCAACGATGACTGGCAGCGCATTATGTTCGCCAAAGACATGGTGAACAAACATATCGAGACTGCACGTGGCGAAAAAATCATCAATGCCAACTTATCTGCCGACGTGAGTCTATACGCTGACGGTGCTATGTATGAAAGCCTAGCTAAGCTTGATGAAGAGCTTCGTTTTGTACTAATTACTAGTAAAGCTGCACTAAAGCCAATGAGCGAAGCACCTGCTGATAGCATCGCACAGACAGATGAAGCGACCGACACCAATACTGAAGAGGCTGTAGATTTAGTGGTCCAAGTAAGTGCCGCTACTGGTACTAAGTGCGTACGCTGCTGGCACATTCGTGATGACATCGGTACAGATAGCGCACACCCTGAACTATGCGCGCGTTGCGTGACCAATGTCAGTGGCGATGGCGAGGTACGTCACTATGCCTAACCCAACAGACTCACCTGAAAGCCAGCATGACCAGCAGCCGCAGGTTGAGATTGACCATTCGCCTAAGCCTGCTCATGCAACCACAGGTAGCTCGACTACGCCTAGAAGTCGCCTGACCAAGACCCCGAAAATGGTGGCAAATGGCAGTCGTGCTTTTGTATGGTATATATTGGCATTGGTTATCGTTATCATCGATCAGTGGACTAAATGGTTGGCGGAAACCAAACTGACCTTTCATGATCCAGTGCCAGTAATCGAGCCATTTCTCAATTGGACATTGGCCTATAACTATGGCGCGGCATTTAGCTTTTTGGCAGATGCGGGTGGTTGGCAAAAGTGGTTTTTTTCAGGACTGGCATTGCTCATGTCGCTGTTTCTAATCATTTATCTGATTAAAGCACCTTGCAAAGCCACACTGTTATCTTTCGGCCTAGCCTTAGTATTGGGCGGTGCAGTTGGTAATTTAATCGACCGCTTATTGCATGGTCATGTGATTGACTTTATCCATGTGCATTATGCTGATGTCTGGCATTATCCGATTTTTAATATCGCGGATATTGGTATATCTATCGGTGTATTATTGATTGTCATCGATATGTTGTTTTTGGAAAAGAAGCGTGAAATGCCACGGTCATAATTTTAAATAGTATTATGAATACCGTTTGACTTATAAATAAAAAAGGTGGGTTATGTAATCGTAACCCACCTTTTTTTTGTCGATCGTTTTAGTGCTTTCGTCAGACACGTAGCAATACTGCTGATCGTGAATACACTTATTTATTTACAGAAACGCTGATAATAAACCAGTGACAGTCTCTAACCCGCCACCTGCCAATAGAAACAACAACCCTGCCATGTTCACAACGACGGTCAAATAATAAGTCACTCGAAACTCAGGCTTTTGTGATTTGTGACGCAGATACGTTTGAGCTAATAGCGCGCCTACCCAACCGCCAAGCGCGCTTAGTATATGCAGTGTAGACTCAGGCGTACGCCAGTCGCCACTTTGCGCAGCAGCTTTGTCTTTGGCATACATGCCATAAGTAATAATCCCTAGCACGACGTACCAGCCGACCACTAGCCAGCTTAGCTTATCTGTCGCTGCTAATAAAACTAAAACGCCATAAAAAGCCAGTCCAAGAAATGAGCGTTTCTTTTGGCCCGCTTCAAATTCCGCTTGATGGCTCCGTTTCTGATTGCGCTGACGGATCTGCTGATTTTTTTGTGCTATCTTTTGCTGTACAAACCCAAGCTCTTGTACTTGCTTGGCTCGCTTGCGCCCCTCCGCATCTTGTCCAATGCTAAAGACCACTGCCTCGCCGATATCAGGACGGCGCTGAGCCTTAAACTCACTTATATGAAAGAAGACAGACTCGCCTGCTTCAGTTTCAATAAAGCCAAACCCTTTATCATCCTGCCATTTTTTGACAGTGCCTTGTTGTTTATTCACTACCGACACCTCATATCTTTTAGAATTGCCAATTATAGTACACCATCTGCGTTACATTATTGACGCTTACATCTGGTCTTAGATGGCTTATTATTTCTTACACTATAATACTGCAATTAAAAACACTGTAATCAAACGCATTATTTTCTATTCTTTTATTCTAGCAACCGATGGCTTTTTATTATGACTCAATCTCAATTTATTAACCCAAACGAAGACACTCGTATCGCTCATGGTAGCCTTGTGAAGTTGCACTTTGAAGTTTCACTAGAGAACGGCACCATCATCGACTCAACTTTTAATCGTGATTCACCTGTGTCTTTGACCATTGGTGATGAAAGCTTGTTACCTGGTTTTGAGCAGGTACTAATGAATCTACGCGCCGGTGATACTCGTACCGCACACCTTGAGCCAGAGCAAGCTTTTGGTGAGTGGAATCCTGAAAACATCCAACATTTTAGCCGTACTCAGTTTGCGCTAGTCGCTGACAATCCAGAAATTGGCATGATGGTTGAGTTCGAAGACAAAGGTAAAAACACGCTGCCCGGTACGATTAGTGCCATCGATGAAGATCAAGTCGAAGTAGACTTTAACCACCCATTGGCAGGACAAGACGTATTATTCAAAGTGAAAATCTTTAAAGTCACACCGCCTGGTGTCACAGGTATCAAATTAATGTAGTCACTTAAAGACTATCGAAAACTCGTTAGACGTTAACTAAAATAAAAGCTCGCGACGATAAAAATTAATATCGATAAAAAAAGCCAAAAGGGAGACTTATATGCAGTATCAAACGTTACCGCAACTCGATGAAAAAATATCTAAAATCTGTCTAGGCACGATGACATGGGGACAGCAAAATACTGAGTCCGAAGCACATGAACAAATGGACATGGCGCTCAGTGAAGGTGTGAACTTTTGGGATACCGCCGAGATGTACCCGTCACCACCAGATAAAGACAAACAAGGTGATACTGAGCGCTTTATGGGCACTTGGTTTAACAAGACCAAACAGCGTGACAAAGTCATTCTCGCAAGCAAAATATCGCCAATGAACTTTTTGCGTGATGGTCAAACGCGCTTTAATGCCGAGCACATTAGCAGCGCTATTGACGGGAATTTGGAGCGTCTACAGACAGACTATATCGATATCTATCAGCTGCATTGGCCAGAACGTCAAGCGAATTTCTTTGGTCAGCGCGGCTATGATGAAGAAATGGCAGCACAGTCGTTAGACGATTTAACGCCATTTTTAGAGACTATTCAAGCGTTGAACGATGAAATCAAAAAAGGTCGTATTCGTGCTTACGGCCTATCAAATGATACCGCGTGGGGACTGATGCGCTATCTATGGGAAGCAGATAAAAATGGCCTAATTCCACCACTTACCGTGCAAAACCCATATAGCTTATTGAATCGTTTATACGAAGTTGGTATGGCTGAGATTGCCCATCGCGAAAACGTCGGGCTACTTGCATATTCACCGCTTGGTTTTGGTGTGTTGTCTGGCAAATACCTTGATGGCAAACGTCCAACTGGCGCACGTTTGACCATGTATGATCGTTTCGGTCGTTATGTGAACGAGCAAGCCAAATCAGCCACTGAACAATATGCCAAGATAGCTGCTGATGCAGGTTTGGACATGGCGCAGATGTCATTGGCTTTTGTAAACTCTCGTCACTTTGTCACCAGTAACATCATTGGAGCGACAACGACCGAGCAACTCAAATCAAACATCGACAGTGTCAATGTGGAGCTAACAGCAGATGTATTAGAAGCGATTGAAGCGGTGCATACACAGCAGCCTAATCCATCGCCATAATTGGTCTTTCATAGAGATTGAATTTTAATAGAGCCTGCTGAATAAATAATATTATGTGTGCTCTATTAAATTTCCTATAGAAAAGGGCGCAAATCGTTTCGATTTGCGCCCTTTTATTAACTGGCTTAGATTAGCTACACTAGCTCAACTCTAAATAATCAGTCTTCAACTGGTGTGCTAAGAACTCTTGAATGTAGATCTGCCAATCCTTCGTTCATGCGTGCTTGTAATAAATTGGTCAGCTCGCTTTTGTTACGACCTTCTGGATCTATAGGCGCGAGTGGCAATACGTAAGCGGTCACGTTTTTGCTATCGAGCACTTTTTTCATACTTTCTTTCATCGTCAGCTTACCATAGTATGGCAATGCGTCGCTTAGTGTGCCGTCTTTGTTGACATAAGCGATGATAATCGGTCTGATAGGCACATCAGCGTCAATGGCTGCTTGCAGCAATGTTCCATGAATGCGCTTTACTTTTTTACCACTGGTGGTGGTCGCCTCAGGGAAGAAAATAATCGAAAAACCTTTGGCTAGAAAGTCAGCAATCTGTGCCGATACTGAGCTTGCATCACCGGAGCCGCGCTCGATGAAAAGCGTCCCTGCGGCATGAGCAAGTTTGCCAAATACAGGCCATTCACCGATTTCAGCCTTGGATAAAAAGAACGCTGGGCTCACAGTACCAACGACAGGAATATCCATCCATGATACGTGATTCGATACCCACAAACCATGGAACTGCTCTACAGGTTCCACTTCTACTACTTTTACCCCAAAAGAGCCTGCCATCTTGCGGCAGAATGTCTGGATATAGCGTGGTAGGGTTTCGCGTGGTGGCTGCTTAAATGCACCGATACGCTTTGCCGCGCGTATGCCGCCGACCATGGTTGTGGTCATACCAGCAACCTGCCTGCCTCGGCTCAACTGTCGTCTGAGTGAAAAGCTTGATTTAGCTTGGCTCATCTTCGCCCTCATGATTAAATAACGGGTGTTTAATAGTCAAAAAACGAGCCCAGTATAACAAAGTTCGCACACTCAGTGATAGCTTGTTCACTCAGTGAGTGCTGACTTTTATACAAATGGGTAATAAAGCAGATTTATAAAAAATTATCCGCAGCAAACGCTGTAACATAAAACCATCGTTAATTATGCTAATACGCTTTAATATCAAGTGATAAGACCATATATAGATAATCATATGAACGCTACGTCAAAGCTTATTGAGCTGATTATGGCGAGACATTTACTTTATTAAATAGGTGATACTCTTTGGATTATTTTGAAAGACATGAAGGTGGCGAACGCGCCATTTTAGTACATTTAGACATCCGCCAAATTCAAGATCCTGACGATCTTAGTGAATTTGAGCTGTTGGCTGATTCAGCAGGTGCCGATCGTTTGGCGCTAGTCACTGGATCACGCTCGCGCCCTGACGCCAAATACTTCGTTGGTAGCGGAAAAGCAGAAGAAATCGCAGAACTAGTGCGTGAACACGAAGCAGACATCGTACTGTTTAACCACAGCCTGTCGCCATCACAAGAGCGTAATATCGAAGCGCTAGTGAAGTGCCGCGTGTTGGATCGTACTGGTTTGATTTTGGATATTTTTGCGCAGCGTGCCCGTACCTACGAAGGTAAGCTGCAAGTAGAGCTGGCTCAGCTTAATCATCTATCAACACGTCTGGTACGTGGTTGGACGCATTTGGAACGTCAAAAAGGTGGTATTGGTCTGCGTGGACCTGGTGAGACTCAGCTTGAGACCGATCGCCGTCTACTACAGACTCGCGTCAATCAGCTAAAGAGCAAACTAGAAAAAGTCCGTCAGACCCGTGCGCAAGGTCGCGCCCGTAGACAGAAATCTGATGTGCCGACCATCTCACTGGTCGGCTACACCAATGCGGGCAAATCTACTTTGTTCAATCGCTTGGTCGATGAGAACATCTATGCTGCTGACAAGCTATTTGCGACGCTAGACCCTACTCTACGCCGTTTAGACTGGCAGGGAGTTGGTCGTGTCGTCTTGGTCGATACGGTTGGTTTTGTTCGTCATCTGCCGCATGAGCTGGTTGAGTCTTTTCATGCAACCCTAGAGGAAACGCTAGAAGCAGACTTGTTATTGCACGTCATTGACTCCTCTAGCGAAGATATGCACGAGCAGATTCAGGCGGTCAAAGAAGTATTGGCAGAAATCGATAACGATGTACCTGTGCTCAATGTCTATAACAAGATTGATTTGACTGATGAGCCTGCACATATCGGCTATGCTAGCGAAGGTCAGCCAAACCGCGTCTATGTTTCTTCTAGACAGAACCTAGGCATGGAAGAGCTAACGCTTGCCGTACAGCAACTGTTGACAGGTAAACTGACGACGTTTGATTTAACCTTGCCGTATGATGCTGGACAGTTCAAAAACACTCTATATGAATTGGGTGTTATTGAAGAAGAAAGCTATGACGATACAGGTCGTGAATGTCTGACGATTCGTTTGCCAAGTGACCGCTTAAGACAGCTACTCGGTCAAGCCAACTTAAAACCTATCGATGTATTGCCGCTGGCACAAGCAACACTACTGATGCCGGTACTAGAAGAGTTTGAAAAAGTTGATGACGTTGAAGAGCCAACCATGACAGAGGCTGAAGAAAAGGCGTTTGACGAGTTTGATGCATTACACTCAGAAACAGCTGATTCAGAAAAATAATAGTCGTTTCTGTAGAATAATAACTACTGTTAAAGTGAGTCATTTGCGGCAGTAATCAAATGAACGTTTGATTCATACTGTTAGACCATAGACCCTTATATAGTACGTTAAAATAGAATAGACGATATCCATTGATATCGTCTATTTTTTTTGGATATGATGAGTCACGATGCATAGGCTTTATTAGTTGCCTCACTCTCTATATAATCGCCTGTTATACATTCAACAAATATTGATAGATAGCGTTAATACTTTAAAAGTGAATCATTGCTACTATCAGTATTTATAGCATCATTTTCTACGTTGTGTTCTTGGTGCAACCACGAATTTTATTTTGTACACCATCCATTTATATCTGACTTGGCCAGAATTGCTTATGAAGCCTGCTCACTCTCCCCATCTTCCACTATGGCTTGCGTTAATTCTAACGTTGACCATGGTTATCGTTGTCCGAGAAACGGCAGTTGTTCTCTGTCAAATGGCAGGCATCGAAAAAGCGGCCAATATTGTCGGTTTGGTTGCGATGTTTGTTATTTTGATGGCGTGGCGACTGCTCAAGGGGTTACCGAGCTGGCTCACACAGGCCAGTAATACATTGCTAGTCGATAGTGGCTTTGCCTTCTTACCAGTTTCTGCTGGTGCAGGTTTGTTGCTATTTGCTCTAGGAGATGAGCTATGGGGTGTGATGATAACGATGATCGTTAGTACGCTCATCCCATTGTGGGGACTGGCATTACTGGCCAATCGTTGGCTCAATCACGCTGCAAACACTGATAGTTCGCCTACCACTGAGCAAAAGGGACAGCCCTGAGCTGCGGAGAAATATTATGACTTTTGACAGCGTATTTATGGCAACCCTAGCCGCAATATTATTGACATTAGCAGCACACGTAATTGCACGTGTATTGGCACGTAAATTATCATGGCTACCGATGGTCATTACCGCACTTGTCCTAGTGCTTGTTTTCCTATTTGTACTGCAGTGGGATTACAACAACTATTACAGCGCGGCAAAACCTGTATTTGACCATCTGTTGGGATATGTGACAGTACTTCTGGCTGTACCACTGGCGGCGATGAATTTTAAAGGCTTACCAGTCAAAAAACTCACTCTAATTGTCGCTATTGCTAGTGTCGTTGGTGCATTACTGCCTATGTCGTTGGCTTACTTATTTTCACTCAGTCATGAGACCCTATTGGCTTTCGCTACCCGTTCTGTGACTACGCCGATTGGCTTGAGTGTCGCAGATTTAATCAAAGCACCATTGGCAATGGCTAACCTAATTATCATCGTCTCAGGCCTGATAGGTGGTACTGTTGCTCGCTTTTTGTTCCGCAATATCAATGATGACCGTGCTAAAGGTCTAGCACTGGGGCTAGCGGCTCACGCGTTTGGTACTGTAGAAGCATGGCAAATCAGTCATACAGCCGGACGTTATGCTGCATTTGGCTTGGCAGTGAACGGGTTGGTTACCGCGGTTTGGGTGCCTATTTTTATCAGTGCTATCGGTATCTAGTTATCACTGAAAGTCTACCTACACTATTCTTATATTTTTAAAAACCTAACCATTAATAGGCTTATCTACTGTTAATTTTATATTGAAAATCACCTCGACTATTCAAATGTCATTATTATTTCTTAAAAAATTGAGACACTTTATTTATCTGAATTTATAAACGAAAAAACCGACTACAAATGGTTCGTTAAGTCACTTAGAAAAGTTAGTATATTGATTTATCTAAGATTATTTAATAATAAAAATCTGATTTTACAACTTAGTTTGTCAATCTGATGCGTCAAAAAGTTATTATATGTTATAGTAAGCAACTATTATTTTTTGTATCTATTGCAAGTGGTTCCTTATTGAAAGTGATAATTGCTCAGCTGCTGTCCTTACAGTAGGCTAAATAATTCTGCAAAATCAGTAACCGCTTAAGCGCCTAAATCAATGCATATGTAGGCAAAACAATTTGCTGTTATTCGATAAAAAGTGATTTTACTATGATAAATACGGCTACCTTAATGACTCGCTACTTATCTCCCCTTTTACTAAGTGCCATTGCTCTTTCGACCTTTTCTGTCGCTGCCAATGCAGGCAATATGTATATCTACAAAGACAAAGGTGGACAAGTATTATTGACCAACGTCAATCCTAGTGGAAATTTTGATAAGTTTACGAAAAAAGTAAAAGTAACTTATTATAAAGACTCTAAGATGTATGACGGAAGCAGCGATAGCTATGGTAGCAGTGCCGCTAGCAACAGCGGAAGTCGCAACTCTTACGACAGCTACATTCGTGCGTCCGCTGAGCGCAACGGTGTGGACCCTGCCCTAATGAAAGCGATGATGCATACTGAATCAGCTTTTAATCCAAACGCACGCTCACCAGTGGGCGCACAAGGCCTGATGCAGTTGATGCCAGCAACTGCGCGCCGTTTCAATGTCAGCAATCCTTGGAACCCTGCAGATAATATCGAAGGATCAGCCAAATATATTGCATGGCTCATGCGCCGCTTCAACAATAATGTCGAACATGCTGTCGCAGGCTACAATGCGGGCGAAGGCAATGTCGATAAATACGGTGGCATCCCTCCATTCAAAGAAACACGTAACTATGTTCAAAGAGTGATGAGCCGTTATCATAGCTTGTATAAGAACGATGCAGGACTGTTTGGTGCAAGTATCAGTGCTAACAATCAAACCAGTAGCACCAGTACAAGTAATGGCTTACAAAATGTCAGTTATGGCACCAGCAGCAATGTGAATAGTGCTAGCTATGCCAACTCAGCCTATGCTGCTTTACGCTAAGCCAGTTATCTAAAAGTCAGACATAAAAAAGCCCATTAACGAATTAATGGGCTTTTTTATGTCTGGATGCTTTATATCTTGAGGCTTCATATTTTGATGCATTAAGAGTAATAAAGCCAAACTGTGAGCCACAATTAAGGACTCACAGCCTAGTCCAACACTATTTGATACTTACTTGTTAGCAGCCTGAGTTGCAGCAACTTCAGCAGCGAAGTCTTCTTGCTTCTTCTCGATGCCTTCACCAACTTCTAGACGTTTGAAGCCAAGTACTTTTACGCCTTCAGCTTTTAGGACTTCGCCAACTTTCTTGTCGTTGTCCATAACATATGGCTGACGTAGTAAAGTTACTTCGTCTAGGTACTTACGTAGGCCACCTTCGATCATTTTTTCAACGATGTTGTCAGGCTTGCCAGACTCACGAGCTTTTGCTTCGATGATGTCTTTTTCGCGTGCCAATACATCAGCAGCAACATCTTCGTCATCTACAGCAACAGGGTTGAATGCAGCGATATGCATAGCAAGGTTTTTACCAGTGTCAGCGTCGCCGCCTTCAAAAGATACAACTACACCGATACGTAGACCATGACGGTATGCAGCAATGTTAGTACCTTCAAGTGTTTCAACACGGCGAATCTGGATGTTTTCACCGATTTTCTGTACTAGTGATACACGTGCTTCTTCAACAGTCTGACCTTCGCCATAAGACAATTCAGAGATAGCAGCAACGTCAGTTACGTTGTTTTCTAGCGCAAGGTTAGCAACTTTTTCTGCAAATGCAGTGAAGCTGTCATCTTTTGCAACGAAATCAGTCTGGCAGTTAACTTCTAACAAGAATGCTTTGTTTTCGCCTTGAGCGATGATGATAGCGCCGTCAGCTGCGATGTTACCCGCTTTTTTAGCTGCTTTAGCTTGACCAGATTTACGTAGGTTATCAATGGCAACTTCAACATCACCGTTTGATTCTTCTAACGCTTTTTTACATTCCATCATGCCAAGACCAGTACGGTCACGCAATTCTTTTACCATTTTGGCAGATACTTTTACTTCTGTCATAAGAGTCACCTTAGTATAGTTATGTATAGGAGTGCTGTATTTCTATTCGATATCTTAGTATTACTTAAAATCTTGCAGACAGCTCGTTTTGAACGATTACTAATATAGCCATAGATGATGTCAAACAAATAACATCTCTACAATATAGCGATATGACTAGTAGGAGCGATAATACTCGCCCAATAGCTGCTCGCTTATACGAATGGCATTATTAATAAGGTTTTATTCAATAACAAGGCATGACGAGTAAAACTACATCATGCCTATTATGAGCTTATACGCTGTTCAAAACATTATATGGATGCTGATAGATACACTATCAAGGCATCCTTACAAAGTTAAACTTTTTAAGTCAGCTACTTATTCTGCTGGAGTTGCAGCAGCTTCTTCTGTAGCTGGCGCTTCTTCAGTTGCAGCAGGTGCTTGCTCAGCTTTACCACCAGCTTGAGTTTGTGCGTATTCTTTACCAGCGATGATAGCATCAGCCATAGAAGTTACGTACAAAGTCACAGCACGGATAGCATCATCGTTAGCTGGGATGATGTAGTCAACGTTGTCTGGGCTAGAGTTAGTATCAACGATACCGATAACTGGGATACCCAAGTTCTTGGCTTCTTTAATAGCGATAGCTTCGTGATCTACGTCTACTACGAAGATAGCGTCAGGTAGGCCGCCCATGTCTTTGATACCACCTAGTGAACGCTCAAGTTTTTCCATATCGCGAGTACGCTCTAGCGCTTCACGCTTAGTTAGCTTAGCGAAAGTACCGTCTTCTGCTTGCTTTTCTAGCTCTTTTAGACGGTTGATTGACTGGCGTAGAGTTTTCCAGTTAGTCAACATACCACCTAACCAGCGATGGTCAACGTATGGCATGCCAGCGCGAGCTGCTTGCTCACGTACGATACCGCTTGCAGCGCGTTTAGTACCAACAAATAATACTTTGTTTTTCTTAGCAGCTAGGCCGTTTACGTAAGTCAACGCTTCGTTGAACGCTTTTACGGTGTGCTCTAAGTTGATGATATGGATTTTGTTACGTGCGCCAAAAATGTATGGACCCATTTTTGGGTTCCAAAAACGTGTTTGGTGACCAAAGTGAGCGCCTGCTTGTAGTAAGTCGCGCATTTCGATTTTGGTTGGATTCTTTGTAGCCATGAGAATATATCCTATTGGTTGGGTTATGCCTCCACATCACAAAAACAGCCTATTTAGCGACACGCATCTGCTACCAGTTAGTTTTCATTAGTAAAGCACTAACAGATCACAAATTAATCAAGTCGCCAAACACCCAGCAATTTTTTGCCATGATGTGTGTGTCATTGGTTAGTTTAAAAAAAGAAGCTATTGCTAGATTGAAGTAAATGCCCAAATCTAAACTATAAAGTGAATTATAAAAAATAGCTGCGCTGTATTTTATCACATAACGCCTCAGAATCTCCAGCAGTTTGTTTGTAGCGTATCAATAAGATAAAAACAAAATATGGCGATAATAAAACAAAAAAAGCGACACATTTGCATCGCTTTTTTATGATTATCTTTTTAATAGCTATTTTTCAAGCAAGGTTAATGCTGTCACTCTTTTATAGTTATCACTCTTTTATAGAGGATTGACTATAACTTATGCAATGCAAATACCAATGACCGCCTTGTAACCACGCCACGTAAATGGTGTGATATAGCTTTGACGATCTTTAGGCAAATAAGACACGCTTGGGGCACTCTCTACAATGTGCGGCGGCGAGATAATAAACTCTGAACCAAACTCTGTCCGAGCATTACCTGAGATTGTATTGGCCATTTCACCCAACAAATCTTTCATCATGGTGATTGAAGAGTCAGGCTCGCCCATCACTTTGATGACTTCTCGCAACATCACGCTTGGTGCACTGACATAGACGCAGCCTTCTAAAGGCCCTGATATCTTAATGACACCGCTATAATCAAAGCCAATCGCGCTTTTGTTGTTGTTCAAGTAAGGGGTATCAATTGACACTTCCGAGCCATCGATTTGCGCAAAAAACGCATTGATCGAGCTTAAAAATACACCCAATTTTTCTACTTTAACCATAATATATTAATATCCATCTGTATTACGTGGCAGCATTAGTCTTGCAAACAAACCACAATCTCGCCTACTTGAGAATGCCAAGTGATGGGGATGATAAAAGAACGCTCATCGTTCGGCAACACAATACTTTGTGGCGCACCTTTGAACACAAATGGTACAGAGATATGAAACTCTGAGCCAAACTCTTTACGTGCATTGCCTGCGATGGTATTAGCCACTTCCCCAGCCAGATCTACATAGTTCTCTTCACTTTTATCGGTTTCGCCCATGCTGTCTAAGATTGAAGACAGCAATTCACGCGTCGCCGAAAAATATACCACGCCTTTTTGGCCACCAGATATACCAATCACGCCCGTATAATCGTGGACTTTTGGCTGTTTGTTCTCTAGTAAGTAAGGGGTATCGGCAATAAGCTCTTCTCCCCCAAACTGGTCAAAATAATTACTAATAATACTTAAAAAAATCTGTAGCTTTTGCTCTTTCATAATGACATCTGCTTTGGTCGATGAATGGTATTAGTCTTGCATCAGCTCATACAAAGACTCTACAAGCTCCTCTTCCGAAAAAGGCTTGCACAAAAATCCGCTAGCACCTAGCGACAGTGCTTCGATGCCGGTGGCTTTGTCCGATAACGCTGATACCACTAAAATGCGTACTTCAGGATCAATCGCGATGATTTTTTCAATACATTCTAGCCCATCCATTTGTGGCATGGTTAGATCCATGGTGATCACATCAGGGCGATGAACATTGAACTTTTCGATGGCTTGAACACCGCTGGTCGCTGTCGCAACCAACATGAACTTTCCTGAATCGTATGCGCGCTGAATACGGTTTCTAATAATATTTGAATCATCAACAATCATTAACTTATGCATAACTTATCTACTACCTTTAATGAAGTGCTTGTCGTCCCTGACAATATAATTACTATTTTGATTAAGCTTTAGGTAAAGTAATGACAAACCGTGTCATCTGACCCAGATCGCTATTTACGTTAAGCTTGCCATCATACTCTTTTACTTTTGCTTTAATGATATCAAGTCCAACACCGCGACCACCGTCTTCATCTGCATGCTCTTTGGTAGAGAATCCAGAAGAGAACAGCTGTTTGAGCAAGTCACCTTTGCTAAGCTGATTTGCCTCTTCCGTACCGAAACGACCTTCTTGAATCAGTTTATTACGGATGCTGTCGTAGTTGATGCCTTGTCCGTCGTCTTGCACAACCAACATAAAGTTTGAACCGTTGTCTTGCACTTCCAGATCAATGGTCCCAATGTCAGGTTTGCCAGTAGCATGACGCATACTTGGCGATTCGATACCATGGACTACCGCATTACGCAGCAACTGAATACTGATTTCTTTGATTGGCTTTGCAAGATGTGCCGGAATGCTGGTTTGGGTTAGCGTCGTACTTTTTAGCTGTACTTGCTTGCCCTGTCTTGCAGCAATTTCTTTTGTAAACTCATTGTAGAAAGACAATAAATCGTCATCTGCTTCATTGTCTAAGTCGATATCTAGCCCACCATCAAAGTCAGCATTGCTAGCTGCATGGTCTGCTACTGGATTTTGAGTAGCGACTGGTGCTTGTACGGTTGACGACTTAGCTGCTGTCGGTGCTGAGCGGTTGATACGCTCACCCAATGTCGCAATTGTATTCGATAAGCTGAGCAAGTCATCCAAATGTACTGCCAATGGTAAGAAGTCATTACCAGATAACTGACCTTGGTTTTGTAATGCATGTAACTTGTCTTCAGCATCAGAAGCAATCTTCGTAAAGCTGTGTAGTTTTAGTGCTGATGCTTCACCTTTTAAGCTGTGCATTTCACGATAAATAGCTTTTAATTTGCCTTCAAGCTCATATTGTGAGCTACCAGGATTTTTTAAGATATTATTCATCTTCTCGATATGTGCTTGGGTATTACCAATAAACTCGTTAATAATCTTTGGATTCACATTCAAGATAGTCGTTAACATCTCAATCTGCATATCGTTTTGCGAACGCTCTTTTTCTAGGCGCTGTTCTAAGTAGACTGCATCTGATACATCGTTAACGTTGACCAAGATACGGGCAATGTCTTTATTGTCATAAACACGTGAGAATTTAAAATCTAAGAAGCGATTATCAAGACTCTTGTCTTCAGACAAATTATGCAGCATGACTTTGTTTAATGGGTTAAGTGAATCTACCAGTTTTTCTTTAACTCGAGGGTTATAGAGCTGCTCAATGAATTGCTGTGTGGTCTTGAGGTCTTTATCAGAGATACGACCACGCAAGACATTGGTAAAGTTTTCCCCTGCCAAACTATCAGAGCCGATGATATTGTTCAGAGCGCGAGAATGCTGTTGACCAATATTCAAGTCTTTATCAAGTAGGAAAAGACCTGTATTTACTGTTTCCATAATCTCTTGCGTTTCTTGGCGAGCGGCAAGTGCTTCAGCATCCGTCTCACGTAGACGACGTACAAAGAAGAATACGAAGATTAGGAAGTAGGTAAAGATAGCGGCAACACCAAGTACCTGAATAAGACGAATGGTAGTTGCTTGACGTTCTGCACTATTAAATACATCTTTTGTCAGACTATCTAAAGAATCGTTAATAAACAAACTTGATGTTTTAGCCTGCTCAACTGCTTGAGTCAATTCATCAGCAGAAGGCACCATAACGTTATCAGCATCTTTTAAGTATGCTTGAATTTTTGGCTCTAGCGCTTTCCATTGCTCATTGGCAGCGGCAATGTTGGTTTGTGCGTTGCTATCAATTTTTGGTAAATCGTAGCTATTACCTTCTTCATCTGTGATCGTGCCACCTTGCTCAATCGCTGCAATAGAGTTGGTAATCAACGTCGTGTTTTGCTCTAAACGACTTAATGCTCGTTGTATGTGTGGAGACTTAGTATCCTCACCATAACTGCTGTCCAAGTCGAAAAGATCTTTAATTACCGCCTGTGCACTGTTTGCAACTTGGTTGGTTTGGTCAATTAAAGCGGTGTTTCTTTCTAATAAGTTTGAGGTATAAAACGTGAACGCTAGCAAAGCACCAATTAGAGATAAAAATAGTGCAATTGAAATAATCAGACCTTGATAGCGCTTATTGTCGACATTAGGTACGGTTGCCATCTTCAGAATTCCTTAGTTCACTTGCTTAGTATTAGTATCAGAATCACTTTCTTCAGCAGTCTCTGCTGCGCCCAACCAACGATTCTCAATCTCTTTAAACGTTCCTTTTTGTTTGAGCTTTGCAATACCTTCATCCACTTTACGAATTAAGTCATTATTGCCTTTCGCCATCAGAATAACCTGCTGGGCTGATGGATTGTCTTCACCCTCATAAGAGACGATAGTGACGTCATACTCTGGATGGTTTTTTGCCGTAAACTGTAAAATAGGTAAGTCATGCAGAATGACATCGACCTTGTCCTGCATCAAATCTTCAAATAATAGATAAGCTGTGCTTCGAGTCGTCATTTGGCTATATTTACCCATCGCTCTGAGCTGATCATCTTGCTTTGAGCCTTCCATTGCCGCAACATGCATGCCTTGCAAATCATCTAAGCGATTTATTTTTAGGTCAGCATTTTTGTACATGACTGCAGATGGATTAAAGAAATAAGGAGTAGAAAGGCCATATTTTACAGCGCGGTCATCTTTGTAAGAGATACCTGAGATTGCTAGATCACGTCCACCAGACTCTACTGTGTCAAACATGTTCTGCCAAGTTTCCTTGTAGAACTCGACTTTGAAGCCTTGTTCTTCACCGATAGCACGGATTGAATCAATATCAATACCTTGCATATTCCCATAATCATCTTGAAACGAGAACGGTGGCATCGTACCTGTTGTGGCCACCTTTATGGTTGGCGCCGAAGCAGGCAGCTTGCTCACAAAGCTATCTGTGTTTTCCGTTACTGTTGCGCTTGCATTTTCTTGAGTAGAAGAGTTGCCACAGCCAAATAGGCCAACACTCAATAGAATTGGTAACGCTCGATATAACTGCATCATAATCTATCCTTGAAACCTAACGTTGTTTTACATCTTAGTGAATGACAATCTAGCAATGTTAAGTAATGTCTATACATATTTGCTTACAGAAAGTTACGTTAGATAATACTTGTCTAATTTTATGATTGCAATAATTATGTTGGTCATTATCTACGATTAGTTATATATAGCAAAGTATGCATATACTTTTGAACAACATATACTCGTTTATAATCAATAAATTCCATTATATAAGGTGCCTATAAAATTTAATTTTGCTCTGAAAAAAATAAATAAAGCGTACAAAAAAGCACTCATACGCTGTGAACGTATAAGTGCTTTTTAAAATACAGCTAACTTAAAACAGAGATGCTTTTACTCTGCATCATCCAAATTGAGATTACGATCAATTTTCCAAATCAGGAAGGAACCGAGACTCATTAGTGAGAACAGGGCAATACCAACCTTGAGGACTGGATTGACTGGAAACAGGTTCAATAACAAACCACCAAAGATACCGACTGAAAACATTAGCGAGCCTTGCAACGCACTTGCCATACCAGCACGGCGTTTCTGAAAAGCGAGCGCAATTGCAGAAGCATTAGGTTGGGTCAGACCCAATCCTGCGATACAAAAGAAAATACAAGCCAGCACCAGTGGCAACCAAGCATCCGTCCCTAAAAGCAAACCAGTCACGAATAGCACACCCGCAGAGATAACCTGCATTATCGCCCCAAATCGCAAAATACTTAGTATTCGAAAGCGATTGGTAAGCCATTGGTTCAGCTGAGTCAAACCTACAAACCCCGCCGCATTCATTCCAAATAACCAACCAAAATGCGTTGCTGAAACGCCATAGGTATCCATAATTAGTTCAGAAGCCGAGCTGATATAGACAAACATCGCTCCCATTAACAATCCACCACCAATTGCTGGGTAATTAAAGGTCGGATCTTTTAATAAATCCCAATATTGACTGAGCACTTCTCTTGCAGGGCGTACGTTACGATTTTCCTCGGTCAAAGTTTCAAAAAAGAAAAACTTGGTAAGTAGCAAGTTTAGAGCGCCAAATACAGCTAAGAACCAAAATATAGAGTGCCAATCAAAAAACTGTAAGAATAGCGCGCCAAGCGATGGTGCCAATATGGGTGCTAAGCCCATCACTAAAATCATGATGGAAAAAGCTTTTGCCGTTTGTTTGGCAGTGAGGCGATCTCGAATTGCGGCACGAGTAACTACTGCACCGACGCACGCGCCCAATGCTTGTAGAGTACGGCCTGCAAACAGTACGTACTCATTATCAGTGGTCGCACAAAGGATAGAAGCGATAACGTATAACGTCATACCTATATATAAGGGTTTGACACGGCCAACACGATCACTGAAGGGTCCGTAAAATAGTTGCCCAAATACCAAACCTAAAAAGTATGCAGGGACAGAGTTGGCCATAAAAGCCGTTGAGACACCGAAATCATCGGCCATCGATGGCAGTGCTGGCAGATACATATCAATTGATAATGGCCCTACCGCAACCATCAGCCCAAGCATCATAATCCATGCAACAGGCAAATCAGCAGAGCGCACTCGCTCAGAAACGATAGGTTTGTTTGGAAGGGAGGGTTTTGAAGCAGACATATTTAGACCGTTTTATATAGTGGCTATTATTTTTGATATTTTATTTTTCGACGTTTAATTGCTTGCACGTGTTGTTAGGTAGGCTTTCGTCATTTTACTGGCTTATCCAGTAATCAAAATAGATACCTTTAACAACAATAGTGCATCTTTACCCAGATTGGTGCAAGCAGACAATGCTATATCGTGCTATCTGCTTGCATTTCAATGGCTATAAGATATTGGCTAAACAACCGTTAACAATTAAAACTCGTCAAAATAATTTATCAAAATATGTCTGGTTTTCTTAGATAATAGCCCTCTTCTATTAAAGCGAGTCAAATAAAAAACAGAACTAGCAAAGTTGCTAGTGGAAAAAATTTAGCGGAATTGACGTTTGCCAAATAAGGTGCTGGCCTGCTTTGCTTTTCTGAGGGCAAGCTTACGATTACGACCAAGCATCATTTTAAGCTGCCATGCTTTTTCTTTATATAAAGTCTTAGCAGGCTGATCGTACATCGCATTTATCACACGTTTACTTGCTAGCACCGCATCAGGAGAGCGCTCTGCAAACTCGGCAGCAAGCTTTTGTGCTTGTTCAAGAGGCGCTTCACTACAATGGCTAATCAAGCCTAACTCTTTGCCTTCATTAGCATCGATGATACGAGCGCTCATGGCGAGCTCTTTTAGAGTATCTTCTCGTAGAACTCCAAATGCTGATTGGGTCAGTCCCATATCTGGCACTAACCCCCATTTAGCTTCCATAATAGATAGTTGACAGTCAGGGTGACTGACACGTACGTCACAAGCCAACGCCAACTGTAACCCAGCGCCGATACAGTATCCCTCTAACACCGCTATGACAGGTACTGGCAGATCACGCCATACCAAGCATACTCGTTGGAACGCACTTTGCCATGGCTTAATCAACTCCCAAAGCGCAAATGCTGTATTCTTTGGATGATTTAAGTCCCCTAAGTCGATCCCTGCACAAAACGTTCCCTCTGCCCCATTTAGAATGACCGCGCGTATGGTTCTGTCCTTGCTAATACGACCTGCTAGCTTAATCAGCTCATTGATTACCTGAAAACTCATGGCATTTTTTTTATGTGGACGATTTAAGGTAACCGTCAGTATGTTGTCTGTAATACTAACTTGTAAGGTCTCATACTGGTAACTTGCAATCGCGTTCATAACAATCCTTATTAATGAATAAAAAAAATATGGTTCTAATATTCACAATATTAGCAGGCTTGTCTTTGTTGTACCGTAGTAATAACTGACTGCCACGATACTATAGTCAGTTTCATATACAGCAGATATAGAGTGTCTAGCTAATAGCGATAAGCAAATCTAACGAGGTTACTTATCGATCTATGCATCTGAATTATTCTGACCTTCTTACCTCATCTTCAACTTATATCATTTTCCACGTCATATCATTTTCGCTCAAGCGATGATAATTAAGCTGCGGATAAGACGATAAATCTACTTTTTGCAAGTTGTCTAGCGCCGTTAATAATGCCTCATAATAGGGCTCAATCATTGCAAACTGCACAGGTGTCGTATGCTGTACATTCAGCAGACACTTATCTTCCAAATCTTGGCTAGCCTGACGCAATTGTGGTACACCCGTATATCGACTACCGCCCAATATACGATGGGCAATTTGTGCCAGCATGTTACGATCATGAGCTTCCCATGCCTGAATGAGGGCCTGTTTTTCATCATTGATAGTATCGATCATCATGATAATAAGCTTGGCCGCCAATTCAGGTTTGTTCGCTGAACGAGTGAGCGCATCTTGCCAATCTAAAATGTTTGAGGTATCGCTTTTGCTTATATTATTTTGGCTAAGGTCATTGTTGATTTGCTCGTGTAAAGCCGAGTTAGCGTTAGCTGTCCTATCTTGAGAACTACTGTCTTGAATGCTTTTATCTTGAGAGCTGTCGATAGACTTTGTTGTTGATTGTAGTAGTGGCGACTGACCTTGTTTTTGTAGGCGTAAGCTCTCATAGCGTGGCTGAATATCACGCGCAGTATCCCGTCTATAGCCTTCACGAGGCTGGCTATCACGCAAATAATCATCACGGATTTTTTTCAGGGATAGTGGACGGGTAATTTTCGGCTCGCTACTGACAGAGGTACTATCACGATCTACCCCATCTCCTCTTATTATTGGATAAGTAGCGGTTAATGTATCTGAAGACATATCTGAACTGGCTTGAGACTCTTTATTATTTACCTTGTTAGAGAGTAAGTCGTTCGATAAATCATTATCGTTAATTGAGTAACCGCGCAGCGAATCAATAGCAGTTAGCTCAGCCCCTGTTGGGTCGGTACCCTTTACGTTAGCACCTTGTAAATTATCACCCTGCAAATCAGAATGCTGTAAGCCAAAGCTCTGCAAATCTGTATCGGGCAGCGCGGTCAATTGTGGTGTAGTACTCTTGCGACCAAGCCATTTCTGTAGCACTTGCAATAACTGAGGTTGGCTAATCGGTTTGCCGACATAGTCATTGATACCGCTGGCTATAAGTTTGTCACGTTCATCTGCCAACCCATGCGCGGTCAGAGCGATAATAGGGATACGACTATCCGCATTTTCGATATTTCGAATCTGCTTAGCTGCCTCATGTCCCGACATCCGCGGCATTTGAATATCCATAAAGATCAGATCAATATTATCTTTGTCTTGCGTAGCCGCTTTATCATCAGCGCTCGTGTCCTCATGATAGAACGCGCTATTTGTTTTCTTATTTATCTCATCACGTGTTTCTGCTTTAGAAAGTTGCGTTTTATTCGATAGGCTTTGCTTATCGCTCTTGGCAGTTTTGATGTTTTTGGTTTGTTGTTTACTGATAATCTCGATAGCATCAAACCCACTGCTCGCAGTAACTACCTGAATCCCTAGCTCGCTCAATAGAGCATCAAGCACTAGTAAATTGGGCAAATGGTCATCAACTGCCAGCACCGTGACCCCTTTCCAGCGTGGTTCCTGCAAGCTTTGCGGCGTACTACGGCTTTGGGTATCGAGCATCGCATACAATTGTCTTTTGTCTAATGGCTCATACAGTATGTTGGCATGATAGCGGTTGAGTAGCGCTTGATCGGCAGCTACTTGGTAGCCAAATACAGCAAGCTTGCCTTGATAATGCAGACGAATTTGCTTGAGGAGCGCCATCATATCGTCTTGCGTGTCATCATCAACGATGACCCAATCCCAATAATTACCGTGCTCTTTCAACGACTCCAGTACACCCGGCAACGAGTTGGCTTGAGTCAATTTAATTGGTAAGTATTGCAAGCTGGCCTTGAGTACTTGTATCGAAGCGGTATGATTGATCCAAACCAACACGTTAAACTCGTCAGTCTCGCTTGCCAGTGGTGCTAATACTGGTAATTCAATCGTCTGCCCTGTGGCCGCCTCTAGCACGTCGACATGGGCTGGCATGCGAAACCAAAACGTCGCACCTTGGTTGGCAATATTTTCTTGAGCATTATCATGAAACCCAATATCACCGCCCATCAAGCGTGTTAACTGTTTGGAGATGACTAGACCCAACCCTGTACCACCATACTGACGCGTGATTGATGGATCGCCTTGGCTAAAGCTTTGGAACAGCATTTTTTGATCTGCCAGAGAAATACCTTTTCCACTATCTTGCACGCTAATCATCAGATAATTATCACGGTGGTCATCTAAGCTCACACGCACCACCACATCACCACTATCCGTAAACTTAATGGCGTTACCAACGATATTGGTCAATACTTGCTTAAGACGTAGGGCATCGCCATTGATACGCATCGGCACATCATTGTAAAACAATACGGCCATGCGTAAACCCTTCTCCGCAGAGACCGGAGATAGCATATCGACCACATCGTAAATGGTGTCATAGAGATCAAATTCATGACGATCCAGTACTAGCTTGCCTGCTTCAATTTTAGAAAAATCTAAGACATCATTTACCAAAGCAAGCAAATGTGCTGAGGACTTACGTATGGTCTGTACATACAAGTCCTGCTCAGGATTAAGCTCGCCATGACGTGCCAGCAAATTAATAAAACCATCGATACTGTTCAATGGTGTACGCAGTTCATGACTGATATTGGCTAAAAATGCAGACTTGGCTTGGCTGGTTGAAATCGCTGCATCACGTGCATTTCGAATAGAGATGTTTTGCATCTCCATCTCATCAAACGCCAAACGTAAATCATCCTCCGTTTGCTCTGCATGGTCTTTGAGCTCTTGAAAGCTTCTATGTAAGCGGCGCAACGTTCTGACTAAATCTTGCTGTAATAGATTCAGTTCGCCATCTGACTCAACGGGTACAGGTTGGTATAAATTATCGACATGGGTACGTTGCAACTGCAAACGCAGTTCATAAATTGGGGCAATCCAACGTTTTGAATAGATATTTAGGCTCAGTAGTAGAATCAAGATAGTAAACAAGCCTGTAATCACTAATGCCATCGCAATACGATAGCGTGCAATGTAGAGCGGCTCATTATCCATATCGACGAGCAACCACAATGTCTGCCCTTCAAACTCTCCTAACACACTGCCATACGCTGTGCCTACAGGCGTTGGGCGTTGTGACAAAAAGCTTGCGGAATCACTGATTAATGGCCACTCTTCATTGAGGCCATAACCGACTGTTGCCAATATTTGATTGCCTTCATTAATAATAGCAATGCGCTGTACATGCTGCTCAGACTGCATACGTCCAAGCTTATCTTGGATACCCTCTAGCGTCGTCATCGCCGCTTGTTGGGTCCTCTCAGCACTACTCCCTACTTGCTGGCGCTCTTGTTCTAGCAGCTCAGGAATCAGTTCAGCTATGACTGGCGTATAACGAATAAGTACCGCTTCGGCCAATACTTCTTGCTCAGAGTCGCTTGCACGCATGGTTTCGTGAAATACTAAGATGCCGCCTACTGCTGCCAACACACAGATAGGCAAAAACACCAGTATGATCAGCTGACCATAAGCACTACTGGTATCGAAACGTTTTTTATATGCCATGCTAGGTCTACTCTCTACTAAGGTTCTTGCCGTGAATTTTTGTGATAACGTCAGTATTCGTGATACTTGCAGCGCGTCATATCAGAGCATCTGAGTAAGACGCTATTCTTAATGAAGCTATTAATCGTTAATAAGGTCACTAATTTTGATAAGACAGTTGATAAATAGTTCAAGATTATCTTAACAGGATTCTATAAGTACTGGTTAGGCATTCCATATGATGAATAACGTTATAATTAGAGTACCAACCACTCTGTGTCAAAGAGAATATGGCTTTAAGCAATGGTCCTACTTTTGCAACCTTCAACGTAGCATTAGTACTGACCTGATACAGTGACTATTAATCCTTGATGCGATAAGCGCAGCTGAAAACAAAATGATATAATAAAGCCACTTTTTATTTACCACAATATATCGCTCATAGTCATAACATATGAGAGCGCACTCTAATGCCTTTCGTTTTTAGCTCGCTTATCACTGTAAACCTATATACACAGCGACTGTCTAAAATTATGATCAAACAATAAAAACAGCGTTTCCATCAAAAACAAGCCATTAAAAACATATTTAAAAATAGAAAAGGATACTTTATGTCCACTACGGCCATGTCAAATGCTAACTTCATTACTCAAATCACTACCCTCGCTGATTGCGTTGGTCAAACGCCATTGGTGAAACTTCAACGCCTGCCTGAGCAAGAGCACATTGCCAATGGTGCCACAGTACTAGCTAAGCTTGAAGGCAATAATCCAGCGGGTTCTGTAAAGGATCGCCCTGCTTTTAATATGATTTATCAAGCAGAACAACGCGGTGATATTAAGCCTGGCGACATGTTGATTGAAGCCACTAGTGGCAATACTGGTATTGCATTAGCCATGGTCGCTGCGATGCGTGGCTACCCGATAACGTTACTGATGCCAACCAACTCTACCCAAGAGCGTAAAGATGCCATGATCGCTTATGGCGCAACGCTGATTGAAGTAGACGAAGGTATGGAAGCTGCACGCGATTTGGCATTGCAGATGCAAGCAGATGGCAAAGGGGTTGTATTGGATCAGTTTAATAATCCTGATAATAGCCAAGCACATTACCTGACTACAGGCCCTGAGCTATGGGCACAGACCGACGGTAAAATTACGCATTTTATTAGCTCGATGGGCACGACAGGTACGATTACCGGTGTGTCACGTTATTTAAAAGAGCAAAATCCAGACGTCAAAATCATCGGCCTACAGCCTGATGAAGAAGCTTCGATTGCTGGTATTCGCCGTTGGCCAGCGGCTTATATGCCAGGTATTTTTGATGCAGATTTGATTGATGAAGTGATGGATATTGATCAGCGTATTGCCGAAGTCTATATGCGTAAATTGGCGAAGACTGAAGGTATCTTTGCTGGAGTATCTTCGGGCGCAGCTGCATGGGCAGCGACCCAAGTGGCAAAAGCAAATCCTAATGCTGTTATTGCTTTTATTGTCTGCGATCGTGGCGATCGTTATTTATCAACGGGTTTATATAACGTTGACGATAGTAATACGGATAACAGCAGCGCAGAAGTTAATTAATGCATAAGAAATGCCATTTAGTATCGTTAATTTGAAAGAAGTGCAAAGCGGCCAAGTGCAGATGCAATACTTCAAGCAAGATTAGCGCTGTCATTCTTTTATAATGAATTAACTATAAGCTCATAAATAGTCAGGATTATCTATGTCACAAGCGCTACCATCCGACCCTATATTGGTTTTTGATATCGAGACTGTCGCCGATGTCGATGCAGCACGCCGTATCTATCCGCAATTGGCCGATCTTAATGATGCAGATGCCTTAAGCGCGCTGACAGCCATACGTACACAAGAGGCAGGACATGATTTTATGCGTCTGCCACTACAGCGTATTGTCTGTATCTCAGCTCTGTATATCAAGGATGGTAAGTTATCGCTATTTTCTTTGACTGCAGATAAATTTAGTGAAAAAGAAATCCTAGCCAAATTCTTTAGAGCATTTAACGACATTGAGACATTGCCGCAACTTATTAGCTGGAATGGCTCGGGCTTTGACATACCTGTACTGATATATCGTGCCATGCAATATGATTTGTCAGCGCCATGGCTGTTCGAAGAAGGCGAGCGAATTAAAAACATGCGCTTTGATAACTATGTGAATCGCTTTCATACGCGTCATCTAGACTTGATGGATCGGTTTAGCCAGTACGGTGCCAGCCGCCGAGAAGCCATGGATATCGTCGCAAGTCTGTACGGATTACCCGGTAAAACTGATGTAGATGGCAGCATGGTCGGCGCGCTTGTTGGTAGCGGTGATTGGCAGACCCTATCTATATACTGTGAGTCTGATGTTATGAATACTTGGCTTATTTATTTACGCTGGTTACGTCTAACAGGACAATTGTCTTCACAAGATTTTGATGCTTGGCAGCAGCAGAGCTATGACTATCTGGCAAAGTATACCCAAGCGGATGGTAGTCCACGACATCAAGAGTTTATCGCTGACTGGTCATCGGCACCCGAATTATAGAATTCGCATTATTAGTAGTTTTTATTCCCCTCTTCTAGTTATTTATTATTAAGGCAGGTTTATGCAACCCACCGATTCAAAAACATCTACAGCATCTGATATGGCAGCGCAAAACAGTAACGCTCAAACGAATGAAGCTCAAACCAACGACACCCAAACGATTGTCATTCCGCCTAGTAAGAAAAAATCGAAGCCATCATCAAAGACACGTCGTCGTCTGAAAGATGCAGAGCCAATTCCATTTAATATTGATGGCTTATCACATGATGGTCGCGGTGTTGCTGTGTATGGTAATGGTTTTGACGTTGCGGAAGGTCATGCTGAAGACAAACATGGTAAAAAAATCTTTGTTAGCTTTGCTCTACCAGGTGAAAGCGCCTTAGTAAAAATAACCAACAGCCGTGCTAGCTTTGAAGAAGGCGATGCCATTAGTATTACCGCCAACCCAAACCCTGAACGTGCTGTACCACCCTGCCCGCATTTCGGTACTTGCGGTGGTTGCAACTTACAGCACTGGCAGCCAGATGGTCAAATAAACTTTAAACAGTCAGTACTGGCTGAAATGCTGATGCATCAAGCCAACGCGGAACCTGACAACTGGCTCCCGCCTGTGGTCGGCGATCGTCTTGGCTATCGTACCAAAGCACGTTTGGGCGTACGCTATGTCGTCAAAAAAGAAACCGCACTTGTCGGCTTCCGCGAGCGTTCAAGTAACTTCTTGGCAGAGCTAAATGAATGTCATATCTTGGATCCCCGTATTGGTTTTGAGATTGAAAACCTAAAAACACTTATTAGCACTTTAGAGAGCCGTGACAAGATTGCTCAGCTTGAGCTTGCAATGGGTGAGCAACTGCCAGAACTACCTGATGGTAATCAGCCAGTCGCGCTCATCGTACGTAATTTAGAACCGTTGTCAGATGCCGATATAGACAAACTAAAAGTATTTTTTGCGGCGCGTAATTGGCAGCTATATTTGCAGTCGAAAGGTGTTGATAGCATCCAACGTATTGCGTTGACAGACGCTGATGATTTGAGCGAGCAATTTGGGCGTTTATATTATCAATTGCCAGAGTATGATCTGACTTTTGAATTTATCCCTACTGACTTTACTCAAGTAAATTTATCGGTTAACCGTCAGATGACCAAGCTTGCTTGTGACTTGTTGGATTTAAAAGCAGGCGAACGCGTATTAGATTTATTCAGTGGCTTAGGTAACTTTAGCTTACCACTAGCGCGCCTCGTTGGCGAGACAGGCTCAGTAGTCGGTGTCGAAGGCAGTGAAGCCATGACCGAACGTGCTGCTGACAACGCTCGTCGCAACGGTATTAACAATACTGAGTTTTACAGTCAAGATTTGACTCAAGACTGTACTGATAAGCCATGGGCCAACCAAGGTTTTGATGCACTATTGATTGATCCGCCGCGCTCTGGTGCTTGGGAGATTATGCAGTATTTACCAAAATTTAATGCTGAGCGTATTGTTTATGTCTCTTGTAATCCAGCGACCCTTGCTCGTGATACAAAAGCATTGTTAGAACAAGGCTATCGTCTGACTCATGCTGGCGTGATGGATATGTTCTGCCATACGGGTCATGTTGAATCTATCGCTCGTTTCGAGAAGGTAGCGGTTTAACATTGTTAATTTTCAAAAATGATTGATAACTAGAAACGACTGATAGTTGAACCTGATTAAAGAGACAATTAAGCGTTATTACAATTATCTAAGATAACTCAAAGCTTTGATAAGTTTGTGCTAATAAATAGCCATTATTTAGCGTAATTGACCACAGCCGTACAGAGGCTCGCTTGATTTGTCACTTTAAAATGAGATAATAGTAAACAATCTTCCTATGTTTTTGATGATGTTTCCAATCGCTACATAGCAAGCATTTGCACTCATAGCTTTATATATTTTACGCGCATTTTATAGCTGCTAAAAATAACATTTTTAGCAGTTGTATTGGTTTATAGCTGACACTTTATGGATCGTTAATTCAGAGTGTGTGCATAGTAGATGAGGTTATAATCAATTCAAAATAGCTAAGAGGAGTCGGCTATGGTAAAAATTCGTGAAGGATTACCGCTGGTGGATGGACAGACCACGCAGGCCGATAGTGCAACACTTGCGGCGCAACTGGTGGCGAGCCAACGCTCTCACCAGTCAGCCAATAGCTATGCCCAAATTCCCCTCGACATCAAATACCAGTTGGCGACTCACAAGCTACATACTACTTTTGATCGCTCAGCCGCACATACTTATCATTTACATGACCCTCACACTGAAGACGAGTATTTGGATGATACCAATGCGCTATCAAACGAAGAGCTTGAGGCGGTCGACTTAGACCAAGCCAACATCGACGTACCTACTTGGCTAGATAATGTGGCCAAGCGTATTGGCCAAGAGTCAGTACCCAACCTAAGTGCAGCTTGTGAGTTTATTCGCAGTCATATGAATACCAGTGAATCTGAGCGTTCAGGCGCTTATGTGACCGGTATTGGTATGACTGATATCTTGACCTATCTTTACCAAGATGAAGACGCATTGGTCGCGGCCATGCTGTATCGCAGTGCGCGCAAATCAATCATTAGTCTCGCTGAAGTTGAAAAAAACTTTGGTCCAGATATTTTGACCCTTGTTAAAGACACCCTTGCAATGGGTAAGCTGTCGGAGATTATCGAGAGCAACAAGCGCTTAGAAGACCATTTCGTCAACAACCAGCGAGATCAGCTATCAAATATTTATAGCATGCTCATCTCTGTCACCAACGACGTGCGTGTGGTACTCATCAAATTGGCAGAGCGTACCTTTGCCATGCGTGAGTTGACGTTTTCTAATCAAGAACGTCAAACTCGTGTCGCGCGTGAGGTCATGACTATTTATGCGCCATTAGCCCATCGCCTAGGTATCGCGCAGCTAAAATGGGAGCTCGAAGATTTAGCTTTCCGTTATCTCGCGCCTGATCGCTATAAAGAAATTGCTAAGCTACTGTCAGAAAAACGTAGCGAACGTGAGTCCTATATTCAGCGCGTACAAGACAAATTAAATGAATCATTAGCAGATGCCAGTATTGAAGGCGAAGTATCTGGGCGCGTCAAACATATCTACTCTATTTATCGAAAAATGAAGCTTAAAGGTCTATCCTTTGATCAGCTTTATGACATTCGTGCCTTGCGCGTCTTGGTTAATAGCCCTTCTGATTGTTATCACGTTTTAGGCCTAGTACATGGCTTATGGCGTTACATTCCTGAGCAGTTTGATGACTATATTACTAACCCTAAGTCTAATGGCTATCGCTCGCTACATACGGCTGTAATCGCGGAAAACAAATCACTTGAAGTCCAAATTCGTACTCATGAGATGCACTTTGAGGCCGAGCTTGGCATGTGTGCGCACGTTAATTACAAAGAAGGTCTAAAGAACAAGAAAGACAACTATCTGAACCAAAGAATCAGCTCATTACGCCAATTATTATCTATCAATAATGAGACACGCAATCAACCACGCTCAGCTGTGGTAGCGGGCGAAGAGATAGACGATATCGAGTTTGACGAAGAAGAGCAACTCGTTGATTTTGATGAGCTAGAACGTATTTATATCTTTAGCCGTGACGGTGATATTACCGAACTACCAAAAGGCGCGACCGTTCTCGATTTTGCCTACTATGTGCATACTCAAGTTGGCAACCGCGCGCAGGCGGCCCGCGTCAATCAACGCTATGTGCCACTGACGTATCAGTTAAAAACAGGTGAGCAAGTTGAGATTATCACTAAGGCGTCGCGTGAGCCCAATCGTGATTGGTTGGTAGCATCGCTAGGTTATATCCATACCAATCGGGCCCGTTCAAAACTGCGCCAATGGTTTAATAAGCAAGACCGTGATAAGAATATTGAAATAGGTCGCCAAATGCTCAGTAAAGAGCTTGAGCGCCTATCTGTTCATCCTAACAGTATTGATCTAAACGACTACATTCAGCATTTTCATGTCAATACGACCGACGATATTATTGTAGGGCTGGTGACAGGTGATATTGGCCTGAATCAATTGACTAGTCATATCTCTCGTCAGCTGCATCTAGAGCCTGAGATCCCACCAGAGAGCTTTGTACCGCATGTAGATAACCGAGATACAGGTAAGCTCGATGTGTATAAAATCCATATCGATGGTTTGGATAATATCGAAATCAATTTGGCAGGTTGTTGCCACCCTGTGCATGGCGAACCGATTGCTGGTTACATCACTCTATCGCGTGGCGTCAGCGTGCATAATCGAGGTTGCCCAGAGTACTTACGTCTGGTCGAGCGTGACCCTGAGCGTAAGATAGAAGCCGCTTGGCAAGTGCAGACGGGGCGTTATCAACCCGTTGATATTCATGTCGAAGCATATGACCGACGCGGTTTGCTACGTGATTTGACACAGATAATTGATAAAGAAAACGTCAATATTCGCCAAGTTCAAACGTTAAGCAATGACGACAATATTGCTTTTTTAAAGTTCCATATTGAAGTTTCAGGCTTGGCACATCTGTCTAAGTTGCTCGCAAAATTAGAGCAGCAACATGGTATTTTGCACGCGCGCCGTGCAGTCGTGTAAATAAAACCTTAAGCCAGTCGTTGTTTATTCCACAATAGAGTTGTCAAAAAATACTATGCCTGAATTACCTGAAGTAGAAACCACTAAAGCCAGTCTTGCTCCATTATTGGGGCAACAAGTAGTTGATGTTAAAGTATTTCAGCCAAAGCTGCGATGGATGATGCCAGATAACTTAGACGATCTAATTCATTACACGTTAGAGAGTGTTGAGCGCCGAGCAAAGTATCTGATTCTTAATTTTCTGCCAGTAGATGCACAGAATAACGCTCCCATGTCAGCCAGCAAAGTTGAACCACGTCAGCTTCTTATTCACTTAGGAATGTCAGGTAGCTTACAACAGCATAGCTATGGTACTGATAAGCGCAAACATGATCATCTGGTCGTCATTTTTAATGATACTGATAATAAAAAGTCTCAGCTACACTACTATGATCCAAGACGTTTTGGTTCAGTACTATGGCATAAGAATTACGGTAGTAAACTACTAGATCATCTAGGTCCTGAGCCGCTTTCAAAAGATTTTACCGCAGACTATTTGTACAGCTTAATCCAGCGTATAGATTTATCTAGCCAGGATAGCAATGAGTCATCGTCAGATGATACTAAAACGAATAAGCGACTAAAACCTATTACCCGAGTGATTAAATCTGTCATTATGGAACAAGAAGTCGTGGTCGGTGTTGGCAATATCTATGCGACTGAAAGTCTGTACTTGTCCGGCATCCACCCTGCTACACCAGCCAATCAAATTTCATACGATCAGACTGTTATTTTAGTTAATCATATTAAAGAAATTTTAAAGAAAGCGATAAAATTGGGCGGATCAACACTACGAGATTTCACAGTAGCCAGTGGTCAGACTGGTTACTTTCAGCAAACCTTAAATGTGTATGGTAGACAAGGCGAAAGCTGCCTACATTGCAGCACGACGCTAGAGAACATCAAGCTTACTGGTAGAGCCAGTGTTTATTGTCCAAATTGTCAGCCGTTAAAATAGTTAATAACTGATACCTGTTTGCTTGTGCTACGTTTATATTAAATGAAGACAATATTTGAACAGAGTATTCATTCTAAAAGTACCAAATATTGTCAAAGCTATAACTAGATTATTCTCATTTTTGTTGCTTATTAGCGCACATCTTGCTTTAATAGTGCTAGCGCTTACATAAATAGTGCGTATCATTTATTTTTCTGTAATATTTAGACTAACTATTGTTGCCGCAAGATTCCTGTGTGAAGATAGCAGCAGCCATTAATCATACTACTATGAGTTTCAGGATATCGTTATGACTGTTAAAGCAAAAACCCAACGCACAGTTAAGCAGAGATTTTTTACTGTATTGGCAACTTTAGGATTGGTAGTTGCGACCATTCAGCCTACTTTTGCAGCTATAGAAATTGATGAAACTGATTTCGGTCCTTCATACGAGACGATGGTAGTCGATACGATTGTTGGTAAGCCACTGCAACTCGTGAATGCTGTTGCTGGTACGGCAGCTTATATCGTTAGCTTACCTTTTTCACTTATTGGTGGTAATGCAGATCAAGCACAGCAGAAGCTATTTGTTGAACCTTGGGATGCTATGGGACGTTGTTTAGGCTGTACAGTTGCTGAAGACAACTATTATAAGTCTCAAGTTGTTGATAATAACGTGGTACGTATCGTTGTCGATCAACCATCAGAAATTCTAATTAATACCAATGACTATGTAGTGGTCACTCCGTAACAATTTGCTTTTAGTAGGCACATCAAATAGTTCACAAGAATGACTGTGACTATTTCATAGCAAAAAGGCTAACAAGAAGTTAGCCTTTTTTATTGTCAACGAGTTGATAATTTATTTCGTAATACTGGTATTACTTAATTTGGCACTGATTTCACGCAGCAACTTCACTTCTTCTGATGGCTCTTCTATTGCTTCTTCTATAACTTCCTCTACCTCTTCAGCACGGCGCATTTTATTGACACCTCTAACCATCATAAAGATGATGAAAGCTAAGATTAGGAAGTTAATAAGTACGGTAATAAAACTACCGTAAGCCAATACAGGAACACCTGCTTCTTTGAGCGCATCATAAGTCATAGCAATACCGTCAGGTGCATCGCCTAAAACTAAGAACATGTTTTCAAAATTAATCTCGCCGCCAAAAATAAAAGCGACAATCGGCATAATAATATCATCTACCAAAGATTTTGTGATGGTAGCAAAAGCCCCACCAATGATGACACCGACTGCCAAATCCATCACATTACCTTTGACAGCGAACTCTCTAAACTCTGAAACCATACTCATTTTTTTTTCCTCAAAATTTATCTATAAGCAAATAGATATTTATATAATAAGTGTCACATCTAGCTTTCATGTTAATAAATGAATACATTAATGCCACTATTCATTCTGTCTGTATTTTTCCAAGATTACAACACAAAAAAAAGCAGTATAAAGTGAACCACTAATAGCTCACCTTATACTGCTTATTTTTGAATCACTCAGTGCCCGTAGAAACTACTGACACTAAGTGTTCGCGTCAAACATCAATACTATGAATTACTAAGTAACTCACTTATTGATATTAAGCACCTTTCTTACCACGGCCGTGACGCTTACGCTCACTTTCAGTTAAGTAGCGTTTACGAATACGTACCGCTTTTGGCGTTACTTCGACTAGCTCATCGTCTTGAATAAATTCAAGCGCTTGCTCAAGAGTGAATTTCACTGCTGGCGTCAACGTCAATGCTTCGTCAGTACCACTAGCACGTACGTTGGTTAGCTGTTTAGCAGTCGTTGGGTTAACAGTCATATCATCGTTACGAGAGTTAAGACCAACAATCATACCTTCATAAACTTCAAGCTGTGGCTCAGCAAACAACTTACCACGTTTCTGTAGGTTAAATAGAGCAAAACCTAGGCAAGTACCATTTGCCATAGAAACCAATACGCCGTTAGAACGACCACCAACATCACCGATCTTCTGTGGACCGTAATGTGAGAAGCTCGAGGTCATGATGCCACTACCTGAAGTCAGGGTTAGGAACTCAGAACGGAAACCGATCAAGCCACGCGCTGGTATGGTTGCCTCAATACGCATACGGCCTTTACCGTCCAGCTCCATGTTAGTCATCTCGCCTTTGCGTAGACCAACTTGCTCCATGATAGAACCTTGATGCTCTTCTTCGATATCGAAGACAACGTTTTCATAAGGCTCTTGTAGCTTACCATCAACTTCTTTAACGATAACTTCTGGACCAGAAACACCTAGCTCAAAACCTTCACGGCGCATGTTTTCGATAAGTACTGATAAATGAAGCTCACCACGGCCTGATACTTTGAATTTGTCAGGAGACTCAGTGTCTTCTACACGCAATGCTACGTTATGAATCAACTCACGCTCAAGACGCTCACGAATGTTACGTGAAGTCACGAACTTACCTTCACGACCAGCAAATGGTGAATTGTTTACTTGGAAGTTCATAGATACTGTAGGTTGATCTACCGTTAATGCTGGTAGTGCTTCAACGTTGTTAGGATCACAAATAGTATCAGAGATGTTTAGTGCATCGATACCTGTGATACAAACGATATCACCTGCTTGTGCATCTTCAACGTCAATACGATCAAGACCATGGTAACCCATAATTTTTAGGATACGGCCGTTACGCGTTTTGCCATGCTTATCAATGACAGTTACTGGCGTGTTAAGTTTAACTTTACCACGCTGAATACGGCCAATACCGATTACACCAACAAAGCTGTTGTAGTCAAGGCTTGAAATTTGCATACGGAACGGAGCGTCAGCATCAACCTGTGGAGGCTGAACAACGTCAACGATAGTTTTGAACAATGGAGTCATGTCATCAGCTAAATCATCTGCTTCTAAACCTGCAATACCGTTCAATGCTGAAGCATAAACAACTGGGAAATCAAGCTGCTCATCGTTTGCACCTAGGTTGTCAAACAAATCAAAGATTTGATCCATTACCCAGTCAGGACGTGAGCCAGGACGATCGATTTTGTTAATAACAACGATCGGCTTTAGACCTTGTTCGAATGCTTTTTGCGTCACAAAACGAGTCTGAGGCATTGGACCATCAACAGCGTCAACAACCAGAAGTACGCAGTCAACCATAGACATTACACGCTCAACTTCACCACCGAAATCGGCGTGACCTGGGGTGTCAACAATGTTGATACGGTATTCAGTTTCTGAAGTTCTATCTGTCCAGCGGATAGCTGTGTTTTTAGCCAAAATGGTAATACCACGTTCTTGCTCAATATCACCTGAGTCCATTGCACGCTCAGCAATGTTTGCACGGTCGCCAAAAGTACCAGACTGATGTAATAACTTATCAACCAAAGTTGTCTTACCGTGGTCAACGTGGGCAATAATTGCAATGTTACGCAGGTGTTTGATATCGTTCGCCATATAAAATGCTCGTTTCGTCTTAAAAAAATGCAGTAGCAGTAAGCGCTGCTGAATAAACTTTCATCATCAATCAGATAGATATTGAATCTAAGATGACGCATAAAAGAATGCTATCAAATAAAAAAGTTCAATACAATCAAATATCTATACTGACGAATTCATCATACAGATTGCTATGCTATTGTACATACTGTTAATTTACAGAATGTTTGGGTGGCTAGTATAACATTATTGATTCATAAATTTATGTAATAACTCACTTTTCTCAATACATAAATAAAAAAAAGCCACCCATTGGGTGGCTTTTTTTGTAACTGTATATTTAACTATACGATTATTTTGCTAATACTTACTGAACAACCATATCTTTAGTTTGTTCAACAGTCATTGTTTTGTCACCAGTGATGATGGCATAAACACGACGGTTCATAGCGCGACCTTCTTCAGTGTCGTTTGAAGCGATTGGGTTGTTGTAACCATAGCCTACAGTTGATAGACGGTTTGGAGCGATACCGAATTCGTTAGTTAGCATAGATTTAACAGCAACGGCACGAGCTTCAGATAGACGTTGGTTATAACGTGCTGAAGGACCAGTCTTAGAAGCATGACCTTCTACACGAGCGGTAGAATTAGGATACTCACGCATCTTCTCTGCTACTTTAGCGATTTCTGGCTTGTACTGGTTTTTGATAGCTGACTTGTCGTTATCAAAGAATACACGTAGTTCCATTTTCAGTTCGTCAGTAATGTCTACTGGTACTGGGCAACCGCGCTCATCAACTACAACGTTCATTGGAGTACCTGGGCATGCATCGATGCTATCAGGTACGCCATCACCGTCAGAATCAAGATCAGCTTCAACAACAACTACTGGAGTGTTGTCAACTACTGGCTCTTGCATAGGTGGTACTGCTACTGTAGGTGCTAGATGGCCACCTAGTACTACTTCTAGACCGGCCAAAGCCATGCCTTCCCACCAGTTGTTGTCAAAGTTATGAATCGCACGAGCTTCACCACGTAGGCTTAGCGCGTCATTGATGCGATACATAGCACCTAGACCTAGGTTACCGATAGTGTCTTTAGAGTTTGATACTTCAGTACCAGCAGCAACTACTTCACCATTAGAGTTAGTATACTGTTCTTGGTTTTCTACTTTGATTTTAGACTGACCAGCACCTACTAATACATATGGCTTAAGTGCGCTATCAGTATAACCAGTGAATTCTTCAGTACCGATCAAGAAGTTACCAGAAATCATTTCTTGTTCGATATCAAAGCGGTTAACGCCTGCATCAGCTGAATCTTCAGAAGCTTCGCCGTTTGCGTCAGATACACCATATTCTACTTGGAACTGAGTAGAAGGAGTAAGTTCGATACCTAGAGCTGCACCAGTGTATAGGCTGCTTTCTTTGGCTACGCCACCATTGCTATTACCACGGCTACCATCACCGATAACATCGCCATTAGCGTTTTCATATAAGTTTTTACCAGTAGTAAGAACTTCACGCTGTTTGTCAGAGGTATCACTGAATTCTTCAGTCATGTGATAACCAAGTAACAATGGGCTAATAGTAACACCAGCATTAGCTGCCATCGGTGCAGCCGCTACAGCAACAAGGGCTAGAGCTATTTTGTTCAATTTCATGGACTTCCTCCAAAGGATAATTTTAGTGATGCATTAAGCAAAACCGATTCTCAAGACGTACTAAGATAGACATCTCTTACGCATTTTAAGTTACAAAGCAAAACCAATTAAGGAGTAGCTTAGCGATTATTAATTCAGTTTACAACTTTTTTCGTTAACGAGCTACACATTATTACACGATAATGTTGTAACTAAAACACAATAAACAGTCTAAGTTACCCAGAACTAACACACCTTACGCTTCTTATCTTTTACACATCAGTTTGCGATAGATGAATAGTCTATTGATAGCTATTTTCTTGAAGCATTTTATTACAATTAGAATTTTTTCTCTATTGCTAATGTCGTTCTTTCACTAATTGAAACATTTTTTGACAGTCGCTATATATTACATATATATTGTAAAAAACCAATATTCTTCTGAAAATCAAGTAATTAGGTGTTGTATGTGTTTTATATACAGTGGAATAAGAGAAAATTTAAAGAATTTGGACAATTGGTTTGCTTAAAAGATAGTCAACACAAGGATGTGTGAGACGTTGTTTTTTACTTAAATGACAAATAGCTATGGGATATAGCGCTTTATGAACTTATTTAATAAGGTACTAGCCAGTTATAGAAGAATAGTAACTTTTGTTCTTTATATATCTATTCGCAGAAAAGACAGATATAGAGTTGGTAATTTCTTAGCTATTGTATCTAGGTTATTCAATAAACTATTGAAGTTAGTCAGTTATAGGAAATCATTCCTTCAGAACAATAATATTCTCAGTGCTAAGCAATCAAACGGCTTTACTCTCGTTGAGCTAACTGTGACGACAATGGTATTGGGAATTATCGCAGCTATTGCAGCGCCAAATATCTTAACGCACTTAGCACGAATGGAAGCTCAACGTGTCAAGCATCAATTAGAGAACACCTTGTCCTTAGCAAAGGCCGAAAGTTATATAAGTCGGCAGGATGTCTTGGTTTGTTTATCGAATGATGCACAGCAATGTCATAGGAACAGTGATAAGACACTTCTGCTATTCGTAGATAAAAATAACAATAAGCATTTTGATTCTCAAGTAGACACGTTATTAACTCAGCAATCCTTAAACCTAAGATATAGTACAGTGAAGTTAAGAGTTGGCGGTAGGCGACACTATACTAAATTTTGGGGCGATAGCGGCAGACCTCGAGGACACTTTGGCCATATAAAATACTGCCCCACCTCTTCTTATAACAAGTCAATGTACCAAATTTCTTTTAACCAATCCGGTATCGTCAAACATAAACTTAATGCAGACCACCCTACAAAATGTAATGGGTAATAGATGCCGTATATGCAAACCTATTTATACATTGCCTCTTTCATCATTGTCACAGCGCTTTCTAACCCTACAAACACCGCATCTGCAATAAGTGCATGACCAATATTCAATTCGTATATACCATCAATCTTTGCAATGGCATTCACATTGTCACACGTTAAGCCATGACCCGCGTTAACAAGCAATTTCTCGTCTAGGCTCTGTGCTGTAGCTACTGCTTGTTCAATTCTTTGAAGCTCAGCCAACTGTGCGGCAGTATCATTTGCTAAGCCTGCTTCGGCATAAGCACCAGTATGCAATTCTATTGCGTCTGCACCACACTCTATCGCAGCTGAAATCTGCTGGTCATCTGGATCAATAAACAAAGAAACCTTAATATTAGAGTCTTGCAGTTTATAAATATACTCTTTCAAAGACGTGACTTGCCCTGCAACATCAAGACCACCTTCTGTCGTTAACTCTGCACGCTTTTCAGGTACTAGACATACCCAAAAAGGTTTAATTTCGCAGGCAATTGCAAGCATCTCATCAGTTGCGGCCATCTCTAGATTCATTCTCGTCGACAACTGCCCTGCCATTTCATAAACATCCGCATCTTGTATATGACGACGATCTTCGCGTAAATGTATAGTGATACCATCTGCCCCTGCCTTTTCGCACAGTAATGCAGCAGCTAGAGGACTCGGATAATTCACACCGCGCGCTTGACGAAGGGTTGCCACGTGATCAATATTCACGCCTAACAAAGGTTTTTTTGAATTGCTTTCAGATGAGGTAGATACAGAGATACTCATAAAAATCCTTTGGACAATTAAGCCTAACTTATATAGTTGATACTACGATGATATTTGAGAATGCAGTTATTGATAACGTTGCTGCTGCTGCCATAACAGACGGCTTTGTAGTGGCTGATAGTCAAGCAAATGATCAATAAGATTTCGATGTAGCTTTGACCAATGGTTCAGCGTCTGTTCAGTAATACCTAAACGTGCCATTTCTATAATATCCGCACCCTTAAAAACAGTCTGTCCAGACTTACTGGCTAAATGCTCAGACTCTTCATTATGTACTAATACAGGGAGCAAACCTACATCCGGTAAAAAGCGGTAAGTACAATCAGGCTCAATGGGGTCTTCAACGTTGTCATGCGTTAACGTTAAAGTGAATCCTAACTCGGTAAATAGATACTGCTCAAACTGACGTAGACAGAGACGAAGCTCGCTATTACTTAAGGGCTGCTTGAGTTGTTGTAGACTGATTTGATAATGCTGCCACAATACTGGCATTGGGTCTTCAGTAGGTAACAACCGCCACAGTATCTCGTTTATATATAGTGCGGCATACTGATGTTGGCCGCTGATATTAGCGTAAGGTACGGCTTCTAAGACAGCAGGTGCACTATCTTTTTGAACACCGTCTTTTTGAACGCTATCAGCTTGAGTTGTATCTTGCGAAGCAATATTAATTTGACTAAAGGTTTTTAAGTCGCGTTTGCCAGTAGCAAAAAGCTGTAACGGCATAAATAGTGGAGCGCCTTTTTTCCCAACACCATGTATCACACCGTGTTGTTGAGAAAAAAGATAATACAAAGCGCGCTTTTCTTGATAAGGACGCTGATGCAACAAATACCCGACGAGCGCTTCATTACGCATTTTTTATTACCTAAATATTTAAAAGGCAGACAGTGCTTTTGAAGCGTTCGTTCTTAACCGCTATCAATAGCCCAAACTGGTCAACGCACGCTCGTCATCGGACCAGCCACGTTTCACTTTGACCCACAAAGTTAACATGATTTTTTTACCGAACAACTGCTCCATATCTTTACGAGCATCCATACCAACTTGTTTGATACGCTGACCTTTATCACCGATAACGATGGCTTTTTGACCACCACGTTCAACATAGATAGTCGCATCGATGAAAGTACAAGCTTTGCGTGGACGCCCTGTTTTCGGATCAGTATGTGCAGGTTCGTCTTTAAATTCATCAATCTGTACGGTTAAATCATATGGTACTTCATCGCCTGCACTACGCATAATTTTTTCGCGAATGATTTCACTAGCCAAAAATCGCTCAGAGCGATCAGTGATTTGCTCTGTATCATAAATAGGAGCAGCGACTGGTAAATGCGAAGCAATCACTTCTTGCAAACGATCTAAGTTTTGATTTTTTAGTGCAGATACAGGAACGATATCAGCAAAATCGAAACTATCGTTGAAAGTTTCGATAAGTGGTAGCACGCTGCCTTTATCTTTTAGAGTATCTGACTTATTAATAACCAATACGACTGTTAGATTGGTCTCGCCAAGCTTTTGCAGGGTCAATAAATCATCGTCACGCCATTGATCTGAATCAACAACAAACAGTACCAAATCTACATCTACTAACGCCGATACCGCCGCTTTATTCATACGTTCGTTAATAGCACGTACTTCGTTACGGTGAATGCCTGGTGTATCAACAAACACAGCTTGCATTTCATGGTTTGACAAAATGCCATGAATACGATGACGGGTAGTTTGCGGTTTACGTGAGGTGATAGACAACTTTTGACCTAATAAGTGGTTCATCAAAGTTGATTTACCCACATTTGGACGTCCAACAATAGCGACATAACCTGCTCTAAAATCATCGGCCATGCGAGCATTGCCACTCGGTGCAAAAAACTCTTCAATGGCCATATCGTTGTCTAATGCAATATCTTCTGCATCAATACCATGAGTCTCTTCGGTAACTTCAATATTGTTTCGGCTTAAATCAATATCTGTATTTTCACCCATATTTTGGATGCTGTCTTCATTGTTTGATGGCAAATCAGTATGATTGCTCATAAGTTAATCCTATAGGGTTTGTGACTAGCCAAACAGTCTTTGATGGTAAATTTATTTAGTTATCATTGAAAAAGGCTAGAAACATTTAAAGTTTTAAAATAAATAATATGTGAGGTAGTTTTAATATATGTTTTGCAAGCTATAAACCAATCTAAGCTAATACTCTGCATCTAAAAATGCATTAATAGACAACGGCTATACACGTTTTTTGGCAGAACCTGGCAATTTATGTAATTGGTTAATCATAAGCTCAGCTGCTTTTTGTTCAGCGATACGGCGGCTCTCACCAGATTCAGTAATATCAGGGCAGTTATTGATATTAACATGGCAACGTACAACGAAAATTTGATGCGGTGCATTACCACGCGTTTCCATGAGCTCGTAATTAGGCAAGTCAAACTGTTTAGATTGTAGCCACTCTTGTAACCGACTCTTGGCATCCTTTAGCGCTTTTTGGTCATTGACATTATCAATCAGATCACCATACCAAGAGAGAACACATTTACGAGTAATATCCATATCTTTACTGTCTAAATAGATAGCACCAATCAGAGATTCTACAGCATCCGCCAGTATAGAGGCACGATTGCGACCGCCACCTTTGCGCTCACCTACTCCTAATATAAGATGGTTAGACAGTTCTAGGTTTTGAGCGATAATTACCAACGACTCTTGGCGCACCAGTGTTGCACGCATACGCGTCAAGCGCCCTTCGTTTTGACTAGGATAACGATGATATAAAGCTTCACCCACAATCATCCCTAACAGTGCATCACCTAAAAATTCTAGGCGCTCATAGTTTTTTTTGCTATCAAATGAGCGATGCGTTAGCGCAAGTTTAGGAAGGCTCAAGTCATTAAACTCATAGCCTAACTTACGCGTTAATACGGCTAACCGCTGAATAAATTCTGAGCTAACAACAAGCGTGTCAACAGACGTACTATTTTTTTGGGAAGTAGAAGCCGCTTGGGAATGGTGCAAAGTTGGTTTCATGCGAGGTTTGTGGTTATCCCTTCTGCTTGACAGATTTAGTTTAATAATATTATTTGATATATCTTATGAAATAATGAAGGTGCTATGTCGTACTATTGCGACTTACTCTGCTGTTGCCATTTCGACGTCACCTTCGAAACGGTTAATAATATCAACATTGCTAAAAAAGTTGTTAGTTATTGCATATTCTTTATGAATAGCCAATTGACCTGTTTTTTTATCGGTAAAAGTAAATACCTCTTCGGCTTTAGTATCGTAATCTGCGTTAATTGATAACTGCTTATCAACACGCTCAACGAATTGCTTAGCTGTCTCGTTGTTACTATTGGCTTCTTTTAGCTGTGCACTCAAAAGCTTTGTCAATTGGTAGTCACCAATTTGAGCTGGTACGATAGCTACTGTCAATTTAGTCGCAATACCCAAAAGCATAATAATGAGAACAATGTTTGTCACACTGGCACCGCGCTGCGTAGCCAAACCAGATAATTGCTGCATTATAAGATCCTTCTAAAGATAAACGACTATTTTGAACAAGTGTATAAATAATAAATAGCTATTTATTAGATAGCAATGATATTAGCATAAAACTATTATAGATAAATCAATCGCTAAGCAATCACATTGCCTTAATTGATAGTACCATTACGTTCAAAGGTTGGTAGGTTAAGACCAGGAGGTTTATGCATCCAAATATAAACAGCCTTACCTGCTAGGTTTTCATCAGGAACGAAGCCCCAAAATCTACCGTCTGCGCTGCGATCTCGGTTATCACCCATCACAAAATACTGATCTTCTGGCACGTTAATGCGCCACTCAGTACCCTCTGACTCAACCACTTCTGGTGATTGTTGCTGTAAAAATGGCGCGTACTGTGAACTGTTCATGCCATCCAAATAGCGCACGAGATGCTTATTGTCACCTTGTACTTCTTCAAAATATTGTGCTGCATCTTCTTCTTGTTGACCCATTGCAGAAGCACTCTCCTCAGTCAGCACTTGACCTGGACCAACCTGGCCTGGTAAGTATAACTGTGAAGTCAATTCAGCATTTGCCGCGAAATCTACAGACTTAGTCTCAACAGGTACATCATTGATAGACAACGTGCCTTGACTATAGCTTACGGTGTCACCAGGCAAACCAATAACGCGTTTAATATAATAAATGCTCGGGTTTTCAGGATAGCGAAACACTGCCACATCACCATGCTCAGGTTCACCAGTATCTAGTACCTTATTGTAGGTTAACGGCAGGCGCACGCCATATGCGTACTTATTGACAGCAATAAAGTCACCCGTATATAGCGTCGGCACCATAGACGATGATGGGATATTAAATGGCTCAATTAAAAATGAGCGTACTATCAATACCACTGCTAACACAGGAAAAAAGTCATAAGCCCAACGAACTAGTAAGCCTTCTTGACCTCGACCACGAGTTTTGCGCTGTTTGAGCGCTAGCTTATCTAACAGCCAAACAATTCCTAGGACTATAGTTAACGGCACTAAAATTAAATTAAAATCAAAATCCATACCAAATTGCCTATTAACGAGCGGCTTATCTAACACCTTTACGATAAGACTCACTACATTTGACTGTTATCTACAATGACTATCTTAGGTTACGTTTAGCGATTAGCTATCAACTTGCAACACAGCTAAGAAGGCTTCTTGCGGGATTTCCACATTACCTACTTGCTTCATACGCTTTTTACCTGCTTTCTGCTTAGACAGCAGCTTTTTCTTACGTGACACATCGCCACCATAGCATTTTGCTAGTACATCTTTACGCATGGCTTTTACCGTACTACGACCAATAATTTGGCTACCGATAGCGGCTTGAATGGCAACATCAAACATTTGACGTGGAATCAACTCTTTCATCTTAGTCACCAGTGCATTACCACGATAACGTGATTGGGTTTCGTGCACGATCATCGCTAAGGCATCGACTTTATCGCCATTGATTAGTACATCCACTCTCACCAACTTATCAGCTTGATAACGTTCAAAGTTATAGTCTAGCGATGCAAAACCACGTGAGACCGACTTTAGGCGATCAAAGAAATCCATGACCACTTCGCCCATTGGGATATCAAATATCAGCTGTACTTGTCGACCCATAAAACGCATATCAACCTGAACGCCACGACGCTCAATACATAGCGTCATTACATTGCCTAAGAATTCTTGCGGTACTAAAATCTGACAGCGTGCAATTGGCTCACGGAATTCTTCTATGTTGTTTGGCTCAGGTAGATGTGATGGATTATCTACATAGATTACATCACCGTTCTTTTTCTCAATTTCGTAAATAACTGAGGGCGCTGTAGTAATCAAATCTAAATCATATTCACGCTCTAGACGCTCTTGGATAATCTCCATGTGCAGCATACCCAAGAAGCCACAGCGGAAACCAAAGCCAAGCGCATCCGACGTATCTGGCTCAAAAAACAGTGACGCATCGTTGATTTGCAGTTTTTGCAAAGCTTCACGGAATTTTTCAAAATCACTCGAATCCACTGGGAACATACCAGAATAGACTTGTGGCGTGACTTGTTTAAAGCCTGGGATACGATCCACATCAGGGGTCTTAGCATGAGTGATAGTATCGCCTACTGGTGCTCCGGCAATATCCTTAATACCCGCAATAACAAAGCCGACTTCCCCTGCTTCTAAAACACCCGTATCTACAGGCTTAGGCGTAAAGACACCAATCGAGCCAACCAGATGTGCCTCCTGAGTCGATTTGATATATAACTTGTCACCTTTGCGTATAGTGCCTTCACGCACCCGTACCAATGAGACCACGCCCAAATAATTATCGAACCAAGAGTCAATAATTAGTGCTTGCAGTGGTGCTTCACGATCACCAGTTGGTGCCGGAATAAATTCGACCAACGCTTCTAATAGTTTGTCGACACCAAGACCGGATTTGGCTGATACACGCGGTGCGTCAACGGCATCGATACCGATAATATCTTCAATTTCTTGAATGACGCGCTCAGGCTCAACTTGTGGCAAGTCAATTTTATTTAACACCGCCATGACCTCTAAGCCTTGATCAACGGCTGTATAGCAATTTGCCACTGATTGCGCTTCTACGCCTTGAGCGGCATCAACAACCAATAGCGCACCTTCACAAGCTGCTAATGAACGCGAAACTTCATATGAAAAATCGACGTGACCAGGGGTATCAATAAAGTTAAGCTGATAGCGCTCACCATTTGGATGATCATAAAACAGTGTTACTGACTGTGCTTTGATAGTGATACCGCGCTCACGCTCAATATCCATTGAGTCGAGCACCTGCGCCTGCATCTCGCGATCTTGCAAGGCACCGCACATTTGAATAAAGCGATCGGCAAGCGTCGACTTACCATGATCAATGTGGGCAATGATTGAAAAGTTACGAATATTGGCTAATGCAGTCACAAAGCGCCTACTAAATTAAGGGTGATAGAATAATAAAACTAAAAAATAAATACTGTCAGATGCAATTGATAACGTGCTTGTACTTCTTTGAAGGTTAACTGTTATAACAAGCCGATTCGGCTAATACCACCGTCTAAAATCCATAGCCAAGCACATTAACTCTTATGCGTAGACATAAAAGAGTATTCTAGCAGTTTTCCACTGCAAAGTAAGGCGATTTTGTTAGAAGAGATGTGACTTGCAGATGAAATGACAAGCTAAAAAAGGATAACGCAACAATCGTTACACTTGTTGAACTTCGTTTCTTTATATAGATACCATTATAGTTACTATAACTTTTTAGAAACAAAAGCAAACAAATGACTAGGGTAAATTGGTTTTAGACATATCTACGTCTGTCGTTTCACTGCCAGTTTGGTACAGATACTTATACATCCATGGCGATCTACCATAAAAAGCACCATTTATTTGAGTTTGCTCTATCAGGTACTCACGAAATCTCAAATAAAATTCATTATCTGGGCCTTTAGGCTGCTGCCAAAAATCATCAAGCGGCTTTTGATCTGTTAGCTTAGGAATATCATAAATTGCACGACCCATAACCTTAGTGGGTTTCTTATGATAAACCGACTGCAAGCCTGTCGTACTGTTAATAGTCACCATGCCAATACTGTATTTCATCAAAGTTGGCAGGTGCATATCACAGCCATAGAAAACACGATGAGATACTTGATAGCGCTCTGCTAGGCTGGCTACCAGCTCCCGATAGTCTCTATGACCACGATCTAATGGATGATGCTTAAACACGAGTAGCTGTTTTTGATTAGCAAATTTTGCAAAGCTTGCGATAGACTCGTCAATGAACTGTACCACATCACGATAATCACTATGATGGGTAATCTGTGAGTCATTATGTACTTGCAAACTGATCAAAAAGTAATTGTTACTTTCTTGCTTGGTCAGTTTATTTTGCAGGTGTTTATCTGGCAAATATCCTCGTAGCTTCCGCCACGGTGCTTTTAACCAAGCGATGGCCTCTTGCCAAGCGGTCATACCACGATAATGCGAATAATGTGGATAACGGCTTTTATAAAGCCAAGCAATAATGTAATAGACGATGGCTGCGATACTGAGGCGATAAAATCGATTATGTGTATATAAAGGCTGATCATTGGCTTTCTTAAGTGCTTTAATCTCAGCAGTGTTTAGACGTGAATAGCCATTAATCCCATGCTCTTGTAAGGTAATGTAATCAGGACGCAAGTACCCTTCTTCAAAGACAAAAAATGAAATACCCAGCTTCTCACTGATACACGCCGCTTGAGTATGATGCGGTCGACAATCGCCAAAGCATACAATCGCATCAATATCATGCTCTTGGATAAACACCTGTAACCAAGAGGAAAATTGCGCTAATGTATTGGTATATTCGTAGGTATTGTCGTGATGGTAAAAAAAGGCATCGCCTGCATTAAAATTGATTTTGCTTACTTTAATGTCTTGAGTTTGCAAGAATGACGAAAAGCGATTAAAAAACCCACCCATTTTCCCTTGTAGTAGCAAGACGTGTCGATGAGTAAGCAAGTGAGACATCGAAGCTGCCATAATACAGGGCTACCATTAAATGAGAAAATAAGAAATAAAAATGAGAAAGGTCGTACAACCGTGTAAAAACAAATAGCGTAAAATTGATTATACCGAAAAAGCACCTATTTGTCGCAATGCAATTATATGGTGCTACTCTAATAAATCAACGAGACATTTTACGCAATTTCTGTTGCCATCGATGACGTTGCTGCATAAAACGTATAGTCGCGTGACGTTTCAATTTTGTAGATAAAGACGAGGCCACAGTCTTAGATGAACTATTTAAAGTACTAGCCATTTTAGATTGCGATTCTTCACTGCTCTCAAGCAGATGTAAATCTTTAAGAGGATACAAATAATCAATCACCTGCTCTACTTGTGCCAGCCCATAGCCGTCAGGTAGACGATACAACGGGTAACATATAAGCGCGCCATATATTAGCTGCTCAAGAGTCAAAGGTATATCTCGTTGACGCCTTTTTAGATAGGTAGCTTTCGGTAACGACTGCTCGTCAATATCTGTGGTCAATCCCCAACCTGCATAAAACGGCAATCCATAACAGGTAACGTCTAACCCTCGCAGCAACGCTTCAAAACCAGTCAATGAGCTGATCGCATGAACCTCATCCACCCATTCTAAGCAATCAGGCATTGCAGTATCGTAGGCAACCGCTTGAACTTGTCGTAGATGAGCTTCTGATACTTTACCTGCTCGCAGTCCTGCTTCTACATCAGGATGCGGCTTATAAATCAAATAAGCGTCTGGGTTATCTTGTCGTACACGTTCGATCAAACCACTGTTTGTCTTTATTGTAGAGCCGCAGTACTGTACTGACAAATCGTCCTCTACCTGACCGATAATAAGAACGCGTCGTCTCCCAGATATTTTGGCCTCCTGCATCCACGAGTTATTTTGAATACTAGAAACATCTATACCAACCCCAACATTGTATTTACTTACCCGCTGATTCAGCAGTTTGTCTTGCAGTTTGTTTACGCGAAGACGCTGTTCAGAACTTAATGGCTGACAATTTTGCAGCAATGTTTCTAAGTCTGAAGGCTGGGTCGCATCGTAATAAATACCTTGTTTATCTATGACAACAGACAGTGGCGCCAGTAAAGTAGCACCTAAACCATTTGATCGGATAAAACCATCTTCCATACAATAAATAGCTGGCATATCCGAGCTTTGTTCAGCAAGTTTACTCTGTAGCTTCTTCTGTACTTGCTGACGTTTGGCCAAACCCCATACCAGTAAAGGCTGGCTGAAATTGACACGGAAATGGTCTGGATGTAGAAGGTTTTTTAGACGTGGTTTTGGTTTGATAAATAATGTCGTACGCGGTAGGTCTGTGAAAGCTTTTACAAAAGGCAGTTTCCAACGGCTAAACTCATATATCGTCAAATCGCCTTCAAGGCGCGCTTGCCATCGCCGATTGGTCACCAACCACTCAATGGCTGTATCGATATCACAAGCTTGTTTCGTTGCTGGATCTACATAACGACTGTAATCAATATAAGCACTATAAAATAATGTTTCTAACGTCGTTTTAAGCGTTTTATGTGACGTCGCAGGAAACATTGCTAAGTTCGAAAAACTTTTATTGTTGAGGAGTATCTCAGCTGATGCTAAACGACGTTTTTGAACTGATTTAAGTAAGTTTTTAGGTGCGTTAGCATCATCGGTCAGCCCCCACCCACTGTACCAGCTGACCCCGAAGCAATGCACTTTTTTACCTAGCATTAATGCTTCAAAGCCCATATGTGAGCTGACAGTATAGACCTCACTTACTTGTTTAAGCAGCTCAATAGGATTGAGAGACTCTGTCAATAACCTAACGTTTTTAGGCAGCTTTAAGTTGGATAAGTAGCCTGATTTTGACGCAGGATGAGCCTTTATCCAAATATGGGCATTAGGATGGTTGCGACATGCAGATTTTAGCATTTTCTTAAATTGACGTTTATTCGCACCAGCGCCTTTAACAGAGGCATCACCCGCTACTTGGTCAATCAACAGGATATGTGATTGTGAAGCGCTTTCTGTTTTGTTAATATTTTCTTCATTAATCAATTTATCCAACGACAGACAATCGATTATGGAATTATATTTACTAAGTTTTTCCTCACATATGCGCGCCATCAGATGACGAGCACGTGCCTCGCCTGCTGCGCGATTACTGCTAGCACTCTTGGTACGCTCAACAATCAACTGCTCGAGGCGTGAGTGGTGCGTCATGTCAAAGTAGATGCCAATGTCATCGACAACCACGCTTAAGCCATGGCGACTACTAATACCTGAATCCAATGAACGCAAAAATCCATCTTCAATACTTAAAGTATTCAGGTCCTGACGGGTGGCAGCTTTATCAGCTCGTTGGAAGCTTTTCTTATGCCCCCATCCAATAAATGCCTCAGGTTGTGGTTTTTTCTTGCGATTTATCAGGCTTTGTTGCAAGCCTGACCACGGATACCAGCGCTGGATATCAGCTTGCAGCACTTGCGAGAGTAGCAAGTTATTGTGACACATACCCTTACCAATCACTGCCAGTTGCTTTGGCGATTGATACTGTGACGAAGGCGAAAGTAGCGCATGATCAGAGGTAGACATAGTAGATACCTTGACTTCATTCGCTACTTCTTTTGCCATATCTTTAATACCTTTATTCGTTAATTTTGGTTAAATCTGTTCAGCCGACATCGTTACATCATGAATAGTTAACCGTTATAGATCTAAAACAACCTTGGCAGCAATTGCTAACTGATAAACAATCTGTGATAGACCGCGCGCAATCTCCACACGCTTAGTTTTAACTTTCGGTAATACCATAATCTCGTCACCCTGCTGGATACGATACGCAGTATTGACCACTTGGCTCGCCCCATTTTGATGAATAATTAAGATATCTTTTGTATCAGCGTTATCAGAGAAACCACCAGAGTTAGCCACATAATCGCCAACGGTATAGTCAGGATTAAAGGTAAGTGCGCCTTGTGCTCGTACTTGACCGTTGACTGTAATGACTGACGTTTGTGCTGGTATCTCAATGATGTCGCCTTGTTGCAGAATGATATCCTGCCACGAATTTGGCACAACGACAATTTGACCGTCAGTCTGAACATTACGCGCTTTGGCAACGAACTGTTTAACCAATGCTGCATCATCTTGACGTAATGCGGCTTCTTCACGAGTCGTCGACTGAGTGGCAAGCGTTAGCTCTTCTAGACGATCGAGCGACTCGTTAATCATGCGTTTTTGTTGCTCAGCAACAGATTCACGATAGATGGTTAGATGCGTCAATTTTGCCAGTGGGCTTGGCTGTAATTGTGGCACGATATCTTTTAGACGCGCGCCATATGGTACAACCATAGCGCCATTACCAGTATGTGCACCTTTTACCTGCACAGCGATGGTACCTGCGTAACGATCTGACGTTACTACCATTTGATCGCCGTTATAGACAGGAACGTTTTGGGCTTCACTTAATGAGTAGTACTCTGCCGTTTGTGCACGTCCTGCACTACGAGTGATGCTGACATTAGTAGCATTGGCTGCCGGATTAGACACTTGTAACACATCACCAATAGTCAGATCATTCACGTCAAACTCAAAGGTATATTCGTTTTGAACTTGACCGCTTACCACAAATGTCTTTTTCTGTGGTGCCACGGTAATGACATCACCATCACGGAATGAAAAAGCCTGTAATTTACCTGCTAGCAAAAAGTCATATAAATTGACTTGCTGTAGCATTTGACCATTGCGCTTAATTTGAATATCGATATAACTACCACGCGTTGGGTCAACGCCGCCTGCTCTATCTAAATAAGACAATACCGAGTCTGCTGCTAGACCACCGTAATAGCCTGGCTGCTTAACAAAACCTGTGACGAATACTTTAACTGGCTGCGCCTGCTCTAATGAAGCATAAACCCCTACATTCGAGCGATAGATACGACTGACAGCATTTTTGACCACGTTTTGTAAGCTACCATTTTGCACACCAGAGACACGTACTGGCCCAACGTTCGGTAAGAAAATATTACCCTGTGGATCGACGGTCATGGTAGCCGCATACTGGTAAGCGCCCCACATTCTTACTTGGACGTTATCACCAGGGTTAATCACATAACTGTCATTAAAAGTAGAGCCTGAAGTCGTCGAAAATGCCCCACGGAACAATTGCTCACCGAACATCATATCTTGAGTTTTAATATCTTGATAAGGACGCGTAGTATTGATAACCGACTGGCTTGGTAAGCTTGCTGCGTTAACCGCTTCTTGAGTCGTTGCTTGCCCTGGAACTGCCCCAGCAAATGCTTGGGTAGACACGTTAATATTGCTCTGGTTCTGAGATTGACTCATGTTATTGTTGCTTGTGCCAAAGCCCGAATCTGATATTTGATCTGCATAACTGCTTGCAGCTATTGCAGACATACTAGTCGCCGCCATTGCCAAGCTTGTCGCTATCACGATAGAACGTGGTTTCATATTCATGAGTTATATTCCTTTCCTGATCTATCGATCATTACTGATATCTGGTTTTTCAAGATTAGCTACGGTGATCACGGACAACTGCCATTACCAAACGCACAAATCCGTATAGCATTAAGAGCAACGCAAGCGATGTCCAAATGAGATACGCTTGGCGCGGATATGTTGCATCTTCAGCTTCATAGGGCGTTGAGATCACAATCAAGTTTTTCATTTTCTTGAATGCTTCTAGTCTTGATTTCTCAAGCGATGACAACGACAATTTATACAACTCGGTAGCAAAATCCACATCTGCTTTGATGGTCTCAAACTGTACCGCTTGACGGTTTAATTTGGTTGTATTTGGCGAGGTCAATTTGGTTTGTTCTTGAGTAATTTGTTCTTCAACAGCCTTTATCTGGCTTCTTAATGAAACCACTTGCGGCGCATCTGGATTTAGATAACTGAGTAACTGACGCTCTTCGGTACGCAACGAGCTTAGTTGCGCTTGCAAGCTGCCAATTAACTGATTGACGATTTGCGCATTGGCTTGTGGGTCATAGATTTCGTTTTCATTCTGATAGTTTAATAGCTGCTCTTTGGCATCGTTTAAACGCTCTTCTGATTCGTCTAACTGAGTTTCTGCAAACGCCAATTGATCACGAGCCACTTCCTGTGAAATGCGGTTCACAAAACGCTCAGATTCTCCTAAGATAGCTTTGTTCAGCTCAAAAGCATACTTTGAGTCAAAGCCTTCTGTTGATACCGAAAGCACATAGCTTTGCTCATCGAGATCAATGTGAACCCGTTTTTTGAAGTATTCAAGCAAATCTTCTTGAGTCGCATCAGGATCGATTTCATAAATAGGATCAGAGCCATCAACATAGTAAGCGTCTCGGAACTTAAACTTACTATCGAGTCGCTTCACCATATCATTCGACAAAATATACTCTGTCAAATAAGTCGCGTCTTCTTTACTAGTACTATTAACGCCCAATAGAGCTGATAGTCCGCCACCAGATGGTACGCTCGAATCACTGACTTGCTTCACTACCACGTCAGCAGTCGAAACGAAACGCGGATGCGCCAATGTCATTACATAGTATATAACGAGCAACCAAGGAAGGATGACCAAGCCAATAAACAGCGAGAAGTTAATTATCTTACTTTTTTGCTTTGTGGATATGCTTTTCATAAACCTCAATCGCTTCTGTTGTATCGTCAAACACGTGTGCTGTTTGATCCATTAGTACAATACCAATATCGCAGTTTCGTTTGATGTCACCAATATTGTGCGACACTATTAAAAATCCTGCTTGTGCGCGGCGGGCCGCTAAAATCTCTTCACTACGCTTACGGAATGCTGCATCACCAACGGCACCTGCTTCATCGAGCATATAGTAATCAAAATCAAAGGCCAAGCTAAGTCCAAATGTTAAGCGAGCTTTCATTCCTGATGAGTAGCTTTTTACCGGCATATCAAAATAACTGCCAATATCAGCAAACTCTTCGACAAAACGAATTTTTTCATCAATATAAGGGCCGCTTGAATATAAGCGGCAAACAAATCGGACGTTTTGACGGCCTGTTAGACTACCTTGGAAACCACCTGCCACCCCAACTGGCCACGAGATGGTCGAGTCGGTAATAATCTCTCCATGATCCGGTTCATCAAGTCCACAGATAATACGTAGTAATGTTGATTTACCAGCACCATTACGACCGAGCAAGCCCACACTTTGTTTATCACCAATAGTCAGATTTAAATCTTTGAACAAGTAATGACGGCCTTTCTTTGTCATAAATGACTTAGAAATATTTTTTATCTCAATCATTTACTTACCTTTCTTAATATTAGCGCTCATAGTTATTGATATTACCTTAACGAGAACGGATCATGTCACGTTCAGCATACTTATAGAGTAAAAGTCCCAAAAAGTTCACAACGAACATCCATTCTAAAAAGTACCAAATATCAATATGATCGGCTGGATAATTCGGCGCGAAGGCGTGTCTAATCAGCTCAATGTTGTGAATAAAAGGGTTATATAGCAGGTAGCTAAAATAAGGTTCAGGGACTATATGTATAGGATACAGAATACCTGAAGTAAAATAAATTATCGTAAATATAACCGAAATAAATTTACTTATTTCTCCACCATAGAAGCCGATGACCATAGATATGAGTGCCACTCCAAAACTAAAAAGAAACATCGTAAACCAGCAAAACAAAACTATTTGTAGACTATCTAAACTAGGATATATACCAAAAAAGGTCAGACTTGCTAACAATATTAAGAAGGTAACGAAATATATAATCAATTCAAGAAAGGAACGTGCGATGATGACATCAATGTGCTTTATCGAACGATACATCAATAAGCCTTGGTTGGCGCTCACCGCCCCAAGTGATCTTATGGCTATTCGTTGAAACATACGAAAAGGCACCATACCTGCTACTAGGAATAAGGAGAAATCCATACCTGGTACTAAGCGTTCGCGTATGGCACTAAACAACACTAAAAGTATTACTATTTGTATCATCACTTCAAGCGGTGCCCAAAGGTAGCCTAAACGATATCCACCAAAGCGAGTCTGTAGCTCGCGCATGATCAGTGCATGAAATGCTGCACCCATGACTTTAAGGCCACTGCGATGCTTGATAGGACGATAAGGAGGTAGTTGTACAGACATGGCGTTACAGGACTTTACCGAAAACAGCCCCTATGATAAGTAAGCGCGACATAAGTTACAAGAATTAATCTGTACATATCCTGATAAACCTATGATTTAGTAAGAAATCTGTAAGTAAATCACACTTAAAAATCTATGTATCAATTGCTTCTGGTTTATAAAACCATTTATTTTGGGCAAAAAAAAACCAATCTCAATAGATTGGTTTCTTTAGTACTGCTATATATGGTGGCGATGAAGAGACTTGAACTCTTGACCTCACGATTATGAGTCATGCGCTCTAACCAGCTGAGCTACATCGCCGTTTTAGGCTGCACATTATGCCCAAGCTGTTGACTGCCGTCAACCCCTAATAAGCATTTTTTGCAAAAAAACGAATTTAATTCAGATTAATCGCAACTATTACTAAATCAAACAATAAAAAAGGTTTGGTAAACCGATAAGCCGGGTTCTGTCGTGGACGATCATTCCTCTAGGCGTATCATCGCTAATACGCTCAAGCAACCTACCCGCATCGAACGCGGGCCGCGCCATGCCGATGCCTATTTGGTCTTGCTACGCGTGGAGTTTACCATGCCGTGAACTGTTGCCAGTTACGCGGTGCGCTCTTACCGCACCCTTTCACCCTTACCGATAATACCCTAAGATACTAAAGGCGGTCTACTCTCTGCTGCACTGGTCGTCAAGTTACCCTGCCCAGCCGTTAGCTGGCACGCTGCCCTATGTAGCCCGGACTTTCCTCCCCTGCTCATCTGTTGCCAGTGTGCAGCGGCGATCGCCTAGTCTACCAAGCGCGCTAGTATAGCAAACTTATGACTGCCTGCGAATGTCTTTTGAATTTATTTTTAAAGACAACATAAATAGGCTAAACAAAATTTTCTGACAGTGCTTCAATATTACCGACCAAGTTATCTTTTAGATATGGTATCTGCAGCCAATGCGCTTTAGGATAATGATTGTCCAAATATTTTCGTAGAAACTCAATAGTGCTATTTGCGATCTCAGTATCTGTTTGCTCAGCATCATCATGAATATGATTATAAATTACGCTATGTACTATTAATCCACGCGATTTTATAGCTTCTAAACTCAGCAACGTATGATTGATACTGCCCAATCGACCAGAGGTGACCAAAATAACTGGATAGCCTTGCTCGGCAATATAATCTAATATCAGTAGATTCTCTGTAATCGGCACAAGCAAGCCACCTGCACCTTCCAGTAGTACCGCATCATACTGTACCTGCAATCGCTTGGTGGCGTTAGTAATCATATCAGGATCAAGTTTTTCTCCTGATAACTTAGTAGCCAGATGAGGAGACGCTGGCTTCTTATAACGATGAGCACAAGTCGTAAAATCGAGGTCACATGGCTGCAGAGGTATGTCCATTAATTGACGATGTGTAATAATATCATCAGCGATATTCATCTCACCATTATTTGGATTGATCGATACACCCGTTTGTACTAGCTTTTGAGTAATGACACTCACACCTTGTTCCATTAGCACTTTAGCAAGCAGTCCAGTAGCATAGGTTTTACCGATATCGGTATCGATACCAGAAACAAATAGAACACTCATGATTGACCTCGGTTTTCTAAATACGTACGCACTACTTTCAGCAGTGATTGGCATAAGGTAATCAGCTCATCATCAGTAATTACGTAAGGCGGCATGATATACACTAGTTTACCAAATGGTCTGACCCAGATACCATTATCAATCAACAAAGACTGAAAAATGGGCATATCGACCGCTTCACACAACTCAATGACAGCGACAGCGCCCAAGCAGCGCACCTCGGCAACGCCTCCTAATAACGCAGCAGGCGCTAGCTGCTGCTCCATAATGCGTTGCATATTTGCGGTACGCGTTTCAATATCATAAGACATAATCAAATCAATCGATGCACACGCAACTGCACAAGCCAGTGGATTGCCCATAAAAGTTGGGCCATGCATCAACGCTGGATAGTCACTATTATGGATGGTATCGGCAATTTTTCGGGTACATAGCGTTGCAGCAAAAGTCATATAACCACCTGTTAGCGCCTTGCCAATGGTCATGATATCAGGGCTGATGCCAGCATGTTCACACGCAAATAGCTTACCACTACGCCCAAACCCAGTGGCGATTTCATCCGCAATCAATAGTACATCATGCTCATCACACAGTTGACGCAGCAATTGTAGATATTCAGGACTATAAAAACGCATCCCGCCTGCGCCTTGGATAATCGGCTCAATGATAAAACCCGCCAGCTGCTCGCCATACTCTACAAAAAACTGAGCTAATGATTCACGCTCATCTACTGTCAATGTGCGATCAAAGCCAATGGGCGGCGCAGGGACGAAATGCTGCATCGGTAACTGTTTACCATACAGGCTGTGCATACCATTAACAGGATCGCAGACACTCATGGCGTGCCACGTGTCTCCGTAATACCCTGAATGGGTTGATGCAAACTGCTGCTTATTTGGACGCTTGGCGGCCACTTGATATTGCAGCGCCATTTTTAGCGCCACTTCTACCGCAATACTGCCACTGTCAGCATAAAAAATCGCATCAAGTCCAGCAGGTACAATATCTAGTAGCTTTTTTCCCAAATCTATCGCTGGCTGATGGGTTAACCCACCAAACATGACATGCGCCATTTTACCCAATTGCTTAGTTAGTGCTTCATTCAGTTTTGGATGGTTATAACCATGAACGCTCGCCCACCATGATGACATACCATCGATCAGGTGCGTGCCATCTTCGGTGATGATATAAATACCTTCAGCTCGATCGATTACGATATTAGAATAAGTGGGTGGCAGGCTAGCATAAGGATGCCAAAGGTGTTGCTGATCGAAGTTATTTACGACTTGGATGGATTGCGTGGTTGTTGGTTGCGTGGTTACTTTTTCCATGGTCATCGTGTTGTCCCTAAAACGTTGTAAATCCAAACGTCATCAATCGCTTATAGATACTTTATTGACCCGTAATACGTTTGTATTTAGATAGCAGGTCGCTTTCAGTCTCGACATGATTGGGATCGTGAGGAATACAGTCAACTGGACAAATCACAACGCATTGTGGCTCGTCAAAATGTCCGACACATTCCGTACATAGATCAGGGTCGATGACATAGATATCATCCCCTTCTGAGATGGCTTCATTGGGGCAAGCAGGCTCGCACACATCACAGTTGATGCACTCATCAGTGATTAATAGTGCCATGAACTGTTCCTTATATTTTTGCTTATATCAGTCATATATGGCTGCTCCTTACTGTTTTAGCAAGTGCTAGCAGCATATCTTTAATGCAACATCTTTTATTTAATATTTAACTTTTTATCGAATGCTTGCAAAACACAAGGTGGAACGAATTTGTTGACGTCACCGCCGAGCTTGGCAATTTCACGAATCATGGTAGATGAGATAAAGGAGTAGTTTTGAGATGGGGTCAAAAACACTGCCTCAAAGTTTTCATCAAGCTCACGATTCATATTGGCTAGCTGAAACTCGTACTCAAAATCTGACATTGCACGTAAGCCACGCAAAACTGCAGTGGCGTTTTTTTCACGCATAAAGTCAACAAGCAGCCCTTCAAAACCAATCACAGATACTTGCGGTAAGTCTGCAAATACGGTTTCGACCAAAGCAACGCGCTCTTCAAAATTGAACAAGGGTTTTTTGTGATGGCCTGAGGCAACCGCAATAACGACCTCATCAAATAGCTTGACGGCGCGTGTGACCAAATCTACATGACCGTTGGTAATAGGATCAAAGGTACCAGGGTATAGAATTTTGGTATGTAGCTTTGAGGAATTGGGAGAAATAGAGTGGCTCATGGCATGACTGATATAATCGGTGATATTAGGCCATATGCTAGCAAATTTTGCTCAAACTTAATACTTATCTGCTACATTTGTCCTAACAGCTGATTTACCTTTTCATCAGAGGCTTTGATACAATAGGCAGTTCGACTCATCCATCTCATAATCGAAATAAAAAACAAGACCAGTTATTGGATTAGGATGAGGAATTAGTGGGACTGATTAAATAAGGAGCCTGAGTTTTAGGTCATCCTTATGGAGAAGTTATGTCAAAAAAATCAAAAAAGCCAGATAATCAGATTTGCGCCAATAAAAAGGCGCGTCATGAGTATTTTATCGAAGAAACCTTTGAGGCAGGACTGGCATTACAAGGTTGGGAAGTCAAAGCCATTCGCGCAGGAAAAATGACGATTACCGAAGCGTACGTCATTTTCCGCAATAACGAAGCCTTCTTGTTCGGGGCGCACATTCAGCCATTGCTATCGAGCTCAACGCACGTTAGTCCAGACAGTATTCGTACTCGTAAACTGCTGCTAAACCGTCGTGAGATCGAAAAACTATCTGGGGCAATCAATCAGAAAGGTTATGCCTGCGTACCGCTATCTTGCTACTGGAAAAACTCACTGGTGAAATGCCAAATTGGTCTAGCCTTGGGTAAAAAGCAGCATGATAAACGTAAAACGCTAAAAGATCGTGACTGGGAACGTGATAAGCAGCGCGGTTTCAAACAGCATTTAGATTAAGCGTTATTTAATCTATATAAAAAGGACGACTCAATATTTACTGAGCCGTCCTTTTTTGTTGTCTATCACATTTATAAAAATCATTTTAAACGTTAGTTGGCAAAAATAGGCTTTGTAAAGTAGTAATTTTATAAAATAGAAACCTTTATAACATCTAGCCAGTGGCTTTCTATGCCATTTGCTCTTCTAGAGATGCTGCTGTCTTTCTACTAGCCTGACGCAATTGCCTAACACCATGAGCAATCAAACACCCAATACCTAACCAAATCAGACCGTAGCTATAAATCATCGCTGACTCAAATGGGTTGCCTAGTACGGTCACTGCCAAAATAAATAGCAACGCTGGCTCCAAATAGCTCATCATGCCATAGACATTGACTGGTAGCATTTGACTGGCATCAATATTGGTCTTCATTGCCAAGACACTGAGCACACCCAAACCTACTAGCATCATGATAAAGAAACCAGAGCCACTAACCAATACCAAACTGCTTGGGGCAAAGAAGAACAAGTAAGCCAGCGCAAAGGGCACAAATATTGTTAAATCAACCAATAATCCAGTCACGGCTCCGATTCCCTGCAGTCGGCGTAAAATGTAGTAAACGGGATACGTACCGCATACCCATAGCGTCGCCCAAGAGACACTTTGGGTACGGATAACTTCGCTACCCACGCCCAATGCAGCAAAGGCCACTGCCAACCATTGCAAACGGCTTAGTTTTTCGCCAAAGAGGACACAACCAAGCACCACCATCATTAACGGGAATAAGAAGTATCCCATTGCGGTTTGCACACCTTGGCCATTCACTGGCGCCCACATAAATAACCAAAACTGACTGAGAAATATCGGCGTAGGTAATAGCAGCCAAGCCCACTGCTTAGCGCCTCTTAGCACTTTTAATTTATCGATGTGCAATCCCAGACGTCCACTTACCATCAGGTATCCGACCAACGCTGCCCACATCGCGAGCATGCGCCAGATAAAAACTTGCGTCCCTGATAATGGCGATAAAAAGCTGCTATACGCATAGAGGACGCCAAATAGCACATTGGACAATATGGCAAAAGACACTCCTAGTATCAGAGTGCGTTGTTGTACGCTACCTGTCGTCCAAATCGCAGGTAGTGGCAAACGTGCAGCAGTCGTTGCTAGGGTATTAGCGAATACATTGGAGAGCATTGAGATAGACATGATAAGCACCGTAGCTATTAATAGATGATAAAAAACCAATTGCTAGCTCTTTTTTTAAAGCAGCTCTGATTGGTACAGTCTATTTTACTAGGGTGCTTTAATATATTATCTCTATATAGATGTATTAATGAATAAAAATATCAAATATGTATCATATAAATCATTATTTTCTTATATTAGTATTTTTAGTGATAATATTTATAAAAATAGATAGAAAACTCTACTATTAAGGATGTCTTGATATGAGCCATACTTTAGATAATATTGATAAAGCCATTTTGAACTTGCTGCAAGATGATGCGACATTACCGCTAAAAACTGTCGCAGAGCAAGTGCATGTATCTATCGCGACGGCGCAGCGGCGCATACAGGCGCTGATAGATAGTGATGTGATTAACAAACAAGTGGCCATCGTCAATCCTGACAAAGTGGGCTATGGCCTGACAGCAGTAGTGATGATAGAAATGGAGCGCTCTAACACTTCAATGCAACATCGATTTGAGCGCCTGATGGACGCGCAATCACGAATCATGAGCTGCTATGAAGTATCGGGCGATTTTGATTTTATGCTGATGGTCAATGCAAAAAACATGAGCGACTATCATCAGTTCACTCGCAGCTTACTGACTTACGAAAATAATGTGCGCAATTTCAAAAGCCAGTTTGTGATGAATTTTACTAAGAGTGGAACTAAAATCACGCTAGATTAATTATAATTAGTTAGTCACCGCTACACTTACCTATCATATGACAATGGGTGATAAGTAGCTAAGTTGTCTCTGAACCCTGTACGATATCGTTAAACGTTCGATGGAAATTAAATTCTAATAGCTGATTCATGAGCCTATTTTTTAGACAAGGAAGCCTAATCATGACTGATCACACAAATGCTGCTAATAAGAATATGCAAGCGTCAATAAAACCGTTAAACCCATTAAATTTAAAAAAGATAATAGCAGGCGCTCTGTTTGCTACGGTACTAGCCAGCTCAGGCTGTGCGACTAGCTCATTGTTAGACAATAGCGGACATGTCACCACAAACACAACGAAGCATATACTGTCTGAAGATCAAATTGTTGCCTTTGGTCGTCCTGCGCAGGCGTTACCAAAAATGCCAAATGCGTCAATGGTTATCGTAGGAGAGAAGAACAGCTACGTTCTCACCCAAGGTGGGATAGAAATGGTGAACTTACTGAGTAACCTCACGCAAAAAAATATTCAAGTGGATAACGACATGAGCTTTCATGTGCCCAATAATGATGGGTACTTCCAAGGTGAGATGAAATTGTCTTATGCTAAATTAAAAGATGAGTTTGGGCGCTCAGACTATCAGTTCTTTTTGCAAAATAACGGTAAAGAGTGCACCTCAGCGAGCGATCAACGTATCAATGCTCAGCGTTTTTGTTTTAGTGTTCCTGTCAAAGGCGCTATCTATCCGCAAGTTAGTAACTTAGGGTTAATTCAGTCAAACTATCGTGCATTGACCAAGCCATATACAGTGAGTTTTTATACACAAACTCAGCAAGATGTCGTCACTCGTAGCGGTCCAAATGGCGCACAGAAGCTAGTACTGCTACCCTTTGCCCTCGCCTTTGACGTGGTTACTTTCCCGCTTCAGTTATTAGATTAGATAGTTAACTATTAGACCGCTCATTGTCTAGTATCAAGATACGTTATGAAAGCTATGTCATGAAAGCTATGTCATGAAGGCTATGTCATGAAGGCTATGTCATGAAGGCTACATTATAAAATATACGTTATAAAAATCCCTTTATAAAAGGCACGTTATCGAAAGGTTTTCCGTACCCACCTGTAACGTGCCTGCTTAATATCTTAGAATAACTTTTCTACCAATATTTTCGGGTAGTTCTGTTTTGCCTTCTCTGCCGCTCGAAACATCATCTCATCTGCTTCGACAGGGCCTGCAACATCACATAAGCATACATAAGCCAGCTGCATCAAATTATTTAATAGGTGCTCGTTGTCAGGTACGGACGGGCGATTGCCTTCCAAAAATTGACTGATGTTAAGACTATGCCCTTTGAAGGTGCGTTCTTGCGAAACAGTTTGGTGCATGGTCAGAAACAGGTTACGACTTTCTGTTTCTGATAGCTGACTGCGCAGTGCTTCTATGACGGTATAAAATGCCAGAACCAACTCAGAGACAGGGACTGGCGCTTTTATTGCTTCATTATGGCTATTGTGACTGTCAGACTCAATTGTCTGCTGACTGTCCGCTTGCAACGTAGCCCAAAAGCCTTTCCTAATATCAGACTTATGAGCTTGCAGCTCAGGATAGCGCCTTGTCGCATCCAAGACGCACTGTTGCATCATTTTCACAGAGACCGTTGAGTATCGCTGCCACTGCGATTTGAGCAATCGCACCTCTTCAGGATGTAGATAATCGGCAAGCACTTCTGCCATCGCAGTCACAGCTTGGTCTACGGATTGAGTATCAATATTCATCAGCTCTCTCCTATAAATGCCGCTCGGTTAAACTCTTGGAATCAAACATTTGCTTCTGGAACTCAGGGTAACCAAGCTCTGCATGCTCAGTATAATCAAGGCCTCGCTGCTCATGTAAGCGGCTGGCTTTTAACCCAAAGCTTAGATCGATAAGCTTATACATCACTAGCCCCAATCCCAGTCCCCAGCCTAACGCCACGCCAACACCCAGCGCTTGTACGCCAAGCCGTGATAAGTTAAACAAATCTCCTGTATAGAATAATCCTGCGGCGAGCGTACCCCATGCCCCGCCAAAGCCATGTACTGCCACCGCCGAGACCACATCGTCTACCTTGAACCTTAATAGCGCTTGCGACGATAAGATATACACCACTGAAGCGACCGCACCGATAATAATGGCAAATACAGGCGTAGTGGTCGCACAACCTGCAGTAATCGATACGAGACCAATCAAACTGGCATTGACACTATCGCTCAGCAAAATGGCCTTGTTAAGCGATCGGGAGATCAGCATGTAGCTCACCACCGCACTGACTGCTGCGACAAAAGTATTGACTGCGATTAGACCAATATTGCCCGTGATAGATAATGTCGATCCCGCATTGAACCCGAACCAACCAAACCATAGGATAAATCCGCCTAACGCCAGCAACGTCATGTTATGCCCTGCGATTAGTCTTGGTGTGCCATCAGGTGCAAAGCGGCCTAACCTTGGGCCAATGACCAAGATACCTGCCAATGCCAACCAACCACCGATAGAATGCACGACGGTAGACCCAGCAAAATCAATAAAACCAAGCTCAGCTAGCCAGCCCGTCCCGCCGAAATAACCGCCCCATACCCAACTGGCAAATACAGGATAGATAAACAAACAAATCAAACATGCCGCCACTGCATAACCAATAAAGGAAACGCGCTCTGCCATTGCACCACTCGCAATTGTCACCGCTGTCGCTGCAAACATCATCTGAAAGAACATCAACGCCCAGTCCATATTGGATAACGCGACTGGCATAAAGTGATCTGTACCGACAAATCCGGAGTGATTGGTACCCATCATTAGCCCAAAACCAACTAAGTAGAACGCCAGACCACCGATACACATATCGGTGTAGTTTTTCATCATCACGTTTACCGCATTTTTCGCTCGTACTGAACCACTCTCCAGTAGCGCAAAACCTGCCTGCATAAAGAACACCAATACCCCGCCCCAGATAATCCAAGCGATATTTTGATATTCGAGCAGCTGTGCCACGGTCAATGTGTCGGCCTCAGCAGCTTGGGCGCTACCCATCATTGCAAACGATAATGTACTTAGCACCAGCCTATTACTTAGCGATAGTTTTAATGGTTGTAATAGTTTCAATAATGTCTTTATCGTGTCCAGTCCAACAGATGATGTTCTCATTTTATCTCCAAACATTTATCTAGCCGTTCAAATTTTACCGGTGCACTATTTTTACTCATTAATGCACACAAATAAGCCCTAATAAGGGTGGAGCAAAACCTGTGCCAAAACCTATTATTAGAAATTGAAGGAAGTTATAAATATAAGAAAACAAATGACCAGTAGCAGCCAAGTCGGTATTTTGATAAAAATGCTTGCGAGGACGTGGCTATAAATTGAACTAGGGTAGAGTTTAATTATTAAAAGGAAGTTTTATATAGCTGATAATGACCTTTATAAAATTAATGATGAAACTCACAGTGTGACAGTGATAGCTAAGCAATTTTTGCTATTATCTTGCTATGCTAGTAGCTTACTTTGCATGAGCAGTTTATCTCACGCTATCAATAACTTATCGGCAATCGCCCCTCATAGAATAGGTCGCATAGTGAAGGCGATTCATGTTAAAATGAGCGCTTTTAAATTCGCCTTTATTATCATTGGGTAATAAGGGCTGTATTTTTAGTGCCATTTTTCTAATTAACAGGTCCGCCCATGTCTGCCGATACCATCGCCCGCACTGCCTTTAAACAAGGCACCAAGCCACTTTATGATTATGACAAACACTGGGCGAGCTGCTACGAGCCGGCGCCTTATCTGCCGATGAGCCGCAAAGAGATGGACGATCTAGGCTGGGATGCTTGTGACGTCATCATCATCTCAGGTGATGCTTATGTCGATCATCCAAGCTTTGGTATGGCCATCATCGGTCGTCTATTAGAGTCGCAAGGCTTCCGTGTTGGTATCATCGCTCAGCCAGATTGGAAGAGCAAAGACGCCTTTATGGAACTGGGCAAACCTGTCTATGCGTACGGCGTGACCGCGGGCAACATGGATAGCATGATCAACCGCTATACCGCCGATCGCAAAATCCGTAGCGATGATGCTTACTCTCCGGGCAACGTGGCAAACAAACGCCCTGACCGCGCGGCTATCGTCTATAGCCAGCGCTGCCGTGAAGCCTATCCTGATGTGCCTATTATCTTGGGCGGTATCGAAGGCAGTCTACGCCGTATCGCTCATTATGATTATTGGTCAGACAAAGTGCGCCGTAGTATCTTGCTGGATGCGCGTGCTGATGTCTTACTATATGGCAATGCTGAGCGTGCGATCGTCGATGTGGTACATGGTCTGTCTAAAGGCTATAGCTTTGAGCAGATGAGCAAACTGCGTGGTACGGCTTACTTATTGACCCCGACTCGTCGTCACTGGCAAGAAGACATGACCGAAGTTGCGAGTAATGATGTCGATACCGTCGGCCGTGTCGATCCAATCATCAACCCTTATGTAATGACCGAAGACGTTGATAGCTGTTCAATTGAGCAGAACAAACCATCGGACTCGCCTGTTGGCCAAGCCATGCCTTCATCTATGTCATCGCAATATCAGGGTTTTGTCGCTGAGCCAGTTGCCAATAAAGTCATCAACGCTGAACAAGTCGATGAAGAGACGCAAGTGGTACAAATGCGCGGCTTTGATAAGCCAATGACCGCACGTAAGCATAAGCTAAAAATGCCACCACGTGAAAAGACGGTGATTCGTCTGCCTGACTACGAGCACGTCAAATCTGACCCTGTGCTTTATGCTCATGCAAGTCGTATTTTGCATTTAGAGACCAATCCAGGTAACGCCCGTGCGCTTGTACAGCGTCATAGTAGCGGTGCTGGTAACTCGCATACCTCTATCGACGTTTGGCTCAATCCGCCGCCAGTGCCACTCTCAACTGAAGAGATGGATTATGTGTTTGACTTGCCTTATGCACGCCTGCCGCATCCAAGCTACGGCGATGCGCGCATTCCTGCTTATGACATGATTAAGTTTTCGGTCAATATCATGCGCGGCTGTTTTGGTGGTTGTACTTTCTGCTCGATCACTGAGCACGAAGGCCGTATTATCCAGAGCCGTTCAGAAGACTCAATCTTGCGCGAAGTAGAAGCAATTCGTGATACCGCACCGAACTTTACTGGTGTGATATCTGACCTTGGTGGCCCGACTGCCAACATGTATCGCCTCAGCTGTAAAGATGAGACGATTGAAAAGAACTGCCGTAAGCCGTCTTGTGTTTATCCTGACGTCTGCGAAAACCTGATTACCGATCACAGTAATTTGACCAAGCTATATCGCAAGGCACGTGATATCAAAGGCGTGAAAAAAATCCTGATTGCTTCAGGCTTACGTTATGACTTGGCAGTAAAAGATCCTGAATATGTGAAAGAACTGGTCAGTCATCACGTCGGTGGTTACCTCAAGATTGCGCCTGAGCACTCTGAAGAAGGTGTGCTATCGAAGATGATGAAACCTGGCATGGGCAGCTATGATCAGTTCAAAGCCATGTTTGAGCAATTCAGCCAAGAAGCGGGTAAAGAGCAATATCTGATTCCTTACTTCATCGCTGCCCATCCGGGTACCAAAGATGAAGATATGATGAACCTTGCGCTTTGGCTCAAAAGTAATGGCTACCGTGCTGACCAAGTACAGGCGTTTTATCCAAGCCCAATGGCGACCGCGACTACCATGTATCACACGCACAAAGATCCGCTACATAAGGTTAGCCGTGATGAAGGTGACATGGATATCGTCAAGTCTGGCAAGCAGCGCAAATTGCATAAAGCCTTCTTACGCTATCATGATCCAAAAAACTGGGTACTACTACGTAAAGCGCTACAGGACATGGGTCGTAGTGACTTGATTGGTAAAAATCGTGGTTGCTTGATTCCACCATTTAACGCCAGTTTAGAAGGGCGTGATGCCGCGCAAGATACTTATCAGTCAGCGCGCAAAAAGAATAGCCGTGTTGGCAATGACTCAGTGAAGCGTAGTAATGGCTCGTCAAACAACAGTGTGTCAGCTAAAGGTGCAGCGGGTAAAAATGCTGTCGGTAAAAACAGTAAGAAGAAAGTGAGTAAAGGCAATTTCCAGACTCAGCATACTGGTCTGCCACCGCGCAAAACCAAGTAGTATTCATAGCAAATAGTGTTCATAGTATAAAAATACATGCTCAATCTAGAGCATGTTAAGTAAAACAAAAAAGCGTCTATCAGCCACTCGGTGATAGGCGCTTTTTTATGCACCGAGTTTATAGACGCGCACTTCATAGCTAATCCTGCTTACTTTTCACCATATCTCAGATTACAAGTTACATTAGACAGCGGTTGGGTAACGAAGCTAACAGGTAACGAACAATTTCTAACATTGAAATGGTTCGTTTTCGCTACTATAACCCTCATATGCTAAACGCATCATTAAGAACAAGTAAATGACATCAGCGAAAAGCTTTGGAGAGCACTATGAAAATGATAACTAAAATTGCGACTACCCTACCAGTCCTTGCCCTATTGAGCGCTTGTGCCACTACCGCACCAACTACCCCAGATGCAACTGATACGCCAGTTCCAGAAAAAGTAACCGCCGCCTATGATCGTATGGCACCAGCACCATACACCTGTACCGATGACAGCAAAATCATGGCAAAGCAATCTATCAATAAAGAACAAGTGATGCTCAACGCTACCTTGCCAAAAGTAAAATGGGCCGAGCAGCCAATTATTCTAAACGGTAAAGTGAAAGGCGAAGTCGCAAGCTATGTAAATGATTCAAACCCAGAAGTCGTCTATGCATGGCACATGAAAGGTGACAAAGGTATCTTTGCGATGAAGTGGGCTGACGGTAAAGAATACCAAGTAAACTGCCAAATCTAACCAGTTATAGATATGCTCATATCGTAATAGACAAATAGTCGTAATAGACAAATAGTCGTAATAGACAAAAAGCAGTCATTATATGGTGGCTGCTTTTTTATGCGTGTTCGTTTGATATTTTTATAGAAATGGCTATAAAAATCAGTATCGGATAGATAGTTGTATAGTCAGTTCAATATAATTTCGATACAAGGAAACTGAGTACAAGTTATACATTAGTATGCTTAGCGAGGTTAACGCTGTCATTCTTTTATAGAGGATTAGACTATATCAAAACTTGCCATCTGATGTATTTCGCTAGAGAAGCACAAAGAAAGCTGTCAAAATAGCAGGTAGAGCAAATCAATCATGATCAACAATCAAAAGGGTAACTCGATGGCAAAGCGTCTGATAAGTATGATGGTAATTGCAACGGCAAGCATGTGGACGCTGACAGGCTGCGACAATGCTACCGATTCTGTCGATGCCACTGAGCAAACTGCGGAGACAGCAACAGACCCATCTGCAGCGACAGCCGATACCATTGACTGGTCACTGGTAGATAGCGGTGCAAAGCCTGCTGACCCTACCAACTATAAGTATCCGTTTGCCATCGATAGTCAAAACGTCCGAGACTATGCAGATTACTTCAAAGTGGACGCTGCGACTGCTCAGCATAATCTAACAGTGAGCATGGCAAGCAACGAAGCACTATCGAAAGCATTAGATCAACTCAGCGAAACCTATGTCTCACACGAGCTAACCGATGGTAATGAAATGACGCTTATCATCCATACCACGCCTGATGTCGCTGCCAGTCGCTATGACTATGTACTGTCTGATGACTTTGCTAAAGGACTGGTGCTGCCTATCGTGATTCAGCCAGATGGTAAGAAAGGTGATGTGAAAGCGCATGGTGAGATGGCGGAGTAATTTAATTTGTAGAGTGCGCTGGGCACACCCTACTCAAAAATGTGCAAAATGCTTACTCTTGCGCGAATGAATAAAGTAACCGTAACTCTCTACTAAAGCAAAAGACGAAAACTGTACGCGAGGGACGAGCGCCGAGTAAACCATTAAAGAAAAACGGCTCATGACCCGTATATTTGTCCACTATTAAAGCAAGCGATGCTGAGGCCATGCTTTTAAATCTTTATCTTTTGCTCTTACGCTAGGGACGAGCGTGTTATTAAAGTATGACCTAACCAGAAAACCCCCTCTAAGGGATTTTCACTTGCGAACCTAAAATTGCAGTGCAATTTTTTAACGGTTCTCATCCCCAACCATCATCAAAAACTCTTCCTCAGCCACAATTTTGACGCCGAGTTTTTCCGCTTTGGTCAGTTTAGAGCCAGCCTTGTCCCCTGCCAGTAGCGCAGTGGTTTTTGCCGAGATGCTACCTGAGACTTTTGCACCTAGCGCTTGTAGTTTGGCTTTGGCTTCATCACGCGCCATGCTATCGAGCGCACCTGTAATGACCCATGTTTGCCCATCAAGCGGTAGTCCTTCTGAGGCGACCTGCTCAACCTTATCCCAATAGACACCAGCTTCAAGCAATGAATTAATGACTTCGATATTGTGCGGGGCACGGAAGAACTTATAGGTCAGCTCGGCAGTGATTTCTCCGACATCTGGGGTTTTTATCAAAGTCTCAATACTGGCTGCCATCAGACTATCTAAGTCACCAAACTGCTGAGCAAAGTTCTGCGCCGTACCTTCACCGACACCGCGTATACCAAGTGCATAGATAAAGCGAGCCAATGTCGTATGCTTGCTGGCTTCGATAGCGTTGATGATATTTTGTACCGATTTTTCACCCAGTTTCTCAAAGGTGACCATCTCATCTGCATGATTGTGCAACTGATAGATATCAGCGACCGTTTTGACCAGACCATGCTCAAAGAAGCTAATGAGCCAACTGGCACCAAGCCCATCGATATCCATGGCACGGCGTGAGACAAAATGAATAAGCGCTTCCTGCTGCTGAGCTGGGCAAAATAGTCCACCCGTACAGCGTGCCAATGCTTCATCTTCAGGCAGCACGACAGGAGAGTCGCAGACAGGGCAAGTAGAAGGTAGCGTTACTGGCATGCTATCAGCTGGGCGCTGATCGTGCCAGACACGAGTGACTTTTGGGATGACATCGCCCGCCCGATGGACGCTGACCGTGTCGCCTGCGCGCACATCTAAACGCTGAATCTCGCCAAAGTTATGCAAAGTGACATTGCTGACAGTGACGCCGCCGACTTTGACAGGTTCGAGCTTACCGACTGGTGTGATTTGACCCGTACGGCCGACTTGCCACTCGATATCGTTGAGACGTGTCATTACCGTTTCGGCAGGGAACTTATAAGCAGTTGCCCAGCGTGGCTCGCGTGATAGGTAGCCAAGCTGCTGCTGTAGAGCAAGGCTATTGACCTTGATGACCATGCCATCGATTTCAAATGGTAGATCGCTACGCCCTTCTATCACTGACTCATAATAGGTCTGCGCGGCGCGTGGATTTGCCACCACTTCTACTGCGCTGACCGTAAATCCAAGCTTGGTAAGCCATGCCAACGCCCCTGACTGAGTGTCGATAGTATCTGGCAAACCTTGATTGACCGAATAGCCATAGAATGCCAGTGGACGACTAGCAGCAATGGCTGGATCTAGCTGACGTAAGCTACCAGCGGCGGCATTGCGTGGATTGGCAAAAGTTTTACCTTCGTTCTCTTCTGCCAATCGATTGAGACGCTCAAACCCTGCCTTTGGCATCAATACTTCACCGCGCACTTCTAACAGCTCGATATCAGCAGCACCGGCTATCCATAGTGGTAAGTTACGAATGGTCTTGGCATTTTGAGTGATGTCTTCACCTGTCTGTCCATCACCGCGCGTGACCGCTTGGACAAATTTGCCGTGTTCATATTTCAGTGAGACCGCCAAACCATCAAGCTTTAGCTCCATCTCGTATTCAGGGTTTTGCTGCGAGTCGCTCAGACGGTCATTGACACGGCGCATAAAGATATGCAATTCGTCATAATCAAAGACGTTGCCCAGTGACAGCATCGGAATGTCATGAGTGACTTGGGTAAAGGCTGATAGCGGCATATCGCCGACTTGATTAATTGGGCTATCAGGCTGCACCAAATCTGGATATTCTTCTTCGATCTCAAGCAACGAGCGGCGTAATTGATCGTACTCGCTGTCTTCTAGAATTGGATTGTCGAGCACATAATAGGCATAGTTATGCGTTTTGATCGCTTCAATAAGCGCACGCATTTTTGAGACAATCTCTGCACTATTATTGGTACTACTGTCGGTCGGACTGGATGTATTAGATGTGGCAGGCGCTTGGTTTTCTACTTGAGTAGATGGGTTTTTAGAATTATTTGATGAGGTAGAGTCAGTCATAGTCGGCGTCTTTTTTGCAATTCAAGATGTCGATATGATAACAAGTTTGTAGGAAGCTCGGTATAGTCAATCCTACATAAATCAGATACTGTGTCAGGCTCGCTCAGTCTACTATCTATGGTTAGCATTTCGCAGAAACTATAGCCCAATAAAAAAGGCAAATAACGTTAAGCGCTATTTGCCTTTTTTATGATTGCTGCTATTAATCAGCTTTTAGCCTTTACACTGCTAGCCCTCATAATCACGGACTTGGTTACGTAGCTGTTGCTTGTATTCAGGCGTGATTGGTTCATTCTCTTCATCCAGCATAATCGCGTCAAGGTCGCTTGCCATCATGTAAGCAATGCTCATCATACTATCAAAGCTGCGTACGGCTTGTGGATGAGGCAATGACAAGAACACCACGACACCGTTATAGGTGTTGGTCGCGACACTATGCGGATCAAACGGCGCGATACCGCTATCAGTGATGCCCATCATGCTAAACCACAACATACCAGTGCCGTCTTTCTGCTCATAGCGATGGAACATATTCATCGCACCATAGCGTAGACCGTATTTATCAATCAATGCTAACAGATCACGACCACGGATAATCGCCGCTGGACGGTCACGATATTGGTGCGGCAAGATGGTAATATTGATATTGTCTTTAGCGTTGATCAATGGGCCGTTTTGCGCATCATCACCTGACTCTGATAGATGCTGATCCAGTATCGGGCTGTTATCATCGAAGCTTGGCTCTTCTACCGTATCAATGGTTGGCATCAGGCTATCGGTCGCTGACATTAGGCTAGAGAACGCATCAGGCTCTTGCTCGATATGCATCTGATCGGCGACTTCTACAAACTCAGCACTATCGGCACGGCGCTGCTCTTCTTGCCAGCGCGCGTAGTCTGCTTCATCGATGACGTCATGGTCGTCAGCTGCTACATGGTCACGCTCAGCCGTTAGTTGCGCGTCAACGTTGGTATGCGCTTGCGTCAATGGCTCTTCTTCAACCACAGCATCCAAGTAGCTACGATCTGGACCGATGCTCGTCTCGCCTGCGACTGTATCATCAAGATCTGGCTGATCGACGATGTTGCGCTCGTGACGCGGTATGATCGGAATACCATTTTTATCATAATTGACCGCAGCAGCTTCGGTAGCACCGCGGCGCTTAAAGCTACGAATGACCATAAACAGCCCTGCGAGCACGATAAACGCGGCAATGGCAATCAATATAAACTGAATAACGGTCATGATAAATACATCCTAGTATATATAACAAAAGGGAATACACAAACGAGCATAAATGGCAATATTCTAGCATGGCTGACCTATATCGTCACCACATTGTGTACTTTATAACCAGTATGCTGGACTGAGGTCAAGCTTATTTGCATTTATGCCAATTGATTGATTATATTTGCATTGCGCTGATTCTCATAGCACTTTTAGTATCGGCTATTTCACGCTTAGCTCTCTACGTAACGCGCGGCTTCATCGAGCGACACACTGACGAGTGTAGAAATGCCCGCACTTGGCATGGTAATACCTTTTAGCTCATCAGCAATTTGCATCGTTAATTTATTATGACTGATAAAGATAAACTGTAAATCATCTGCTAGCTCATGAATGAGACTGGTGAAGCGCGCGACGTTGGCATCATCAAGCGGTGCATCGACCTCATCAAGCACACAGAACGGTGCGGGATGCTGCTTAAATATCGCAAAAATCAAACTCAGCGCGGTAAGGGTTTTTTCACCGCCCGATAGTACCGCTAAGCGACTATTACGTTTTCCCTTTGGCTGCGCCATTAAGGTAAGCCCTGCCCGCCACTGTTCTGACTTTGGCGTATTGGCTGGCATCTCGTCAGTGTTCAACGTCAGGCTAGCTTGTCCACCGCCAAAGACTTTGGCAAATAAATTGGCCAGCTCATTATTGACCGCATCAAGTGTCTGCATAAACAGTGTCTTGGTCGTCTCATCAATAGAGGCAATCGCTTCAGTCAATGTCTGCATACTGGCCGCGATATCTGCCGTCTGCTGTGCGAGTGGCTCTAAGCGCTCGTTTACCTCGGCCAACTCTGCGACCGCTGCCAAATTCACTGGCCCAATCTTGCTCAACTGCTGGGTCAACTTGGCTTGCTCAGATTCAAGCTCAGCGATTTTGTCTGGACGGACGCGGCGATCATGAGCGATAAAATCTGCTAGCAGGTTTGAGACGCTCATGCTTTGTTGCGGTTGCTCTGCTTGCGCTTTATATTTATGACTTACACGGTAGTAGGCATCTAGAGCGCTTTGTGTATGCGCGCTAGCATCCTCTAACCGCGCCGCGCTTAATGCCAGCTCAGTAGCATGACGGGCAAGTTCGTTTTGCTGCGTTTGCAATGTATTTTGCAATGTATCAAATGCTGTCTGCTGCTCAGCGTACGTTTGTTTTAGTGCTGTTAGCGCAGTATCGCGCTCGTTCAATAGCACTTGCTGCTCATCGCGCGTTATTTGGGCAGACTGCAAAGCTGCTTGTAGCTCTGGCAATTTAGCCTGCTGCTGATCGTGACGCGTCTGTAGACTTTGCTCATTCTCTAACGAGTTGTCGTGTTGCTCAGTCGCACGAGCCAGACTACTAACACTATGTTCTAAACGCATCTCGTATTGCTGAATACGCAGCTGCAGTGCTTGCCAAGCATCATCATCAGCTTGACGCGCACGGTTTAGCTCGCTGCGCTCAGCTTGCAGTTGCTGAGTTGTCGCTCGTGCTTCTACTATTTGCGGCGTTAGCGTAGCAATCTCGCTTTCAATGTGCTGTTGTTCTTGCTCAAGGGTTTGTTGCTCTTGCGCCAGTTCTTGCTTTTCCTGCTCAAGCGTTGCTTTATCAGCGTTCAGACGCTGGCTATCCGCTTGCAACCGCTCAGCGTTGGCTCGCTCGGTCGTCAGTTGCTGCTGGTATTTGTGCTTATCACGGGTTAACTGCTCAGCTTGCGCACGCGTTTCTTCCAAGCTAACTAACAATGCATCATAATCGCGCTGGTCTTTTGCAATAGATTTTTGCTGATCTTGTATTTTTATTTCAAACTCATCAAGCAAGTCTTCTAATGCTTGTAACCGCGTACGCTGTTGCAGGCGCTGCGTGAGGAATTGGCTATTGCTATTGTTTTGCTTATCCTGCGCACCAGCGAATTTGCTTAAATTAATCGTCCCATGACGACTGATCAACCAACCATCTACTGTAAGCACAATAGCAGACGGTGGCAATGACCTTAGTACATCAGTAAGTGTATCAACCTCATGCTGCTCACTGGTCTCAAGCTGCCCCGTATATATATAACATTGCTGCCAAAGCGCTAATGTAGGCTGTTTAATCAACTGCGATAATGGCAACACTTTATCAATCAAACTATCTGGCAATTCGCTGACAAAATTATGGTCACTGATGCTATTTTGCACAGTAGGCAACCATAAGCTATGACCCGTCTCTACTAGAGTTTTATCTTTTGCACTGGCAGGCGTATTTTGTGCTGTTTGATAAGTCAGTAAATCTGCAACGTCATGCTCAAGCGCTTGCCATAAGCTATTCGCTCTTTGAGAAACGCCAGTAGCATTATTAACGCTTGATTGCTTGATTTGATTAGCTTGTTGGTTAGCAGCCAGCACATGGCTGTCTAGCCACAACGCCAAGATGTTATCGAGTAGCGGCGCATACTCCTGCCCTTTCGCACTTAGCTCAATCTGCTCACGTAACGTTGTGATGGCTAACGGCTGATTATGTATGCCATCGTTATCTGCATTACCTGTCGCGGTAGATTGAGTCTTTTCCGATTGCTGTTGTGTAGGTTTTGGATGCAATATCTGATGCAGGGTATCGTATTCGCCTGCCAGCAGCGCATGACGCTTTTCATTATCGCTCAGCTCGCTCTGCTGTGCGTTTAGTCTCTGCTGCAAGCTGTGCGCTTGCGGTTGTATCTCGGACAAGCGTTCATCAACGGCTTCGCATTGACGCTCAACTTGCTGCAACTGCGTGCTTAGCTCAGTGACTTGCTGTTCTAGCACTTGACTGAGATTTTGCGCATTATCAGTCTTACTCACATCAGTACTGTCAGATGTAGATGGCGCTATAGACTGCTGTAATTGATGCCACAGGTTTTGCCAGTTTTGCTCGCGGCGTTGCCATTTATCATGACTTTGCTGATGGCGTTTTTGTGCTTGAGTGTTAATGGCCTGTTGCTGCTCAAGCGAACGGGCTTTATCTTGTAAGCGTGACAGATTGTTTTGCGCTTCATGCCACGCGCGTTGTAGTGGCTGCTCATTGCGCTTATAGTTATCGCGTTTATCTGTCAGCTCAGTCAGCTGCGGATGTAACGTTTCTAGCACTTGATTCTGCTCAGCTTGTTCAGCTTTTAGGCGTTCAATATCAGCGAGTGATTGCGCACGCTGTTGAGCCAAGCCAGACAGTTGCTGCTCAATGGCATTTAGCTGTGACTTAGCATCACTTAGCTTATGTTCCGCTTGTTGATAGCCGAGCTGCTGCTGATAGTGAGCGCTTTGGGCATCGTCTTTGAGCCATTGCTCTTGATTAATACGCGCAGTGAGCTTATCTTGCTGAGCTTTGAGCGTGTCGTAATCAGCTTGTAGTGTCGACACCTCAGCAGCACTACGCTCATGCGCTACTTTCTGCTGTTGATGCGTTTGCTTGGCTTGATAAAGCTGCTGGATAGCAAGCTGCTGCTCGATATCAGCTAGTGTTAATGCCAACTCTTCGTAACGCTGCGCACTAGCCGCCTGTTTAGACAGTGTCTTTTGTTGGCGTAATAGCTCGCTTTGCATATCGTGCAGACGTGCTAGGTTGTCTTTTGTTTTCTCTAACTTCTTTTGCGTTTCTTCACGGCGAGCCTGATAGCGCGAGACGCCTGCCGCCTCTTCGATAAACTCACGCAGCTGCACGGGGCTAGACTCAACAATGCGCCCAATCATGCCTTGCTCAATCACCGCATAGCTACGTGCACCCAACCCTGTACCTAAAAACACATCGACCACATCACGGCGACGGCAACGCGTACCATTGATAAAATAATCTGAGCGGCCATCTTTATTTACCTGACGGCGAACCGATAGCTCTTGGTACAAGTTAAACTCGTGGCGAATACCAGTCTGCTCATCTTGGGTATGCTCAAAGGTCAGCTCGACACTGGCGACACTTTTTGCTGTTTTATCTTGCGTACCAGCAAAGATAACATCGCTCATCGCCCCACCGCGTAACTGCTTGGCAGAGGTTTCGCCCAGCACCCAGCGGATGGCATCAATTACATTGGATTTGCCACAGCCGTTCGGCCCGACGATGGCAGTGATGCCATGACGAAAAGTAAAAGTGGTTGGATTGGCAAAGGATTTGAAGCCTGCCAGCTTTAGAGATTTTAAACGCATGAAGAGTCAATAAACTTAGCAAAAACAGGCGGCTATTCTACCTGAAATTGTGCTAGGTTTTTAGGGTTAAACGGCTAAGTGCATAAACGATTTTGATTCAAGGCTTTGATGGAACCCTCGTAGCAGTTTTTGCTCCACTTGGCAGACGCTATTTTCTGCTAAGTAGCGATTATTAAACTCGATAAAGGCTGACCAAGAGATACTTGCCACTTCTAAATGATCGACTATCTCTAACAGCTCTGGTCTTAGCAAATGCTGATACTTCCTTGGCCGTTTATGACACAGAGCCAGCTCCCGATCTACGAGCGTTTGCTTGTTTTGCTTTAGCGCGTCACCACCGATAAATAACAGCAAAAACTTTGCCCCTTTATCGATAAAGCCGTTTGCTAATAAATGCTCGTACATCAAACAATACTTTAGGATTGGGTCTGGGTTTTTCCGACCAGCGAGCTTTAACTCATTCGCTATCAGCACATTCGCCTGATGGTTATAGGCTAGGTTGTCCATATACATTGCTTTTAGCTCTGTACTGTTTTCAAACATACCGCTATTACCATGTGTCGACCATGACCCACTTGGCTCAAAGTTGATAAATTTACGATAAAATAAGTCCAGATAAACATCACTGCACAAACTCAAAAAGATATCGAATTCTTTATTTAGATAGTCTTCAGAAAAGAACGTTACGCGGCGCACGGCTTCTCTCGCATTACAGATACCCATCGTTTGCGTTGAATACGTCTCTAGCTGCTCAGTTTCATTCATTTTTGTATTGAGCTTTTTGATGACTGATTGCTCAATCTCTTCTATATTTTTGTCTTTTAACTCTGGGTGGGCCGCCCACTCAATGATTTGGCGTACGTATTGCTTTTTAGTGATGCCTAAAATACGCTGCGGCTCCCATGCCAAAAACTCTACCATATTAGAGAGACCTGTCGTCCATGATAACTGGTCTTTTAGATGATTCATTGAGCCGAAAACACGGCGGTATTTTTCTGCAGCTTTCATACTAATAATGTCTCACGGTTTGCTTACTAATTTTATAAAAACTCATTATTGCTATAAAACACCCAATCCACTCAACAACAACTGTCCTCCAGCAAATATCAATAATACGCCAAATGCGCGCTTAAGCATCAATGCAGGCAATACGTGAGCAAGCTTGGCACCGACTTTTGCCATGGCAAAGCTCGCCGCTGAGATAAATAGAAACCCAGTAATATGGACAAATCCTATCGTGCCCTCAGGCAGATTGACCACGTCTTGACCGAACCATGCAAACCCTGCCGCCCCTGCCAACGCAATCGGTAGACCACACGCTGCTGAGGTGCCGACCGACTGTTTCATCGGTAACCCTGCCCAGTTCAAAAAAGGTACAGTCAAACTGCCGCCGCCGATACCAAAGATAGATGACGCCATGCCAATACCTGTACCAGCACCAAACTGGATGCCGGCCGATGGTAGCGGTTTACCCACTTGCTCTTTATTAGAAAAGAACAGCATTTTTAGAGCGACCAATAGCGCACCGAAACCAATAATAGCCTGTAGAGCCTGCCCATCAATCATATCTGCGATACCAGCACCGACTAAACTACCAATGACCAATCCCAGCGCCATTTTGCGCCATACTTCCCAGCGGACACCGCCGCGCTTATTATGTGCAGTCAGTGAGCTGATTGAGGTCACTACAATGGTCGCCAGTGAAGTACCGATGGCCAAATGGGTGATCACTTCTGGCGAAAAGTCATAAGCGGTAAAAATCCAGACCAATGCGGGCACGATAATCATGCCACCGCCGACGCCAAACAAGCCCGCGCTAACACCGGCAAACGCGCCTGCAATCACAAACCACACATATAACATCATAGAACGAACCTTTTATAATACTGACTAGCGCTTAGGCGTGCTTAATTGTATTTGCCAAATCTCAGCGTGACCTTTATGCTGTTTACTCGGTACTGTCTGACCGCAACAATCGCTCAGTATATCAAAGTTTCCTTTAACCACATCGACTAAACTTATGCCGCCACTCACTAGTTTTTCTACCTATTTATCCGAGCTAAATCACCGTCATGTGGCTAGTAGCGCCTCGACCAATAGCGAGCTGATAGAAGCCTTGCAAAACGGATCGTTAGATGTCGCCACCGTACACGTTTTGACCGCGGAAACCCAAAGCGCAGGTCGTGGTCAGCACGGACGCTCGTGGCAGTCACCGCGCGGCAATGTCTATCTATCGCTATATCATCCCGTGCATATGCCGATCAGTGGTTTACTATCGCTCATCATTGGTCTTGAACTGGCTAAGATGCCTGTCATTCAAACTTTGAACGAGCAACTACAAGCGCAAAAGATGACGCCAATTGGGGTGAAATGGGCAAATGACTTGGGGTTTTATCCCACTCAAGAGGCTCATCTTGTACCATCGAATAACGCCGCTGCAAATCAGCGTACGCTACCCTTTAATAAACTGGCTGGGATTTTAATAGAGCCAGTGACGAAAGCTGGCAGGTTGGTCGGTGTGGTGCTAGGTATTGGCCTAAACGTACAAGCAGCACCAAAGCTCACCACACAAACGTCTGAGGGTATGAGCTACCAAGCGATTAGCTTACAAGACATTAATGAAAGGCTGCCTTTAGAGACACAATCTGCGCGCCTACCAGACCTACCAATGCTCTATCAACAGATGTGCAAAGCATTGATGGCGGCGATGACACGCTTTGAGCATTTGGGCATAGAGCAGCCAACGGGTCATACTTATTACTTAGATAGTTTTTTGGAGCAGTTCGCGATGATGGATGCGCTATCAGGTCTGCGCTTACGCGTCACGCAAGACTATAATAACGAAGAAAAAGTCGTGACGGGAATCGCTTGCGGTGTCGACACACATGGCTGTTTGCAATTGCGCCAAGATAGCGGTAAGATTTCTACGCTTTTTACTGGACGCATCGACGTTATTTATTAGGCTTAGACAACTATATTGATAAATACCATCATTAACGAGCACTATATAAAGGGACTTTTATGCTCTGGCTTGATCTTGGAAATACCCGCCTAAAATACTGGCTAACCGATGATATCGGACAAATAGTCGCGCATGATGCCAAGCAGCACCTGCAAGCGCCTGCCGAATTACTTATGGGTCTGACAGATCGTTTTGAGCGTTATGCGCCTGACTTTATTGGTATCTCATCAGTATTAGGCGACAACCTCAATGCCAAAGTATCAGAGACACTCAGTCGTTTGAATATTCCGTTTGAGTTTGTCCATGTCGATGCAGCGCACGCACTGATGAAAAGTGCTTACAATGATCAGCAGCTCGGCTGTGATCGCTGGCTACAGATGCTCGGTGCGGTCGATAAGAAAAAACGCCAGTGTGTAATTGGTTGCGGTACAGCGGTAACCATTGATTTGATTGATCATGCTGAGCATTTGGGCGGTTATATTTTCCCCAGTATCTATCTACAGCGCGAGTCCCTGTTCTCTGGTACTAAGCAGATTACCATCTCGAACGGTACTTTTGATAGCGTCAGTCAAGGCTTAACCACTCAAGACGCGGTGCATCGCGGTATTTTGCTCTCTATCGTCGGCGCGATTAATGAAATTAGCCATCGTCACCCTAATTTTGAATTGATTATGACAGGCGGAGATGCAGCTATTATTTCGCAGCACGTTAATCGCCCAGTACGCTTACGTGATGATTTATTATTAAACGGTTTGGCAAGATACTTTGATTATCGTAACAAGTCTTAACCGCTTATAGATAATTCGGTTTAACGTTGACACAAAAAAAGCAGCACGTTTTGAACGTGCTGCTTTTTTATTTTATATTAGAAAATAGCTAAGGCGTCATTAGCTACTTCTTATTTGGTCTCGTTAAACAGCTCGCGACCGACTAGCATACGACGAATTTCACTGGTACCTGCGCCAATTTCATACAGCTTGGCATCGCGCCAGTAGCGACCGAGTGGATACTCATTGGTATAGCCATTACCGCCAAATATTTGAATACCTTCACCTGCCATCCATGTGGCTTTTTCGGCACACCATAGAATCACACTGGCGCAATCTTTGCGCACTTCTCGACTATGACCAGCACCGCGCGCGTCCAACATATCGAGGTTTTTACCAACGGTATATAAGAAGCTACGACCGGCTTGTAGTATCGTATACATGTCCGCAACTTTACCTTGGATAAGCTGGAACTCACCGATCGCTTGACCAAACTGTTTACGGTCATGGATATAAGGCACGACATTGTCCATCACTGCTTGCATGATACCGATAGGACCTGCAGCTAACACGGCGCGCTCATAGTCTAGGCCACTCATCAGCACCTTGACGCCTTCATTGAGACCGCCCAAGATATTTTCGCTTGGTACTTTTACATTATTAAAAGTCATCTCACCAGTATGGCTACCGCGCATGCCGAGCTTGTCTAGCTTTTGTGCGGTACCAAAGCCTTCCATACCTTTTTCAACGATAAAGGCCGTCATGCCTTTAGCACCTAATTCAGGATTGGTCTTCGCATAAACCACCATCACGTCAGCATCAGGACCATTGGTGATCCACATTTTGCTACCGTTCAACACATAGCTGCCGTCTTTTTCTTCTGCTTTGAGCTTCATACTGACGACGTCTGAGCCAGCGCCTGTCTCACTCATGGCCAGTGCACCGATGAATTCACCGCTGATTAGCTTTGGCAGATATTTCTGCTTTTGTTCTTCAGAACCATTACGTTTGATTTGGTTGATACATAGATTAGAGTGTGCACCATAGCTCAGTGCTACCGATGCCGAAGCTCGGCTAATCTCTTCCATCGCGACCATATGTGCGACGTAGCCCATGTTAGAGCCGCCGTATTCTTCAGGAACGGTAATACCATGTAGACCGAGGTCACCCATCTTTTGCCATAAATCCATTGGGAACTCATCGCTGCTATCAATCTCAGCAGCACGTGGGGCGATCTCATTTGCCGCAAACTGCTGCACGACATCGCGTAGGGCATCAATATCTTCGCCAAGTTGAAAATTTAATCCAGGTAAACTCATAACTATTCCTTGTGTATAAATATTTTTAATCTTCAAATTTAAATCTGTTTTTAAAGCCGATGTAGCTGTATTTTTGCTACCGTTTTTAATGTCATAGTCAACTTAATGTGAAACTGTGGCAAGGCAACCGAGTGTAGATGTATATCGAATACTTCAAACGAGGTTAACGCTGGCATACTTCTATAGTGGGTTGACTATCTACTTAAGATTGACGCTTACTGATTAGAGCACGTGCTACATTTGAGCCGTTAGGACGCTTTAAGAACTCGCTGATACGCTCACCTGCCACGACCAACTTATCCAAATCAATACCTGTACTGATACCTATGCCATGCAGCATATACACCACATCTTCGGTCGCGACATTGCCCGTTGCGCCTTTAGCATAAGGACAACCGCCAAGACCAGCGACGGAAGTATCAAACTCACTGACACCCATTTGTAGTGCGGCTAGCGTATTGCTCAATGCTTGACCATAAGTGTCATGAAAATGACCCGATAGCATAGAAATATCAGCATACTCAAGTGCAGCTTGCAACGCTCGTTGTACTTTGAGCGGCGTACCCACACCGATGGTATCGGCAATGCCAATCTGCTCTGAGCCAATCTCTATCAGACGCTTGGTGACATAAGCTACTTGGCTGGGGTCAATTTCGCCTTCATAGGGACAACCAACCGTACAAGAGATAACGCCACGTACTTTTATACCCTGAGCTTTTGCTGCCGCAGCCACTAGTGCAAAACGTTCGATACTCTCATCGATACTACAGTTAATGTTTTTTTGGCTAAAGGTTTCGCTGGCTGAGCCAAAGATGACGATCTCATCAGGACGATGCAAAATAGCATTTTCGAAGCCACGCATATTGGGTACGAGTACCGAGTAACAAACGTCCGTCTGCCGCGTCGGCGCTAGCGCATCAAGTAGTGCGCTGTTATCGCCCATTTGTGGCACCCACTTTGGCGAAACAAAACTGGTCGCTTCCAATTTTTTGACACCCGCCGCAATTAAATCATTAATGAGCGTTTGCTTAACCTCAGTCGGCACCGTCATGGATTCGTTTTGTAGTCCATCACGCGGACTGACATCAACGATGGTGACATGGCTTGGATACGAATGGCTCATACTTGTCGTCCTTTTTGTTATTTGCGCTTTATGAGGCTTTTTTATTAAGCTACGTCAGCTATGCGCTTTCGCTATCGATACGCAATAGCTCATCACCATCAGCGACCAAATCACCTGCTGCAAATAACAGTTCTGCTACCACACCATCCGTCGGTGCCGTAATGGTATGTTCGATTTTCATAGCTTCGATGACGGCAAGTGGCTCGCCTTTTTTGACCGTGTCACCTACCGCAACTTTGAATGCAACCACTTGTCCTGGCATTGGCGATTTTAAACTACCAACCGCTGCTGTGTCTTCGCCCACATGTGCCATTACGTCGACAAGCGTAATTTCATCGCGTCCACTATCCGTGAATATGTAGACTGTCTCGTTATTCACCCAGCTTTGGGCACTGATACGTGCACCCTCTAACCATAAGGTATGATTGTGCGCGTCACTGCTATCATAGTTGACCTCACCTTCATAAACCGTTTCGGTCTGAGCCGCTACATTGATATTGCTATCATCCTGCGTATTTACGATTTCTTTACCAATGACGAGCGTAAAACTACTGAGATTATCGCCGCCTTTTTTGCTATCAGTACAACTTGCATTATGCCAATTACTGATATGAGCGCTATAAGTCTGCTCATCATAAACCAAGCTAAATGAACGATTATAATCGCTGTAAGCACGGAAACCCGTTGGCTTGCTAAACGGATCTGAGCCATGCGTGTTCGCTTCACTCGCAAGCTGCTGCGTAATAGCTGTCACCACAAGCGTCGATAATTCAAGAGGATGCTGATCAAAAAGCTTGTCCTGCTCGCGCTCTATCAATGCGGTATCAAGATTGGCTTTGCTAAATGAATCGGTATTTAAAATATAACGCAAAAATGCCACGTTGTTTGGCAGACCAACGATACGCGTCTGTGCCAATGCACGATCTAGTCTCGCCAAAGCTTGTTCGCGCGTAGGAGCATGGACGATAAGCTTGGCAATCATAGAGTCGTAAAAAGGACTGATCACATCTCCCTCACGTACGCCATCATCGATACGTACATCGGTAATGTTAAAGGTACTATGCTCAGGCTTTTGATAAGTGAATAAAGTGCCTGTCGCTGGCAAGAAATTGTTGTCAGGGTTTTCAGCACAGATACGCGCTTCAATTGCATGACCATTGATAGCCAAATCATCTTGTGTTTTTGGTAATGGCTGACCCGCTGCAACCAACAGCTGCCACTCGACCAAATCGACACCAGTAATCGCTTCACTAACGGGATGCTCAACTTGCAAACGCGTATTCATTTCCATGAAATAAAAATTCATAGAGTCTTCGCGCTGCTCAACGATGAATTCAACCGTACCTGCACCCACGTAATCGACAGCACGTGCTGCTTCGATTGCCGCTGTGCCCATCGCTTCACGCATGGCAGTATCGACACCGGGCGCTGGCGCTTCCTCTAATACTTTTTGATGGCGACGCTGTACTGAGCAATCACGCTCAAATAGATGCACATAATTACCATGCGTATCACCGAATACTTGGATTTCGATATGACGTGGTTTTAGTGCGTATTTTTCGACCAACACTTGATCATTGCCAAAACTGGTAATCGCTTCACGGCGACATGAATCTAACAGGTCAATAAAATCGCTGCTCTTTTCAACGATACGCATGCCTTTGCCGCCGCCACCTGCACTCGCTTTAATCAAGACAGGATAGCCAATACTATCGGCCTGCTGCTGCAAAAACTGCGCATCTTGATTGTCACCATGATATCCCGGTATCAACGGCACGCCAGCCGACTCCATCAAGCGCTTAGACTCAGACTTGCCGCCCATAGCACGGATAGCTTCCGCCGATGGACCGATAAATACTAGACCAGCATCTTGGCAAGCCTGTGCAAAGTCTGCATTTTCACTCAAAAACCCATATCCTGGATGGATTGCTTGGGCGCCCGTTTCAAGCGCTATCGCAATAATAGCATCGCCTTTTAGATAACTGTCTTTCGGTGCCGAACCACCCAAATAGATGGCTTCATCACAGACAGCCACATGTTTGGCCTCACGATCCGCATCAGAATAAACAGCAACGGTACTGACGCCAAGACGCTTAGCAGTCGCGGCCACTCGGCAAGCAATTTCACCACGGTTGGCGATTAGAATTTTAGAAAACATAACTATCCCTGTGTCTTGTCGTTATTATTTGACGTCTTGTCTATTTGCCCATTTGCCTATCATTGTTCTACTACTAGTTAGTCTGCCATTAGCCAATCAGGTTTACGCTTTTGCAAAAATGCTTGCACGCCCTCTTTACCCTGCTCTGATGAGCGGATATCAGCGATACCTTTGACCGTGTCAGCAATAAGCTCATCTGTAATAGGTGCACCAGCGACATCATGTAGTAGTTGCTTGCAGGTTTTTACCGCGTCAGGGCTGTTCTTAACTACTTTATTACAGAACGCAGCCACTTCATCGCCTAGCCACTCTTCGCTAACACGCTCATGGATAAAGCCAAGCTGACGCGCCTTTTTGGCATCAAATACTTCAGCACTTAAAAAATAACGCTGCGATGCTCTAGCGCCTAGCGCTCGGATAACATAAGGACTGATAGTGGCAGGTGCCAACCCTAAACGCACTTCACTGAGGCAGAAATTAGCAATCTTAACGGCGATAGCCACATCACAAACAGCAACTAAACCCATGCCACCTGCGTATACATCACCTTGAATAGCCGCAACTGTTGGCTTAGGACATTCATAAATAGTCTTAAGCATTTGCGCCAATTTATCAGCATCCGCTAGATTCTCTTCATAGCTATAATCCGCCATGGCACGCATCCAATTAAGGTCAGCACCTGCGCAAAATGCCTTGCCAGCAGCCGCTAGCACAATGACACGTACCTCATCATCAGCACCAAGCGTATTGAACGCATCGGTTAGCTCAGCAATCATTTCATCGTTAAAGGCATTACGTATCTCGGGACGATTCAATGTCACTGTCGCCACATGCTGCTCCACTTTAACCAGTAGGCTTTTATAATTTTTATCACTGTCTTTTTGCATTATTTTCTCTTTTGTAAAAACTTATCCATTGAATATGAAAGCGGTTTCTCGACTTCAAACTTACCAAACTCATTATCAAATGTTGTCCATGCGCGAGTTAAATATCCACGATTACGAAAAAAAGGATGAATCCATATCCAGCATAACTTCCATTTACCATGATTTTTTTCAAATAGACACCCACCAAAACATCTAGTAGGCATTGGTTTAAACTCATCAACGCATAGATCCATAGCACTCTCCGTGAACAAGAAACCTATACAATTACTTTTATGACTATCCGCTTCATACTGAATATGATCAAAACGCATTTCATTTTTAAAATATCTTGCATGTTTTTCTAGCTCTGTCCTTTTTTCTAACTCAGTGTCTGGTAAAACTTTAAATAAGAAACTGCCATTGAGAGGTTCATCAAATACCGTTAAATCGATTGTAAATTTATCTGACATTGAGGCTTCCTTGAAAATTTAATATAAGAACAGCTCTAATGTATAAAATATATCAGACAAAGTAGATGTTTTTATTTATGAAATAGAGCAAATAACTCCTACATTCTAAAGACACCAAACGTCGTCTCTTCAATTGGTGCGTTATAAGCCGCGCTTAGTCCTAACGCCAATACATTACGGGTATCAGCAGGATCAATTACGCCATCATCCCACATGCGCGCGGTAGCATAATACGGATGACCTTGCTCTTCGTACATTTCACGTATTGGCGCTTTAAATGCGGCTTCGTCTTCATCACTCCACGCTTCGCCTTTGCGATCAAAGTTATCACGTTTGACCGTTGCCAGTACTGACGCTGCTTGCTCACCGCCCATGACAGAGATACGAGCATTTGGCCACATCCATAAGAAGCGCGGGCTGTAAGCGCGGCCACACATACCGTAGTTACCAGCGCCGAACGAGCCACCGACGATAACGGTGAACTTTGGCACTTTTGCATTAGCCACAGCCATTACCATCTTGGCACCATGACGAGCGATACCTTCGTTCTCGTATTTGCGGCCAACCATAAAGCCAGTGATATTCTGGAGGAATACTAATGGGATTTTGCGTTTACAGCACAGCTCAATGAAGTGCGTACCTTTCTGCGCTGATTCACTGAACAAGATACCGTTGTTAGCAATAATACCAACAGGCATCCCTTCGATATGAGCAAATCCACAGACCAACGTCGTACCAAAGCGTGCTTTAAATTCATCAAAAGCACTGTCATCAACGATACGGGCGATAATTTCTCTGATATCAAATGGCTTGCGCTTGTCCGTTGGAATCACGCCGTACAATTCTTTAGCGTCATAACGTGGCGGACGCGGTGTGATTTGGTTGGGAATATTTTTTGTAGGGCGATTGAGATGACTGACGATGTTACGGGCAATCGATAGTGCATGAGTATCGTTTTGCGCTAGATGATCGACCACGCCTGATAGACGGGTATGTACATCACCGCCACCTAAGTCTTCTGCCGTGACCTCTTCACCCGTCGCTGCTTTTACCAGTGGCGGACCACCCAAAAAGATCGTACCTTGCTCTTTGACGATAATAGATTCATCGCTCATGGCAGGCACATACGCACCGCCAGCCGTACAGCTACCCATGACCACAGCAATCTGCGGAATACCTGCCGCACTGAGATTGGCTTGATTAAAAAAGATACGTCCGAAATGCTCTTTATCAGGGAACACATCATCTTGGTTCGGTAAATTAGCCCCACCTGAATCAACCAGATAAACGCATGGTAGATGGTTTTCTTGCGCAATTTCTTGGGCACGTAGATGCTTTTTGACCGTCATTGGGTAGTACGTGCCGCCTTTTACCGTGGCATCGTTACAGACAATCATACACTCGATACCATTGATACGGCCGATACCAGCAATCACGCCAGCCGCCGGAATCTCTTCGCCATACATATCATGTGCAGCCATCGGCGCCACTTCTAGGAACGGCGTGCCTACATCCAATAAACGCTCGACGCGCTCACGTGGTAACAGCTTACCACGCGCTAGATGCTTGGCTCGTGCGCGCTCTGAGCCACCTTGGGCAACTTTACGCAAGTGTACATACAAGTCATCGACTATCTCTTGCATCGCGGCACTGTTTTGCTGAAAATCGCTTGAGTTTGGACTCAGTTTACTGGTTATGATAGCGCTCATGATATCCCTTTTTTTCTTATACATAGATAGATACGTAGATGTGAGTAGCTTTTTATATAAATGATACTAACTGCTATTTTTAAGCGTTGCTCACATATAGTCGATTCAATTCAAAAGTAGTACAAGGCAACCGAGTGCAGATGTATGTGTGATACTTCAAGCGAGGTTAACGCTGTAATACTTTTATAGTGAAATGAATATGGTTAGTCTTTTATTTTTTAGAGCAGATAAGCAAGCTTACTACAAACCCAACTCTTCTTTCATTTGCTCAATGATTTTATATTTTTGAATTTTGCCAGTGATGGTCATTGGATATTCAGTCACAAAGCGATAGTAAGTCGGCACTTTATAGTGAGCGATATGCTCGCTACAGAACTCGCGTACTTCTTGTTCAGTTAAGCAGCCAGGTTCTTTTGGAATAATCCACGCTGCCAGCACTTCACCATAACGCTCATCTGGTATACCCACGATTTGTACATCACGAATCTTTGGGTGACGATAGAGGTAATTTTCAATTTCTACTGGATAGATATTTTCGCCGCCGCGAATCACCATGTCTTTACTACGGCCGACGATTTTTACGTAGCCATCTTCATCCATTGTGGCCAAGTCACCCGTATGCATCCAGCCATCTTGGATGGCCTCACGCGTTTTAAAACGACTGCCCCAATAGCCTTTCATTACTGAATAGCCTCGTGTAAGCAACTCACCTGTCTCACCTAACGGGACAATTTCACCTGTTTCTGTATCGACGACTTTGACCTCAAGCGCAGGCTGCACCAGTCCTACTGTCGAGACCTGTTTATCAAGTGGTGTGTGCTCATTGGTCTGGCAAGATACAGGACTGGTCTCTGTCATACCATAAGCAATAGTGACTTCGCTCATATGCATCTTATCGATGACACGGCGCATGACCTCAATCGGACAGCTAGAGCCAGCCATGATGCCAGTACGTAAGGTAGACAAATCAAAATTTTCAAATTCAGGATGGTCAAGCTCGGCGATAAACATCGTTGGCACGCCGTGTAGACCTGTACACTTCTCTTCTTCGACTGCCTGTAAGACGGTCAATGGCTCAAAGCCGTCGTTTGGATATACGATACAACCGCCATGCGTGAGAATCGCTAGATTACCAAGCACCATACCAAAGCAATGATACAGAGGTACTGGAATACACAGCCTATCCTCTTCAGTGAGGTTCATGGCCTCACCGATGAAATAGCCATTATTTAAGATATTGCGATGACTTAAGGTTGCACCTTTTGGTGTACCTGTCGTACCACTGGTGAACTGTACATTGATAGCATCGGTGTTTTTAAGCTGGGCTTGACGCTCGGCAACACGCGGATCATTGGCATCGCCCTCGCTCATCCACGCAGAGAATTTTTGCATAAAACCAAATGTCTCGTCCGACTCTGGCTCATCAATCCAGATGATGCGCTCAATCGTCGGAATCTCAACCAAATCAAGCTGAGTGTAGTCTTTGTGGTAAATCTCAGGACATAGCTCACGAATTAAACTGGCATAGTCACTGGTTTTGAAATGACGCATCAGTACGAGCGCTGAGCAGCCCAGTTTATTTAAAGCATATTGCAATTCAAAGGTGCGGTAGGCAGGATTGATATTAACGAGGATAACGCCGACTTTTGCCGTGGCTAACTGCATGAGTAACCATTCAGCATTATTGTGTGACCAAATGCCGATGCGATCGCCAATCTCTAATCCCATTTCAATCATGCTACTGGCTAGCTGGTTCACTTGATGCTGTAGCTCACGATATGTCCAACGGATATTTTGATGGCGGACGACCAGTGCTTCGCGCTCAGGATATTTGGAAACAATAGCATCAAAAAAGTCACCGATTGTCGCTTCAATCAGCGGTACATCAGGACCTTTATCATAGCTTTGAGTAAGTGGTGCATTGGCTGAGCGTGCGCCCATATTGATACTAGGAATATTGTTTAAAATAGTATCGAAGTCAACGCGAGTCGAATCGAAATCAGGAGTTTGAGTCATAACGAGTCCTTTCGTTTTACTTTTTATAGTATTTATAAATAGCACTTATTAATAGCCTGCGTGCAAACCTTCTTCCTTGGGCAGGTCTTACATAGCATTCAGCTACTATAACGCCATCAATGAAAGCCTGTCAACAATATCAATACAGTATGTATCATTTAATTAGTCAGTCTGCGTTTCTACTTAGTAAAAGGTAGCATAGAATCATGGCAAATATTTGACACAAAAAAGCCAGCCACATCATAAATAATGGGCTGGCTCAATCATCAATACTGTCGTTTAACAAAGTCCTCTGGCAAGCATCTAATAAAGGACATCACTTATAAATGATAATCCTATATTTTTTTCAAAAAATGGTATTGTAATCGTTATGCCTTAGGAACTGCAGGCGCTTTAATCGTTACTGTTGCGCTAACGGCTTCATTATCATCGAGCAAATCCATGACTAGCTCATCACCACTCTCAGTCTTCACTTGCCAGTTGCCCGCTGCTTGCGGTACGCCTGTCACCATCACAGAGATGGCTTTGTTTTTTAGGCGAATCATCGGCGGCTTATGATCATAGCCACTATGTTCATGACCTAAAATATCGTCAGCGATAGTCGCAGCCTGCGCGCGTAATGGCGCAACATAACGACAAGCAACCCCGTTGATAGACATACAGTCGCCGATGGCATAGATATTCGCTGCATTGGTACGCAACGTCGCCGCATCCACCACGATACCTGTACGGCGATCGAATTCCACACCAGCCGCCGCAGGTAATTGCTCATCGACTGTCAGACCTGTACTGGCAATCACATGATCTACAATCAATGGTTCAAGCGGCTGAGTATCAGTATTATCTGTATCCGATGATAACGGTGCATAGTCCACTTGTAGTTTCTCGCCATCTTCGCTGTCATTGTTATTAACACGAGCGACAGCTGATACTTGATAACCACCTAAGAATTGAATGCCCTGCGACTCGATTGCTTTGGCTATACGTGCGGTCGCTTTGGCTGGTAGCATCTGTGAAAGCGGTGCATCATTTAAATCAATAAGCGTTACTTTATGACCAGCTTTAAGTAGGTCTTCTGCGATTTCTGTACCCACCATACCAGCACCGACGATCGCAACATGTTGGCTACCTGTTGCTAGCTCTTCTTGTAGCTGACTAAAACGCTCAATGTGATTGACATGCCAGACCAAATCTTGCGGCAGACTTTTAGGGAAGATAGGATGCGCGCCCATCGCTAGTACCATTTTCTCATAGCCGATAGTCGTCAGTGTGTCATCTGACTGCGTAGTAGAGCGCACCTGTACAGTTTGGCTCACTGGATCGATATCTGTCACTTGCGTATTGGCTAGCAACGTCACTTCTGCTGTCTTAGCCGCTTCGCTACCAGATGCCCGTACCAAATCTGATGCTCGTTTGTTTTGGCTGATTGCCATCGTCAACATCGGCTTATGATAACGGTCGCCACTATCGGCCGTGATTAATGTGATTGGAATTTCTGTGTCTTTGGCACGAATGGCATCAATGACATGCCAGCCTGCCAGTCCTGCACCAATAATGACGACACCTTTTTTTGATGCTGTACTCGATGCTACAGATAAGTTCTCTACGCTCATACAAACTCCAATATGGTTTATGAATTATTTTAATTATCAAAAATATTGACCGCTATTGTATCAGTAAACAGCCATTCACTCACCTATCTAACAATTCACTTAGTCAATATCGAACTCCATGCGATGTGCTGTTGCACGCATGGTTTCACTATCTATTAATTTTTCTATACAGTATAGACTTGCGTGGATGCCTGCACTTATCCCCGCTGATGTGATGATATTACCAGTATTATCACTAGCATCTACAAAACGAGTATGCGAGATCACATCGATATCAGGATAGGATGCTAAATTATCCAAATCCATCCAGTGCGTGGTTGCTGACTTACCAGTTAGCAAACCTGCCTTAGCCAACAGCAACGCTCCTGTACACACTGAAAGCGTCAGCTCTACCAAACTTGCTTGTGTGTTAATCCAATCAATTACTACCTTATTATATATTTCTGTTTTTTCGGCACCGTATCCACCGGGGACGATTAATACATCAATGTCTGGATGATTGGCAAAACTATAGTCAGGAATGACTTGCAGACCATTCCTAGCGGATATCGTTGCTTGGTTCTCGGCAATAGTGATAACTTTAAAGTGCTTATCATCACTAGAACTGGCAGCATTTTCAGCCAACGAAAACACCTCAAAAGGTCCTGCAAAATCCAATACCTCTACTTCATTGAACAGTAGTATGCCGACGGTTCGTTTTAGCGTCATATTCAATCCTAATTCAGTTGATAGCGTTAAATTAAATTAAGTTTATCTATATTACGATTATTACCTTTTTAAATTTATTTGATTAATCAGATGAGCCATCTCATCTGCCTTTGCCGTTTGCAACCTCGCTAATCCTACGACTATTCTCGCTCTATTTTCAGCGACTTTATAGTCTCAAAGCTATCTTATTCAAATTCCTTGTGTGTAAACATCATAGGCTTCAAATTGTTGTTCAAATAGTTATACAAAAGAAACTGAATACAAAGCGCCCTATTAAAGATAGCGTTGAACTGTCTTTAATAGGGCGCTTTGTATAGTTATTAACAGTGGAAAGAAAAGTAAGCTTTAAAACACGTCTTCATATTCTAAATACTGCTATAAACAATCGTAAATCAAAGTGTATTTAATGATTTAAAATCTTCGATAAGAACATCTGTGCACGGTCACTTTTCGCGCCTTCAAAAAACTCATCCTTACTACAGTTTTCTACGATATGACCTTCATCCATAAAGATAATACGATTGGCCACCTGACTGGCAAAGCCCATTTCATGCGTCACACACATCATGGTCATACCATCACGAGTCAGCTCGACCATTACGTCTAGCACTTCTTGAATCATCTCAGGATCAAGCGCAGAGGTTGGCTCATCAAACAGCATTGCGACGGGATCCATGGCCAACGCTCGTGCAATCGCAACACGCTGCTGCTGACCACCAGAGAGTTCTGCTGGATATTTCGCCGCTTGTACCGTTAGGCCAACACGGTCGAGATAGGCCATCGCTTTTTGTTTGGCCTCAGACTCTTTACGGCCCAACACTTTGATTTGTGCCACAGTCAAATTATCAATAATAGTTAAATGTGGAAACAACTCAAAATGCTGAAACACCATGCCGACACGGCTACGTAACTTGGGCAAGTTGGTCTTTGGATCACCGACAGAGATACCATTGACCATGATGTCACCTTTTTGAAAAGGCTCAAGTCCATTCACCGTCTTAATCAAGGTTGATTTACCACTACCCGATGGACCACAAACAACAACGACATCACCTTTATGTACATGCGCGGTGCAGTCAGTCAGTACTTTAAAGTCTCCATACCATTTACTGACATTAGATATCTCAATGACCATCTCATCACTAGCATGACCACTATTGGTAACCAGCCCGCCAAAGGCATTTAAGTACGTATCAGCATTGCTCATCACTGGCTCCTAACCACATTGTTTTCGATAATCATTATTTAAAAAAGGTAAATCAAACATTCAAACCAAGCTCTCAACACTCAAAAGCGCAAGCGATAGGTCTATTAAAATAGCTATACTAAAATCGCAAACGCTTTTGTAATTGTTGCACACCAATAGAAGCACTTAAGCTAATCACAAAATAGACAGCACCAGCACCTAAGATATACGGCGTGAGTAATCCCATTAGCTCACCGCGAACGTAGGCTGCGCGGAAAAAGTCGGTCAAACCAATGGCAAATACCAGTGTCGTATCTTGGAATAAAATAATACATTGCTGCAAAATCAGTGGCAGCATCTTACGAAAGGCTTGTGGCAAGATGACCAGACGCATGGTCTGCCCATAAGTCATGCCGAGCGCTTTTGCCGCATTGACCTGCCCGCTACCAATCGATTGAATACCAGCACGCACTACTTCTGAGAAATAAGCAGCCTCAAACATCATAAATGCGACCACACAAGAGGCAAACGCAGCATCGAGTTGCAGGTACTTACCCGCTACCCAAAGATAAATCATCGGTACGGCAAAATAAAACCATAGCAGTACCAATAGCAGCGGCACGGAGCGAAAGTAGTTGACGTATAGTTTAGCTGGAATCTCAAGCGCTTTGATACCTGACAAGCGCATCAATGCCAGTACAGTTCCTAAACTGATACCGCCCAAAATAGCCAAGAACAATACTTTTAAAGTGGTAAGCATGCCACCCATCAAACCAGGATAGGCTGTTGCCAATTCGGCCATATTCATTTCTGACCTCCCGCAATAAGCCCAGGCACACGCAATTTACGTTCAATCAACCCCATAATAGCGATCAAGGATAAATTGAAAACCAAATAAATAATCGTCGCGTAAGTATATATCTCGATACTATTTTGAGTATATTCGCTGATGGTTTTGGTTTGGCTAATCAGCTCCATTACCCCCACTAGCGAGGCCACAGAGGCGTTTTTGAAACAGTTGGTTAGCTCAGAGCTGAGCGGTGGTAAGATAATACGAAATGCCTGCGGTAGCAGTACTTCTTTATAGACTTGTGGAATGCTAAACCCTAACGCGTAGGCTGCGTTAATCTGTCCATCTGGTAATGACTCGATACCCGTTCGTACCTGTTCGACAATACGAGCAGCGGTAAATAAGCCAAGACCGATACTGGCTGATAGCATGGCTGAAGTATTCGGAGACAAGTCCTTATACCACCATTCTTGTATCGTCGGCGTGAGCCAGCCAGGGGCGATATAAAACCAAAAGAACAGTTGAACAAGCAGTGGAATATTACGAAAAAATGTCACATAAGCCGTACCGATTGCACGAGCGGTCTTGTTGGGCAAGGTACGCATGATACCGAAGATAGTACCGACGACCATCGCAATGGCCCATGCGATACTGCCAATCAATAGCAGCCAGCCAAGACCTGTGATCATCCAATGGATGTAGAGCTCGTTGCCAATACCAGTCTGCTCAAAGAGCACACCCCAGTTCCAGCTATAATTCATGGTTGTCTCTCCGAGCAACGATTGATAAGCCTATACGTCAAATAAAATACTGGCTATCTGAACGTATAGGCAAGCTATGTTGAGGGACAATGAGCGTTACTGCGCTGCTGCTTCTTTAGGCTGAGCGCTGTCATGCGGATTGGCAATCAAGGCCTTTAAGTTGTCTGACATCTCAAAGTTTAGATTGACGTTCTTTGGTGGGATTGGGTTCAAGAACCACTTGTCATAAATGCTATTGATTTCGCCTGAACTAAACACATTAGCAAGTGCTTCATCGACCACAGCTTTGAATTCAGGATCATCCTTGCGCATCATACAACCATAGATTTCAAACGATTGCGGTGTACCGACGATGACCCACTCATCAGGATTTTTTGCTTTGGCTTTTTCGCCCGCGAGCAATACGTCATCCATCATAAAGGCATCAGCGCGACCATTTTCTAGCATTAGGAAGCCTTCGCCATGATCTTTGGCTGAGATGATATTGGTATCCATTTTATTATCATCGTTGTACTGACGGATATAACGCTCTGAAGTCGTGCCTGCTGTCGTTACAAGAGTTTTGCCTTTTAGGTCTTCAAAATCTTGAATACCAGAGTCTTTTTTGGTCAATAGACGCGTACCAATTTCAAAGAAACCATTAGAGAATGCAACTTGCTTTTGACGTTCTTCGTTATTGGTGGTTGAACCACACTCAAAATCTACTGTGCCGTTTTGTACCAATGGGATACGAGTTTGCGAAGTGATTAGGTTATAGCGAACGTTAAGGTCTGGCATGTTTAGCTTTTGCTTAACGGCCTCAACCACTTTCATTTCCAAGTCGTGTGCATAGCCAATCGGTTGGTTAGGATCATCAGCGATATAAGAGAAAGGAATAGAGGAATCACGGTGACCGACGACAATAGTGCCAGAGTCTTTGATTTTCTGTAGCGTACCGTTGGTGGTGGTTTCTGTCGTCGCTGCATCATCTGCTGGCGCATCAGTGCTGGTCTGGCTGCTGTTATTACATCCCGCTAAACCTAATGCCATAACAGCAGCTAAAGTCAACGGTTTGGAAAATGAGTATGTCATGAAATACATCCTTTTATCGCAAGATTGAGTGAGTGCTTGGACGACATAGGTCTGATTGACCAGACTGCCCCGCATCCGTACGGTTGTTGCTGTTGTTTATCACAATGCAACTTAATGTTACTGTACAACAAATTTGCAGTAGAGGGTGAATTTTTTTTGAGAGAGTACATATTTATGAATATATTTATATTCTAACTACAAGATGCTGGCTCATAGCGGCTATCTACTCAGAACTTTGTACAAACAGCTGCTTGGTTTTTTAAGCTCGTTATTAACCTTTGCTGCTTATAATCATCAAAACAGTCTACTAAGTAAGATTGATAAATCGGCAGTAATCCCCATAAAGCAAACAACTTCTCTATACTACAAATGACTTATGACTCAAGATATCCAAGTCCCAAATACGGACAGCCAAACTACTGGCAACCATGGCAGCAACGACATTCGCCAACGTTTCTTTGTTGAAGACTCTCCCGTGCGCGGTGATGTGGTACGCCTATCACGCAGCTACGCGAGCACCATTGCACAAAAGCCCTACCCCGAAGCCATCAAACGCTTATTGGGTGAGATGCTGACGGCAGCGAGTTTGCTAATCAGTACGGTCAAAATCAATGGTCGCCTGTCTATTCAGTTGCAATCATCAGACAGTGACAGCTTACTAAACTGGGCGATGGCAGAATGCGATCAAGACGGTATCATTCGTGCGCTTGCTAGCTGGAAAGGCGAAACGGATGAGCAAGTACAAGCGTGGGACAATATGATCCATGCCAAAGAAGCATTTGCTGAACTTGGTGCGATGGGACAAGGCGTATTGTTTATCAATATTCAGCCTGATGGCGGTGAGCCATACCAAGGTATCGTTGAGCGTAGCCATGACAATCTAGCGGACTGCTTAGCGCATTATCAAAAGCAATCAGCACAGATTCCAACGTTGATTAACTTAGCATCTGACGGCTTGCAAGCCGGAGGTATCTTGGTACAAATGCTACCGCGTACTGCTGAAGAAACGTCTGAAGTTGAGCAAAACCAAGATGCGGGTATCGACGATGATTTATGGACACGCTTGTCTGTATTGACGCGCACGGTAAAAGCAGAAGAACTAACGACACTGGATGCCAACGAAATACTCTATCGCTTGTATCATGAAGAAAACATCGTGGCACCTGAGCCTGCGCCTCTATCATTTGGTTGTACTTGCTCACGCGAGAAGTGTGAAATGGCAATCGAGCAAATCGGCGAAGCAGAAGCGTTAGATATCGTCGAAGAGCAAGGCGGTACATTTGAGATGGATTGCGGATTCTGCGGTGAAGTCTATAAATTTAATAAAGATGATGTAGCAGCGATATTTGCTGAGTAAGTTTTTTTTCTTACTTACCATAAGTTAGCCTTTATAAAAAAACCCTCAAGCGTCATACTTGAGGGTTTTTGTTTTTATCATTAAATCACTACACCGCTACATCTAAACTTCTAGGATAAGAGTGTATGCGCGGACGTCCAGCATAGTCACTTCGACCATTATCAAGTAGCCATTCAACAACCTGCTCGCGCACTCGCCTACTATGAATCAAGTTCATATGATTGACGCCATAAAACACTGCTTTATGACCATCTGGCACAAACAAAGCATGTTCAGCGTCATCCTCGCCCAACGCTGAAGCCACCGATACTAAGCTGTCTCCTAGCAGATCCGTCACCTTAGAATCATAATGCGTTTCAAGCAAAGCACTGGCGACAAAGTAAGTTTTGATACCACTTGGCAACCGTGCAGGATGGCGGAAATCTTGTGGCAACACGCTACGTCCTTCTAATGCCTTCCAGTCCGCATCGCGAATACTGCCATGACGTAGATCAATGATACCGGCACTGCGCATATCCCCTAGCTTGGCCAGTGAGCCTGCAAATGGCAGTTTGGCAATGATGTCTTGCACATAATTACCGATACGCTCAAGAACTGCCCCATGATGCGGCGAACCTAGCGTGATAAGATTGCCCACGCGTTTTATCCAGTCTAGGCGATCTTGCTCACCATAAAACAGTGCACTGCGAGAGACCAAACCGCCCATACTATGTCCAACCAGATCTATCTGACTGATATTTGGGTTGTCATCGACCAGCGCTTGTAGCAATTGAGAGAACTTACGACCGCTACGTGAGATACGTCGACCCGTATTGTAATCCAAATACAGCACCGTGGTATCAGGCTGACTGATATGAATTGCCTCGCCCAAATCATTATCTGCTTGGGCTTGCCAGCTCAAATGACTCATACATAGACCATGGCACAAAATAACGATACGGCCTGATAGCACTTCATTCTGTGGTTTGCCATCTTGAGTGTATAGCATCATCGGAATGGCGAGCGCATTTTGATTATTGACAAGATGATCACCCATGACACCATTGAGTACATTGACCAGTTTTTTTAGTGAGTCTGGTAGTGGCTGCACTGACTTTTGGAGAATCAGGTTTTTGTATATGCGTAGTACAGACGCTAGGTTATTACCGACCATTTGCATGACATGACGTATCGTGCCATAGATACGTCCAGTAAATCCGCGCGACCATTTATTTAAATGTTTGTCATTGAAGCGGCCTAGCGGACGCAAGATAACTTCACGGTGGATGGCTTCTACGATTTCTGTAATCTCAACCACACCCATGGTGGCAAGCTGCGCCAATCCTTCAAAAAAATCAGCCAAAGATACAGGTGTTTTGTTGATTTCATCACTGTCATCCGAATCTGCTAGTAGCTTGACCAGTTCATCCATATCGATGGCTTCGAGTTGGTCAATTTGTTCATATAGATGACTGTGTAGCGGTACACTCGCATCTGGGACAAAATGCGCATCGAGCTCATGATGAGTACGAGTATAGCTGCTATCGTTTTGAGCGTCGCTGTCACTAACACCGTCGTTATAAAACACCTTTGGACTGCTCATAATATTTGCACATTCAGCGAGAAAAGTAATGGTCTATATTATCCTGTAACTGCAGCAAAGAGAAGTGAATGGTTTGACTTTAGAGCGGGGTGACGACTAGCAGAGCTAGATAGGTGATAGACGGTCTCTTTAACTATTAAATCAATATAATAATAAAAAATCCCAAGCCTTAACTTGGGATTCTTATGGTTATGAGTACTCTGGTTGTGTCTAATATACGCTTACAGCTTATCCATCTATGTTGTACTGTCAGCCGTATCAAATGATTCTGCCAGAATGACATCGCCATCCTCGCGAGTAATCATCACAGTCGCTGAGCGAGGAATACTACCGCCAGCGACAGCGCCCCATGTGTTGCCCGGATGTTGGATGTTGATAAACAGCGTTTTGAAATCTGGCGCCATGGTGATACCTGTTACTTCGCATCCTTCAGGACCGACAAAGAATCGTTTGATATTGTCATTGCTGGCAGATGTACCGACTCGGGTCGACTGCCCTGCCGATGTGGTCGTCATCGATCCATCACTGACCTTACCCGGTAGTGCCGCGAGCAACATACAGCTACTGGTATCGGTGTAAGCGCCGTCATCTGTCTGAATCCATAAGACACCGCGCGGGTCAAAATATAGCCCATCAGGTGAAGAAAAGTCATTATTGTCATTTAATTGAGAGAGGTTTTCTGCTGATAAATCACTTGGCGCACCAAACAGATAAATGTCCCACTCAAAGCTCGTTGCAGCATGGTCGCCGCCTGCTTCTGCCCAGCGAATAATGTGACCATTGTCATTACCAAGCGCTTTTCCGTTTGATTGATAGCTACGCGGATTGGAAGCTGAGACAGGCTGGTCGTCACGTACGCCGCGATATTTATTATTGGTCAATGTCACATAGACATCGCCCGTCATAGGACTGACCGATACCCATTCAGGTCGATCCATCTTGGTAGCACCAGCAGCATCGGCAGCTGCACGGGCAAAGACCAATACTTCATCTTGTCCATTGAATGGCAATACGCTATTAAAAGCATCCAGTCCGTTTTGACCGTGGACGAGAGCTTTCCACTCACCGCTACCATCTTCGTTAAATACCGCCACGTATAGCGTGCCTTCATTCAGATATTTGTCACCTGCTTTTAGTCCACCGCCAATATCCGAGTTTGACCACATCGCTTTGGAGACAAACTTATAAATGTACTCACCTCGGGCGTCATCACCCATATAGAACACCACTGGTTTGCCTTGCTCGACAGGAGCATACGCGCAGTTTTCATGAGCGAATCGACCCAGTGCAGTGCGTTTCTGCGGTATAGAGTTTTGGTCAAACGGGTCAATTTCAGTAATATAACCGAAAGTGTTAAAGCCGTAGCGATAATCTTCAGCAGCACTAGCACCGACTGCGGTCATATCCCAGCGTGAGAATTCGTCTGCTATCTTGGCATCCTTTGCCTCTGGGGTATGCCATAAATACTCCCAACCTGGGAAGTCCTCCACCGCACCGTAGCGCTCGCGCGCATAGTTATCACTAGCGCTCAATTGGCTGGCATCTTGTCCACGGGCAAACACACCCAAGAAGTTCTCTTCAGTAGTCAGATAAGTACCCCAAGGTGACAGACCTGCGCCGCAATTGTTATTGATACCGCGAGTCTGATAGCCTGTCGGATCAAACTTGGTCTTGACCAGAGCAGAACCTGCCACAGGGCCAGCCAATTGTGCTGTTGTACTACTGGTAATGCGGCGATTGTATTTAGAATCAGGTACCATCTCATAACCCATACCATCTGCACGGCGAGTTAACTCAACCACTGAGACGCCATGACAGTTGACTTCGCGGCGGACGTCGCTTGCGAGACGGCGGTTTTGAAAGATAGGCGCAGCATCGTTATCTTGAGTGACGTAATAGCCAAATGGGCTAAGCTCACTGCTATTGACGTATTCGTGGTTCATGACTAGCAAGCTGTTTTCTGATGCTTTAGCATCGTAAGCGTTACCGTTTTTGCCAAAGAACCACATCCCATCATGGTTGTCACCCATACGCCATTCAAACGACTCTGCTGATTGCTCGCGATTGTCTTTCCAGTCCTCGATACCAGAGTTCAGCGGTGTACCAAGCGGTAATATCATCTCTGCCTTGTAGCCTGCTGCTACGGTCATCGTATCCGCTGTTGAATGCGCGACTGCCTCAAACTTTAAGGTATCAGGACGCTTTAAATCACCTTGTGCAGGGATAGCGGCATTATCGTCATTACCAACAATACTGTTATCGTCGTCTTCACTACAACCGACCAAAGGTAATGCGCCAAAAAACGCAGCAGCCGTCAACCCTGTGCCACCTTTTAGGATACTACGGCGGTTCAATCGACGATTGATAATCGTCTGAAAGTCAGTATTATTAGTAGGATTTGAGTCTTCAACCACTTCGTGGGCAAGCGTTCGCTCATTGTTCAATAATGTCATTATCAGTCACCTTGCTATTAGGCTAGATTGGCAGAGAGTTGATCGCGGCTTTATAATTACGACCACAAAAATACGAATTCCGCTTAAGTCTACTCAACCTTTATGACAGCACGCTGAACAATAGGTGACAAACTGATGACAATCGACTGTACTGATGATTCTTGAAAAATAGAATAATTAGATAGGTAGCATTGTTTGGCAGTTAGCAAATTTAAAAAATAAATATAAAGGCTTAAAAGCAAAAACCCCAAGCAATTGCTCGGGGTTTTTAATATGTGTTTGTTATTGCAATCAAGCTTACCGCACTTGTGATACCCACTCATGAGCACCCAGTTTTAGCTTCAACTGATCGCCTGCTTGCAACACACCAACACCGCTTGGCGTACCAGTCATAATCACATCACCTGCTTGCAAGCTAAAGGCGTGACTGATATTGACCAGCAATTCATAGACAGGAAATAGCATTAAGGCACTATCGCCATCTTGCATTAATTTATCATTGATAGATAGCTGATACTGTACACTTTGCAGATTGCCAAACGCTTGTGGGTCGAGCCAATCAGCAAGCACACAGGCTCCGTCAAAACACTTAGCACGCTCCCACGGATGACCTTTTTCTTTTAGCTTGCTTTGCAAATCACGCAAGGTCAAATCCAGCCCCAATGTCACGCCACCAATCGCTTGCTGAGCTTGCTCAATCGTCGCCATAGATAAATCAGCTGATAGCTGAATACATAGCTCGGCCTCGTAGTGAGTCTCGCCAAACAGCTCTGGACTTGGGCGAACCACATCACCACGGATAGAAACCACTGAAGACGCAGGTTTCATAAATAGTATCGGCGTAGTTGGTACTTCATTGCCCAACTCTGCAGCATGTGCCGCATAGTTACGACCAACACAGACGACTTTACCAATAGAAGTACGCAATCTTTCATTATGACTGATAGCGCCCTGCTCGGCATTGACACCGGCTGCAATGGTGTTCGCTAATGACTCGTGTGGCGATTGGCTCATACTAAACTCTCCCTGTAAATGATGGCTATTTTATCAGCAGTCCATACTATATTGTCTACAGTGACTTTGACGATTTTTAGTTGCTAACTGCTAACTGCTAACTGCTAACTGCTAACTGCTAACTGCTAACTATGGAATCGTATTGGTCACCACATCTGGTGGTACATAACTGGCATGACGGTTCATACGTTTTTCAAACATTCTAAAGCTAAACAAGATAACCCACGACAGCAGTAGATAGACGATACCAGCGGCAAAGAATAACTCCATCAAGGTATAAGTACGTGCACTAATCGTACGTGCAACACCTGTGATATCCATCAATGCAATAGTCGAAGCGAGCGCACTACCTTTTAGCATAAAGATAACTTCGTTACTGTATGCTGGAATCACAATACCAAATGCGCGCGGTAGCGTAACGCGTGTTAGCTTTTGCCATTTTGACATACCAAGTGCATCAGCAGCTTCAAGCTCTCCAATCGGAATCGTCTGAATCGCACCGCGTATAATCTCAGCTAGATAAGCACTGGTATTGAGAGTAAAGGCTATGATGGCACACCAATATGCTTGGCTAAGTACTGGTTCCCATAAGAACGACTCGCGTACGGCCTCGAACTGACCCAAACCGTAATAAATCAGGAATATCTGTACTAACAGCGGCGTACCACGGAAAAAGAAGATATACAGAAATGGTAGTATCTGTACCACCCAATTCTTAGACAGTCGTAATAACGCCAAAACCAAACCAAACAGCAATCCAATCACACCTGAAAACAAGACCAGCTGTACGGTCAATACCGCGCCGCCTAGTAAATCAGGGATATGGTCAAAAATGACCTGCCAATTCCAATCCATAGTAACTCTCCTCTACCCTATGGTCGATTGACTGTGAGTGGATTGACGGCTTATCTTTTTGGCATAGCGTGCCGCAGGATTGGCGCGCCACTCAAGCCACATCATAAAGCCAGTAATCAACATGGTCAGACCCAAATAAATAATCGCTGCTGCCATATAAAAGGTAAACGGCTGCTGTGTAGACTGTGCCGCACGCGATGACTGATACATGATGTCCTTGAGACCCACGACCGATACCAATGCGGTATCTTTGAGCAGTACCAGAAACAAATTACCCAAACCTGGTAAAGCAATCTGCCACACTTGCGGCAAAGTGATGCGATAAAAGGTCTGAAAAGGACGCATACCAATTGCTTGCGCAGCCTCTCGCTGCCCTACTGGAATCTCTTGAATGGACATGCGAAAAATCTCAGTCGCATACGCACCAAAAGCAATAGACAGTGCCATGACACCACCCCAAAAAGCGCTAATCTCGACATAGTCGTTATAGCCGAACTTTTTGAGGATGCTCATCAATAAGATAGAGCCGCCATAATAAATAAAGAGCACCAATAGCAGCTCAGGAATACCGCGCATTGTCGCAGTATAGACAGTCGCAAGTTTACGCAGCAACCAGATATTGGACATCTTTGCGGTTGCACCGAGCAAGCCTAGAGCCAGACCAATGATTAAACTGGTCACAGCTAGCTGTATGGTGACGGTAGCGCCGCTCAATAAAAGCGCGCCAAATCCTTGTAAGTCAAACACGATTATCCACTCAGTCTCTTTATATTAGCAATTTGCAAAATATGAGTTAAAAGAATCAGCATCAATAGCTGAACGCGGCGAAACACCGTATTTTATACCAAATCAATAGGGATGGTCGGCGTCAAAAAATGACGTCAGAAGAATACGATTAACGCTGCGATAATTGACACAGTAGAAATGAGCGCTGATTTTATCATATTCACTCGCCGTGATGTTAATACTGACGCGTAAAAGCTGTGCCTAAACCGTACTTAAACAGACACTTGCCTCTAGAGACATAAAATCAGCCGACTAAATTTGAGTAAAATTGATAGGCGGCTATTATGTATATTCGTTGCTATAACGACAAACAAAAAAGGACATCACCATGATGGCGATATCCTTTTATTGATCAAAACAATATTTTTTGACTGCTATCTTTGACTACTGTTAGCTATTAACTAGTGCTTTCTGTCGTTGGTTGCTCGCTAATGTCTGCACCTATGCCTGTATTTGCGTCTTCATCAACTGTGCTCGTTACAGATGCTGGTACCGCAAAATACTTTTGATTGATTTTATCGTAAGTACCATTAGCTTTTATATTAGCAAGAGACTGATTGATCTTTGCTTGTAGCGGATCGCCTGGGCGTACTGCTATTGCAAAGTTATCATTAATATCGATCTCATCACCTTTTAGCGCATATTTGCTACCAGCATTTGAGCTCAGCCATTCTATAGCAGGCAGCTTATCAGAAATCATCGCATCGACACGGTTTGAACCGAGATCCAAAAACGCATTGCTCAACGTATCATAAAGCTTCATATCGGCTTTTGGATACGTGTCTTCTAGCCACTGAGATGAAATGGTTGAACGCTGTGCAGCAATAGAATGCGAGTCAATATCGCTTTTGTTACTAGGGTCAAAGCTGCTGTCTTTTTTGGCCAAAAAAACCAAGGCATTGCTAAAGTACGGATCGGTAAAGCTCACTTGCTGCGAACGCTCTGGAGTAACGGACATCGCGGCTACGATTGCATCGTATTTACCCGCTTTTAGACCAGGGATAATACCGTCCCAGTCCTGCGCCACAATTTCACAAGTAACCTGCATATCCACACAGAGTGCATTTGCTATCTCAACATCAAAACCACCCAGTGTCCCATCGGCATTGGTATAGTTAAAAGGTGCATAGGCCCCTTCTGTACCGATGCGTAATACATCACCTGTAGAGGCTGCCGTTGCTTCGGTAGCCTCTGGATTGGTATCAGCTGTACTCTCCTGGCTATTGCTACAGCCAGCAACGGTAAAGGCCGTCGCTAGCGCAAGCAGTGACATAGACAAACGACTGGCTATATTAATATTAGATTTGCCAGTCGTGGTACAGATTGGGGCACAATGGTTGCTCATGATCATCCTTGGTTTTTTCTTGAGTAAACAACACGTCTTCAAACAACAGCAGTCAAACTGCTAGATATCGTATTAGTTAGCTGGCGCTTCTTCTTCAGCGACCATTACTTCTTCGACACTATCAGTTGTTGCCACCGCTTTTTGTGCTGCAGCCGTTGAGCTAGTACCAAAATAGCTACCCGTGATTTGATCATAGGTACCGTTGTCTTTTAGCTCAGCCAATGCTGCATTGAACTTAGCAACTAACGGATCGCCTTTACGGAAAGCAATACCCATTGCATCATCATTGGTGCTGATTTCTTCACCTTTGACTTCGTAGCCTTTGCCTGCGTCTGTTTTTAACCAGTCAATACCCGTTACTTTATCAGACATCATACCGCGCACACGGCCTGAGGTTAGATCTAGATAAGCATTGTCTTGCGTATCGTATAGTTTGATATCAGCATCTGCATGCTCGTCTTGTAGGTATTGCGAGGCAACAGTTGAGCGCTGTGAGGCAATTGGTAGACCTGTTAGCGATTCTACGCTTAAGTCATCACCTTTTTTACCGATCAAGATGATACCGCTATGGAAGTAAGGGTCACTGAAATCAACCACTTCTTTACGCTCAGGCGTGATAGACATACCTGCGATAGCTGCATCAAACTTCTGTGCGTTAAGCCCTGGAATCAAACCATCCCAATCTTGAGAGATGACTTCACACTCAGCTTTCATTTGCGCACATAGTGCGTCAACCAGCTCAATCTCGTAACCAATCAGCTTGCCATCTGCATCGGTATAACTAAAAGGCTTGTAGCTTGATTCTGTCGCGATTTTGATATTTAAAGGCGCTTCAGTAGCGGTATCAGCTTCAGCATTTTCTGCTGGTGCTGAGCTATTGTTACAACCTGCCAGCATTAGCATTGCTGCGCTAAGTGGTGCTAGCCACAATGCTTTTTTGCTCATTGATGATGTCATTGAAATTGTCATAAGTTTTATCCCTTAATATATTTACCAGCTGTATCGTCAATCACTGCTTGCTGATTTATGCTTATAAACACCGTTTATTTGAAACATGCCCAGTTTTAAGCATTACTTGCATCAAACGTTAATTGTTTAAAGCATAAATCCCCAGTGAGTCATTATTGACCAAAGTTCATCTGCTCAAGACGTGCAAGCTCACCGTTACTACGGATTTCGCTCAATGCTTTGTCAAAGTCAGCTTTGAGTGAGTCACCTTTACGTACAGCAATGGCAATATTGTCATCGTTATCAATTTCATCACCAACGATACCGAAGCCCGCTGCGTTTTCTGCTAACCATGATTTGGCAGAAACTTTTTCAGCCAATACCGCATCGCTACGACCAGATTTTAGATCTAGATAGGCATTGTCATAGTTGTCATACAACTGAACGGTGTTGCCTTCTTTGCCTTCGTAGTTATCCTGTAGATAAGCACCTGGCGTAGTAGAACGTTGACCACCAAGCGTTGCATCTTTAATCGTCATAGGATCAAAACTACCATCCGTATTGGTTAGCCATACCATCGTATTGGCAAAGTACGGCTCGCTGAAATCAACTTTTTCTTGACGCTCAGCGGTGATAGACATACCTGCAATCACAGCATCATATTTTTGTGCCAATAAACCAGGGATAATACCGTCCCAATCCTGTGCAACGATTTCACACTTGGCTTGCATTTGATCACACAAGGCGTTGGCAACATCGATATCAAAACCTGCCAAGCTACCGTCGGCGTTGGTGTAGTTGAATGGAGGGTAAGCGCCTTCGGTGGCGATACGAATGGTTTTACCAGTGGTTTCTGCTGCAGGGGCGTCAGCGTTGGTATCGGTAGTTTCATCGGCAGGTTGGCTACAAGCGCTCAACATCAATGCAGCAGTAACGGTCATCGATGACCACAATAGGCGAGAATTCGACATCATACGTTCCTTAAATTCTGATGGGTTTTACATAAGTTTTTGACAGGATTTTCTGACTTAGGGTTCTGATATTTTGTTCTCTGACGTCCCTGCCAGACAAGCAATATAGATAGCAGAATAGCAGACAGCCACGAGACGTGACGGCCTATAAACCTTTTGATAATACCTTAGTAAAATATCAAAAACAAACGTTTTGCATACTCATAGTTATCATTGGGCAATAAACAGTCAACAATGGTTACGTTACAGTGATGTTACATTTGGCAGGACGAATGGTGGCAAGAGCGTTGCCACCATCTGTATTGGACATGATATTAGACATGGTACTAGGCAAAAAACTAATAACTAAGTAGGACGATGTGATGCCATAAAGTCTTTGACGCGCTCAGAGGTAGGGTTATCAAAGACTTGCTCAGGTGTGCCAATTTCTTCAACCACACCTTGATGTAAAAAGACGACTTTGCTTGATACTTCACGGGCAAAGCGCATTTCGTGAGTAACGATAAGCATCGTACGTCCCTCTTCTGCTAGCTCGCGCATTACTGCAAGCACTTCGTTGACCAGTTCAGGATCTAGCGCAGAGGTTGGTTCGTCAAATAATAGAACTTGTGGCTGCATAGCAAGCGCACGGGCAATAGCGACACGCTGACGCTGACCACCAGATAAGTTGGCTGGATAAGCATCTTTTTTGTCGAGCAGGCCTACTTTATCGAGCAGCTTTTCTGCATCGCTAATCGCTTGGTCTTTTTTAATCTTTAAGACCTGCGTTGGCCCTTCGATGATGTTTTGTAGAATTGTCTTATGCGGCCATAGGTTGAAGTTCTGAAAGACAAATCCTACACGAGCGCGCAAGCTTTCTAGCTGCTTCACGTCTGCTGCTTGTAGCTCACCTGATTTGGCAGGTTTTAGCATCAGCTCTTCATTACCGATCAAGATACGACCATGATTTGGGTTTTCTAGAAGATTAATACAACGCAGCAACGTCGACTTACCTGAGCCAGATGAGCCCAAAATAGAGATAACATCGCCATCATAGGCAGTCAGGGATACCCCTTTCAATACCTCTAATGAGCCGTAGCTTTTATGGATGTCTTGTAAGTCTAGGGCGATAGGCCGAGTCGGGTTTTTTGCAGTATCAAGCATGGTTCAGCAGACTTCCAATAAATATGAGTGAAAACACGAATAAAATAAGAGCTATATCTATATATAGTACAAGCATCTAGATGCATTATCGTAATATGCCTGATGAGGCAAAGAGAAAAATGCCATATTGTCTCTTATTACGCAGTAAAAAGGCAAATATTGTATTTAACCAACGGGTTAATCAGTTTTTAGCAAAACACGAATACAAAAAAGCCCAGACTGCATTTATCGCTCTGGGCTTTATTTTATCACTTTAGAATACGAGACGTTGTGTTATCTGATAACTGCCTATTTATAGTATGTGCTTAGTACATTTAATATGGCGCTAGTGCATTCTATAGCATGCGATTAGTACGTCGATACATGCTCTGAGTCTTCAGTACCATCCATCATATCTGCATCTTCTGCTGTCGCCACTGCCACATCATCGTTATTGGTAACGTCCATACCCTCATCATTGGCACTAGCAACGGCAACATCGTCATTGTCGCTCGCTGTTGCACTTTCTTCTACAGAGGTTTGAGCGTCTACAGTAGTATCAGCTTCAGTCTCCATTGGTGTATCGTCTTTTTTACTACAAGCGCCTAATGCCAGAGCACCTGCTACCAAGCCAACCGTTAACCAATTTTTATAAGTTGTATTTTTCGTAGCCATGTTCGTTCTCCATCACTCATTATAATAAGATTAAGTACTATCTACTGATAGCCTTGCTGTTTTAATGCTTACTATACTGAGGATATCTCGCAGCTACCTTAGTATTTACAGCGCAATTCTGTTAAAAACACGTAAAGATATAGTGTAGTACTGATAACGCGGTTATTCTAAATAAACACCGCTTAGCATGAACAATATTACTTTGAATAAGCCCTTACAAGAGCGCTGTAAAGTGGATTCTGTTCACAAAATCATCTTTACTATCGTCCCAATCTGCTCTATGTTAAATAGCATAATGACCTACCGCTACCTAAGTAGGCATTCAAAACTTCTTTTTTTGCGACATTTTTCGCCTTTTTAGGTACTTTTACCTATGTAAAATTGGGCGCTTTTAGTTATAAAAAACCTGTATCACATAAGGAAAATAATTTATGAGTCAATCGAATACTACGGATATTACGACCTATATGCAGTCTGTCGGCGAGCAAGCAAGGGCCGCTTCTCGCGCACTGGCTGCTGCCAACACTGGCGATAAAAACTCAGCACTCTTGGCCATTCATGATGAGCTGGTCAATGCCAAACAAGACATCTTGGCAGCCAATAAAATCGATATGGACAACGGTCAAAAAAACAATCTTGATAGCGCACTCCTCGATCGCTTGGAGCTGAACGAGGCACGATTTAACGGTATGCTACAAGGTCTTAAAGATGTCGCTGGCCTTCCTGACCCAATCGGTGAAGTTACTGACATGACCTATCAGCCATCAGGTATTCATTTAGGAAAAATGCGAGTACCACTTGGCGTAGTCGGTATGATTTATGAGTCGCGTCCTAACGTAACATTGGAGGCTGCCTCACTGGCGCTCAAATCAGGCAATGCCATTATTTTACGCGGTGGTTCTGAAGCCTTTGAGTCTAACCAAGCCATTGCCAAATGCATCATCAAAGGTCTTAGCCATACTGATCTATCAGAACATAGCGTGCAAGTGCTACAGACGACCGATCGTGCAGCCGTTGGTGAGCTGATCACCATGACTGAATATGTCGATGTCATCGTGCCACGTGGCGGTAAAGGTCTGATTGCGCGTATCAGTAACGATGCAAAAGTACCTGTAATTAAGCATTTAGATGGTAATTGCCATACCTTTATCGATAGTGATGCGGATCCTGAGATTGCGATCAAAGTCAGTGTCAATGCCAAAACACATCGCTACGGCACTTGTAATACGATGGAGACGCTACTGGTCGATGAAACAGTCGCAGATGAGCTATTGCCTAAAATAGCAGAGGCCATCGTCGCTGCTGATAACGCAATGCAACTACGCCTTGATGACAAATCACAAGCTATTCTAAATGAGAGTGCTAAGCTTGAAGGTCATCTATCAGCTGCCACTTCTGAGGATTGGGATACTGAATATTTAGCTCCTATCCTAGCGGTAAAAGTGGTCTCAGGTATTGACGAAGCGATTGAACATATCAATACGCACGGCAGCCATCATACCGATGTCATCATCACTGATAACTATACCAAGTCGCAGCGCTTCATCCGTGAAGTGGACTCGGCCAGCGTTATGATTAACGCTTCTAGCCGTTTTGCTGATGGTTTCGAATACGGTCTCGGTGCTGAGATTGGTATCTCAACGGACAAAATCCATGCGCGTGGTCCTGTCGGTCTTGAAGGTCTGACTTCACAAAAATGGATCGTTTATGGGCATGGCGAAACCCGTGCTTAATCATACCAGCATTCACTATCAAAACGAGTAATCAAAAACGTCAGCAATTATGCTGGCGTTTCTTCGTTTGAATCATAAGTATTTTAGTTAAGGCATTTAAATTATAGGGAGCGGTACGACCATGCAAAGTGGCAAGATTAAGCACTGGAATGAAGATAAAGGCTACGGCTTTATCGATGTAGATAATCAAAGTGAAGATGTGTTCTTTCATATTAGCAAAGCAAGACTGGCGAAGCCTATAACGGTTGGTCAAAGTGTCTACTTTAACAGTGCCCGTAACGACAAAAACCAATTGAGAGCCACTGAAGTGACCTCGTCTTCATTGAGCCTTGACCAAGATACTGCATCAGATATTCCAAGCTATACCCCTACTAATGCTAATAGAAATAGCAATCAACGCACTCGTAACTCAAATCGTAGCAGTCACAATAGCAAGCCCAATAAAAGAAGCTTAGGCTCTACGCTATTTAGCCTTATCGCTATAATCGCCGTCGCTTTCTATTTTTTTGGCGATTTAAATTCGACATTGTTTGCTGATAGCATCGAGTCGACAACGGTATCGCAGGACGTAAATAATAATACAAGCCAAGTCGCCCGTGCTGGTATAACAGGTGATGCACAGGTCGATAATACGATTGCGCTTATTCAGCAAGGCGGCCCGTTTCCTTATCCAAATAGAGATGGTACGACCTTTTATAACCGTGAAGGCAGACTACCCGTCCAGTCACAAGGCTACTACCGCGAATATACCGTGCCCACCCCTGGTGTCTCTCATCGCGGCGCACGGCGTATCGTCACAGGTGGTAACCCACCTACCGTCTATTACTTGACTGTCGACCATTATGATAGCTTTCAAAGACTACAGGTGCCTTAATATGAAACGAGCTGATATGAAACAAGCCGATATGAATCGAGACAGTATGAACCAAGTAATCCACTACGTTAATCAAAGCCATGTTAATCAAGACCACATTAACCAAAACGGTACAGCACTGGGTACTAGCATTCCTGCGCAGGCTGTTACTATAGCCGTCGGTGACACGCTCGAGAAAACTGAGTTATTGGCGAGTTTGGCCAAGGCCTGTGACTTTCCTAGTTATTTTTCACACAACTGGGACAGTGCATGGGATTGTCTAACAGACAGTGAGGCAGTTCATTTAAGGCTTGATTTAACAGACGTCAAAAGGATAAATACTGAGGACTTCAATGTCTTTAAAAGCATCATTGAGGATGCCTTTAGAGAATTTGGCAAACCACAATTGTGGATAATTGTGCCATCTGAGGATTAAGCTTATACGTTAGAAAATTAGTCGTTAAAAGCCTATGTATTGCAAGCTTGACCGCCGATAGTCACCGATAATTATTCGTCATCATAGAAACCTGAATTCGAGATAAAGCCATATTTATCCCGAATTCAGGTTAATTTATTTTATAGAAAGGATTAACCTATGGAGATTACCTTAAACGGTTATTACACCCTGATATTGGCCACCTTAGTGCTGCTACTTGGGCGGTTTTTGGTGCGGAGAGTCAAGTTTTTAGAGGACTTTAATATTCCAGAACCGGTTGCTGGTGGTTTGGTCGCGGCGATTGTTGTCTATGCTCTCAATATGGTTTGGGGATATAGTTTCAACTTTCATCAGGGATTACAGACCGCCACCATGTTGATGTTCTTTGCCTCCATCGGTCTGAGCGCTGATTTTAGTAGGCTAAAAGCAGGCGGCACACCATTATTGATTTTTACTATCGTTGTTTCAGTGTTTATTGTATTGCAGGACGTCGTTGGTGTGGCCATGGCAAGTGCATTGGGACTTGATCCTTTGCTCGGTCTAGTGACAGGTTCTATCGCTCTAACGGGTGGTCATGGTACAGCAGGCGCTTGGGGAATCACGCTAGAACAAGACTACGGTGTGGTCGGTGCGACTACATTGGGTATCGCGGTTGCTACTTATGGTTTGGTCGCGGGTGGTATTGTTGGCGGTCCTGTTGCCCGTCGCTTGATTAATCGACTTGGCCTAAAACCAACGCCAGCCAACCCTGATCCTAGCGATATCGAAAAAGTTGCTGGTGCACAGTCGTTATATAGCACCAAACACGATGAGGAGTCTGCAGGTAGTAATAAAGATATCTTTGAAAGACCTGATAGCATGCGCTTTATCACGGCGTCCTCTACTATCGAAACCTTGGCGCTGTTCGCAGGTGCTTTGGCTTTTGCCGATGTAATGGCCATCGTTGCTGAAGGTACATGGTTTGAGTTGCCGACGTTCGTATGGGCACTGGCAGGCGGCGTCATCATTCGCAATGTGCTGACGATGGTCTTCAACTTTGATATGTTTGACCGCTCGATTGATGTACTTGGTAATGCGTCTTTAAGTCTATTTTTAGCGATGGCATTGTTGTCTTTAAAACTTTGGCAATTGACCGACTTGGCAGGCCCTGTACTAATTATATTGGTTGTACAGACCATCATTATGATTATCTATGTTTACCTCATTACCTTTAAAATTATGGGTAAAGACTACGACGCAGCTGTATTATCAGCGGGGCATTGTGGTTTTGGTATGGGTGCAACACCGACTGCAATTGCAAATATGCAGGCAGTCACTGATCGCTATCTGCCTTCACCTAAAGCATTCTTGATTGTGCCAATGGTAGGTGCGTTCTTTGTTGATATCGTCAATGCCACGATATTGCAGATATTTACGAAGCTGCCGTTTATGTAGGCTGATGCTGGTACAGATCAAATCTTAATAGCTATCTAACAAATACTAGCCATCGAAAAGCCCGCCAAGACTCATCTTGGCGGGCTTTTTTAATTATCAAGTTATAATAGAGTGTTCAATCAAACCCATTATTTATACTTCTTAATTTCACCACTTTTCACACGCGCTATGAAAGAATTAACCTCTCTTTTCACAATTGGCATCAAGAAGTACAGACCGATGATGTTGAAGATCGCCATAGCGAACAGAGCCGCATCTGAGAAGTCGATAACGAAGCTGAACTGTACGATGGTACCGATAACAACGAAGATTAAGAAGATAAGTTTGTATATCATCTCGCCGCCTTTACCTTCACCAAAGAGGTAAGTCCAAGCTTTTAGACCATAATATGACCATGAAATCATCGTTGAGAAAGCAAACAACAATACCGCGACAGCTAGGAAATACTGGAAGATAGGCGCCGTTTCCATAAAGGCCGCACGGGTTAGATCCACACCAGTAAGAGCTTGGGTTTGTAAGTTTGCGGCAGTGTTCACCCCAGAGATAGTAATAACAAGTGCCGTCATCGTACAGATAACAACCGTATCAATGAAGGGCTCTAATAGCGCTACTAGACCCTCAGTAGCAGGCTCTTTGGTTTTTACTGCTGAGTGAGCAATAGCGGCTGAACCAACACCCGCTTCGTTAGAGAAAGTTGCACGTTTCAAACCTTGAATCAAGGCACCAATAAAACCACCAGCCACGCCAGCACCAGTGAAGGCACCCGTGAATATCTCGCCAAATGCAGCACCGATATGATTAAAGTTAGCAATCAGTACGATTACCGCCATAGTAATGTATAACAAAGCCATAAAAGGTACGACTTTTTCGGTAACGGTTGCGATGCGCGGCATACCACCAATGATAACCATACCGACTAAAAACGCTAAGCCAATACCAAAGAATACACTGTAATCCGTTGGAATGCTAAAAGTAGAGCTCATGACTGCAAAGGCTTGGTTACCTTGGAACATGTTACCGGCACCAAAGGTCGCCAATATACACATAAGGGCAAAACCAACAGCCAGAAACTTACCTAATCCACCCATACCACGTTCAGCCATACCGCGGCTTAGGTAGTACATAGGGCCACCTGATACGACACCAGATGGTAGTACCGTACGATATTTGACACCTAACGTACATTCTACGAACTTGGTCGCCATACCGAATAGGCCGACCATAATCATCCAAAAGGTAGCACCTGGTCCACCAATAGCAAGTGCTGCACCAACGCCTGCAATATTACCAAGACCAACAGTACCTGATAATGCAGTCGCTAAGGCTTGAAAATGGCTGACCTCGCCTTCTTCTTTGTTAGCAGGATTGGGATCGGTATATTTGCCTCTGACAATATCTAAAGACAAACCTATTTGGCGAAACTGAATAAATCCAAAGTAAAAGGTGAATACGAGTGCGGCAACTAATAACCAACCCACAATAAGCGGGAAGCTGACGTCTCCAAGAGGTACTGAAAAGAAAATAAGGTCGACGAACCAGCCGAATATATTGGCCATAAAGCCATCGAGACCTGCTCCAAATGCTGCTAAACCTGATTGTTCTGCTGCTTGCGCAAGAGTCGTGCTGAGTAATAGCATCGTTGCGACTAAAGATTGTTTTTTCATGTAAATCCCTCTATTGAAAATAATATTTATATAATTATTCAATCAATTACAGCGATACTAATACAAAGTGTAACTATTTATTATAATTTGTATTAGTATTATTACTAAATGTTCAATACTGACTATATACTAATATTTTTGTATAAACAAAGAGATTTACACATTTTTCTTAATTAAACATCAACTTAGCTCCTTGAAACTAATACCAAAACTCAGTCAAGATCACTACATTTATCGAAAAATGTCGGTAGTAATCTTCAGGTTAAACAATAGACTTAAATATAATTGAAAGAGCTAAATAGCAATACTGATACAGGTTTGCGTTAAATGCTCTAATATTTATAAAGAGTAATAACAAAAAAACCGCTAAGCAAAAGCTTAGCGGTTTTTTTTATTACCATTCTAAAGTTTACTGATTTTTAGCATAGACTGGTAATTCTGCACAGATCGCTTCTACTTTAGCGCGTACTTCAGTAGCAACCGCTTCATCACCGCGGCTGTCTAGTACGTCACAGATCCAACCTGCCAACTCACCCGCTTGTGCTTCGTTGAAACCGCGAGTAGTAATCGCTGGCGTACCGATACGGATACCAGAAGTCACGAATGGTGATTTTGGATCGTTTGGCACAGCGTTTTTGTTGACAGTGATATGTGCTTCACCAAGCCATTTGTCCGCTTCTTTACCCGTCATTTCTTGCTTAACGAGACTGATCAGCATGAGATGGTTTTCAGTACCGCCAGAAATGACTTCATAGCCGCGCTCTTGAACCACTTTTGCCATTGCTTGCGCATTTTTCACTACTTGCTGCTGATACGTTTTGAAATTATCTTCTAACGCTTCTTTAAAGCAAACCGCTTTTGCAGCGATAACATGCATCAACGGGCCACCTTGGTTGCCTGGGAATACGGCTGAGTTTAGCTTTTTAGCCAATACTTCATCACGCGACAAAATCATACCTGAGCGTGGGCCACGTAGAGTTTTGTGCGTAGTCGTTGTAACCACATCAGCGAAAGGTACTGGGTTTGGATAAACACCGCCAGCAACTAGGCCTGCAACGTGAGCCATATCGACCAATAGATATGCGCCTACTTCGTCCGCGATGTCACGGAAACGCTGCCAATCAACTACTTGTGAGTATGCTGAGAAACCCGCGATGATCATTTTTGGCTTGTGCTCACGTGCTAGAGCGTCTACTTGGTCATAATCAATAAGGCCAGTGCCTTCTACCAATCCGTACTGTACAGCATTGTAGTTCAGACCTGAAAAGTTGATGTGAGCGCCATGCGTCAAGTGACCACCAGCGTCTAGACTCATGCCTAGTACCGTGTCGTTTGCTTCTAGCAATGCTAAAAATACGGCTGAGTTTGCTTGGCTACCAGAATGCGGCTGAACGTTCACATACTCTGCACCGAACAACTCTTTAGCGCGGTCAATGGCCAATTGCTCAACTACGTCCACATGCTCACAACCACCATAATAACGCTTGCCAGGATAGCCTTCTGCGTATTTATTGGTAAGGTCAGTACCTTGTGCTTCCATCACTGCTTGTGAGCAGTAGTTTTCAGAGGCGATAAGCTCGATGTGGTTTTCTTGACGAACGCTTTCTGCGGCCATCGCTTCAGCAAGTACTGGATCAAAATCTTTGATAGAAATATCTTTAAACATAGTGATGTCCTAAGTAGTGACTGTCATTAAAAAACGTCATTGAAAAGAAGCTTATAGCCTGCCCACAATAAAACAACTACTGCGTCAACGTCGCTGAAGTACTATTAATACCTCTGCACGCTGTTTTTCTGCAGTCTGTTTTATGGTATGACCATTATTGTGAATGGAGTCTATTAGCAAAGATTGAAATAAGAATAAATACAGGCGACTGACCTGTTATTAACTTGACTGATTCGTCAATAAAATCGATGTACATTTGCATCGATATCATCGCGAAAGATTAAGTGTAACATGAAAATTTGTGCTGTGAGCGCAAAAAAACCTCACCTTAAGATGAGCGAATTAAATGACTATATAACACAGATAAATAGCCAATAAAATAAAGGATTTACCCGCTGAATATTTTCGCCAATATGCCTTCTTATGTTAATTCAAGCATAAAATATTTTTGAGCGTGGCCAGATATAGTCGATTCAATTTAAAGGTAATACAAGGCAGCCGAGTGTAGATGTATATCAAATACCTCAAGCGAGGTTAACCTAGTAATACTTTTATAGTGGAGTGACTATTATAGTGAAGTGATCATAAGAACGCTGGCAGGAACGTTTCACTGATCATTATCTTACGACCATGCCAGTCATAACGCGTTTGTCGTTGCCAACCGTCACTGGTATGACTGATAAAACGCTCATTTGGCAAGGTACGGCGACGCTTAAATAAAACGTAGCCGATAGGTGTGTTCTTCAGATGTTGAAGACGACGAGACTGACCTTTTAAACTGTTTAAAGGAAAGATGCTCTGTGCTTGCACCCATGGCATTTCATCATTGCCATATAGCTGCACTTCCCGTATCCATGCCAGCATTGGACGATTTAGCATCATGCCTCGTACACCCAACTGTTTTTTTTGACCTAAAGTCAGCAAACGATAGCCCTCAAAGCTGCGTTTTACGCGCAGCGGCTGCCCTGCCCTCTCTTCTAATATCGCAGTGAGAGAGCCTTCAGCATTTAGCCAAGGTATGAGTTCAGTAGGAGGTAAGCCACTGGTAGAACTAAAAGAATTGCTGGTCATAGTTTATAGCTAGTATTTTTTATAGGATGTTTGATAGTTAAAAGGTGTTTGCACATAGAAGCAGAGTGAGTCACAGCTGATTGCCGTTATAAATTACTGCTATGAGGCACTGCCATCAAATTCAGGCATATTGTCTGCATTAAAAGGCAAAGCCTCAAAGGCCTGCTGACGATACTGCGCCATATGCTCACGATCTCTAGCACAAAAATCGCCAATCGCCGGTACAAAACGTGGATCATAAATACGGTGGATAGAATGGGTCGTCGTTGGAATAAAACCACGTACCAACTTATGCTCGCCTTGCGTGCCTGGATCGAAGGATAACAGCCCTTGCTCGATAGCAAACTCAATACCTTGGTAATAGCATAGCTCAAAATGCAAGCTGTCATATTCACCTAATGCGCCCCAGTAACGACCATATAAGGTAGCATTATTATCGCCATCAGCCTTATCACCATCAACATTGTCGCTATCAGGTCTGTCATATAAGAACAAACTACTCGCTATAATCTCACCACTGGCATCAAGTGCTTGCGCAAGCATTATATGCTCAGGCATGCTCGCTGCCAAAGCCATAAAAAAGTCTATCGTCAAATAAGGTTGCTGTCCGCGTACTGCATAGGTCATCACATAACAATGATAAAAGGCCTTCCAGTCTGCGTCGCTAATAGCATCGCCGCATTTTCGCTGGCAAATAATGCCTTGCTCAGAAACTTTACGGCGCTCAGCCCGAATGGTTTTGCGCTTTTTGGCTTTTAAGGTCATCAAAAAAGCATCAAAATCTGCAAATGGCTTACTGTCATTAAGTAAGTCTTTATTTTGCCATAAGAACTGGCAGCCTTGACGCTCAAATATCGGTAGCTCAATAGCAGCTGACTCTACGCCACTTTCTTGAGCCGCTATCGCAAGCTCTACATCAATTTCAGTTGGCATAGATGTAGTAGCAATAGAGGTCAGCTTTGGTGTCACAAACAGTCCATGCCAGCTTGAAGCGCCCACTTGTTGAGCGATATCATCGATACCTGCGATGGCTGTTTTGAGGATATCTTCATTTAATATTTCACCTTTTGCCAACCAAACTCTCTGACCAGTAATCGGTGTATATGGTGCGCTAGTGACCAATCGCGGATAATAATCAACACCATAGCGTGCATAAGCTTCAGCCCATGCATGATCAAATACAAACTCACCGCGATGATGACCTTTTATAAATACTGGCATGACAGCCACAGGCTGCAATGTATTTTCTGCCGCGCTATCTACTAAGGTATCGGTGTTATCTTCACTATCGGCACTGTTAGTAGCATCAGCGACACGATGTACCAAAATAAATATCGGTAGCCACCCTGCCTGCTCACCAATTGCTCCAGTGTCAGTCAGCGCTTGCCAAAAAGCAAATGACATAAAAGGGGTATCTGGCGTCTGCCACTCTGTTTGGCTCTGCCAGCTGGTATCATTAATCAGCGCATACTCTAAACTCATATTCACCGTCACTATTATAATCGCGATATATTTATCGATAACCAATCTATTGATGACCTAGACTAGCAAATTTTTACGCCATTGCTGTCACAATTTGCAAAAACTTATCTGCATCCAATAAAAAACCACCAACGATAACGCGGGTGGTTTGTACGACTGCGCTCATGGGCAGTGAGATCAATATAAAACGTCATGAAAAAACAGTAGTTGTATGGAAAAGATGATATCGAAGCCGATGACTGGTAGAATAAGGTTGTTATTAGCTTAGTATAATTCGAAACCATAGGATACGAGCTAAAACAGTATACTTAGTTCATGGTATACGATTGACATCCTATCGGATTTATAGTGGATTGATTATAATGTAGCGTCAGTGATTCACTTTTAGGCAATTTTGCACCGACCGTTAACGTGTTGCCTTTAAATGCTTTTTTCATGAATATTATTAAAAGAAAATGTCTGACCTGTCTTAAAAATTTCTAAGAAGCTACATATGAAGTACTTGTTCTAACCATATCATGGATTATTGCATAGTATCATTGACGCATATTCAACACTATATTTGAGCTTTATTATTAACTACAGCCTAAAGGAAGATCTAACTAAAATGTCAAAAATTATTTATACAAAAACTGACGAAGCCCCAGCGCTGGCGACTCTGTCGTTCTTACCTATTGTCGAAGCATTCACTAAAACGGCAGGCGTTGAAGTTGAAACCAGCGACATCTCTGTTGCAGCGCGTATATTGGCCGAATTCCCTGAATACTTGACCGAAGAGCAACGTGTGCCTGACAACTTAGCTGAGCTAGGTCGTCTGACTCAAGATCCAAACACCAATATCATCAAACTGCCAAACATCAGTGCTTCTGTACAGCAGTTAAAAGCCGCTATCAAAGAGCTACAGAGCAAAGGCTATGCTATCCCTAACTTCCCAGAAGATCCACAAACTGACGAAGAAAAAGAGCTACGCAAGCGCTATGGCAAAAGCTTAGGCAGTTCAGTGAACCCAGTACTCCGTGAAGGTAACTCAGATCGCCGTGCTCCTAAAGCAGTTAAAAACTATGCACGCAAGCACCCACACTCTATGGGTGAATGGAAGCAATGGTCAAGCACGCATGTATCACACATGCATGGCGGCGACTTCTACGATGGCGAGCAATCTATGACATTAGATAAAGCTCGTACGGTACGTATGGAGTTGTTACTTGATGACGGTACTCAAAAAGTATTAAAGCCTAAAATTGCTTTGCTTGATAAAGAAGTCATCGACCTGATGGTCATGAGCAAAAAAGCACTATTAGAGTTTTATGAGCGTGAAATGGAAGATTGCCGCGAAGCTGGTATCTTGTTCTCACTACACGTGAAAGCGACTATGATGAAGGTCTCGCATCCTATCGTCTTTGGTCATGCAGTTAGAATCTACTATAAAGAAGCTTTCGAGAAACATGGCGCTTTCTTTGATGAGCTAGGTATCAACGTCAACAACGGTATGGCAGATCTATACGACAAGATCTCAACGCTACCAGCTTCAAAGCGTGAAGAAATTGAGCGTGATTTACATGCGTGTCAAGAGCATCGCCCACGTCTGGCAATGGTTGACTCTTCAAAAGGTATCACCAACTTCCATTCACCAAGTGATGTAATCGTTGATGCTTCTATGCCAGCGATGATTCGTTCAGGCGGTAAAATGTGGGGTGCTGATGGCAAAATGTATGACTGTAAAGCCGTCATGCCAGAGTCTACCTTTGCGCGTATTTACCAAGAAATGATCAACTTCTGCAAATGGCATGGTAACTTTGATCCAAAAACAATGGGCACCGTTCCTAACGTTGGCCTAATGGCTCAAAAAGCTGAAGAATATGGCTCGCACGACAAGACTTTTGAGTCTAGCGATGCTGGTATTGCACGTATCGTCGATATTGATACGGATGAAGTGCTACTCGAAAAACGTGTTGAGAAAGGTGATATCTGGCGCATGTGTCAGGTCAAAGATGAGCCTATCCAAGACTGGGTAAAACTTGCCGTACGCCGTGCTCGTGAATCAGATACGCCTGTTATCTTCTGGTTAGACCCATACCGTCCACATGAGAATGAGCTAATCAAAAAAGTTAGAACGTATCTAAAAGATCATGATACTACTGGCTTACATATCGAGATTATGTCTCAGGTTCGTGCGATGCGTTATACGCTAGAGCGCGTTGCTCGTGGTCTAGATACTATCTCTGCGACCGGTAACATCCTACGCGATTACCTAACTGACTTGTTCCCTATCCTAGAGCTAGGTACCAGTGCCAAGATGCTATCAGTTGTACCATTAATGAAAGGCGGCGGTTTGTTTGAAACTGGCGCTGGTGGTTCTGCACCGAAGCACGTTGAGCAGCTGACAGAAGAAAACCATCTACGTTGGGATTCACTTGGTGAGTTCTTGGCATTGACGGTATCTTTGGAGCATCTAGCAAACAACGACAACAATGCTAAAGCTCAAATCTTGGCAGACACGCTAGATACAGCAACAGAAAAACTGCTACTAAACGATAAGTCGCCATCACGTAAGACTGGCGAGTTGGACAACCGTGGTAGCCATTTCTATCTAGCGATGTACTGGGCAGAAGAGCTTGCAGCGCAAGATAAAGATAGCGAGCTAAAAGCGCAATTTACACCATTCGCGCAAAAGCTAAAAGAGAACGAAGAAGCCATCGTTAAAGAACTTAACCAAGCTCAAGGCAAGCCAGTAGACATCAAAGGCTACTACTATGCTGATGAAGAATTGGCTAAGAAAGCAATGCGTCCAAGCGCTTTGTTTAACGAGACATTGGCATCGCTATAATTTTAAGCAACTGCTCTTAAACAATTAAGCCTAATCGCTTTTGGTTTTTATACCTAGCAGCGATTAAGCAAGTTTAAGTCTTAGTAAAAAACACCTCAACCGTCTTAGAACGTTGAGGTGTTTTTTTGTGTGCTGTCTAAAGGCTCTATAAAGAGTGAAATAAAAAAAGCCATCTGTATAATCAGGCGGCTTTTTGTACATAACAATAAAATAGAATGATTAGAGTTTGAATAGTCTTATGCTTCCATATGCTCAATAATCGCCTTACCAAACTCCGAAGTACTCAGTAAGGTAGCATCTGGCATCAGACGCTCAAAATCATACGTGACTGTTTTATTGGCAATCGCCCCTTGGATACCACTGATGACAAGGTCAGCTGCTTCCGTCCAGCCCATATCACGAAGCATCATTTCAGCTGACAATATCAGTGAACCTGGATTTACTTTATTCTGACCAGCGTACTTGGGTGCAGTACCGTGCGTCGCTTCATAAACAGCGATCGCGCCGCCTTTATTTGCACCAGGTGCGATACCAATACCGCCTACTTCAGCGGCCAATGCATCAGAGATATAGTCACCGTTCAGATTAAGCGTTGCTACTACAGAATAGTCTGCGGGACGCATCAAAATCTGCTGCAAAAACGCATCAGCGATGACGTCTTTAATAATAATATCATTACCTGTTTTTGGATTTTTCATAGTCATCCATGGACCGCCATCTAATAACTCTGCACCAAAACGCTCTGCCGCTAGCTCATAGCCCCAATCCTTGAATGCGCCTTCAGTGAACTTCATGATATTGCCTTTATGCACTAGAGTCACGTTTGGCAAATCATTATCGATGGCATGCTGAATCGCTTTGCGTACCAGACGTTGTGAGCCCTCTTTTGAGACAGGCTTGATACCGATGCCGCAGTCTTCAGGGAATCGAATACTGGTCACACCCATCTCATCTCTTAAGAAATTAATAACTTTTTTGGCATCATCGCTGCCCGCTTTCCACTCGATACCCGTGTAGATGTCTTCTGTGTTTTCACGAAAGATAACCATATTCGTCAGCTCTGGATGCTGCACTGGACTTGGTACGCCCTCAAACCAGCGTACGGGGCGTTGACAGACATACAGGTCGAGGTTTTGGCGTACCGCGACGTTTAACGAACTAAAGCCACCACCCACTGGCGTGGTCAATGGACCCTTGATACTAATGACGTAGTCTTTTAGAATCTCTAGCGTCTCGCTTGGCAAATAATCGCCGTCATATACTTTCGCTGCTTTTTCACCAAGATAAGTCTCCATCCAAATGATAGACTTCTTGCCGTGATACGCTTTATCAACCGCAGCATTGACTACTTTTATCATGACAGGCGTGATATCTACGCCGATCCCATCACCTTCCACAAACGGAATAATCGGATGGTTGGGAACATTTAATGTGAGATCTGCGTTTACGGTCACTTTTTCGCCGTCTCTTGGCACGATAACCTTATCATATGACATCGATGATACTCCTTGGTTGTATGTTGGACGTCGCAAGCGAACTAGGCACTTTGTTATGCTAACCGTTTTATTATAGTTATAACGCTCTGGGCGCTTATCGGCTAAGCAAAGCTTTGATGAGTACGACACTTGCGGCATTGATTTGAACAATGTTAAAAGTAGCTTTAAGCTAAAAAAATTAAAATAAAGACCCAAACAATGATTGTCGCTTGCAGATAGTAGATATTTCTCTATTAAAAATATAAATACCACTATTAGAATGCGGATTTAGAATAACAGCAAATTTATATAAGCGCTGTCCTACTTTTGTAGCAGGTCACGTAGCATACAGCACATTAAATATATCGCCTTTAGTCTTGCCGCTTAATACTAGCTCGGTATCACAAAACATACGCTACAATGCTTCATTACTCATCTAAAACTAGGAAACACCATTTATGTCTACTTCTAGTCTCATCTTATTCAATAAGCCTTACGGCGTGCAAAGTCAGTTTAGAGATGACAGTAATAACGATCACACCACCCTATCGCAATACTTTACCGATAAGGCTTTGCGAGTTGCTGGTAGGCTAGATGCTACTTCAGAGGGCTTGCTGATTTTGACCGATGATGGTCGCGTTAACAAAGCAATTACTCATCCGCCAAAAGCTAATGCAGGGCGCAAACAAGGTAAAACTTACTTAGTACAAGTAGAAGGAACCCCTACTGCTGAGCAAATCAATAAGCTTAAACGTGGCGTGGTTTTAAAAGATGGTAAAACGCTACCTGCTGAGGTCAGACATGTTAGTGAGGAAGAACTACCGATGGTACTCTGGCAGCGCAATCCGCCAATACGTGAGCGTAAAAGCGTACCGGACTCATGGCTAATGCTGACAATATACGAAGGTAAAAATCGTCAAGTTAGACGTATGACAGCGCATGTCGGTCTGCCTTGTCTGCGTTTGATACGTTGGTCAGTGGCAGGATTTGAGCTAGGTGATTTAGCTGTTGGGGAGTTTGTACGCGTTCATCTAACTAGCGAACACTGTCGTCAGCTAGGTATTTCTAACTAGCTTTGAGTTTAAGTGCTTTAGGAGCTAGATACTGTTGATTAATTCACACTGTTTGGCTGTTTATTCCCTAACATAAAGCTCTGACACTAATATATTACGACCTGTTAAACATAGTGTCTCGAATGGGTAAGGTTTATCTGCTAACATTCAGCACGTAATTGATTATGTATAATAAGTATTATCCATTTATCGTTTGGTTTTTTCACAATAGGGATATGTCATGATTGCTTCTCGTCGTTTTCTTTCGTTGGTCACTAGCATTTCTGCGGCGCTTGTATTGAGCGCCTGTCAGCCAACGACTGAGGACAACCAATCAAATCCTGCGGAAGAAACCTCACCGCCCGTGACTGATATGCCACATGCTGAGCATGACGGTATGGCAGATGATACTCTAACAAATGACAGCGATAGCAGTGTCAGTGATGAGTCTCAAATGAGCGATATGCTCAGAGACTATACGAGATCGATGACTAGAATGCATGACGAGATGATGATTGGGATGGGTTATAACGATCCTGATACCGCTTTTGCTAAAGGCATGTTGGGACATCATCGCGGCGCGGTAGAGATGGCAAAAATAGAGCTCAAGTATGGTACTGATGAAGCGATGCGCCAACTTGCTCAAGATGTCATTACGGCCCAGCAAGCTGAAATCGATGTATTAAACAAGTGGTTGGCTAGCCATCCTGATGCTGCCAAACCTAAGCCAAATACTGTGGCAATGCAGCAAGCATATGCTAAAAACATGGAAAATATGCATGGCGAAATGACTTTGGGTGTGGCTGATCCCGTGCCTGATATGGCATTTGCACGCGGTATGCTACCGCATCATATTGCCGCTGTTGATATGGCAAAAGTTCAGCTCGAATATGGGACAGATGAAGAGATGCGTCAGTTGGCTCAAGACATCATTGATACCCAGCAAACTGAAATCGATGTGATGAAAAACTGGATTGCTGCGCTTGAGGCTGCAAGTAGCGAAAAAGACGATAGCTCTGTAGATGAAAATATTGAGCCCGAATTTACCGATGATAAGAACCTAGATAGCCCAGATAATCTAGACAACAGAGCCAAAGAGCAGTAATTGTATATCTCGCTAACCCCTGATTTGTTAATCACTTAGGTTGCTTAGACATATCAACAATATTATAGATTATAAAAAACCCTCTTCTAAGCAGTATTGCTCGGAAGAGGGTTTTTTGTATGGAAAGGTATTTTATATAGCATCGAGGCTATCGTTTCATAACATTAAGCCATGTCTCCCAACCTGCCTCACCTTTTAATTGCTCATTATCATTCTCTAAAGTCTTATCTCCTTTTGCTAAGCGTAGGCTTACTTTATGAGGAGGTACTGCTCCAGTCATGCCAGTTGTCTCATCTCGCGGCTCAACTTTAGTTGTCGTTTCGGGTTGAACCTGAACACACATCAGCTCATCACGACGGAATAAATAGCATTCAACAGGATGCTCTGTATTAACCAAGGTGGTAAGTTGTTTCGTATCTGCTTTGATGCCGTCAATCGCGATAATAACGTCATGCGCTGAAATACCAGCTTTAGCCGCAATACTACCTCGCATCACACGATTGACCTTGAGCCCAGCTGGCGTCTCATTACATCGCATACCCCAAGGCACATGCTTGTCAGCGGTTTCTTTGGTATTCGCCTGTATTTTGACACCGTTTGCCACTAGCAACGCTTCAATTGGCAGCTCTTCTACCCCATTGACGTAACGACGTTCAAAGTCTTCCCATTCTGCTAGCGGCATAAACTGCTCAATAACAGAGGCCATGTCATCACTACTGATACCAATCCGCTTACTATCGTTCTGCTTGGCCTGAGTATAAAAAGCTTTGACCACATCAAACAAACGATAACAACCATCACTATGCTTGAGTAAGATTAGGTCTAGACATAAAGCTACCAATGCGCCTTTATTATAGTAGCTGATACCCGCATTGCCTGTATTTTCATCGGTACGATACAGTTTAATCCAAGCATCAAAGCTCGACTCTGCCACGCTTTGATTGCCACGCCCTGGGGTTTGATAGTAGCGATTGATTTGCTCGGCTAGCAGTCGCAGATAATTGGCTTTATCAATCACGCCTGATGCTTGCAACATAAAATCATCGATATAAGACGTAAACCCTTCGAATACCCAAAGTAATGGCGTAAATGCCTCACGTCGTAAATCGACATTGATCATGACATCAGGACGTACCGTCTTCACCCACCATGAGTGAAAATACTCATGACTACATAATCCTAAAAATCGCTGATAATCTGTACTTGGTAACTTTGGCTCATTGGTGCTGGGTAAGTCATTGCGCGGGGTGATAAGGCTAGTAGAGTTGATATGCTCAAGCCCACCATAGTCTTGACCACTTGCAAAGGTCATAAACGTATAATCGTCAAATGGCGCATCGCCTAACCAATCTACGTAGGTCTGACAAATCTGAGTAATATCCTGCTGTAATCGACCTAGATTAGCATTCTGCTTACCTGACAGGTAAAAGCTATGATGTAGCGTCTGATGCTCATTATCATGAATAATAAAATCAAACTTTTCTTGTTCTGCGATTTCGAATGGATAATCAATCAGCTCGTGATAATTCGCTGCCTGTAACTTGTAAATGTGCTGACTATTCGCTTGCTGAAGGCCTTTTTGCTGCTGATCAACTTGCAGGTGCGTAGTGTCCAACCCACAAGCCAACAGTACTTTGCTACTTTCTTTGTCTGCAAAAAATGTCTCAGGCATAATCAAGCTAACGTGGACAGGTGCTTGCTCTTGCCCTTCGACGGCGAGCGCAAGTGAAGTGAAATTGCCATAAAGTCGTTGCTGATCGACGTAGGCCGTACGCACGGACAAATCATAGCAATAGACTTCGTACTCGATGATGACCGTCTGCCCAGCTTGCACCGCTGGCAGCTGCCATGTATTTTTGTCGATTTTTTGCGCGCGATAAGTCTCTGACTGCTCGTCACTATCCGCTGTTTGAGCTTCTATTACTTGATAATGTACCGCAGTGATATTTCGGGCAAACTCACGCATTAGATAACTGCCTGGTATCCACGCTGGTAACCAAAGCTGCGGCGCATCGGATACTGCTGTAAAACTCAGTGATACATCGACCAGGTGCTCGTAGAAACGGGCAAAATCAAATTGATAGCTTATATCAGCTATCGTTTTAGCCTTAGTATCATGATGATTGGTTGAAACATTGCTCGCTGGATGTTTAGTAGTGGTATTGGCAAATGCTGTCATCGTATCTCTCGTCCTTATTTTTATAATTATGCTAGAAGTCCTACTCTAAAAAAGCAACTCCTAAACCATGAATAGCCAATAGCTATGCATCAACTATAGAAAATAGCAGTTATTATTGTAAATTGTGGCATTAATTGGCATTTTTTATGTTTTTTGCCTTGAAAGTTATGTGGGCCATCTCAATTAAAGATGCTAACTGCTAAAGTTACTTTAATAAACTGATGATAATTGACTAATGACGTGGCCTTTTGGCTTGCAGATTGGCTCTTTTAGGTTTATTGCAACCGTATTTAATTTTTTACATAGATATATTTAGGATATTTTATGACTACTATCGCAAAAGACACTGCCGTCAAATTCAATTACACATTAAAAGACGACGAAGGCAATATCCTTGACCAGTCACCAGAAGGTCAGCCACTTGCTTATCTACATGGTCACAGCAACATTATCCCAGGCCTAGAAGCACAATTAGAAGGTAAGTCTGCTGGCGAAAAAGTTAATGCAGTCGTTGAACCTGCTGATGGCTACGGCGAATACCAAGAGCAAGCAGTACAGCACGTACCACGTGACAACTTCCAAGGCGTTGATGACATTCAGCCTGGTATGCAGTTCCAGTCAGAAGCTGGCGGCCAAGTAATGTTGGTTACTGTGACTGCTGTAAACGATCAAGAAGTGACTGTTGATGCAAACCATCCATTGGCTGGCAAGCGTTTGACATTTGATGTTGAAATCCAAGAAGTACGTGCAGCAACTGAAGACGAACTAAACCATGGCCATGTACATGGTGCAGGTGGCGTTGAGCACTAATCTCTTCTAGAGTATAGTGACAATAGTTAGATGGTAAATTATTAGATTTATCATCTAATCTAAAAGGCCAGTAGCCGATCAGGTTACTGGCCTTTTTTATACTTATTTCACGGTAAGTTTCGAATTAATATAAATATGATCAACTTGAATACTATCTATTTAAAGAATCCGCCATAAAAATTATTAATATCCAGACGTAACAAAGCCGCATAACGACAAGCGTCATGCGGCTTTTATTACCAACCATCCATGTTAGCGTTACGTGATACCTAATCCCGGGGCATCTCATAACTGACAGGCATCCAGCCTTATCATCCTTAATCAGCAAACTACTTATCCCTAGTGCGACCTTTAAGATACCAATCCCTAGTATCAATGAACCGTTTCGTTCAATCGTGCCGTACAGTTATAGTCGCAGATTGACCCTTCATTGGTAAGAGGTCTAAACGTCAATCTATGTAAGCATATGCTTACATAGATTACGTAACGCTATAATAACTTCACATTATAGCTTCTCTTCAGGGCTAAGCATTGTCTTAGGTTCGGCACTGAGCATAAGGTAAGCCGCCTCATTGATAAACGCTTCATCCTCTGGTAATTCTGGACGTTCAGCTGCTTTCATACGGCTACGTTCTTCAAATTTTGCGTCCATCGCTGCCTGATAAGTGTTCCAGTTAGAGTACGGACGCTCACCAGTTGCAATAAGGCGCTTGTTTTCTGCTTCTAATGAGCGTTTTTCAATTAGTTGCATTTTAGCTCGGCGACTATTGATATCTAATCGAACAGGTTTCTTTTCATCATCCATGTTACGAATATCATTTAGCGTCGACAGATAAGTAAACTGTGGGTTTTTTTGTTGGCGAATCTTAGACTGCTGATTGAGTGTCGCCAATGTATCACTGGTAAACTTCCCTTCAGGCTTATACGGTGCTGTTCTGATAGTATCCCAAGGCAATGCTTTTTTCTGAGCGCGCTCGCCAAAGGTTGCATCGTCATAGATATTGACTAGCTCAACGTCTGGTACAACACCTTTATTTTGCGTACTACCGCCAGTGACACGATAAAACTTACGCTGAGTTAAGGTAGCAGAGCCTAAAGCTAGGCTATCGAGCTGAATTTGCGCCGAGCCTTTACCAGTTGTCGTACTACCAACCACTAATCCGCGACCATAGTCTTGAATAGCAGCGGCAAAGATTTCACTGGCTGAGGCCGATGCTAAGTTGGTAATGACCGCCATCTTGCCATCATATAGCTGCTCGCCACCATCATTGTCGCGATATACTTGAATATTACCGCGATTATCACGAATCTGTACCAGTGGTCCACTCTTGATAAAGAAACCTAGCATCTTGGCAACTTCATCTAATGAGCCACCAGGGTTATTGCGCAAATCAACCACTAGGCCATCGATATTTTGTTTATTCAACTCTTTTAGTGCTTTTTCAGTATCGATACTGACGCTACGGTAGTCTTCACCATTACGACGTGCACGATAGTTTAGATAAAAGCTCGGTATCTCAAGTACGCCAATACGCTTTGGTGTCTTATCAATATTAGGACGCTGCACTTCTACCACTCGCTGAGTGACGCCAGATTCTTCTTGCTGAATAATGTCTCGTACTACCGTGACCGTACGGGCGCTAGCATCTGGCGTGTTGGGTTGACGTAGTTTCAGTGTGACCGATGTACCGCGTTTACCACGAATCAAGCTGACAATTTCACGCGTTGACCAGCCAACCACGTCCGTCATGGTTTCGCCATCTTTTGCGATACCAACGATCAAATCATTGGGCTTAATCTGACCTGACTTAGCGGCTGGACCACCATCGACCAAAGTCACAATACGGGTATAATCCGGATTTTTGCGATCTGGACGAATAGAGACACCAATACCTTCCAACTGAAGACTAGACTGGATTTGCAATTCCGTCGCTTGAATCGGTGCATAGTAATTACTGTGCGGATCATAGGTCAGCATCGCCGTATTTAAGATGGTTTCCATGATTTCATCATCTTTGAGACGCTTAAACTGCTCTTGTTGACGCGACAAACGATTTTGCAAAATTTCATTTGGCGTACGCTCATCGTTACGTACCAAGTCTTGTCCGCGAGTAATATCTGGGTTGCTTAAAAATACTTTCTCTTTGGCTTTTTCGTCTTCTTGACCCAGCGTAATGCTCATCAACTGAAACTTTAACTGACGTTCCCAGTAATCACGCTGCTCTTTTTTGGTTTTAAAATGACCGAGTTTTTCGCGATCAAGAATGATTGTGTCGTTACCTGTTAAATCAATGTCTGTCTTAAGCATCTTAGTGGCCATCGCAAAGTACTCGTTTGAGCGTTTGCGGTAACGATCAAACACCTCTACCCCTGCAGATAGATCACCTTGCTTTAGACGAGCACCAAAGTCTTCAGCGTGTTTTTTCTTAAGCTCGTCGACATCGGATTGTAAAAATAACGTATGATTTGGGTCAAGGCTATCGATATACATTGATAGGATTTCGCTACCAGTCTTACTATCTAAAGGCTGATTAAGATAATGACTGCGATCCAGCAAGGCGGCTACTTGACGGGTGGTGACCTTTTGCTCAGGGGTCTGAACGAAACTTCCCGTGTTGGTCTCGGCGACTGCAGTACCGTAGCTTTGGGTCAAGATAATACCGGCGATGCCCACTGACGCTGCACTGAGTAACCACTGTGCTGGTTGTTTTTTCATCATATGTACCTAGTTATTTGAAGTTAGTAGTATTGGGTAATTCATCAGGATTAGTAATGCTCGAATCTGTTATGACCTATAAATGCTGTGTGTTTTATTCTTATACTTTATGCATCATTAAATACTGATATATAGTCAAAAATCAATCAATATTATCACGCGCATAAATACTGAACTGTCTCAAACTGTATAAGCAATCTTACACGCTACGTTTGTACATACCAAACTTTCTATCACTTTTATCATGCATAGCAATTGGAAGCTATGAACATCGATTTAATGACTAAACTTAATAGCTATTAGCAAATTGATTTGACCCCGATAATCTGCCACATTATGCTCAATTAATAATAGCTGTCATAATAAGATATCTGAACAATGACTGCTAAGCGATAAGACAGGTATAGTCAGTCACCCTCATAATATAACCATATATAAAATAATAAGGAACACGCGATGTACGGCGTTTTAATGATAGATATCGATAGTACCGCTTTGACCGCTGAAGATGTCAGCTTGATTAAACAAGCACAGGTCGGCGGAGTAATATTGTTTGGTCGTAACGTCACAGATGCGGCCCAAGTCAGAGCACTATGCGACGATATACGTTATCACAATCAAGACATACTTATCGGTGTGGACCAAGAAGGTGGACGAGTCGCGAGGCTACGTGAAGGTTTCACGCCCTTACCTGCTATGGGTCGACTGGGTGAGCTATTCAATCAAGACCCAAATCAATCACTTAGCTGTGCCTACGATTGCGGTTATCTAATGGCAGCTGAAGTGCTGGCTGTAGGAATCGATTTGAGCTTTGCACCCGTACTGGACAGAGATGGTATTAGCCAAGTCATCGGTGATCGCAGCTTTCATCATGAGCCACAAGCCATCACTGCGCTTGCAACACAGTTTATGCGCGGAATGAAAGCGGCTGGTATGGCAACCACTGGTAAACACTTCCCCGGTCATGGAGCCATCGCTCCTGACTCGCACGTATCAGAAGCCATTGACACACGTAGCTTAGATGAAATCGTCAATAGCGATATGCAACCTTTTGCTCAAACACTACATAGTCTGGACGCTCTTATGCCAGCACACGTGATATTTTCGCAAGTAGACGACAAGCCAGCAGGATTCTCCAAAATTTGGCTACAAGATATCATTCGAGATGAGCTTAAATTTGACGGGGTACTTTTCTCTGATGATTTATCGATGGCAGGTGCAAAGGCGGCTGGTGATGTCAGTGCTCGCGTAAAAGCGGCCATTGATGCTGGTTGTGATATTGCCCTCGTATGCAATGACCGTGTGGCTGCTCATGAGGCGGCTAAAGCTGCGCAAGATCTGCCTTACCCTAACCAGCAACGTATCAAAACTATGCGCGGCAACACCCCAACATGGCAAGGCGACCTTGAATCTACTTGCCAGCAATTTGAATACTGGCAGCAAGCCAAGCAAAATGTTACTCAGACTTTTTTTGATGCGCAAGCTGATGCTCAGACTGCTAAAGAATCAACAGATCCTACTTTATATAAATAATAGCTTACTTAACTATCATCGAGTAGCATACAAAAAACCGCACCTTTATAAGATGCGGTTTTTGTCATTTGGCTACTATAATCAAAATAAGAACAAATAGATTAGTTGGTTGGATCTACCGCAGTACCTTGGGTAGCGTCATCGCCATCTGGTAACAAATCGTCATTGTTACTATCTAATGGGTTCATATCTGGATCTAGCGAATCACTGTTTATCATCATGCCATCGTTTGCACTAACAACCTCGTCATTGACCATAAATTCAATACGGCGATTGCGGAAGCGACCTTGTTCAGTTGAATTGTCCGCGATTGGTTCTGATTCGCCCATGCCTTTGGTCGTTAATTTACTAGCATCAACCCCTTTAGACACTAGATACGATTTCACTGACTCAGCACGCTCCTGAGACAGCTCCATATTATAGGTATCAGAGGCTTGACTGTCCGTATGACCGACAATCATCAGCTTCATATCAGGTACATTATTGATGATTTCTGCAGCACGGTCTAGCAGCGCCTTATTGACTTCAGGTATAACCGCTTCATCTACTTGAAAGTTAATCACCTGAATACTCAAAGCACGAGCAACATCACGTGGATCTGGGTTTTCACCTAGATTGGTCATCGCCACATCTGCAGCAGCCAGACTGTCATCAATCTCGCCTTGTAAATCTAATGGGCCTTCAGCTTGAACCGTCATGGCAGGAGCAGCTGCTTGTAAGTCAGCAACCAACTTGTCCAATGCGGCTTCATCAGGAGCATTAACAGTAATGTTATCGCCTTTGATAATCATACTCGCGTTCGGTACATTTTTGATAATTGGTAATATCGTTGCCAACTGAGCAGATGCTGGCATATCTACTGCAAAATTATCATCAACGTCAGCACGGCATTTATTAGCTTCGTCACCAAATGCACCAGTCAAAGCATTCATAACATTGGTTTGTAATGTCTCATCACCTACACTCATACGACAAGCATACAGCTCGCTATTTTCACCAGTTGCGATACTCAGTGACGCAGGCTTAATCGCACCTGCAACCGCTACTACCTCATTACCTTGCGCCCCTTGCTGTACTGTAGCCGCTGGCGTTGCTACAGGCTCAGGGTTTTCTTGACAGCCTCTGAGTAGTGCCCAAGCCAATGCACCCAAGATAATCAAACCAATAATAGGTAGCAGCGCTTTCATGAAGCTCTCTTTTGGCTCTTCTTCTTTTTGCAATGGCGCTGTGCTGGTGGTATCAGAAATTGGTGTGCCAGCTGCAGTAGAAGTGGCAGCGACTGCACTAGCAGGCAAAACAGTACCCGCCCATGCAGGGATATGATGCTGGTAACTGTTCAGGTTGTCATTCAAAAATTGTGGAACGGGCGTGGTACCAGCCAAGCTTTTGATCTCATGAAAAGCCAATGGCGCTGCCATCGCAATCAGACCGCGTGAAGCGGTTGCATCGACATTATGCTTGCCTGCCAATTCGCGAGAGATTTGGTCGCGATGTGCTCCTTCTGTCCATACACGGTCATAAAAAGCATTGTCGTCACGGGCGATGTTTTCATTGGCAAAGCGGCTGAAAGTATCGTTGTCTGCAAGACGAGCAGCAAAAATGGCATAAAACTGTTCTAGTAGATTTTTCTTAGCTGGGCTACGGTCATCTTCCAATACGGCTGGGCTGACGGTGCGTGTCAAATGGCTAATAATATCCATAATATGGCTCTCCCCTTAATTTTTATTTATATCATTCGTTTGCTCAAAAAGCAGCTATATCATTCTTTTGTATTCAATCGTTATAGTAGTAGTCATGGTGGCGTAGCAGTTATGGTGACGATAAATTCATCAAACTACTTTATTTGGTTTTGATTATTATAAAATTCTTAAGCTGCTATTCACAGTCTGTACGTTGTTGTGCAAATGATACAGTAAGTAATGTTTCGGTTGGCACACGTAACTGTAGCTAAATTACATGAAAAGATAGGCCACATAAAAAAACACGCCATATGAAACAGCGTGCCTGATAAAAAACTACCTTACTTGAGCTGGTTCAGCAACGATGACTGTGTTTACCATCTCATCCACTTCTGAAGGAGAAAAAGGGCCTGGCGGTCTGGTCGTTTGATTATTCGAAGGAAAGTTGTTGGGAGTATTGCTCGCGCCATTAGTAGGCAGATTGTTGGGCGCATTATTAAAGCTATTATTGTTAGGCAAAGGAGTTGGTATCACACGATCTCCAGTATCATCATCTGATGCTTGGTATTCGCCAGAGTTACTATTTAACCCATTATTATTGTATTGATTATTAATCCCCGCTCCATCATCTACAAACTGGTTATTTGCGTTTGCCATGTTGTTCGTAGCATCACCAATGTTGCTATTATCAGGCAATGGCAGTGGCGCTGTACTCTCGACTACCATTGCTGGTACTAAGCTTCGTATTTCTGTGACCAGTTTTTGCAGCAGCATATTGTCTGGCGCCTCCAGTGTAAGACGGTCATTTTGCACATGTAAACGTGCAAACGGTGTTGATCTAAGCATCGTCAATACATTGGGCAGTGTCTCCGCAGGCATATTAGCGATTGAGGTTGCTACCCCATCCTGTATGTTCAATTCACAAATACTTGCCTGCTCACCAAAGCTTGTATTGAGCGCCTGTTGCAACGTGCTTTGCAGTGCAGTATCGCCAACGGTCGCACTACAAGTGTACAAGTTTCCGCCGTTGTCTACACCGACAATAAGCTCAACAGGAGTCGTTGTTGGTACAGGAGGCACGGGTGCTGGCGGTGGTTCAACAGGTACTGTGGCTACAGGTTCTACTGGTATTTCATTATTGGGTTTCACTAATAATGCCCATGCTGCTAGTGCAAGCGCAGCCAAAGCTACTATTAATAAAAATACGCGTATTAGTAGATCGTTTCGTTGATTACGAGTACGCACTTGTGCATGCTTTAAATTACTATTTTCTGCCAAATGGTAGGCTGCTGGATTGGCATGAATAGCATTACTATTGGCAGTCGTATCGTTATCTAACGCTTCAGTGCTCGTGCGCTCAGCAGTTGATATTTGCTCTATATTTTCTGCATCAGTGTTCGTTATTGGTGCAACTATGCCAGCTATGCCAGCTATGCCAGTATCTAAAGTAGAATCATCTTGCCTATTCGATATGTCGTCACTTACTGGCACGTGTACTGGCACATGGTCATCATCTGAATTGAAGCTTGTTTGTATTTGCTGACTAACGCCTTGAGGAGCCGTAATCACAGCTGCTGCCCAGATAGGTAAGTATGGACGTAAAGTAACCTGTTTTTCTTGCAAAAATGCTGGCAAAAACTGACCATTAGCCAATACTTTTAGCTCACGATATACCAACGGCGCGGCACTAATTAGTAATTGCTTAGTTGTCTGTTCATCAATGTGATGGGTGGCTGACAACTCTTGGACGATCGTTTTTTGTAAGTTTTTATCTTGCCATATTTGTTCAAATAGCGGGCTTTCATTATTAGTGCTAGTAATTATTTGGTCAGTACGCAGCAATTGTGAGTAAACCTGTGGCACAGCTAGGCGCGAAGCCAAAACAGCATAAAACTGCTCAAGTAAACTGACATAGGCGACATTATTGCTGTCATCATTACCCATTACAGCTGGGGTTATCGTTTGCTCTAGCTGGTCAATAATGTTCATAATCCACTGCCTCTATCAGCCTTATTGGAATGTGCAAAACTAAGCACTTATTTTATTTTTATCTACATCATTTGAAAATGTTACTTTTTTATCTAAGGCCATACTCGTAACTAGTCTGAGCATTACATTAGTTATTAGTGTCTTCATTACCATCGCTCTAAAAGTTTCACTTATGTTGCATGGTACACTGCTACATTATTCACTATAACCGCATAAAAAAGCATCGTTTTGTCACACAATAGGTATTCGCGTTATCGCAACTGCTGTTAGTATTAGTCTATTGCTAATGGTTAGTACTTAATACGGATTAGACGTCAAACTTATTTTTTACTCAGCCGTAACGCTTAGGCTTTGAATATTGTCATTTGTAGCTTGTCATTTGTAACATTGTCACATATCAGGCACGGCCTAAGGATTTTCCTTTGTTAAACCATACGACGCTTATTATCATAATTACCGTTATTGTCAGCTTATTGGCTTGGCAAAACAAGACGCTATTTAATCGATTGATTTTTTATCCGCCAGCAGTCAACAATGGGCAATGGGATCGCTTTGTGACCCATGGCTTTATTCATGCTGATAGTATGCATTTGCTCTTTAATATGTTTACTTTATATTTCTTTGGGCGTGCTATCGAAGGACTATATCAGCCGTTTTTATTCGGCTACGGTTTTGTGGTTTTTTATGTGTTGGCAATTATCGTTGCCATGATTCCAAGTTACGTGAAAAATAAGAACAACGCCAGTTATTTGAGTCTAGGCGCATCAGGCGGCGTATCAGCTGTGCTGTTTGCTTTTATCCTGCTAGCACCATGGGAGAGAATTTATCTCTTTGCCGTAGTTCCTATTCCTGCGATACTATTTGCTGTCGCTTATATATTTTATAGTATCTATGCTGATCGACGTGGTGGCTCAAACATCAATCATATGGCTCATATGTGGGGCGGCGCATTCGGCGTTATCGCTACGATTGTTTTGGAACCAAAAGTACTACCGCACTTTATCAATGCGTTACTATCACCAGGATTTTAGACATTTTTACGTATAGTAAAGCTAGCACTTTAAAGACAGCTATACTTTATAAATACTATTTTGCACAGGGTATACTTCTACATTTGAGATTTAGTAATACATTATGATTATAGATATTATCGGTGATATACATGGTTATGCAGACAAACTGATCGGTCTGCTGCATCAGTTAGGCTATAAGCATAATGGCCAGTACTTCGTGCCACCAAAAGGTCACAGGGCCTTGTTTATCGGCGATTTGATCGATCGTGGTTCGCAGCAACTAGCTACACTGGAGATTGTCTTTGCAATGCTAGATGCCGATGTAGCCGATGCAGTGATGGGCAACCATGAATATAATGCATTGGCATATGCCACGCGCGATCCCGATAATACCAGCCAGTATTTACGCTCGCACAATGATATCCATAGACGCCAACACGAGGCATTTTTAGCAGAGATACCATTTGGCTCAGAGCAACATGAGTACTGGTTGCAGCGTTTATATGAAATCCCATTGTGGATTGAGACCGACTATGCGTGTTTTGTGCATGCTTGTTGGGATACAGACAGCATGGCAATACTAAAACCCTTTCTGACTGACGATAACTGTCTGACTCCAGCAGGTTTAATCGCGACGGCTAAAGAAGATACCATCGCCTTTAATGCTTTGGAGCGAGTGTTGAAAGGGGTTGAAACAGGCTTACCTGATGGCATTGTGATGGTAGATAAAGAAGGTACCGAGCGTACGCGAGTACGAGTACGCTGGTGGCTAGATGAGTTAAATACACGCACCCTGCGTGAAGTGTCTCGTGCTCCATCGTCCGCATTGGCGCAGATACCACCTGAGGCGTTGGCTGAAAATATTGAGTTTGCGCTAAAAACTCATAAACCTGTGTTCGTCGGGCACTATTGGCTCACTGGCACACCTGAGCCACTCAGTCCACAAGTTGCCTGTACTGACTACTCTGCAGCAGTAGATAGCGGCTATCTAACATGCTATCAACTGGATACCGAACAACCATTACCATTGACGGTCAATCATTTTGTTCAGCATTATCACGATGAAAAACATATATAAAATCGTGATATCAATACAATTAGCGCCATACCAGTATTAAAAGTCAAACTTGGCTTTACGAGTGTAGCAAAATTTTTGTATGATGGTCTTTTTGAGGATATCCAATCATGAGCACCACGAATACTGCTGCTAACCAGAACGGTCCAATCACCTCCCCTGCTGGTCAGCCAAAAGTCGGCATTATCATGGGTTCGCAGTCTGACTGGGCAACCATGAGTGCTGCTGCGCAATTGCTTGCAGACTTTGACATTGCTTTTGATTGTGAAGTTGTCTCTGCACACCGTACGCCTGATAGATTATTTGATTATGCCAAAAGCGCAAAAGATAATGGTCTACAAGTGATCATCGCTGGTGCAGGTGGTGCCGCTCATCTGCCAGGCATGTGTGCCAGTCAAACGCCGCTACCTGTCTTTGGTGTCCCCGTAAAGTCATCTATGCTGAGCGGTTGGGATAGTCTACTGTCTATCGTACAAATGCCAAAAGGCGTCGCTGTTGGTACTTTGGCGATTGGTGCTGCTGGTGCTTATAACGCTGCCCTACTTGCAATTCAAGTACTGGCATTGCATGATGATACGATTGCTACTAAGCTCGATCAGATGCGCCAGTCTCAGACTGAGACTATTCTTGCTAGCCCAACACCAGGTATCATCAATCCTTAAGTAAATATAAATCGATCACCTTTTATAGCAGCGTCTTTTATATTTATAGCTTAACGATTGAAGCTATCACTGTATATTTTTAAGCAATTCCGAGTAGAGATAAGGTGCATACAGTGCACCTTTTCCTATTTTCACCCATTGAGTTTTAGATTTTAATAGCCCAAACACCTTATTCACTTTTATTCAAAGAGCCTGCCATGACTACAGCAAACGCTTATCCTGTTACCCAAACCATTCGTACCATCGGTATTTTAGGCGGTGGTCAGCTTGGTATGATGCTTGCCGAAGCCGCCATGCCATTGGGTTACCAATGCGTATTTTTAGAAGACAATCCAGAATGTCCTGCCAGCCTATACGGTCGTGTCTTTCATAGCGATCAATTAGAAGACTTTATCGCAGCAGCGGATGTCTTTACCTTAGAGTTTGAAAACACGCCAACGTCTACGGTCGAACAACTGGTTAGCTTGTCAAAATCTGGCAGCAAGCAAGGCATGTTTCCGCCATTGATTGCGCTTGATATCGCTCAAGATCGTTTAAAAGAAAAGCAGATGTTCAACACGCTTGATATTGCCACTGTACCCTTTATGGCTGTCAATTCTGAAGCTGAATTAAAACAAGCTTGCAATGAGCTAGGTCTGCCTATCGTCCTAAAAACCAGCCGCGGCGGCTATGACGGCAAAGGTCAATTCGTCATCAAACAAGACAGCGATATTAAAGCCGCTTGGCTAGCATTAAAGGATGCCGTCACTGGCAAAGGCTCGCTGACACCAACGCCCGCTCCGTTGATTGCCGAAGGTTTTATTGATTTTAGTCGTGAAGTATCTATCATCGCGGCAAGAGCGCAAAACGGTCAAGTTCGCTGTTACGATTTGGTCGAAAATCACCATCACAACGGTATATTAGCCAAAACTCAAGCACCTGCTGTTGGTACGAGTCACCTGTTCCAGCAAGCAACAGATGCTATCACTAAAGTCATGAATCATTTAGATTATGTCGGCGTTATGGCGCTTGAATTGTTTGTCACCAAAGATGCTCGTGGTCATAACGCGATACTAGCAAATGAAATCGCACCACGGGTCCACAACTCTGGACACTGGAGTATCGAAGGCGCTATCACCAGTCAGTTTGAGAATCATATCCGTGCCGTGGTTAACTTGCCGTTAGGCGATACAGATAACGTACATCCTGCGATTATGGTAAATGTGTTGGGTCAATATCCTGATATTAGTGCAGTGCTAAACATCGATGGCGCTCATTACCATAGCTATCATAAGGCTGAGCGTAACGATCGCAAGATTGCTCATATCACTTTGATGCCTAACGACGTGACTGATTTAGAGCCTGCTATGGCAAAACTGGTCGCTATCTTGCCAAACAAGGTTGGTCTGGACAAAGAGTATGCAAACGTAGATACTCAGCCTAGTAAAGCAGACGTCGATACTAAGAGTAATGCTAAAAACAGTACTCAGAACAGTGTTCAAAATAATGCCACAGCTGATGAGCTAGACAATAAAGACAGCCAAGCAGGCAGCCTGACTACTCCTTCATCAAAATCTGAGAAGGCCAATAAATAATGCAGATTTGGGTGGACGCAGACTCGGTACCATTGATTGCCAAAGATTTGATTATTAAAACGGCTGAACGTACCAAGACCATGGCCATATTTGTAGCCAATCAGCCGATTAAGTTACGCAAGTCGCCCTTACTTGTTATGACTGTCGTGCCATCAGGATTCGACAAAGCTGATGATTATATCGTCGAGCAGATACAAACTGGTGACTTGGCTATCACTAGCGATATCCCTCTAGCCAATGACATTTTGGATAAAGGTGGTATGGTATTGACGACGCGCGGCGTGGTCTACGACAAAAACAACATCAAGCAAAAGCTCAATATGCGCGACTTTATGGATACCATGCGCGGTACTGGTGTCCTAGAATTGCAGGAAATGAGCGGTCAAAAACCTTACGGCGATCGTGATAAAAAAGCCTTTGCCGATGGCCTTAATCGCTTGGTTCGTTAGTGCTTTTCATCGTTTTATCTGACGCCTACCTATGCTGGTTTCTATCAAGTAACATTATCTAGCCAACGTTTGCTTCCTTGCAAACTGTATACACTCTATAACCAAACACTATTTAATCAGCACGCTTTATAACGAAGCGTGCTACCTATTTTTGTTACTCTATATTCGGTTTTTAAGATAAATAAACTTACTGAATAACTCAAACAATAGAATTTAAATAAAAATAGGAATGATTATGAAAATTTTAGTCGTTGGTGCAAGTGGTCGAGTGGGCGGTGATTTGGTTAAGCAGTTATTGGCTGATGACCATCAAGTTATTGGCACGACTCGTCAGAAAGAAAAGCTATTTGATAATGACAATTACACCCAGCTAGATTTAGACATTACAGCCAGTAAAGAGTCTATTGAAAAACAACTGGATCAGGATATTGAGGCTGTTTACTTTGTAGCAGGATCTGGTGGCAAAAACGTCTTAGAAGTGGACTTGCACGGTGCTGTAAAAACGATGCAGGCTGCACAAGATAAAGGTATTAAACGTTATATTATGCTGAGTTCGGTCTTTTCATTAGAAACTGACAAATGGGACGAAAACCCTGGTATTGCAGATCTAAAAGAATACTATATCTCTAAGCACTACGCTGATCACTGGTTAGTGAATAACAGCTCGCTGGATTACACTATCGTACAGCCAGGCGCACTAAAAGAACGCGCTGGTACCGGCAAAATTACTATTAATGATACCAGCTCTGGCGAAAATGCCATCGAAGATGTAGCAACAACGCTAGCCTCGGTGCTAACCGCAGATAACACCATAGGCAAAGTCTTCAATCTACACAATGGTGACATTGATATTAATGAAGCAGTAGCTACCGTATAAATAAGTTTAGTATTAGCAGAATTGGTTGTGTCTGCTAAATTTTAAAAGCAGCCAATATAAAAGGTCGTTATCGATTCGCCAATATCTAATTGGTAAATCGGTAACGACCTTTTTATTATGTATTTAGATTACAGCTAATCTAAAAGAAGCTCATTCAATCATGCTTGCCCACTGGGAAAAGGGATGACTTCTTCTAAGCTGCTTGCACCTGTCAACACCATTAGCAATCTATCCATACCGACTGCGATACCACTACATGGCATCAAATCATTGGAGGCAGCTAATAGATGCTCATCGATTGGCATTTGAGGTAGATTATGACGCGCGCGTAATTGATTGTCTTGTTCAAAACGGTCACGTAATGCTTGACCATCTGCTAGCTCATCATAAGCATTGGCGATTTCAATGCCATTGATATACAGCTCAAAACGCTTCGCAATTTTATTACCGTCTTTATCCCTAGCTGTCTTCGCTAGTGCAGCGGTCGCAGGTGGATACTCTATGATTAATGTCGGCAAATCATGACCTAGGTTTGGCTCTACGGCATGACTGAATAACAAATCCAACCAGCTCTGACGACGGTTTTCTTCGCTATCATCAGCATTATTAAAATCAAATCCTGTTAAACCCATGTCTTCTGCCACGGCTTGTAATGCACTCAAACTCGCTGTCAACGGATGGATACCTACAAAATCCATAAAGGCATCGACATAGCGATAATGACTCATCACAATTGAATGACCATAGAGCGTCTCCAACAACTCATTAAGCTCAGTTGCCATCTCGTCCAGACTATAATTAGGTCGATACCATTCAAGCATCGTAAATTCAATATTATGACGCGTGCCTATTTCGTTATCACGAAAGACAGGACAAATCTGATAAATAGGTACTTGCCAGCTGGCTAATAAACGCTTCATCGCAAACTCAGGCGAGGTATGCAAATAATAAGTGCGTGGACGGTCTTGATAGGTCACATGAGCTGCTACAGACTGCAAAAAAGTGTCTGTATTGCCTGCTTGGGATAATAGCGGTGTCTGCACTTCCAGCACTTGTCGACTGGTAAAAAACTGCCGAATACTACTGATAAATTGCGCGCGTTGTTGTGCCATCGCAAGTGTCATGGTTGGTGCATAGCTAGGCTTAGAATTAATAAGCTGCGAAGAAATGTTGTTTGCTTGAGTCATTGGGCTCTACTGCGACTGATGAATAATTGGTTGCTAAGTATCTTGTTTAATTAAAACCGCCACTCACGGCGCAAGTGGTAATCACGTCTCAGACCGTCAAAGTCAGCACCATTTACTTGCCCATCCACTGCTTTATTTCGCAACGAGGTATCATCCTGCATAATGTCATAAAACTTTGGCAGTCTGTCTGAATGTGATTTTAGTTCAGACCATAAGAACATATTTAGCGGTAGCAGATTGGACATAGATTGAGTGGGAGGTATCGATAACTTTTCACACAAGGCATCATAAATGATTTGTGTGCCACGTAGCTTACCTTCTAGCGTATAGCCAGCGATATGCGGTGTGGCAATAGCAAGTTTGGATAGCAAGCTTACTGCAATCTTTGGCTCATGCTCAAACACATCTAGCACCACTTGACGTCCAGTACGCTCAATGTCTGTTTCAAGCGCACTTTCCTCAATTACAGGCCCGCGCGCACTATTAATCAGCATTGTATCAGCAGGCATCATTGCTAATGCAGCTGCGTTGATAAGATGACGTGTTGGGTAATCACTACCTTTAGGATTCGTCGCATTCTTTTCATTGGTTAAAGGCACATGCAGACTAACCACGTCACTTTGGCTAAGTACCTGCTCCAAGCTAGCATTGTTAGTTTTAGAGGCTGGTAACAGGGGATCATAACCTAGCACCTGCCAACCCAAATCATAGGCATATTGAGCAAGTGTACTACCGATATTACCAAGACCAATGATGCCTAATGTTAATGACGCCGACTGCTGCCAATACTGTGGACGCAAAGTTAAGATAGCCGTTAATACATATTGAGCCACAGAATGCTTGCTACAACCAGCCGCATTGGCGAAAGTGATATTGCGAGACGCTAGGTAATCTTGATCTACATGGTCGGTCCCAATAGTCGCAGACCCAATAAACTGTACACTGTTATTATTAACCAATAGCGCTTCGTTTACTTTCGTCACAGAGCGTATCAGCAGCACATCTGGCTGCACATCGGCAAGTAGCGCTGCATCGATATCTCGACCAGCGACAGTGATGATATCAACCGTATGCTCAGTCAGCTGACCAAGCGTAGCATCATTAAAAAAATCATTCAGACTGGCGATGTTGCTGTCCGCTAAAATAGTGATATTTTTAATCACGCTTAACTTATCGATTTTATTATTCGTCGATTCTGCCATATTCTTATTTGTCATTACTCATCATCTCTATCGATAATTCTTTACATCGTATTTTCTAGGGCGTGTCTTCATTTCAAAAATGGAAATAAAAATGAGATAAATTGCCGTCAAACAAGAAAAATAGCGTAGATAATATCGAGATATTAAACAGCTATTTGACGATGTTTGGCAAAATTTAGCCATTTTTAGCCCATTTAGGTGGCCATTGGGTGAATTGAAGACACGCCCTAATGACTCGTTATTCTGGTTCGTGCACAGGATCTATCACACGAGCGTCAGAAAGCATCACCTCTTGCTGAGCAAATATCTCATTCTTATGCTGCGATATCCACTCGCGCCATACTGCAAGCCCGATAGCCAATACGACAGGCCCGATAAATAAACCAACAAAACCAAACGCTGTTAGGCCACCCAGTACACCAATAAAAATAATGATAAAAGGAATTTTGGTCGCGCCGCTAATGACGATAGGACGAATCAAATTATCCACCCAGCTAATTACCAGTACACCCCATAGTGCCAATCCAATACCCTCTGCAGTATGCCCTTGACTTAATAGCCAAATCGATACACCGCCCCAAACGAAAGGCGTACCAAAGGGAATCAGGGCAATAATAAACGTGACAATGGTCAATAAAATAGGACTTGGTGCACCAGCGAAGTAATAGCCGATACCAGCCAATAAAGCCTGAGCCAATGCCGTCAAACCAATACCATATACCACGGCACGCGTAGTTGTACCCACAGAATCGATGTAACCGTCAATGCGATTGCCGATGATGTTACGCAGCGCTTGACGAATCTGCCGAACCAGACTGGTGCCATCTCGGTAAAAGAAGAAAAGCGTCATTAACGCCATACCGAGTTTGGCCAAACTACTGAACACCACATCAAATGCTATTTTGCCATAATATAAATGCGACTGAACCCAAATGCGAAAAGCTTCTAGCGTCCCTTCTGGGTTTTTGTTAATACGCCACAGCACGTCTTTGACTTGCTGACCGATGATAGGCAAATCTTTGAGGGAGTCAGGCACATCTAAGTAACCTACCTTGATACGGTAAATCAAATTACTGATTAAACTCAAAGCTTCTTGCTGTAAGATAAACACACCGATGACCAGTGGCACGCCTATTATCAGTGAGATACTCACCGTCATAATAGCAGCACTAAAATCTGGGCTTAGCTTCACCTTTTCATGGAAGAAATTATAAATAGGAAAAGTCACATAGGCCAAAATCGCTGCCCACAGCGCTGGTACAATAAAAAACTGCACCACTTGAAAACACAATACGAATAGCACCACTAGCAACGTAATTGCCAATAAGCGCTGAATAATAAATTCTTTTGTCCAGTTTTCAATCATAGCGTATAAACCAAAAGCGGACAGCAAACGATAATTTTGCTGGCGAGTTTATAAATGTGTGATGAATATCAGCTTTTAGACATTGTCTGTAAGCCATATCCATTAGCGAGAGTTGCGAATCATACAAAAAAGCATTGGGTCGGACTTATGAAATCATATAACGATTAAGTAATATGGCAATTAAATAGTATGACGATTAAATAGTATGACTGTGCCCAGTTCCATACTACAAATTCACAGCCATTCATTATCATAGACAACACAATAAAAATGCAGTTAGCACGCTTTATTATGCAATAAAGCGTGTGAATTATATAACGCGTTGTTGTAATCTTTACTTACAACTTTGTCTATGCAAGCTTACTAGATGACGACGATAATGACTAGCGCATAATGCATGAATTTAGTGTGTAAAAATGATGTATCGAAAACTGCTTTTATGTTCAGCTTTTAAACTGTTATCTTATAAGGGAATCCACTGGTGCGTTCTATTTGTCGCGACAATTGATGTTATACTAAAGCAATTATTTTAAGCTTTTCAGTGTAGTTAAGTTTATTTGCACATATTTATTTACATCGTCGTAAAGACATCGAATCCTCTGAGCCAGATTTCAACACCCGCTTATATCGTCTTCTTTTAGACTATCATAAGTTCTAATTTTAGGGTGTCGCCATCATTTAGAGTGAGTTACTTGAGCAAAATCATAAGTCTTTTATAAAGGCTTATACGAGATTTAGACTCAGCATATCAGCTCAATATTTGAGCTTGATATGCAAGAGCGCAATTTTGAGTTAATTTCGGATTTACTTTGATTTTATTTGAAATCAATACAGACACACCAAATTTTAATAATATATCGATAGGAACAATAACAATGTCAAAAGACACTGATAACCCCAACTCTAACACCTCAAACGAAGCCAGTAAGACCAATAAACCACAAGATACTGTCACTTTTGCCTTAGCTCAATCACATTTTTTGGTCGGTGATATCGCAACCAACGTCGAAAAAATGCGTACCCTAGCATTACAAGCACGCGAACAGGGTGCTGACGTAATCGTATTCCCAGAGTTAGCGCTACTAGGCTACCCTCCACAAGATTTATTGCTACGTCCAAGCTTGTCTGGCCGCGTCAAAAGCGCTTTGTCTACTTTGAGTGATATTGATGATATCGTCATGATTGTCGGCTATCCGCATGTCGATCATCACGGTACTTTTAACTCTGCTGCCATCCTACATAATGGTCATCAAAAAGGCTTTTATCATAAGCAAATTTTGCCAAATTATGGCGTGTTTGATGAACGTCGCTATTTCGATAAAGGTCGTAATCAAGTTTTATTTGACTATAAAGGTATTACTATTGGTCTGCTTATCTGTGAAGATTTGTGGGAGAAAGGTCCTATCTCTGAGCTTAAAAAGCAAGGTGCTGATCTAATCGTAAGCTTAAACGCGTCACCTTTTGAGATTGAAAAGCAAGACAATCGCAAAACCATGCTGGCCAAGCGTAGCCGTGAAAACAAACTCCCTATCGTCTATGTCAACGCAGTGGGCGGACAAGACGATCTAGTGTTTGATGGTGGCTCTATGGCTGTACAAGCTGACGGCAGCATTGCTCATGAAGCGCCGCGCTTTATGAACCAGTTGCTACTAGCTACGTTAGATGTAAAAACTGCTAAATTCAACGAGCAGACCAAAGCGCCTCTAACCTTGAGCCGCGAGTCTGAAATGTATCAGGCGTTAGTCGTCGGTCTACGCGACTATGTCAACCATTCAGGGTTCTCTGGTATTATTGTCGGGTTATCAGGTGGTATTGACTCAGCCTTGACGCTTTGTATCGCTGTTGACGCGTTAGGCGCTGACAAAGTATACGCAGTCATGATGCCATACGAGTATACCTCTCAAATCAGTCTAGAAGATGCTCAAGCACAGGCACGTCGCTTAAATGTTTCTTACACCGTCTGCCCTATTTTTGACGCTGTCGAAGGTATCCGTCATACGTTGGCGCCGTTATTCAACAAGTCGCCAGCAGATACGACCGAAGAAAACATCCAAGCGCGCGCTCGCGGTGTTATTTTGATGGCATTGTCTAATAAATTCGGTCATTTGGTCATCACGACTGGTAACAAGTCAGAATTGGCGGTTGGTTACTCAACACTATATGGCGACATGGCTGGCGGCTTTGACGTATTAAAAGACGTATACAAGTCTCAAGTTTATAAATTGGCGAGCTATCGTAACCGTTTAGAGGATACGCCTGTTATTCCTGAGCGCGTTATCACTCGTCCGCCATCGGCTGAACTACGTCCAGATCAAAAAGATCAAGACAGCTTGCCAGACTACGATGTGTTAGATGGTATCTTGACGTCATATATCGATGAAGATATGGGCTATCAAGAAATTATTGATAAAGGCTTTGATGCTGAGATGGTCGCCAAAGTTATCAAAATGGTAGACAACAGCGAATACAAACGCTTGCAATCTCCTATCGGTACTAAGATTAGCCACAAAGCTTTTGGACGTGAACGCCGTTATCCATTAGTCAATAAGTGGTCAATCAAAGGCTAATTACTACACACCTCTCAACTTCTGCTATCTATAAGTTGAGAGGTACTAGTTAGCCAGTTTTACAAGATATCGAATTTTTTACTATTAGCTGGGTGCTTGCCCAGCTTTTTTGGTTTTTACCCACCAAAAATGTCTACACCTAGCCATATTCTTTTCCACACAGTTTCACCAACTATTTGCCTCAATTATCTTTATTTTTTTTCGAGTACGTCATGAGTTTGCTAACCGCTAGTGTTTTTCTTCTTTTACTGCTTGCCTTAAGTACCTTTGTCTCTGCTGCTGAGATTGCCATCGCTGCAGGCCGCAAAATCAAGCTCCAAATTATGGCAAAAGAAGGCGATGTTCGCGCACTTGATGTGCTCAATATGCAAGAGCATCCTGGTAGCTTTATCACCGTAGTACAAATAGTGCTAAATGCGGTCGCTATTTCAGCTGGTGCCGTGGGTGAGTCGGCCATTAGTCCTTATCTCGAGCAGTTATTGAATAGTGAAACGATAGCATCAGTCATATCGTTTGTACTTATTACGAGTTTGTTTTCACTACTTGCTGATCTAATGCCTAGGCGTTTGGCCATGTCAAATGCAGAGACGATAGCGGTACGGCTTGTGCGCCCGATGATGTTGTTAATATTTATACTAAAGCCCATTATATGGGTGTTCGATGGGGCTGCAAATATCCTGTTTAAGCTTTTTGGCATCTCAACCATCCGTCAAGATGATATGACACCAGAAGATATTTATGCAGTGATGGATGCTGGTGCTGAAGCAGGTGTATTAAAGAAGCAAGAGCATCACTTGATCGAAAATATCTTTGATATGCAAGAGCGTACCGTCACCTCAGTGATGAATCCTCGAGAAAATATCGTTTATTTTGATACTAAGACAAGTACCGAAGAAGTCGTGAATATCATGATTGAGCAGCCACACAATAAGTTCTTGGTCTGCCATGATGACGATTTAGAACATATCATTGGTTATGTGGAATCTCGTAGCTTTTTAGCTTTGGTTTTGAACCAACAAGAAGTTAGCCTGACAAACAAAACCCTATTAAAGCCAGCACTTTTCGTGCCTGATACTTTGTCTTTGTTTGAAGTATTAGAGATGTTTAAATCTACTGGCGCTGATTTTGCAGTTATTGTGAATGAATATGCCCTAGTCGTTGGTGTTATCACCTTAAAAGACGTGATGAGCATTGTGATGGGTGAGTTGGTAACGCTAGAGGAACAACCTATCGTCCAGCGCACTGACAACTCGTGGCTAATCGATGGCATGACCCCTATCGAAGATGTAATTCGTGCATTAGATATCGTCGACCTACCACGCAGTCAAAATTACGAGACTATCAGTGGATTTATGATGTATATGCTCCGAAAAATCCCTAAAAAGACCGACACGATTGAGTATGCCAATTATCGATTTGAGATTATTGCGACTGATAATCTTAAAATCACGCAGATGCTAGTCACTAAATTAGAAGATATCATTTAACCTAATGGCTAGTTAAAAAATGCTTAACTAGCTTACTCACATTGTTTTAAGCACGCTGACCAAAGATAGCAGTGCCGACACGTACCATTGTTGTACCGTTTTCTATTGCTTCTGCCATATCACCACTCATACCCATACTAAGCGTATCCCAATCACTTAACTCTGGATGGTCAGCTTTAATCTCTTCAAACAGCTGCTTAGTTCGAGCAAAAGCATCCGTGTTGGCTTTAGCAGGAATAATCATTAGGCCACGTAACTGTAGACGCTCGTAGCCTTTAATCGCTGTTATCAGCTCTGGCAACTGGTCTGGCACACATCCGGATTTGCTGTCTTCGTTATCGATATTTAGTTGGATCAACACATTCAATGGTGGCAGGTCAGCTGGTCGTTGGTCATTCAATCGTTTGGCGATGATATCGCGCTCAACCGTTTGCACCCAATCAAAGTACTCTGCAATGTCACGTGTCTTATTACGTTGAATACTACCGATATAATGCCAAACGATACTCTCGCCTACAGGCTGCGTTTTAAGAGCAGTAATTTTTTCGATGGCTTCTTGTAGATAGTTTTCACCAAAATCACGCTGTCCCTGCTTTGCTAAAGTTGCAATCATGTCAATAGGTTTCGTTTTTGAAACAGCCAACAACATAACATTATTAGCCTTTCTGTCAGCATGATCACACGCTTGCTTCATCTGCTTATGAACTTGCTGCCAGTTATCGATAAGTGTCACTTCATCAATATTTTGATCTTTTTCTTTCATATTCGGCCTTTAATACTTATTAGGTTTCCAAAACTTCTTCAAAAAATAATTACTCGATATTTATGACTATTTTATGCAGAATCGTTTAATGAAGATTGATAAAAGATTATTTATATAAAAATATCTTTATTAAAACTAATTTTGAGTTTTATTAACTTAGTAGATGGTTAAATACTCACAGTCTTGTTATGATATTGTTACATGCTTTAACATATGCTACTGAATGTGCTAGCGATAGTAAAAAAAATTGGTTATCTCTTCAACGTTTCTTGTTCAGTTGAAATTGCTGATAGATAGTTTACCACGTGTTTTTGTAGTGTTCTGTTTTACCCGAACTAAGTGATAGGAATATCAAATTATGGCTGAAAAAAATAATCTAAGTATCGAAGATTTGCTGCGCTTTACGGTTAAACATAAGGCATCAGATTTACATATTTCAGCGGGTATGCCGGCAATGATACGTGTCGATGGTGAAATGACACGTATCAATATGCCAGAGATGACCCATCAAGTTGTGCATCAGCTTATTTATGACATCATGAATGATAAGCAACGTGCCGACTTTGAAGAGTTTTTTGAAACGGATTTTTCTTTTGAAATTCCTAATCTAGCACGTTTTCGTGTCAACGCCTTTAATCAAAACCGCGGTGCAGGCGCAGTATTTCGTACCATTCCTTCCAAAGTATTAACGATGGAAGACTTAGGTATGGGCGATGTCTTTAGACGCGTTTCTGACTTTAAGCGTGGTGTGGTACTGGTAACGGGCCCAACAGGTTCAGGTAAATCGACAACGCTTGCGGCGATGATTGATTATATTAACGAAAGCCGTAAGGAGCATATTCTAACTATCGAAGATCCGATTGAGTTTGTTCATGAATCAAAGAAAAGCTTGATTAACCAACGTGAAGTTCATCGTGATACTTTGGGTTTCGAACCAGCATTACGCTCTGCTCTACGTGAGGATCCTGATGTTATCTTGGTCGGTGAGCTACGTGACCTTGAGACCATTCGCTTAGCATTGACGGCAGCAGAAACTGGTCACTTAGTATTCGGTACCTTACATACTAGCTCAGCCGCTAAGACAATTGACCGTGTCATCGACGTGTTCCCTGCTGCTGAAAAAGACATGATTCGCGCTATGCTGTCAGAATCATTGCAAGCCGTTATTTCACAGACCCTGTTACGTCGTCAAGCAGGTGGACGTGTGGCAGCCCATGAGATCATGTTAGGTACCCCCGCTATCCGTAACTTGATACGTGAGAATAAAATTGCTCAGATGTATTCTGCTATTCAAACTGGTGCAGGCGAAGGCATGATTACGCTCGATCAAACATTAAAGAACTTGGTAGGCAAAGGTACTATTAGCAAAGATGTGGCGCGTCCTTATGCAAAACAGCCTGAAGCGTTTCTATAGTATATATAGAGAGACCATTAGAAGTGAATAATTGGTGATATCCACTATTATTTAATAGCCTTCTACTTACGAACTTTATAGCATGATTTTAAATATTTTCTTAATTGATTTACATCTAGTGCAGGTACGATATGGACATTGATAAACTATTGCAGTTAATGATTAATAAAAATGGCTCTGACCTTTTTATTACTGCTGATGTAGCGCCTTCCATGAAAGTCAATGGAAAGATACTGCCTGTTGGTAAAACGCCCTTGAGTGCTGAGCAAACCATGAGGTTGGTCAAGGGTGTGATGACGCCAAGCCAACGAAAAGAGTTTGAAGATACCAATGAGTGTCAGTTTGCTATTGCTGATGAGGCGCAGCAAGCACGTTTTCGAGTCAGTGCATTTATACAGCGTGATATGGCAGGAATGATTTTACGGAAAATTGAAAACAACATTCCAACGGTCGAAGAGTTACGTTTACCGCCAGCGTTAAAAGAATTGGCCATGAAAAAACGCGGTATTATTCTATTAGTTGGCGCAACGGGTACGGGTAAATCCACTACCCTTGCTGCAATGATAGGACATCGCAATCAAAATTCTCATGGTCATATTATTACGATAGAAGACCCTATCGAATTTGTCCATAAACATCGCGGCTGTATTATCACCCAACGTGAGGTTGGTATCGATACCCATTCATTTGAAGCAGGCCTAAAAAACACGCTACGCCAAGCACCCGATGTCATCTTAATCGGTGAGATTCGTAACCGTGAAGTCATGAGCTATGCTATTCAGTACGCAGAAACTGGCCATCTAGTGTTTGCAACGTTGCACGCAAACAACGCTAACCAAGCAATCGATCGTATCATTCACTTCTTTGAAACCAGTCGACATAATCAGTTATTTATGGACTTGTCGTTGAACCTACAAGCTATTATCGCCCAGCAACTTATACCCACGCCTGACGGTAAAGGACGACGCGCTGCTATTGAGATTTTGCTAAATTCGCAGCTGATCAGTGACTATATCCGTAAAGGGGAAGTCCATGAAATCAAAGATGTGATGACACGCTCACGAGACAGTGGTATGCAAACCTTTGATCAGGCGCTTTTTGATTTGTACGAACAAGGAGAGATAACGTATAAAGAAGCGATTCTACATGCCGACTCTCCTAACGATCTACGCCTCAAAATTAAGCTCAGTAGCAAAAACGGTAAAGCTAATTTAGATGAAGGTGCTGATAGTTTATCGTTAGATGTTAGCTAAATTATTGCGCTTTCTACGCATAATAGACATATAAAAAAAGCCCTCGTTATTTATAACGAGGGCTTCTTTTATTGTTCGACATCGTAGTACTGATAGAAATAAGCGTTTCTACTTATACGCTAGATAATTACTTCGCGCTATCTCTACAGGCTTGATCCGCACAAATGCCGTATAGCACAAGAGAATGCCCAGATAATTTAAAACCATGTTTTTCTGCTACTTTCAGCTGCTCTTCTTCAATGACTTCATTATGAAACTCTATAATCTTGCCACACACATCACAAACTAGATGATCGTGATGCTCTTCTTGGGTAATCTCAAATACAGATAGATTGTTTTCAAAGTTATGACGCTCAACAATACCTGCTTGCTCAAACTGTGTTAGGACACGATAGACAGTGGCAAGACCTACGTCTTCACCTTGCTCGATAAGTGCCTTATATACTTCCTCTGCGCTCATATGATGCAGCTCTGCGCTTTCTAATAGCTCTAAAATTTTGATACGAGGTAACGTGACCTTGAGTCCTGCTCTACGTAAATCTTGATTGGTAAAAGAAGCCATAATATCCCTTTTGACTGTGACAGCCTTAACAAATAGAAAATATGAGATAAATAATCAACAAAGATTATTTTTATTTAATATAAAGTAAATGATTAATAATAAACTGATGAAACTTATGCAGACATCTCTCTTATTATTTTCTAAATATCGAGATGCAAGCCTATGAATTTAAAATATAATTAATCTAACTATTCAGATTGTGTTTGGTAAATAATGTCGTAAGTGGTAGGCAATTGCAAGTAAATGACGTATCATTTGTCCAAGATTGTCGGTCAGACTGGTACCACCTAACGCTGGCCACACCTAATTCATTTCTTATGAGTCATCTTACCATGATAAAGACATTAAATTTCCGTCCGTTAAGCCACACAAGCGCATTACGTAAGATCGTTATCACCAGTATGCTTAGCGCTACTGTTGCTATGTCTGGCTGCTCATTATTGAGTGTTTATAAGATTGATTTGCCACAAGGCACAGCGATTACTCAAACCCAAGCCCAGAAGCTAAAAGTGGGGATGAATCAAAACCAAGTTCTTTATACTCTTGGCAGCCCTGCGATTCGAGATACGCTTGAGCCTAAACGCTGGGATTATATCTATGACTACAAAGCAGGCACTGAAGGTAGCCGTAAAGGCATCGCAGATGTCAAAAACGCCAGCCAGCATTTAGTTGTTTACTTTGATGATAATGGTTTGGTCACGCGCATCGAAGGTATTGAGAGTCTGCCAGCATCATAGTTAGCGAAACCTATTAGCTTAGATAGTTAACGGTTAGCTACGAGATTTATTTTTGCGCTGAGACATAGGATCAGCGCTTAAACTGCGATATACCTCGATACGGTCAAAAGGCTGTAGCAAATAGCTTAATGGCTGTTTCTGTGCATAAATCCCTACATGCCAACGTTTCGCAGTTGGCGTGGTGATATCTATTACTTGCTCACACCACTTTGCCAGTTCTACAAATTTCTCAAGCCATCCTGCTTGCGCCAATGCTTCACGCAAACTAGTACCTTGTCTAACCTGCAAAGCTAGATAATGCTGGCGCTGCTCATCTTCAGCATACGCCAGATATACGGTCATTAGATTGGCTTGCGTAGACTGTGGCACACTGCTGTCACGACCTTCGACTGTTAGCTCAACCACTGCATCACCCAACCTATCAATGCTAGCAGCAATGCTAATGGTACGACTAAACGTATCGCCACTCGCCACAAGTTATAAACTGCTTCATTACTAAAATTTAACGACTTGCGTAGATGGCTAATCTTCATCTGCCAACCCGCAAATACTGATAATAGTAGTACAGCAATGCTACTAATAATGACCAAGATGCCAACTAACCATGCTGTCGGTATCGCAACCACTAGTAATAAAGCTACAGCAAAAGTGATTATCAAACTAACCAATAATCCAAATTTATGCGCTAACTGTTGCGTGCTGTAATGTAGCAAGTAACTCGCCACAAATAACACCCCGCCCCAATATAACAGCTGTCCAATCGGCGGTAGCGACATACCACTAGTAAATAAAGCCACTACTCCTATCAGCAGTTGCAACACCCAAATCGGTAACACCAGCTTAGTTGCACGGTACTCACGAGTAGCCGCTCTGTTTTTTACTTGCTGATTGTTTGCTTCTACCGCTGTGACTGTCTGCTTACTCACTAGGTTTTGACCGAACCAGTATAATCCTGTACCCGCACCGACACTCACTAACGCTAACGCGACTGCGCGTGCCCATTCCGTCAAACTGACATCAGTCATGGCAAAACCAGCATTTGGTACACCGTTTGCGAACCCTAGTAGCAACCCTATTACCATCAATCCCAAACCAATAGGTAAAGGCGTAATACCCAGCAAGCTTAAGAGTAATGCAATGACCATCAGGCCTGCAGCAACTGCGAAGCTAGGTACATCAGGTACGCTATTTAGCTCAGTTAATGCAGACAATATACCCGTACTTGCGCTAGATATAACCAACGCTGCAATCACAATAGAAACCAGCGCCGCTAACCAACCAAAGCTGCGCCAGATCGGACTGACATCTGCTTCACGAGTGAGCTTTTGCATACCCGCTAGAGGGCCTTCAACGCTACGATAGGCCAATGCTATCTCAGCGTAAACAACTGGCAGCGCAACCAATACCATGGCTAATAGCCATAGTAACCAAAAGTCAATCTCACCAATTGACGCAGGTGCAAACCAACGAAATAGCAATAACGGTAGTAGCGCCGCGATAAAATAAGAAGCATAACGGATCATCATAATTTCAATCCAAACGATCTAATACCATTCACAAAAACTGGAGTAGCAAACAAGACAAGTGCACGTACTACGCATAGCAGACCGAACATGTTTGACAAGACTAATCGTATTTTGAAAATTGGTATAAAGTGAATAACGATAATTTATAATTATACAGAGCAACGACTGGCTTCTGTAAATGAATTCAACTAAATACTGTCTTAATATAAGGGACAAACAGTTATAAAAAAACCCCGAAATCGGGGTTTAGTCATTCAGATATAATCGATATGCGATTCAATACTCAGTGGCTTTATTCAATGGCCTTCTATGCAAAGCCAAGTATGTATCAGATATCGCATCAGTGCGACTCAATTAGTGAATAGCACTTACATAATCTGACAAGATACGAATGTCACGATCTGATAGTTTCGATGCAACCGTTTGCATCATACCCATCTCGCCTTCTTTGGCTGCATCATTGACTCGTTTTTGGTCATCGCTATCGATATCATCAACACGTCCAGCGGCACGGAATAGTTTTAGCTGAGTAGCAATATACTGAGCATGCTGTCCACCTAGTTTTGGAAATGCAGCCCAAGTATTACCTGCAGCATCTGGACCATGACAGCCGGCACAGCCAATAACACCGCGCGACTTGTCGCCGCCCAAGAATAGCTTAGTCGCTTCTTGGTTGGTTGCAGGATTGCCGTAGCCAACGCCCCAAGGCGCTTGACTGGCGTAATAACCTGCTACGTTTGCTAGGTCTTGCTGAGACAGATTAGCAACTTGTGACTGCATGATACCGTTTTTGCGATAACCTGCTTTAAAGTTGACTAGCTGTTTATATAGGTACTTTACGTTTTGGCCGCCAAGGTTTGGCTGTGCAGGAACAATGCTGACGCCATTAAGACCATGACAAGCGGCACAAACGGTTTCTGCAACTTTTTGACCTGCATTGACGTCATATTCAGGAACAATAATAGCAGCTTGTACGCTGAAACTTGCAACGCATAAGCTGGCAGCAGCGATTAACTTTTTCATTGATACAAATCCTACTAGCTCGGCGTAAGCATTATTTAGAGTGATTGCACTGGTAAGATACCTGATATAGCCGTCTCTTTAATCATGAGAATGGCGTATATTTTAAGGTCTTGGACACAAGCAGTCTGAAAGTACTTACTAACATCAGGGTTTATTTTCGATTATTATAGCAAGACTTTGTATCATTTGCCTACTTAATCATAGTATCCATCAGTTTTCTGGCAACACAATATACAATATGACGCAAAAACAAAAAGCGCAGATAGGTTATCAGCCCAGCGCTTTATTTTATATGCTTAACTTATATTTATAAGTCGATTATTTGCTCATATATTCGATAAGTTTACGATAGTCGTCATCACTACATTTGTCGCAAAGACCACCTGCTGGCATCTGCGGCATACCACCTTTAACAGACTTAATGAGCGTCGGCATACTTTTTTGTTTAATCAGCTGTTGCCACTTGGTACTATCACCTTTTTTAATGGCATTTAACGCCCCACTATCGTGACAGGCTGCACATGAGTTATTATAGGTAGTGGCGATATCCGCTGCACCTGCGCTGCTAATCATAATGCCACTTAATAATAGTGCAGCACTGCTAGCCGTTATAGCGCGATAACTCGTGCTAAGAAGTTTACTGATTGAAAACATAGAGCACCTCCTCGTGATATTTCACGTGTCTCATCAATCGTTCTATTAAACATCTCTCGTTAAACATTGTAACAATATATGTCATATAAACATAGAGAATTTGGATATGGCTTTGTTAAAGCTGAGAACTTGTCTTAATGACTAACCAACTTTAATGTTATCCTACTATTTATATGATGCTAATCGCAGTTATTTCAATAAGTAAGACACGGAATAGTATAGAATAGCCAGTAATATTAAATAGCTACTTTTATGACTTGCATATAACTGTATTGATAAAAAATAGCCTTTTAACTTGATTTACTTATTGCTTGACCAATTACCTGACTGTATCGATGACTTGAATCATCAGCTAACTAAAATTTTATAATCGCATCCAATTTTTTAAGATTAATGAGCCATTTATGAGTACCCCGTTTAACGATGTCGCCGCTGAACATGCTGTGTTCAATACCAAATCTCGTCAGAAAATTCAGCAAACTGAGTTTATGATGTCAGCACCTACCTTTCGTCTCTGTCCTCCTGATATGGGATTGGAAGTCGCTTTTGCAGGTCGCTCAAACGCTGGCAAATCATCAGCCATCAACGCCTTAACCAATCAGCGTCAATTGGCTCGCTCGTCTAAGACACCTGGACGCACGCAGATGATTAACTTTTTTAGTATCGGTGATACTGACAGACGTTTGGTTGATTTGCCTGGTTACGGCTATGCAGCTGTTCCGCTAGAGATGAAAAAAGAATGGCAGGTTGAGCTAGAAGAATACTTGGTATCACGCTCAAGCCTTGCAGGTCTGGTATTGATGACAGATATTCGCCATCCGCTTAAGTTTTTTGATGAGCAAATGCTGCACTGGGCAAACGATGGTGAGCTACCAGTACATATTCTGCTGACCAAAGCAGATAAACTGAAGTACGGTGCTTCTAAAAATGCCCTCCTTGAAACTCGTAAACGCCTGAAAAAACTGGGCTTAGACTGTACCATTCAGTTATTTTCAGCCCTTCGAAAAGAAGGTCTCGATGAGTTGGCTGGAATAATGGGCAACTGGTATGAGTATCAGCTTGATGCAGACAAAATCATTGAGTCTTCTTTTGCATTGCTAGAAGGCGCTGAGTTAGAAGACGCTATTGAAAAGGAAAGCGTTGAAAAAGAGAGCGTTGATAAAGAAAACAAATAAATATCCTTGTCTTTAACAAAAAGAGTTTATCGCTATTACGATAAACCCTTTTTTATTGCCTGTTTATTCACTCATTATTATCATCGGTATGCTATAAAAATAACGAGGATTATAAAAGTAGCTCTACCCGCATAGCAAATCCACTAGCGCTTGTGGAGTATCAACTTGATAGGTTGGATTTTGCTCCGCAAGCTCTGCACTCGTTGCCGTACCATAGTTCACCGCTATACTGGTCATGCCTAATGCTGTTGCCATTTGAATGTCATAGATACTGTCACCGATAAACACAGCATCAGAAACCTGCTGCTGCGTATAATCCAAAATATCGGTCAACATCTGCGGATCAGGTTTTGAGCCTGACTCATCAGCACAACGCGTAATCGCAAAATAATCATGGCTATCTGAGGCATCTAGTACACGATCTAGCCCTTTTCTTTTTTTACCAGTTGCTACGGCGAGCGTTTTGCTTTGCTGTTGCAAAACTTGCAACATACCCTCTATTGGTTCAAAGAGCGGCGTACTGTGACTATTAGCAATATAGTACTCTGCATAGGTTCGCTGAATCTCAAGCAACTGCGTATCGTTTGCCTGCGGATATAAAAGCTTGATGCCATTCATTAAGCTCAGACCAATGATATCTTTTACGGCTTTATCAGTCGTCTCAAACCCGTGTGCTTCCCCAGCCACATGCATAGACTCAACGATTAGACCGATTGAATCCATTAGCGTGCCGTCCCAATCAAATATAATCAATGTCTTGTCAGACAGATTATCTTCTGCTGATGGTTGAGCATTTATGATGCGTTCTGAAGTTATAGCTGGTTTGGTCATGGAGTCACCTTGATGAATAACAATAATAAATAGCAGATACTAAAACGTCACGGTGGCTTATTCGTAAAAATAAGATATCGTGACGTTTAGAAAAATACAAAAATAGTTTGGCTTAAGAATTGATTTTGAAAAACTATTCAGGCAATTTCGTTGTTTCTGGTAACCAATCTGCCATATCGTCTGGCAATGGCGCAGTAATAGTCTTGTAGCCTGGGATGTCTAAGCGCCATGCATGTAGACACAGACGATGGACGCCTGATTTGTCATGAACGTTGTATTTGTCATCACCCAAGATAGCATGACCGATATGCGCCAAATGCACACGGATTTGATGAGTGCGACCCGTCAATGGCTTGGCTTCAATTAAGCTGACTGGCTGACTATTAATCATAAAGCGATCATGAATAATAATATCAGTCTGGCTTTCTTTCGCTTGTGGGTCTTGGCTATCTACTTTCACTCGGCGCTCACCACTGGCAAGCGTGTAACGTAGCAATGGCGCATTGATACGCTGCTCATTAAGCGCAGGTTGACCTTTGGCAAGACATAGATAGTGCTTTTGAATGGTCTTATCTACCAAATGCTGCTGCAATACTTTGAGCGTTGAGCGTTTTTTGGAAATCATCAGTAGCCCTGATGTGTCTTTGTCGATGCGATGGATCAGCTCTAAGTATTTTTTACCTGTCACTTCACGCATGGCTTCGATAACCCCAAAGTCCAAACCGCTACCGCCATGCACAGCGATACCAGAAGGCTTATTCAGCACTAGCAAACCGTCATCTTCATAGACCACGCGAGCCAGCAAGCTTTTGGCGAACTCGGTACTAATAATTGGTTTCTCGCGCGTTGCTAGCTCTACAGGAGCAATACGTACCACATCTTCACGCTGCACTCTATCGTGTGCTTTGCAGCGTTTATTGTTGACGCGTATCTCATCTGAGCGAATCATTTTGTAGATATGTGATTTTGGCAAACCTTTTAAACGGTTTAACAAAAAGTTATCCAAACGCTGGTCGTGTTGATGGCGCGTTACTTCGAGGTAGTTCACCTTACCGAAGTTGCTAATCTCATCGTCAGCGCTTTGTGGGCGTGTTTTGCTATTAAAAATAGCAGGGGCTTCATGGGTAGTAGCGTCGTCAGTCATTTTTGAGTTTGTCATTTTTAGTTAGGTATTTACACAAAGATTTGCTATAGTTTAGCATGTTGAGCGACAATTAAGCAGAGGCGACAGCAATAATCATTGTTGTTACAAATAGTTGACCACCATTTTATTGCTTGTCAGTTTTCTACTACTCGCCAGTAAAGAGGTTGACACTATTTATGCTGCTGACATGACACGTTTCATCTGATTTTAGGGCGCGTTATTTATTTAGAGGTACTACTTACCAAATATAGCCCTACAAATTAAAAATACTGTACTGAATCTTATTCGGTACCATAAAATAAATAGTGACACTAAATACCATCGCGTTAATAACGCTGATAATAAATCAGCTTATTAACCGATTACAACACAACACTGACTCACTAATTGCATGACAACGACCGTACTCGATAACCAATCATTATCTAATGACTATTTATCTGATGGTTCTTTATGCCAGCATAGTTGAGCAAGTATGGGTAGTTTAGCGTTAGGATCGAAAAGTATATCGATAGCTGCCTAAGTATTGGTGGTCAAACAGATGACGATAACAATGTAAATACGATACCACGCTGACAAGCTGGTCCATTACTCTGTTTGCCAAGTACGCCCCGCTGATAACAAAAGCTGCGACACCTAACCTTGAGACACCCAAGATATTATTGACGTTATACAAAGAACGATAAACAAAGAGTAACCAATTGCTTCGCCTGAAAAACAACCGCTGAATGACACCACTATATAGTAGTAATCATGACCGCGATATTATTGTTAGACTTTGATGGATGAATGGCAACAGCACCACGCCTTTTTAATATCAGTATTTTTTAGAACTGTAACTGACCCTCGCCCACGCTTACAACGTGCGCTGAAATCACTACCAATAGAACGTACTGAGAATAAGAGCGCTTTGACTCGCTGACCCAATCATATATGTACCAAGTTTACTGATGATAAAATATAAGTACCGTAGCCTTACACCCTATATTACTGATATTAACGTGAGCGCCGCTCATTACTTCAGGTAAAAAAGAAGCCATTGAAAAAGCCCATGTGCTTTATGAAACCTACGATTTACGTTCTACCGTTAATGAACATCTACACACGCTAATCACAATATTAGCCACACTTGCCACTATGTCCTAAAGACTGTCTTATCGTTGTCATGCGTACTCATAGGATACAAATATGAAACGCATTTTGATCAACGCCACTCAAAACGAAGAGATTCGTGTCGCCTTATGTAAAGGCAATCATCTGTACGATTTCGACCTAGAAAACCGTACTCGCGAGCAAAAAAAATCTAACATCTACAAAGGTCATGTGACCCGTGTCGAGCCATCGCTTGAAGCAGTATTTGTCGAATACGGTTCTCAGCGTCAAGGCTTTTTGCCGATTCGTGAAATCTCTGCTGAATACCTAAGCGGCAACCCACGTGACGAAAATATCAAAAAACTGATCAAAGAAGGCGACGAGCTAATCGTCCAAGTCGAAAAAGAAGAGCGTGGTAATAAAGGCGCTGCCCTATCGACGTATGTGTCATTAGCCGGTCGCTATCTGGTATTGATGCCAAATAACCCTCGCGGCGGTGGTATCTCACGTCAAATCTCAGGCAAACTGCGCGAAGATATGAAACGCATGCTGAGCAACCTTGATTTACCAAAAGGCATGAGTGTCATCATCCGTACTGCTGGTATTGGTAAAACTCAAGAAGACTTGCAGCACGATTTAAATCACTTGCTCAACATTTGGCAAGCCATTCAAGAACAAAACCAAAAATACCCATCACCGCGCTTGGTTCACCAAGAAGCGGGCGTTGTCACACGTGCTGTTCGTGATTATCTACGTGATGATATCGCTGAGATTTGGATTGATAACGAAAACGCTTACATTGAAGCGGCCGGTTTTATCGATGCGGTAATGCCAAAACAAGCCGAAAAGCTACGCAAATATACCGATTATGAGCCGATGTTTTCGCGCTTCAATATTGAAAAACAAATCGAAACCGCTTATCAGCGTGAAGTTCGTTTGCCATCAGGTGGTTCAATCGTTATTGACCAAACAGAAGCACTAGTCTCTATCGACATTAACTCAGCTAAGTCCACCAAGGGTTCAGACGTTGCTGAGACCGCTTACCATACCAACTTAGAAGCGGCCGATGAGATTGCTCGTCAGCTTCGTTTGCGTGATATGGGTGGTTTGATTGTTATTGACTTCATTGACATGAATGACAATAAGCATCAAAAAGAAGTAGAAAAACGTCTAATCGATGCGACCAAATACGATCGTGCGCGCGTTCAGTTCGGCGATATCTCTAAATTTGGTCTAATGGAAATGAGCCGTCAGCGTCTACGTCCTTCATTAGAAGAGTCAACAGGCTATATCTGCCCACGTTGTCATGGCAACGGTATGATTCGTGACTTGCGTTCATTGTCGCTATCTATCATGCGTCAAATTGAGCAAATCGCCCTTAAAGAACGCCAAGGTGAAGTACAAGCAGAAGTCCCAACAGATATCGCTGCATTCTTATTAAATGAAAAGCGCGATAGCTTGGTTTATCTTGAGCAAGACAGTGGCACGCGTATCACTATTTTGCCACACGCGCATTTAGAATCACCAAACTTCAAGCTTCATTTCAACCGTGATGGCTTTGCACCATCGAGCTATGAGCGTATTACTGATACTCAGCAGCAAGAGCACAGTGACCTTGGCTACAACGTTGACTGGCAGACTGCTGAAAAAGAGCGTCCTGAACAGCAGCCTACTCGTCAGCCTCGTAAAAATACAGATGATAAGCAGAACCGCTCAAACACTCAGCCGAATGCAGCCACGCAAGCACAGAACGATACGGTAAATCATAGCAATGATCGTCGTAATCATAAAAATACCAACGATGTGTCGCCTGCACATGCACCGCAAGCTAATAAAGCTGATAGTGTTGCCGCTCCAGTAGCACCGCAGACACAGAGTGTCGAAGCTATTGCTCAACCAAAAGCCGTCGCGTGGTTATCAAACCTATTTGCTCAAGCACCGCAAGCCACTACGACGCCTAGTGTTAGTAGCCGAGATGCCGCTGAAGCAATCGAAGCGCTAGTAAACACTGGCGCGCAAAGCTTAGGCTCGTTTGGTCAAGTTGATAGCAATGCCTTGAATAGTGCCGCTGCAACAACTAGTGAGCAGCCAACTCAACAAAGCAACAGTCAGAAAAACGAAAGCCAACAGTCAGATAACAACGCTAATCGTCAACAGGCGCGTCGTAATGACAACGATACTGACGACAGCAGCAATGAAGACAGAAGAAGACGTAAGCCGCGTAAGTCTAGATCTTCTAAGCCGCGTCAAAGAAAAGAGGCAACTGACGAGACTGCTGGCAACGTAAACAGTAGCTCAGAAAGTACTAACTCAAACAATGCTGATGACAAATCGTCTGATACTCAAGACCAAAGACAGCAAGACAAGCGTCAAAACGACAACAGACGCACGAACGATCGCAATCGTAATAACCGCCAAGATAGCAATCAACAGAACAGCAATCGTAACGCAAGCGAGCGCAGTGATGCTGATAACGAAAACAGCTCTAAAGCAGATGAGCAAACTCGTACTAAGCGTAAATCGCATAGCCAACGCGGCTCACGCGGTAAGCTAGAGCGCGGTGAAACACTAACGGCTGACAGCGTTAAGCACAGCAAGCAGCAGAACGCTAGAAACCACGATGCTGCCAATAGCAAAAATCAACATAGTGCACGTCGCAATCAAGACCCTAACGAGGTCGTGCTACAGGTCAATGAAGCGCCAACTGAGCTAAAAGCGCCTGAAGTGGTGCATCTATCTTTAGATGATAGCAAATCTACACAGGCTAAAACTCAGCCTAGTGAGAAGCAAAGCGCGACGAATAACGTAGCAAAAGATGAGCGTTCAAACGAAACCGCCGCTCAAAAACCTACTGATAAGCATAGTAGCAATGAGCAGAACATTGATAAGCAAAACACCAGTGCTCCGAACACTGATAAGAAAAGTGATAATGAAAAAAGTACGGTGGAAACCCATGCTAATCAGGTAAATGATGATAAGCGTGGATCTACCGAACACGCTAAGGTGCAGAACGATGCGCCTAAGCACGAGCAAGCTGCTGAAGAGAAAAAAGCACCTGTAGCTGTAGAGGCATCATCGACTTCTACGAGTAACACCGAAAGTAAAGCGGAAGCTCCAACATCGGTAACTGCTGACGTAGAAGAAGCTAAAGAAACTCAGACTCCAAAACAGCAGGAAACCAAGACTGCTGAAAATGTGAGTAAAAGTGATGAAGCTCAAAGTACTCAGGCTGACAGTAATAGTGCAAGCACAAGTAATGTGAATAACTCAGCACTTGAGCTAACCCATGAAGCACTATTTGGCACACGTTACGTGACTGCTGAGAAATTTGGGCAAGCGAGTAACGATCCACGTGTAGTACTTGCTAAGCACGCCGCGCAAGCGGACAAGCCAGCTGCTACTAATGTGTCAGCAATACGTGGTACGGTTGGTGAGTTTATTCGTGCCACGCTACCAGAAGCGCAAACGCGCTTAGCGGAAGAAGGCATTATCAACTGCTTTATCGCGACTATTGCTTTGTATAATGAGCAATCTCAGAGTACTGCTAATAGCTCTGATGCTGCTAGCCAGAGCTTTGACTTTAGCAACTATGGCTATCAACCATTGGCTGCCGACTACCTTGCACGCTTTGAATCGATGACCCAAGCGGTCAGTCAATTCGCAGCCGCGCAAGGTAAGACAGACGTTGAGCCACGTGCTATCACTAAGCGTGCTAGCAATGATCCACGTGGTCAGCATCCTGATTATCAGGAACCAGCTGTATTGAGCGTACCTGCTGAACAAGCTATCGTCGAGCAAACCGAAACCGATAGCGAAGTCGATGCGCATGACGTTGAAGCAACTGCCCTCGCCAATCAGACACAGACAGAAAACGTCAGTGCTGATAGTGAGCACTTGCTAGAAGTCGAGCGTGCTCAGTCAGAAGCTAAGGATGCAGAAGTCGAAATCCCTGCAGAGCAAACTGTCAATGAAGTAGAAGATGCTGCAGAAAACGTAGTAGCAGAGACTGAGCAGACGACTGAATCGGTAGTAGAGGAAGCTACTAAAGAAGCTAGCAAAGACGACAGTCAGGCGGCTAAGTCTAAAACGACCATAGCCAGTTATAAAAACATGATCGAAAATGTGGCTGAGCAATTACTACCACAGACTGGTATGTTTAATCTGACTACGCCAAAAGTACCAAAGGCACGCAGTCGTAAGCCTAAGACGGATCATAAGAAGCCGACGCAAGCTGAAAAGCTCGCATCTGATGATACAGATAGCGATAGCTAGTTACATAAGCTCAAATGTAAAAGCCCCAAAGCTATTCGTAGCTATGGGGCTTTTTATTTTGATACAGTCAAACTTACTTGCTAATTCAAACGAGAGACAATAGAAAGCAGATAAGCTTAGTGCGCAGAAGACGCTGTGTCATCTTTACCACGCATTTTGCCAATAGTAGTAACAATAGCTACTACAATAGCGCCAACAATCAGTCCGACCAATCCATTTAACAATGACGCGGTTAACCCTTCAAATACCCCAGTAAGATGAGCAATATCTTCTACACTGTGATGCAAAAAGCCGATACCGTGAACGATAATACCGCCGCCCACCAAGAACATCGCAATCGTGCCCGCTATGGATAAAAACTTCATAAGCTTTGGCGCAGCTGCAAGCATAAACTCGCCAAACTTGCGCTTACTATCACCTGCTTGTGAGTTTTCAATCAAGTGCAGACCTGCATCATCAATCTTTACGATGCCTGCAACTAAGCCGTAAATACCGACAGTCACGACAGCAGCCACTATCGAAAGTACGATGCCTTTTTGGACAATATCGCCACCAGCTGCTGTAATTGCGCCTAAAGAGATAACAATAATCTCAGCTGATAAGATAAAGTCTGTACGTATGGCACCTTTGATTTTGTCCTTTTCAAACGCGACCAAATCTACCGACTCATCTGCGTTGGCTTTTAAACGAGCATTTTGCTCTTCATCATGAGGCAACAACTTCGGCCAAAACTTGTGAATGACCTTCTCAGCCCCTTCATAACTCAGGTATAACCCTCCGATCATCAATAGCGGAGTAATCAACCACGGTATAAAATAACTGATCAATAGCGCCGCTGGTACTAAAATCACTTTGTTCACGGCAGAGCCTTTGGCAACTGCCCAAATGACGGGGAGCTCACGATTTGGCTTAACCCCTGTGACCTGCTCGGCATTGAGTGCTAAATCATCACCAACTAAACCCGCGGTTTTTTTGGCGGCAACTTTGGTCATGACGCTCACATCATCCATTAAGACGCTGATGTCATCGAGTAAGGTTAATAAACTGGCACCTGCCATGTGTGCTCCTTAAAGCAAATTTGTTAAAGTAAGTCGTTCTCAAATAGTTTATACAACGCATTTTATATAGATTTTTATAAAAACAATACGATTAGCCTTAGACTACAAGTTCAAGCAACTATGTTAAATAGCACAAATGTATCTTGTTTTTTGAATTTATGTTGATAGCTATTCTTTAAAGTTGGCTTTATTGATACTTCTTGGCTGCCTTCCCTTTGCTATTATTTGGCGTAAATATGGTAATATGAAGGCTGTTATTACCTATCTTTTATTATCAATAAGTTATAAGAACTTCTTCAATGTTAGACCTTTAAAACACTGCCAAGACACATTACTATATAGAAAAGTTTATAGCGTTTTTATAACGAACTCATGATTAGGCGCGACGCCTATAGGAAACCCGTATGCCGTTCCCCACTATCAAAAACCCCACTTTGCGTAATCCTCTTTCTCGTACCATTCTATCTCGTTTTATGATGAGTGCACTGTTAGTTGGTATCGCTGCTGGCTGCTCAAACAATGCCGCTGATGCAACCAGCAATACCAGTGTTGTAAACGCTGCACAGACAAAAGCCACTTCTACTAATCCCTCAGCTGGTAATGATGCAACCGTGGTGAAGGCGTTACAGGCGAACCTAAAAAGCTCTGGTATCGAGGAAACTATCGTTTCAGCCGTACCGACAGATATGGATGGTATTTATTGGGTGACCGCTGAAGGTCTACCTTCTTTCTTTACTGATAAAGCTGGCAAGCATATTATTCAAGGTCAGATCATCGCTGTGGGTGATGCCGCTCCGGTTGATATCAGTGCTGCCCTAGTTGCTACGACAGCACAAGAAGCGCTAAAAGCCGTCGATAAAAAAGACATGGTGATTTATCCAGCAAAAGGCGAAACTAAAGCCGTCATCTATGCCTTTACCGATGCAGATTGTGGCTACTGTCGCAAACTACATTCGGAAATGGATGATATCAATGCGCGCGGTATCGAGGTTCGTTATCTGGCATGGCCACGCAGTCAAGAGTCTGTACCAAAGATGGAAGCTATCTGGTGTAGTCAGGATCGTAAAGCGGCAATGGATCAAGCAAAAATCGGTGCCAATGTACAAGGCCCTAGCTGTGCCAATCCTGTGCAAGAACATATGGCTCTAGGCTCAAGACTTGGTGTGCGCGGTACGCCTGCGGTGTTTACCGAAACAGGACAACAAGTAGGCGGCTACTTACCTGCAGCAGAATTGGCACAAGCAGTAGGCGCTAACTAATCATATGAATTACCAGTATTAATCACTCATATTAGAGTGACTAATACTGGTAACCAAGCATAAATGACATATACATATGCCAAACAAGATTGAAGCTACTGCTTTTTTATAATCGTAAGCTGATATAACCTTGATGACGTTGTCTTTATAACATTGGCTTTTATGACATTAGTCTTCAGAACATTGGCTTTTATGAGATTGTATAGACGTCACAATGCCTTGTCGGTATGATACGATAAAGCGCGATGCAAAATGAGCAACACCCTTTTTATTTGAGCTTTTTTTATTCAACTACGATGAAGTAGATAGGCAGGTAGCACTAGACAATGCGCACAGACATTCTGTTTGATGTCGCAGACTCACTTGACACTGTCACCGCTTATACTGACTTCATTGTATTTAACCTCTTGAGGATACTGTGAGTAATTCCATCAAACTAGCGATACTTGGTCTGGGCACCGTCGGAACGGGCGTGATCAATCTGATCAATGATAATTTAAATGAGCTAAAACGCCGTAGCGGACGCGACATTATTATTACCGAAGTCGGTACACGTCGTCAGCGTGATGATATTGATACCAATATCATGCAAAACAGCGATCTGATGGCAATTGCCGCAAGCGATAATGTCGATATTGTTATCGAAGTGATTGGTGGTACCACCTTAGCCAAAGACGTCATTATGCAGGCCATTAAAAACGGCAAACATGTGGTTACGGCAAACAAGGCTCTACTCGCTGAACACGGCAATGAGATTTTTGCCTTTGCTGAAGAAAACAATGTGCATGTTGCTTATGAAGCAGCGGTAGCAGGCGGTATTCCGATTATCAAGGTAATGCGTGAAGCACTTGCCGCTAACAAAATCGACTGGCTCGCGGGTATCATCAATGGTACTGGCAACTTTATCATGACCGAAATGCGTGATAAGGGCCGTCCTTTTGCCGACGTATTAAGTGAAGCGCAAGAGTTGGGTTACGCAGAAGCAGATCCTACTTTTGATGTTGAAGGTATTGATGCTGCTCATAAATTGGCGCTACTCGCCTCTATCGCTTTTGGTATTCCACTACAGTTTGATAAAGTCTACTGTGAAGGTATCACTGGTATTACTCTACAAGACGTGAACTATGCCGAAGAGCTTGGCTACCGTATCAAGCATTTAGGGTTTGCAGTACGCCGAGATAGCGAAAACGATAGTGACGCAGGGGTTGAATTACGCGTACATCCAACACTTATTCCACAAGATGCGCTATTGGCTAACGTCAATGGTGTAAAAAACGCAGTACTAGTTAACTCACATCCACTTGGTCAGACGCTCTATTGCGGCGATGGTGCTGGTGCTGGAGCAACTGCTTCTGCAGTGATGGCCGATGTCATGGATTTGGTTCGTGTACTGGGTAGCAAAGACCGCGACGATCAGAGCAACACTGGGCATCATGTACCGCATTTAGCATTTATCCCTGACCAGCTATCAGACACGCCTATATTGCGTGCCGATCAGATGGTAACTGGCTATTATTTGCGTGTGCATGCTTATGACAGCCCAGGCGTACTGGCAGATATCACGCGCATCCTAAGTGATGCCGGTATCAACATCGATGCAATCTTGCAAAAACCTGCACATAAAGTAGGTCAAGTGCCGGTGATTATCCTGACGCTACCTGTGATCGAGAGTCAGATGAATCTTGCTATCGAAAAAATTGAAAAGTTAGAGACCATTACTGATAAAGTAGTACGCATACGATTAGATGAGCTAGCATAAACCAAATACTGAAGAAGACAGATGCTTATAATATAAGCAAAAGCTAGCCAATCGGCATCTGATTTCTTGGTAGATACTTAATCAAAACGCACAACAAGGAATAATAACGATGTCAAATGATGCAATTGTGATCCTAAACGGCGCACGTACACCAATGGGCGGCTTTCAAGGCGCACTAAAAGACATGAGTGCTACCGAGCTGGGTGCCGCCGCTATCAAAGCTGCCGTCGAACGCTCAGGTGTTAGCGCTGACAGTGTTGATGAAGTCATTATGGGTTGTATCTTGACGGCAGGTCTGGGTCAAGGCCCTGCTCGTCAAGCCATGCGTAAAGCAGGTCTACCGGATGCGACTGGTGCTGTCACAATCAATAAACTTTGTGGTTCAGGCCTAAAAGCAGTCATGCAAGCGCATGATGGTATCAAAGCGGGCAGCTTCAACGTCGCTGTTGCAGGTGGCATGGAGTCAATGACCAATGCACCGTATATCATGCCAGGTTCACGTGGCGGCTATCGTATGGGTCACAAAGAAGTCAAAGACCATATGTTCTTAGATGGTCTAGAAGATGCCGATACTGGTAAGCTAATGGGTATGTTTGCTCAAGAAATGGCCGATGAAAAAGGCTATACACGTGAGCAAATGGATGAGTTTGCTATTGAGTCATTGAACCGTGCGCTGACTGCTATCAAAGACAACCATTTTAAAGATGAGATCGAGCCTGTCACGTTTGCCACTCGCAAAGGCGAGCAAACTGTTGATACCGATGAGCAACCTGCCCTTGCTAATGCTGATCGCATTCCTACTTTACGTCCAGCATTTGCTAAAGACGGTACGATTACTGCTGCAAATGCTAGCTCAATCTCAGACGGTGCTGCAGCCGTCGTAGTAATGAAAGAGTCACAAGCGAAAGCTGAAGGCCTAGACTATCAAGCTCGCATTGTTGCTACTGCCTCAAACTCACGTCACCCAAGCGAGTTCACCATTGCGCCAATCGGTGCCATCGAAAAAGTATTAGCAGGCGCTGGCTGGTCAGTAGATGATGTAGATCTGTGGGAAATTAACGAAGCCTTTGCGATGGTTACTATGGCTGCGATGGACGAGCTGAAACTTGATCATGCCAAAGTAAATATCGAAGGCGGTGCATGTGCCCTTGGCCATCCAGTAGGCTGTTCAGGTGCTCGTATTCTGATTACGCTTATCAACTCTCTAAAACGTACTGGTGGCAAAAAAGGCATCGCAACGCTATGTATCGGTGGTGGTGAAGCGGTAGCTGTTGCTATTGAACTTGCTTAAATAAAGTAGGTTTAGCTGACTTAAAGTAAGTTAGCTAAATAATACTTAGATAATTATTGTTTATTGAGAAACCGCATTGCTAATGGTAATGCGGTTTTTTTGTGTCTGCTTTCTTTCGATGAATGTTGAATATTACTCTATGTAAAGACTCGTTAACTTCTACCCCCTCCTATGTTATGCCACTTACAGCCTATTACACGCAATTACTGCAAGCGCACACTTTGCTACCTTGCTCATATATCTCATCAAAAATCACGGTGTTAGGATAGCTACAAGTTGATAGGGAAGCTATTCATTTGGCTTACCGTTAACTGCAATAAATATGGTTTTACTAAAAACTAATAACAACATCAACCATTACATTATAAAAAATAAACTCGCAAAAAAGGAATATAACAATGAGTCAACTAATCCGTTTAAAAGATATCCAAGCTACTCATCAAGATTTGATTGGTGATGACTATTATGATCCAACACACAAAACTGCTTACGGTATTAACGAAGAAAAAATTGGTAAGATTGAAGGTGCCTTAGTAGAAGACACCACTGGTCGTATTCGTTACTTAATCGTAGACGCAGGCGGCTGGTTTAGTTCAAAAGAAGTACTAGTACCAGCAGGTCTAGCACGTATCGTTGGTGATGATGTCTTCTTTGATAGCTTGACCAAAACACAAGTAGAAGCCATGGAAGTATACGATCACGATTACCAGTACAGCTACAAAGAGCAGTACGAAAGAGATCGTCAAGCATTTACCGCTGATACACTCCCTGTAGAAGATCGCGTCGATATTGCAGACCACTCTTATGACGCACCAAATACGTTAGAGTTATTAGAAGAGCGTCTAACGGTAAATAAAGACCGTATCGTTGCTGGTCTAGTAAAAGTGGGTAAGCATGTCGTTACTGAAGAGCGCAATGTCGATGTAGACTTAGAAGAAGAACACGCCAATATCCAACGTACTAGCGTAGATCGTCCAACAGACCGTCGCATTGGTGACCTCGATGCTACCGAAACAGTTGAAGTGGAACTACAGGCTGAACGTGCTCGCGTCAGCAAAGACACGTATGTTTCTGAAGAAGTAAACGTTGGTAAAACGACGGATCATCATACCGAAACTTTGATTGAAACCATTCAACGCGAAGAGCTAGATGTTGATGGTGACGGCAACGTGGTTGACCGTGAAGGCAACTTAGTAGACCGTGATGGTATCACAGCAGAAGATGTACGCCATGCACGTGGCATGTAATATGCTAATACATCATAGTTTAACGACGTAAATTTCCTATATCATCATTTAAATATGATAGTAACAAGTAGCTAAGCTCATCTGTTTAGCCATTAAGATCAGAGCATGTCTCTGGTCTTTTTTGTATTCATAACATGAGCGAATGGTTTATAGTATTAAATGTAGCTAGTTAATATATATGGTCGTTTAACATACACGTTTTAAATTATTAGAAATTCATCATTTTATAATTATAAAGGAATAATAATGACTACTGAAAATGGAAACAGCCTTTACCAAGATAACTTAGATAAAGAACAAAATATCTCAACGAAGCAGACGAATAATACTGTTAATGTTGGACATTTAGAGCTATTAGAAGAACGTCCTGTAATTAACAAAGAACGCTTGGATGTAGGTAAAGTAACCGTCACCAAGCATTCACGTACTAAAACTGTTGAAGTGCCAATTGAGTTGGTAGAAGAATATATCACCATTCGTACTGAGTACCATGACGCAGAGAGCCAAGATTTACTCTCTGGTAACTATGATGACAAAGACATATTGCGCCACGTCGAGCCTTCTTTGGATAGCAAAGCTGTAGTGACCATTAATGGTAAACAAATAGAGATTGGCGATGCACCGATTGATATTGTGCTATCTCGCCAAGTGGCTACTATTACCAAAGACACCTACGCTATTCAAGACATCGAAATCAATAAGAGCACCCATGTACATACTGACAGCATTCAAGTAGAGCTCAAGCATGAAGAGTTAGATGTCACTGAAGAAGGTCTGTTGGCTCATGGTTCCGATACGACTCCGTTAAAATAAGCGCTGATAATTTAGACACTACAAACTTGTATGATTGATAAAGATCATTTCGCAACATAAAAAAGCAACGCCATCTTAGCGTTGCTTTTTTAATACCTATCACTTACTAAGTATTAAAGACCAACTACGAGGCTTCATTACACTCGAATGTATTAACATTTGACTCATCGGTACCAGCAGTACGCATAACGCCAGTTTTACGAGCTTCGTGCCCTACACGCCATTGTGTGAAGCCTTGACCACCATCAATTGCGGTCGCCACTTCAAACACTTCAGGATTACTACCTTCATTGGTCTGGTTTAACGTTACTGTACCCATGTCAGTTGCAACAACAACTTGATTGGCATCTTCTCTATAAGTCGCCTCAACTTTTAGTTCAGGTGTACATAGATACGACATCTGCATGACGGCGCTATTTACTGAAGCGGTGGTATCACCTTCTACTTCGTTAAGCGAAGCGTCTTCGGTATCGACGACGACATCACTAGGTTCAGCAGGCTCCGCTGACATTGGAACGGACTCTTCTGTATTAGCACCGTCCTCCATTCCCGATTCTGGCTCTGCCTGTTGCTGACAAGCACTGACCGTCAAGGCGCCAGCCAACAAACTTGTTAAAACTACTGAGCTGCGTACTTTTTTTAAGAATTCTACACTCATGACACTCTCCCAAATAAATATGTTAAACACTATAGCGTGTCCATAAATTCACGCCTATGCTGAATTTGTAAGTAATCAATACAAAGTGTTTGTTGGTCTCAATCTAGCAAGTTTTAAGTTTGCATAAGTTATCTAACAGATATGAAAAAGCCCCTATCTACTTAAGATAAGGGCTTTTTTAGGTAAGAGCTTGCTTTAATAGCAGTTCAGTAAATAGCTAATGACTTGCTATGATTAAAGACTAGATTTTACCATGACACTGCTTGTACTTAAGACCTGAGCCACAAGGACACGCTGCATTACGACTGATATTCATACCTGCATATGGATTTGGTTCATTAGCATTACTACCGTTACCTGCTATAGCAGCACCAACGCCAGCTGCCGTAGCCCCACTGTTTAGAGTGCGGCTTTGTGGTTGCGGCTGAGCAGCTGAACCACTCGCATTGCTATCCAAGTTATCTACATCGTCATGCTCAAACTGCATTTGCATATGGGCAGCGTTCTCACGTTGCTGAATTTCTAATGCTTCTAGTTCTTCCTTGGTTGGGATATGAACACGTGACAAGTCTTGTACGGTCTCAGACTTAATCGCACCAAGCATCATTTGGAACAATTCAAACGACTCACGCTTGTATTCCTGCTCAGGGTTTTTCTGTGCATAACCACGTAAATGAATACCCTTACGTAGCTGATCCATTTGCGTTAAGTGCTCTTTCCAATGCTTGTCTAGACTTTGTAGCATGAAATGACGCTCAAGCTGAGCGGCATCTTTTTCACCCATTTGCTCACGGCGACTGTGATAACGATCTATCGCTGTTTGAACGATTTTCTCACGCAGCCCTTCTTCATCTAAACGACGATCTTCATCCAACCAATCGTTAATCGGCATTGAGATTTTGAACTCGTCTTCTAACTCGTCTTCTAATCCATCAATATTCCACTGATCATCAATAGAACCAGGTGGAATAAACTGATTGATCATCGCGTTATATACTTCATGATGCATCACTTCGATGGCTTCTAATAAGTCCATCTCTGCTAATAAATCATCACGCTGACCATAGATAACTTTACGCTGCTCGTTAGCAACATCATCGTATTTCAGTAGATTCTTACGCGCATCAAAATCGCGACTCTCAACTTTACCTTGCGCGTTTTCGATCGATTTAGAGACCATTTTATGTTCAATGGCTTCATCTTCTTTGAGGCCCATCGCACGCATCATATTGACCACGCGATCGCCTGCGAAGATACGCATCAGATCATCTTCGAGCGATAAGAAAAAGCGTGACATACCAGGGTCACCTTGACGACCAGCACGACCACGTAACTGGTTATCGATACGGCGTGACTCATGGCGTTCAGAGCCGATGATATGTAAACCACCAGCTGCTACAACTTGGTCATGTTTGACTTGCCACTGAGACTTTAGACGCTGCATCTCCTCTGGACTCACCGCATCGATATCTTCGATAAACGACTGCCAGTTACCACCAAGGATAATATCCGTACCACGGCCCGCCATGTTGGTGGCGATTGTGACTGATTTTGGGCTACCTGCCTGTGCAATAATTTCTGCTTCACGCTCATGCTGCTTAGCGTTTAGGACGTTATGCTTGACGCCTTCTTGGTCGAGCAAGTAAGACAATTCTTCACTGGCCTCAATCGTCGCTGTACCAACCAGTACTGGCGCGCCCTTAGCTTGAATTTCTTTAATTTCGCGAATGATACCTTTGTATTTGCCTAACTTGGTTAAGAAAATCTGGTCATCCATATCGATACGAGCAATCGGCTCATGCGTTGGAATGACGATGACATCTAGATCGTAAGTAGATTTGAACTCAGCAGCTTCAGTATCAGCGGTACCCGTCATACCAGATAACTTGTCATATAGACGGAAATAGTTCTGGAATGTCGTGGTGGCAAGCGTTTGGTTTTCGGCTTGGATCTCAACGTTTTCTTTCGCTTCTACTGCTTGATGCAAACCTTCTGACCAGCGACGACCAGGCATGGTACGGCCTGTATTTTCATCAACGATGACCACTTCGCCTTCATCGACAATATAGTGAACGTTTTTGACAAACACATGATGCGCACGAATGGCAGCTTGAACGTGAGCCAAAAGTGGCAAACGACTTGGGCTATATAAGCTTTCGTTTTCACCCAGCTCACCCACTTCGATTAAGAAGCGCTCGATTTTTTCATAGCCTTTTTCGCTGATCTCAATCTGGCGATTTTTTTCATCAATCCAGAAGTCTTCTTCTTCGTTATTCTTGTTTGCTTCTTCGTCTTTTGAACGGATCAGCACAGGAATAATCGTATTAATCAGCGCGTACATACGTGATGAATCTTCAGCTTGACCCGAAATAATAAGCGGCGTACGAGCTTCATCGATCAAGATTGAGTCAATTTCATCGATAATACAAAAGTTTAGCGGGCGCTGTTTTTTCTCAGCAAGACTAAACACCATGTTATCGCGCAGATAATCAAAACCGTATTCGTTATTGGTACCATAGGTAATGTCGGCTTGATAAGCTTCGATTTTTTCTTGTGGCGGCTGCTGTGAGTAAATCACGCCAACAGTCATACCCAAAAACCCGAACAACGGACGGTTTAGCTCAGCATCACGGGCGGCCAAATAATCATTGACCGTGACTAGGTGAACCCCTTTACCGCTGATCGCATTTAGGTACATGGCCAAGGTTCCCATTAGGGTTTTACCTTCACCAGTTTTCATCTCAGCGATTTTACCTTCGTGCAAGGTGATACCACCGATCAGCTGCACGTCATAGTGACGCATGCCGTTGACACGTAATGATGCTTCGCGGCAGACAGCAAATGCTTCTGGCAATAATGCATCTAAGCTCTCGCCTTTTTGATGTCTGGCTTTAAATTCTTCAGTTTTTTGTTGTAGTTGCTCATCAGACAGGGCTTGTATTTCAGCCTCTCGTGCGTTGATCTTGCTGACCACTTTACGCATGCGTTTTAATTCGCGGTCATTTTTGGTGCCAACCACACTGCCTATAATCTTTGATAACATAATTTTTTGACCTATGGAATATTCGATAATTAGTGCGCATTAGCCAAAGCTTAGCTCTCTGCCTTGTCATCACCCGACTAAGTACTACCTAATTTAGTATCGCCCAATTAAGTGTGCCGTCATTATATATGGTTATGACGCTGATGGATACAAGGGCAGCGAGTAGATATTTGCCACAGTAAAAACCTAGTAGGACGTGTTAAAATAGCGAATACCTTGTTAAATTTCTTAGCTTTTTTAGCGACTTTATTATTTTTCACATTTTGATTTTTATACGTTTGCTACCACTGCATCTTGGTTCAAAATTTGTCGTTGAGCCATTTATCTACAAGTGACTGGCTTATTGATAAAGCCAAAGCTATCTATCAAATTCGTACATAAGACAAATAACCCTTTAGCACTCCTATAACAAAATACTCATTACAACCCATTAAAGCACTATAAGAGACTCTGCATGACCGTAAAGCCATCTGGACAAAATCAGTCGTCAAACCCTAATTCATCGGAAAAACCCTTATCAAAACAAGAGACCTCTGACTGCTTAAGTATAGGCGATGCCGTCTATAACCTAGCAGACCATACGCCGATGATGGTGCAATATCTAACCATGAAAGCCAACTATCCACAAGCATTGCTCTTGTACCGGATGGGTGATTTTTATGAGCTGTTCTTTGACGATGCTAAGCGAGCGGCGCAAATACTAGATATCACACTGACGCGCCGTGGTACGGATAAAGCAGGCAACACGATAGCCATGGCGGGTGTGCCGTTTCATGCAGCTGATAGCTATATGGCACGCTTGATCGCTGCTGGGCAGACAGTGGTCGTATGTGAGCAAATTGACGAATCGATAACTGGTAACGCTGATAATAAGTCCAATGTCCCTGCTATGGGCGACAAGCAAAAGAAAGACAAAAGCAAATCTGCTGCTGGTAGCATCATGCGCCGCGAAGTGGTTAAAACGCTTACCGCAGGTACTATTACTGATGATGTATTGATTGCCCCTAATCATACGCCGACTGTGGTTGCCATCGATATTGCGACTATGAAAACGCAAGACAATAGTCAGACGTTACAAGCAGCCGTTAGCCAGATGGATTTGGCTGCGGGTACATTGACTACCCAGACACTGATAGCAGACAAAAACGATATCGATAATTTGCAAACTCAAATGCTGACTGTATTGGCGCGTTTTGCGCCCAGTGAATGCATCATTAGTGAAGCACTTATTGATGGCGTTGGCGACAGCATTGGCTGCACTGATTCAGAGTGGCTACTGTGGTTACGACAAAATCTAGACTGCCCTATTATAGAAGTCGCTGCCAATGACTTTCATCGTGAGCATGCCAGTGACACACTTTGTCAGCAGTTCGAAGTCCAGCGTCTCGATGGGTTGGGCATTCATGAGGCTCCACTTGCGCAAACCAGCTGCGCTGCGCTTATCCACTATGCGCGTCAAACTCAGCAACGCCACGTGCCTCAAGTCAACCAACTCATCGTCGAGTATAGTGATGACTACCTAATTATCGATGCCAATAGCCAGCAAAACCTTGAGCTATTTACCCCTGTTAGTAGCAACGGAACGTCATTAATATCCGTGCTGAACCACTGTCAAACGCCGATGGGCAAGCGACTGCTCGTGCAGCAAATGAAACGTCCACTTCGTCAGCATTCACGTATCGATATGCGTCTAGATGCGATAACTTGTTTGCTAAACCCAAAGAGTGACTCAATTGAATCAAACCAAGATGTAAAAGATAGCTTACTGGTTACACGTTTACGAGAAATGCTGAATACTATTGGCGATATTGAACGAATCAGTAGTCGAATCGGGCTAATGAGTGCCAGGCCTCGTGACTTACGCAAGCTTGCCGATGGTATCGCTAATAGCGCTCAGCTGACTACTTTATTGACAGCATCGGGTATCAATCATGAAGACGCTGGCCTATTACCAATGCTGATGCAGCAATTGCCAGATCAACTACCTGCTGTTCAATCCGTCGCCGAATTAATTGAGCGCGCTATTGTCATTGAACCACCTGCGCATATCCGCGATGGAGGAATGCTAGCAGCGGGCTTTGATGAAGAGTTTGATCGTCTTACCCACTTGCATGACAATATTCAATCGACGCTAGACGAGATGTTAGAGCGTACCCGTCAAGACAATCAATTACCGAGTCTAAAAGTCGGCTTCAATAAAGTCAGCGGCTTCTATTTTGAGTTGCCCAAAATTCAGGCAAAGAACGCCCCTGCCCACTTTATCCGTCGGCAAACACTTAAAAGCAGTGAACGCTTTATCACTGATGAGCTAAAGGAAGTCGAGACAGAATATCTAAGTGCCCAGTCCTTAGCGTTGGCGCGTGAAAAGCAGCTGTATCAAGAACTCTTAAATCAATTAAACCAACACTTGGCTGAATTACAACAGCTTAGCGCGGCTATTGCCCAATTAGATGTGCTAAGCAATTGGGCCCAGCTTGCCATGACGTATAACTGGCAGCGCCCAATCATGGGTCTACATACAAAAGACCAAAGCGAATCAGTGGCAAAAAGTCAAACCAACATTGATATTCGTCGAGGACGTCATGTTGTGGTTGAAGCGGCATTGAATCAAACGAATGCGAATAATAGGAGTAATAATTCATTAAGTACAAACCACTTTGTCGCCAATGATTGCTCATTAGGTAGTGATGAAACCCCTGAAAGACTGCTTCTGATTACCGGTCCTAATATGGGTGGCAAATCTACCTATATGCGCCAAACGGCTTTGATAGTCCTACTCGCTCATTGCGGCAGCTTTGTGCCAGCTGAGCATGCGAATATTGGTGATATCGACCGCATTTTTACTCGTATTGGTTCAGCTGATGACTTGGCAGGTGGCAAATCGACCTTTATGGTAGAGATGATTGAGACAGCTAATATCTTAAATCAAGCCACCAATAAATCACTGGTATTAATGGACGAAGTCGGTCGCGGTACTGCTACCACTGATGGTTTGGCCATTGCCCATGCCTGTGTCAATCGCCTAGTCGAGATTGGCTGCCTGACATTATTTGCCACTCACTATTTTGAACTGACGCAATTAACGAATGATATTGGCAGTCATCATGCCGATATCCGTAACGTTCATGTATCAGCCAGTGAAGTTGACGGTCAGTTATTGCTATTGCATCAAATTAAAGACGGTGCAGCGAGTTCTAGCTTTGGGCTGCATGTCGCAAAAATGGCTGGTATTCCCACCCAAGTGCTAGAAGATGCTAAGCGCTATTTAGCAGACAACTTGCAACTAGACCATTTGACCGTAGATAAAGTAGTAACTGTTGATGATAAAAATGAATTAGCTAAGTCAGTAAAGGATAAACGGGAAGAGAGTTATAATGATGCTACTCTCAATCAAGAAGTAAGTCATGCCGTCCAAACATCAGACGCAATTAGTAATCTAAAACAAAATCAGCTATTTAGCCTACAAGATAAGCTGAGCATGATTGATCCTGATAGCTTAACGCCCAAACAAGCGCATGATTTACTTTATCATCTTAAGAAAATCATTAGTCATTAAAGGGAATTGTCAAAGCGTAGTAAAGGCGCTAAAATACGCTTTATTTTCCAACTATTCTATGTAGCCCTTATAGTTGATTTAATTTAAAAGAATTACACTGCAGCTGAGCGCAGAGGTATAAATAATACTTCAGGCAAGGCTCACACAATAATTCTCTTGAAAGAGATTGACTATATCAGCCAATCCAATAACAGGTAGACCTCACTATGACCTTTGTCGTTACAGATAACTGCATTCTTTGCAAATACACCGACTGTGTAGAAGTCTGTCCTGTGGACTGCTTTTATGAAGGCCCAAACTTCCTAGTCATCGATCCTGATGAGTGCATCGACTGCGCGCTATGCGAGCCTGAATGTCCTGCCAATGCGATCTTCTCAGAAGATGAAGTACCGAAAGACCAAGAAATGTTTACTCAGCTAAATGAAGAGTTGGCGCAAAAATGGCCGAATATCACCGAGATGAAAGGGCAAATGCCAGAAGCTGAGAAATGGGATGGCGTGGAAGGTAAGATTCAGTATTTAGAGAGATAATTCATTTTCTTAAAGTATCTATATATTAAACCAATAAAAAACCACCTAATGGCGATATGCTGTTAGGTGGTTTTTTATTCCTTAGAAGATAAATATTATACTAGCCAAACACACTATAGATTAGCATTGTGGCTACAAGAATTGGGTAGATATATTGCTTCTATATTGCTACTACAGCTCCACGAACCTGCACTCGTACGTAGCCATTCTATCTTTTTACCGGCCAGTTTCGGGTTAACTTGATTAGATACAATAGCAGTAATGCGAGTCGTTACCTTCAACGGGTTTGTTATCTGTGCCATGCCTGTATTATTAGGTAAGACTACGCCCACTTGTGAACCACCTACTATCAGATTAGAAGCCGATGCTCGTGGATCACACTCATGAGTGGCTAAACCAATAACAGTCCTACCTGTCTGTAAACACTCTTCCACTGTCAAACGTAATTGGCCCAATTCGTTAATCACTCGGGTGGCCTGAGTTTTTCCAATATGAATTTGATACTGTGGTATGGCGACTGCCGCTAAAATACCAATAATCGCCACTACAATCATCAATTCAATCAAGGTAAAGCCAGCTTCGGTCAATGAGTGACATTTTTGGGGCATTTTTAGAAATTTATCGGTAGTCATGGCATTGATATCACAGTGAATAAGGATACTCTCTATAGTGCACAGTGTATGCCATCAATGACATCTATATAATAAATAATAGCAGACACAAAAAAGCCAAGCAATATGCTTGGCTTTTTTATAACTATCTAAACTATACAAGCTTTAGATAATAAGTAATTAGCTATTATGAACAGCCTGCTGGTAAATATTTAGCATCAGCTGTAGAAGCACAGCCCCATGAACCGTCTGCAACACGCGTCCAAGTTAAAGTACTTGGCGTTGATTTCAAAGTAGCTGCTGCATTATCATCGAACGTTGCAACAATAGCAGTTGTTTCAGTGAGTGCGGCTGCGTTAGTGCCGTCTGCAGCTGGTGCTGCGGCTTCCACAGTAGTAGTTTGAATATTAGAATCAGTAATACCTAATGCACATTCACCAGCAGCTGTTTTACCTTCATTAAGACAGCTTTCAACTGCGGTTTTCACTGCAGAAGTCTCGCCCATTGCACGGCTAACTTGTGACTTAGCGATATAGTTCTGATACTGAGGAATAGCGATCGCAGCTAGAATACCGATAATAGCAACAACGATCATTAGTTCGATTAAGGTAAAACCTTTTTGAGCAGTGTTCATAAACATTCCTTATTGGAGTAGTACGAAGACAGATTCCTGATAGTCATCAAAGTTTATCTGTCGATGATATAGCAAAATTGTTTCTTACTAATATTGTTGCATGTTGTGTGCCAAATTAACGAATAAGGCTATTAGTATAGATTTTTGATTGGGAAACAATAAAATTTGCTATAAGAAAATGACAATCGCTGTCTTATGTACTTAAATTGTCCAAAAATGTTACGCTTAAGCTGCTAAAAATTGTCAGTTTGACACTATGAGTAATAAAAAGTAAGAAAGGCTGACGATTTTTGTCAGCCTTTCTTACTTCAGTGACTATTTATTTATTCCAGTCATCTCCAGTACTGCAGACGCTACCCTTGCATTTAATACCCTGATAATTAAAAGTTAGGGTACCATCGCTACTCATCTGAGTATTAGCTTTAGGCACTGCAGTAATTACCCATTTAGCAGTTAATGGATTCGGCGTGATGGCAACAGCATAAAGGGCTGTGCCTTGCTTAGGATAATCACCACCTAACCCTGTAAGAAGGGCATTACTATAAGCACCCTGTGCCAATTTGCGACTTTGAATTTCAGAAGCAATGTTATACATCTCACTCATCATATCAGTACGTTTAGTTTTAATAACGTATCTTTGATAATTAGGATATGCAATGGCTGCAAGCACACCTATGATAGCTACTACTATCACTACTTCAATGAGAGTAAAGCCTTTAATATTATTGTGTCTATTGCTCGATTTAACATTGCTTATAATTGTAGTTGTGATCATAGTATTTGCTTTCTTATCGCAGTCATGATGCATGAAATTATTAGTGAGTTTTTTGATAGGACTACCAACTTTCTTGACCAGTACCACAATTAGTAGATGCTGCAGTAATAGTTCTATCTTTGCTCTTGCATTGTGTGCCAGTGCTACTGGTCATAATAACGCTAGCATATTCAGTAATACCCGTACTCTTAGGTATAGCTACCATACGCCATGAACTACCTGCAGTAGAATATCCAGTCGCTGCGGGTGCTAGCGTATTACCTGTGTTGCCATCCACTAGAGTAATCAAGTAGCTATAGTTTGTATTATTACTACCTCTCGGGACATAGATAGTCTTGTTATCGGTTGCGTCATAGCCATAACTTATATCACCATTACTTGCGAGCTTTCTAGGTACAAAGCCTTTATAAGTTAAAGCGCTAGCTCGCCAACGATTAAGCTCTATTGCCAATTGTTGCATAGTTGCTTGGGCTTGTGACTCAGCGTTTCTCACAGCGTACTGTCTATAAGAAGGTATCGCAATCGCTGCCAAAATAGCAACGATAAAAACGACAACCATAAGCTCAATAAGTGTAAATCCTGTCTGATTTTTGAGCATTTGTCTGTTCATAAGTTCGCCCTATTAGTCTACTTCATACCACGTTTTTGGTTGTAGAATGAAACGCTCATGAAATATCAATTCGGGCGCTGTACCATTACCCAATATCTGATCAGCATTTGTCAGACCTTGTGCCTCATCTATTAAGCTATTACCACTCTTATTGCTATCAGAACCAAAACTTACTCTGTCAGTCTGGCGCTCTGCTAATGTCTGTGTACCGATAAGTAGACGTTGGTTTGTAAGCGTTGAACTACGTGGGCCTAGAGTTAGCTCCTGAATTCCCTGTCCTGCTCTAACGAATCCACCAGTACCGTTCTTAGAAGTATCATCTAAACAGATACCATAAGGTAGACAATACAACTGTCGCTCTGATCCACCTACAATTTTAGCAGTGCATGAATCTGTAGGACCGTAACTCATATCTGGGTTATAGACTGTGGTGTACAAGAAGTTGTCGATAACTTCAGACTTACCAATACCTTTTGTATATCTGACATTGTCGTAGCCATCGAAGCGTGTTAATGGATAGTACCAGCCTCGCTGAACACCTGATTGCATTGTACTAATGACATTATTCTTTTGGGCTAAACTATAGCCAGCTGTTGACCCAGTTCCTATCGCCGTCGGTAACTGAACCAAATTGCTGTCCGCTAGATCAACGACTTTTTGACCATTAATGTTACTAGCTGTCGTAAAGTTGCTAGCATAAAATACTTCATTGGCTTTGGTAACATCGCTATCTATAATTCCATAAAGTCGATCCGCATATGCAGTGGTATTACGTATTTTAGATAATGGTGAGCTGCGATCGCCTGAAATCACGTTGACCAGTGCAAATAATGTATTTGTGGTTGAATTACGGTAGAAGCTAACTACTGGACGTTCATAAAAACGATAAGCATACTTTTGACTTACCGTTGTCGCATGAGTGCTTTTAAGCACGCGTGTTACTCGAGTATTACTAAATTTTGATTCAGGAGATGCTGTGCCTGATGTTACTGGCTTGACGAAACCAGCATTGGTAAAGTCCGCACGAAACACCTGACCACCCAAATCTGCAAAGTAGATATGGTCCATAAAACCGTCATTATCACGATCCAAAGTCGTAACACCACCAACAATACTGTTCTTCATGTCCGTAACTGTTTTAGTAGCCCCACTATCACTAGATGCCGACCATATTAATGCGCCATCTTTTGCGTTGATAATGTAGACCGCGTTACCTTTAGCTGAGGTTTTTGCAGAACAGCCACCTAACAACGAATCTACGATACCAACCTGAAAGCTTTCATTCTCATAACATGTATCATAACCACCACCAAATACTAGAACATCAGTCCCTGTATCTGAGCTACTGGTTTTAATTTTTGCTTTGGTCGGTTTTGCCCATATTTGCCCCATGCGGCTAAATCCTGCAGTCGAAGGCGTAATAGAGAACAACATCTTTGGACTGTCTATATTGCCAAGATCGATGCCATAAAAAGCCTCGCCCCCCATTCTTAAGCCGCCATAAGCAAATACACCTTTGTTACCACTAGTATCGATAGATACTCGTTTATTTGGAAAATCATACTGATAATCTGTATTGACTAACCATGGTGCATCAATACCAAAATTTGGCGTTCCAATCTCAGTTTTGGTACTATCCTTTATGAGCGCATCTGACTGGCTAGTATTTCTCAGCATCTCTCTCGGAATAATGACGAATCTTTCCTTTCCGCCATCACCAGCATTACTATAGTTGTCGGCATTGACAAGGTGCAATCCGCCTTCAGTAGATCCAAATAATATATAATCGTCACGTTGGTCGGTAACTTTACCATCAGCATCTAGTGTTGCAGAATAAGACACAGATGCTGGTGTAGAGTGCAATGTCGCACCAACAACTTTGATTGCTTTCGAAGCATTTGCAGTACTCAGTGTCATGTCCTTAACTGCTGTAGCTGTACTTGGAAGAACATCAAAGCCTAAAAAGTTCAATAGCTTTCTCAAAGAAGTCTCAGAGTAAGTGCCTGTATCATTGAACTTATTAGTACTAGAAAGTGGAGCATTATCTAGTGTTACTTTTCCAGCACTGTTTACACCGAATTTCCTCAACATAGTGGTTTGGTTTGTAGCACTCTTCCAGTCCTCTACATACAACGTCCTGACTGAAGATACACCTGTATCTGGTGTTTTTAGTTGCGCATAGAATCCACCAGATTCCACTTTATCGTTTGCATTGGTATAGTCTTTGTCAGACCATAAATCTTGTGTCGTTTTGTTCAACTCCCCTGCTGTATTTTTGAACAGCTTTGCACTATTTTTACCGTATAGTGTTCCTTCATTCAAATTGTATTTTTTCATATTACCTTCCCAAATCACTGAGTTCTCAGCAACTTTAGGCTGTAGGGTTGGGTAATAAGCAATAGCAAGTTGGCTATCAGCACGATAAGGATCGTTAGGAACGATGATAGTACCTGAAGGTGTAGAAGGTAATGTTTGATTAAGGTCGCTAACAAAGGTTGTAATACTATTAACAATATCCTCTGTGGATTGTGCTGAATAGAAACCACCTTCACCAAACCCACCTACATTGGGTAACGATGGGTGTGACTTTGCTCCCCAGTTGCAAGCATTTTTTGCATCAACGCCTGTAATTTTTTCACAGTTGTAAAAATCACTTGTTTTCTGCGTGCCTTTGGAATCTACGTACGAAAGCCTACGAATTACCCTTTCTGTTTCAGGCAAGGCTGCATCAGCTACTCGGTCAACGTCGAAACTTGAACCAAACCCAACCACAGCTGTTAAAATTTCACCATTTGCCCCTAATGGATTGAGAGCTGGATTACGCAACGCTTTAGCAAATGCTCCTACTTCAGGCATACCATTGTTATTTTCACTACCGCTTGGTAACGCTCCTGAAGATGGCACACTAAAAGTATTTCCTGTAACGTTCAGTGCTGACCTCATGAGGGTAGTAGGAGAAGGTGCACTATTTGGATTACCATCTGTTAAGAAGTATATTCCTCTTCCATCACAGCTAGCACTAGTAGTAGACGATAATGGGCTAATATAATTATTACCACTCTTAGAAGATGACACAGAGTCACTAAAACCACTATAGGAAGAGTTAGAGGTATTGGTACCCAACATATAAGCGCCAGCCTCAGCATAAGCATTGGCTGTTGGCGTACCGTTTTCACCATTCAAGCCTGCTACTGCTACTTTAATGGCAGTACGCTGTGCTGGGGTAATTAATGCTGCTGGCACAAGGATTTTTCCACTCCTACCATCGCCACCTTTATACTGGTTGTTACTATTACTCTGTGTAGAAAACTGACCAATACCGATAGCAACCTTTGTAGAATCTAACTGAGTACTGTCCATCAAGGTAAATATGGCATCTTTAAGACGTGTTAAGCGATCATAAACTTTATCAAATTTGTAAAAATAAATATTACCACTACCAGAGGTTATAGAACTAAACCCACTTCCTGTTGGGGGAGAAATCGCTGTACCGCAATCTGCAAAACCGTAACCAACAGATCCAGACCCATCGCTAGCACCACATCGGTACCATTGACCCACTGGAGAATAACGATAAAAGTACTTTCTAGTCTCACAATAGTTTTTAGGATATGTAGGTACAGTCGTAGATACCTCAGAACCCTTAGTATAAGAAACTCCTGAAGGTAAATCACAAGCATAACTCACTTGGTTGATACTCATACTACCTGAGGTATCCAACATCATGGTAATAGTAGTTTTACCACCTTCAGCCGCTTTATAAATCTCTAAGTCGCCAATTTGTTTATTTGCGACATCCGCTTGTGATATTGGCATCGCAACCATTGATGCCATTACAACGACTAAATATTTCAGTGGTAACGTACGTTTTTCCGTGTTTTTTGATACGTTGTCAAGTCGTTTCATGACATCTATCCTTTATGAAATTAGCGTAATTAATAAGCAGATTAGGGGGTAACTGAGAGTATGCATTTTGATGACAGTGTGCCTTTACCATATGGTATACATAAGGTAGACGAAGAAGCATTTTCTACATCTACTTGCTCATATAGCATTTTGCTTGGCGTAGATGCAGACAACATACAATCGCTTAGAGATTTTTTGCCAGTAGCTACATTGGCATTTATACTGGTTTGCTCAAAACACTTATCACTGCCTACTTTTGGTTCGTTGTAAGCTGGTAGAGCGGAAGAGGCTCGAACGTCAAACTGGTAACGTTTACTTGTCCTGTCTAGTACCTCTTTACCGATAACCATATGATCAAACACAGGTGTATTGGGGTTGGTAGGCGTAACTGTAACACTCATTTGTGTCATGACTGTCTGTCTAGCACTGGTATAGTCATTGGCGTTGGTATAATCACAGAATCCACCGCTTAAACTACTCCAATAGCCACCAGTCGATTTTTTGACAGAGGCATTTGCGGCCAAGTATTTTTTAGTGCGAGGATTGAAACAGTAAATAAATTCGTTGGTTGCATTGTCTGGATTCAATAAAAAATGACCAAACACCCCTGCTGCACTTGTTACGTCGCGGTACTCTTCAGAACTCGGACTACCATTAACCATCATTTCTAGCTTTTGATTGGCGCTATCAGATGATTGTAATAAAACCGTATTTATTTGATCACTCGTTGCAATTTTTAAATCGGTATTACTTTGTCTAACGGCTATCGCGCCTGCTAACATAATGAGAACTAAGAACAATAGCACCACGATCAGTGTTGCCCCACGCTCTCCATTAGAATATATCTGACCACTTTTCTTTCCTTGGTCTAAAGAATGTGATAAACGATAGTGGTTGCTCATTTCAAATTATCCTAATAGGTCTTAAGGAGTTAAGCTAGTATCAACATCAATCACTCGTGCATTACGCAATAGCGTTGTAGATTCATAACTTGTACGCACTTGCTGTTGGCGAGTAGTGTCTGTCTTCAAACTATTACTTTGGCCCAGTAAGGTAAATGAAGATTGGTCATTACTACCTATAATAGGTGTCGTACCATGAACAATAAGACCTATCTTCACAGCTGTTATTGACGGCTTCGTCGCCATCAATAAATATGAGCTGCTTGGTAGATACATCATTTGGCCTGCACTGGCTGCTGCTGACGATTTTGTACCTAGTAAAATTTTAAATTGGTCAACATTGATAATAAACTCTTGACCAGCTGTGCCAAAATTACGAGAGTCTGTTGACGCACCAACAGTGAGTATGCCACCAGTTGGACTAACCCTTCCTGCATCACAGGCTAGTACTAAATTTCTTATATTACCGGTACTCGTATCACCTGTTGCTCTGCGTAAAAAGTAGCGCTCCACTACAATATCATTAACAGCAGCATCCGCACCTTCACAATCACTCATGACATTGCCCGTTGTATTGGTGTATTGAATGGTCAACTGATCGCTATTAACATTAGTATTAGAGATACCTGTCCATCCATTGGTGCCAATAGCACTATCACCATCACGTCTTGTTAGATAGGCGGTATTAGTATAAGGTGTTGTTATACCTAGATTAGCAGCAGTTAATACAATTCCCCCATTTACCGTTGTACTGGTAATTTGAGTAGTTGGATTACCTAAATTTGCGATTCGTACTTTTTTCTCTAACTGTTGTAGTCCAAATATACTTGCATCTTGTAGTTCGCTACCACTAGATTGAATACTACTGGTTTTAACATTGATTAAATATACTTGCATCACGGCAGCTGATACTAGTAAACCTAAAATCAGAGAAATCATAAGCTCTATTAACGTAAAGCCTTGTTGATGTTCATATCTGCGACTATAGCTTGATATCATCAGTAAGCCTCCATAATAAAGCACTCTGCACCATTCTTATAAGTACCATCTGCATTAGCACAAGCAGTCGATAAACTATTATCTAACGTAATCGTTGTATCTCCCCAACTAGCAACAAAACACTGACGCTCTTGGTTACCCGATGTACCAGGACAGCCATTTGGTACTAAACCAATCGTAATATCATTCGCACTTGCATACGATCTGACTAATAGGCCATCACGAGTCGCAAGCTGCGCAAGCGTACAACTATCAGCAGCTACTGGTACGGTATTGGTGTTTTTTATACAACTGTCTTTTGTAATACTAGTACCATCGATAGTAACTGAGTCAGCTGTACCGTTTATAGCTGTTTTAAAAGCACTGATACCATCAGGATTGGTGCGCATTATCTCAGCACCACCTCTCATTATAGTTAGTGCCCGAGTGCGCATAAGACTTTCATCTGTGGCTTTTACTGCTGACATTTGCATAGCCGTAAAGCCCAATACAGCGACTGCTAACAGTAATAGCGCTACTAACACTTCTACCAATCCTACACCTTGTTGCTGGCTGACGTTTTTCATTAACAACTCCCAGCATTTGTAATATCAACATTAGCAATACTCGTAAGACTAACCTGCTTAGGAGATTCACTAGTAGAGCCGCTATCGCATATGGTATAAACTACTGTTGCACCCCCATCTATTGACTTACTAGGTCGAAAAACAATATTAGTAACAGTAGTAGGACTAATTTGTTGTGTTACCGCGCTCTGTCTATTGAGATTATAGCTAGAGATACTAGTTCCATTAGCTTGCAATACAATTTTACTAGGAGTAGTAGACGTATCATATAAAACAGTAATATTCTGCCGACGAAGAATACTTTCTACTTTAGCCTCTTTTAACGCATTAGAAATCGTCGCCGCCGTCGACTTAACCCGCTGGTCTGCAAGCTGAGTACTAATATTAGGCGCCGCAATACCTGCAATAATGGCGAGTACAGCAATGGTTACCATTAGTTCAATCAAGGTAAAACCTGAACTAATATTTTTTAGCTTAGGTGATAATTCGTTCAAAGATGCGTCCACATCATATTCCTATTTAAAACGGCAATTAACTATCTTTCGTCTATATCTCACTAAAATTTATTGTAAGTATCTTATATTTTTAGCTTACTACTATTTTTATACTGACTACCCTAATAACATGCAATTTTCGTTCCACGACATATAACTAATAATGTTTAAAAAAGTCGAGATTTGTCACTTGATATATGTAACTTAACCATAAATATGTAAAATCATTATCAACGTATACAGCCGTAAAACAACAAATTAGTATACATAGTTATAATAATATAGCGTCAAGGAAATATATTAGCAATAATTAGATATTACTGACAAAGATATATTGGGTTTAGGATTTGCTGCCATGTGCTAATACGTAAGCAGAAATTTGATAACTACTGTTGCTGCCACCTTTTGCTGATTTTACTGCTACAGGTGGAATGAACGCTCGCGTTAATGCTTGTAAGCTTGCACCTGTAGTAGATACGTCATCAAATAGTAATAAACGTTTTGTATGAGGCTTTTCGATTAGAGCAAAGGCATTATCTAAGTTACTAAGACGTTCGGCACGAGTCAGTCCTTGCTGACTAACTGTATCGTCAATACGCTCGACGCCTTGCCATACAGGAATTTGCCAATGTTTAGACAATTGGGCAGATAGAATACTGACAGGATCGAACCCACGTTTGACCAATCGTTGACCTGTCGTTGGCATAGCAACAATCACACTGTTATTGCGATGACAACCGTGTGGACGCGGTAATTGACGTATGGCATGTAATAGTAACGGCAATTTCGTCATATCCTCTTGATGCTTAAATGCTCGGATAGCTTGACGTATTGGATACTCGTAGTAAGTAGAGGCTTGGATAGATAGAGATATACTAGGAGCGATATCTACTTCAAAAGGCCTTGGCAACCAAGTGATATCGTTGTGACAGTGATCACAAAGTAAACCACTGCTTAAATGGCTGTTTGCTTGATGAACGATATTAGTAAGAAAAGAGTGTTTCTTTAAGGCTGTCCGTGTAGGCGGCGTGTCCGTTATATTATGTATACTAGATTGCGCTTGATACTGCAGTAGTTGAGATTGTGGTGTACTACGATAAATACGGCATAGTTGGCAGCGCATATCCATATACTCTGCCAACCACAGTCCAGTTTGATAAGGCGCTAAGCGGCGCATAAACTATTATTTGTCATAACTTATAATAAATTCCACCTATGTTAGAGCCTTTCTCAAATTGATGTCCTTTCCGAATTAGAGCCCTTTCCAATCATTCAGTACGATACCAAAGCCAATAGAGGTATTTTCATGATTATAATCAATGATCGACTCACCATAGCCTTGGAATAGCTGAACCATACCATTAACGTTCTCTGAGATAGGATAGATATAGTCGATTTGCGCAGCACCTTTATTGGTACCTGGATTGTAGCGCAAGGTACCGCTAATGCTCTGATCAGCCGGCAAATCGTACAAGAATTTGATATCACCGTAGCCCATGTAGTCTTCGATATCTGGATTATCGTCATCGCTACTACTTTCGTTATTTACTCGAGCCCATAGGCGCGGTATGACTGAAAGTCTGCCCCACTCTGCGCCCGCCATGAGGTAGGCACGATTCCATGAACGTGATAATGGATCATCTTGTCCATTCGAGTGATGGACAGCACCTGCGCCCAACATACGTAGACGTCCACCAAAAGGTAGATCTGCTGTCACAGGTTGGGTTAAGAATATTTCAGGTTGATAATCGGTAGCACGGAATGGACGTGAGTTGTCTTCGTTATAAACTTGCCAATGTGATTCTTGGGTATAGCCAAACCATAGGTCAGCACTGGTATCAAACAAATCTTCTGCGACTTTTGTTTTTAGGGATAATTGGAATTTTAGCTCAGTCTCACGTATGTCATTAGAATCAAAAGGATCTGTTTCTTGTGATGGTGTATTTGGATTCAAATTGGGATCGAAGGTATAAAATAATGGCAACAGATATGTCGGTCGATATGGTCTGACCGTCCAAGTACCACGCTCACTATTTTTGTCTAGGTCATAAGATAGACTGAGTGGCGAGAATTTTTCGATATCTGTTTGAGTGACACCGACATTTTCTAAAATCTGTGCCTCACTATTCGTTTCAGCATCTACTTCTACGTTGCCATTTGCCTTCAATTTGCTAGCTGCTGTTTGCTGACTGGTCATCAAAATGGTATCTGCATCTTCAACTGTCGTACCACTCATCGCCGTTTGAGACTCAGCCAATATCACTTTTGGATTACCTGAGACCGTACTTTGAAAGGTTTTTGCCAAATCAATTGGTTGTTTGGTTGAGGTATAGCTTGGTGTCTTACCTTGTTCAGCTACCTTATCAAAACAAGCGAGGCGAGCAGCACTAGACTGGACTTGCGTACATTCAGAAAATAGCTTGGCTTGCTGAGCAATAAATTCTTTGCTAATTATTTTGCCATTTTGTGTACTCATATCAGAAGATATCGCACTGTTATCAAGACTCTGTGATAGGTCAAGATCCTCGTATTCAAACGCAGCTCCGGGTGCTGGCAGTTCGTTATAGGTTTGAGAATCATCAGCAGCTTGTACTTGTATCGCGGTACAACTCAACGCAAGAGCAACTGCAATACGAAGAGGCATATGCGCATTCTGGTAAGACGGCTGTTGGTGACGCTGAGTAATGGTATGGGCAAACATAAGTGTCCTTTATCTAACTAGCATTAGCGCTAGCAGAGTATATGAGGTAATTAATATAGCCATTAGCGTTATCGCTAAAATAGAATTGACTGAGACTATCAGCTAATCGCAGATATTAGGAGCGAAAAAAATGACAATTAGTGCCCCTGCTGCATTGTTTCTTTATTGTAATGAAAATATAAGCACGATACTAGCTTTATCGATAGTTAAAATAAGCGTCTATCAATATAATTACTTATATAACAAATACTTAATAAACATTCTATAGTATGAATTTAATGGCATCAAAAAAGCCAGCATACTTTCTTAGTATACTGGCCTTATTAATATTCTTAAGAATTTTCGAAATATCACACTGGTTTCTTAAGTGTTCATTGTTAAATGTTAGTTGTTCAACGCCGATAATGTTTGCTCAAATTCTGAGCGACCGATCTCACCCACTTGCTGATTTACTAGCTGACCATCAATATAATACAGTAACGCTGGTGGACCAAAGAGTTGGTAACGAGACAACACGGCTTTTGAGTCTGCTGTCGTCTCAGTGATATCGAGCTTTACTAGTTTCCAATCTTGCATCTGTGCTGGACGATTATGAAACAGGTTCTTGTCCATAATGCGGCACTCAATACACCACTCTGCTGTCAGATCGACAATAACATTCGGATTGGCTGCGACAATGGCATCTAGCTCTGCAAGTGTCGTGATCGTCTTATCAGTGGTGCTATCACTATTCGCTGGTTGACCAGACGTTGACTGTACCATCATCGGTGCTGCACCCAATGACGCTAATGGATGTAAGCTATCGTCATTACCCAATGCAGCGCCGACTATTAAACACGCTGCCCAAATACCAGCGATAAGGCTTAGTGCTTGGGTCAGCATACGACCTTTACCTAGCCAACTCCATGCCCATGTTGCCACGACCATAAACCATAATGCCCATACCATCAGCATGACTGGCGATATAAAGACGCGCTCAATTAATAGCAGTGCCACGGCAAACAGTAGTAGAGCAAAGCCTTGCTTGACCCAATTCATCCACTCGCCTGCTTTTGGCATAATCTTGCCTTGAGTAGCACCGATTAGGATAAGCGGCGCGGACAAACCAAAACCCAGCATGAATAAAGCGGCAAAGCCGAGCAATGGACTACCAATGGTAGAGACCGCCAATAATGCCCCAAATAATGGCGCAGAAACACAAGGTGACACGACTAGCGCTGATAAAAACCCAGCGATTAAACTGCCGCCTGTACTACCAAGCTTACTGTCACCTGCTTGGCTTAAGCCTTGCATCTTTCGACTGATCGCTTGTGGTAATCGCACACTGAAAAGACCTAACATGTATAGTGCGAGAAGTATAAAAACAATAGCAAAGCTAATGAGAATAATTGGATTCTGCAGCCAACCAATAATACCTAAAGATTCACCGAATACTGCGATAACAGCGCCCAAAATTCCGTAAGCAGTCGCTACCCCAATCGCGTAACTGGTGGTCAAGATGACACCGCGTTTGACCGTTGGGTTTTGTTCGCGGGCTACAATGTTGGCCACAATAGGCAGCATCGGTAGGACGCAAGGCGTCAAGGCCAAGCCTAAGCCTGCTAAAAATAATAGTACTAATGCCAGCCAAGGGTGAGAAGCCAAACCAAAAGGATCGCTATCAACGAAACTGTTGCTCAAGGTACTTTCGCTATTGGCCGTCTCGCCTGTTACGCTGCTATTTGCTGCAGAAATCGTATTCGTCGCTGCATTACTATCTAAAGAATCATACTCTACATTACTGTCATCAATGAGATCATAGTCAATAGCATCATCGTCTGTCAGTGCTTGCGCCTCATTAGGCAAAGTATTATCAAGCGCTGGTGAGCTTGCTTTCTCTGGTGTCGCCGTAGCACTATTCTCTGAATCGGTCGAGCTCGCACTACTCTCACTATCTGCTGATACCTGCGTCGATGCAGCTGCAATATCGACAGTCGTATTAATCTTTTCAGGTGGATAGCATAGTCCTGCTTTTGCACAGCCCTGCCAGCCAACGACGATAGCGGCACTATCTATATTCTTGCCACTATTGTTCGTCAGTGTGGTGGTAGCGACCATATTTGCTTGGTCAAATACCAGTACTTTGCCAAATGTCGGATCATCTATCGAATATGGTGTCTGGCTAAAGGTAAAAGGTGCAGCCGTCACGCCAGCGGGGAGCGTAAGCTTGATTTGCTTTTTATAGACGTAATGTTCAGGAGTGATATCAAAATTAACAGATAACCGCGTACCCGCTTTGACAGGGGTGCTATCTGTACTTACCTGAAACGCTTGATCTACTGGCAAAAACTTTGACTTCGATGAGCTTTCACTACTACCAAAAAGGTCGCCTAACCCTGCCGCTTGTACCGTCAATGTCGCTGATAAACCTGTCAACAATGAGCCACTAGCGATAGCAAGCGCTAAGATATGGGATTTTTTCGAATGGGTAGATACGCTAAATGATGAGGACTTTGGTGATGTCTTGATGGACATGAATGGCTACCTATTATTACCGATATTTTAATCAATCTGCTCGCTATTTATCTGCGTGTCGCAGCAATGTCTATCTTGGTTTTAACTTTTTCTGGTGGATAGCATAGCCCAGCCGTTGCACACCCTTGCCAACCAATAATAATAGGCGCGTTTTTGGCGCCCTTACCATTACTCGTCGTCAGCGTCGTGGTTGCAATGACGCTTCTTTGCGTAAATACAGGAACCTGACCAAAGGTCGGATCATTGATTGATACTGGTGATTGATTAAAAGTGAACGGCGTGGCGCTTATTCCTTTAGGGAAGCTCAACGTAAGCTTATCCTTATAGACATAATGCCCTGGCGTAATTTCAAAACTAATCGACAACCGCGTGCCTTTGGAAGTCGCTTTGGTATTACTGACCACCTGAAAGGCTTCATCCACTGGTAAGAACTTCGATTTTGCCGAGGAGCTATTGTTAAATAAGTCATTTAACCCTGCTGCTTGTGCACTGATCGATGTCATTGACAGAACCGTTACTAATGAAGTGCTTGCAACGGTTAGAACCAATTTATAAAGGTTTTTAGAAAAGTATTTATTAGAATTTTGGATCAACATAGATGATTACCTTTAATTGCAGTGTGCGATGACTGTTTTGCTGAGCGCCTAGATATATTTATAGCACTGACTATCAAACTTGTACTGAACAGTAGGAAATTTATCTACTGATAAAAAATATCAACCAATAAGGGAATATTGGTTGATATTTATAAATTGTTGAAAGTGCATGGATGAACGAATGTTTCATTCTACAAAGTTATATTAGTATCAGAACTTATTCACTATACGTCTGTTATTAAGCTTTATAGCTGAGCATAAAGATCCGCATCTTGACCTTCACCACCTTGTTGACCATCAGCGCCTAACGAAAACAAATCATAAGGCCGCCCTTCACTACCTGGTGCAACATATTGCATCTCATTTTCCCAGCCATCGGTTGGATAGCCACCTTTAATATACCCACCTTCAGGATAGTTTTTTGCATCAGCTGGCGGTGTCGTAAGCGCCTCTAACCCTTGAGCGGTCGTTGGATAGCGCGAGTTATCAACCTTATACATATCTAGCGCATTTGAGACAGTAGCAAGCGCCGTTTCAGTTGTTTTCACACGGGCTTTATCACTTTGACCAACTACTTTTGGTACCACCAATCCAGCAAGAATGGCTAAGATCACAATAACAACCATAATCTCGATCAGAGTGAATCCCACTTGACCAGACTTTTTTGTCGCACTGCGCTGCATAGCTGAAGAAACAGTTTTTTGGTCATTTACAACATTCGGATGGGATTGCATATCCTGAATAGCACTTTTTGGCGTCATATTTACTTGGAGTTTGTCAGTCATAGTCATCGCTTTGGTCATCACAGTTATGTAAATAGTAAAAGTGGCGTTCTATCATAGCTCTCATTAATGACATATCAATGAGCTCTGAAACTATTGTCACTATAAACCATGGTTTTATTTTTATCCAGCACTGCGCCCAGTTTGAGTTTGCTATTTTAGCCGAAGTTAAATGTCAGCAGACTCTAAATGTATGACTATTAAACCGTGCTTACTATAGCGCGGCGCTGGTGTTTGCCATAGCAAAAATAGCGTTCGTTCAACAATATACAACAGTAAGCAAACCTTAAGAAAGCTAGTCCAAGGTTTAGCAAGCAAGTTAGGTGATATGTATAAAATAAAAGAGAACAAAATAGAGATTTTGCAGATAGAAAGCTAGCTGTATGGGGATAACATAATGAATCATCGGCTAGCGAATTAACTTAGCCTGCTAAATCGTTCATATTAACGATAGGTAGCATAACCGCCATAACAATGATCATGACTACTACGCCCATCAGTACCAGCATTAGAGGCTCAAGTAATGATAATAAGGTGCTGATAAAATTGGTTGCTTCTGCCTCCTGCATATTGGCAGCACGGCTCAGCATATTTTCAAGCTCGCCTGAGTTCTCTCCACTTTTTATCATCTGTACCATCATCGGTGGAAAGTAAGTAGATTTCTCTAGCTGGCTAGACAAACTAGAGCCTTCTGTGACCCTATCAGCCGCAGTGATAATGGTTTTTTGGATATGCAAATTGGTCGTGACCGCAGCACCGATATGTAATGCCTCAATTAAAGGCACTCCTGAGCGTACTAGTATCGCAAGGGTACTGGCAAAACGCGCGGCATTCAGACCTTTGGACAATCTAGCTAGTATCGGTAATCTTAGTACCACGCTATCGATAGTTAATTTACCTGCTTGCGTTTGGGCAAAACGGTAGAATAAAAATGCGGTACTTACCAATACCAACAGTATTAACCACCACCACTGAGTAATGATATTCGATAGTGTGAGAACGATTTGAGTAATTAAAGGCAGTGCTTGCTCAGACTGTTCAAAGACTTTGACAATTTTGGGTACGACGAAGCTCATCAGCCCCATAATTACCGCAATTGCCATTACCATCAGGACAATTGGATAGACCATAGCCCCTTGGATTTTCTTTTGGAGGGCAAAACGGTTTTCGGTGTAGTCTGCTAGCTGATTGAGGATAAGGTCAAGATGGCCAGATTTTTCGCCTGCAGCAATCGTAGCGATATATAACGGTGGAAAGCTAGCAGCTTGTTGCAGAGAACGTGCTAAGCTGAGCCCTTCCAAGACATGTGAGCGTACCGCAAGCATTAGGGATTTGATATGAGTCTTTGGTGATTGCTTAGCAACTGCTGCCAAGGTTTCCTCAAGTGGAATACCTGCTGCCAATAATACAGACAACTGACGTGTCAGCAATGCCAGCTCGTATGCAGACGGTTTTTTGTAGCGGTTTTTGCTCTGACTCTGTCTGTCATTGACCGGGTTGACTTCAACGGGCGTCCATTGCTTATCACGCAGCTGCTGGCGAATTTGCCGCGCAGAATCCCCCTCTAGCAAGCCTTTTTGGACAACGCCATGGTCGTCAAGCGCTTTGAAATGATAGGCAGGCATGGCAACAGATATCCTAAGAGGCTTACAGGTAGACAGTTATAATTTACGACTTAATAAAACTCTATTAATTTGACATGCGATGCTTAAAAAAGTGGCGTTGAGTCATTACTATCAGGCATTAAACCTTGTAATAATAAGACATCCAAATGCTGCTGCTGTAGCTTTTTATCGAAGTCATTGACCTCAGCGATTAGCATTCTTTCAATACGTTTATCACTCGCAAAAACGCTCAAGCGCGCACAAATAACGGCCAACTGATAAATGCGTTTTTTGCAATAACCGTCAAGACCTTGTAATAATCTAACCATATGCGGGGTTTCAAGACTGGCGTAATCATAGTCAGCCACGACTTGCTGGCCAAGGGCTGTGACGCCATAAGTAATCGACAAGTGAGCACAATAATAACAGCTGAATAAATAACCAACCACATGGCCGATATAATAGCCTCGATCGTAAGTAAAACTACTCACGCCAAAGTGACCAAGTACATAACTGTTGAGGCTACCTTGGTCGCGAATTGGCTTGCCGTGCTTTAACTTACCGACCGTAGCAAAGCACAATGGATTGCGACCATCTTGAGTCGTTAGCTGCCAACCGGCGGGTTGCTGTGCAGGCATATGGCGTACGATATCTGCAATAATGTCATCGACCACATGCAGCTGCTGCCAGAGTCTTTCGAGCGTATCCGTATCCATCAACCCACGTTTATCAAGCTGCTGAGCAAGTAAATATTGCTGATATTCTGCGAATTGCGGTTTCAGGGTTTGTACTAAATAAGTAGGACGCGTATTGGCAGATGCCATATATAACAGTCGAGTACGCTCATGTTGAGCACGATAAAGCGCAACACGCTGCGTAGCGACATTGGTTTCTTGCGCCGCAGGTTTTGCAGCTACTGTAAGACTATCGGATGATTCAGATATTACTGCTTCAGTTGCTACTGCCTCGATATCTGACAAGGTAAACATCGTCAATAATGCCGCCTTATCAGGTGTCTCTACCGACTCATTTTTCGGCGCATCTTTGCTGACATGCGGGTTCTTTATAGCAGTGTTTTTATCAACATTACTTTCTGTTTTAGCAGTTGCAGCAGCTTCTTGTTGGCCATTGCTTCCTGCATTTAGCTTTGCGGTCGGTTCAGTCATAACATACCATCAGCAGCGAAAATAAACATCGTCTCGATCCTTTTATATGCCTATCGTATAAGGACATATAACGCGCTACAACATCAACGCTTTTGTCTCGACGACTCATCAACCCATAGTACCTGAAGACAGACTCAATGTCAGCTGCCCTTAACTAAAATAGCCTTAGCAAGTTATCAAAGGTATTATAGATATGAGTGACTCAACGTTTATAAACAATATGTATTCACAAATTAAAAAAAAGCGCCAAGGACATATAAATGACATTAGCGCTTCTCATTGAGATTTTACTTGAATAACTTAAATAAACAACAACTAGAACTATGCAAGATTGTTCTGTCGATACTGCTGACGGTATGCTTTTGGCGAGACACCATACACACGCTTAAATGCCTGACTAAAAGTCGAATCTGAGGCATAACCCACCATCTCGCTGATACGGCTAATACTGTTTTGCTGTAAGCGTAAATATCGAGCCGCCAATCGTAAGCGGTAATCAATCAGATAAGTCAGTGGTGGCATACCAACGGTGTCCTTGAAACGCTGTGCAAAGCTGGAACGCGACATCCCTGCCACTTCAGCAAGCTGATGAATAGTCCAGCTTTCACTCGGTGCCCCGTGCATTGCGGCTAGTGCCTTGGTCAAAAACGGATCTTTCATGGCTTTGAGCCAATTTTCTGTGGCTTCAGGCAAACTTTCAATATACACGCGCAAACACTCAATCATCATAATGCTTGCCCAATGATTGATCACAGCCGTTTTGCCCATACGCTCACGCTCAGCTTCTAGTGTTAGCAGCTTTATCTCTACATCAATCACTTCAAACCGACCGTCAGCAGCATCATTGAGCTCAGGTAATATCGGTGGCAGTACTGACAACAGAGGATTAATCATCTCTTTGTCGTACTTACATTCGATCAGTATCAAAGATGAATTTGGGTCTCCATCGCCATCGATATCAAGTGTACGCTCGGTGCAATTGCTCAATAGTTCATCAAGCGACTCAGCAACATCGCCATGGTGATTAAGTGCGTAACTCACATGCTTGTGCGCATTCGGAATCATGATCATGTCGCCAGCGCGAGCTTCTCTTAGACCATTACCAACATCGATGCAAAAACCGCCAGACATTACTAAGTAAAATAAAATGGTGTCTTTTCTAGTAATAGAATAAGACCAATTGCCAGTGCCATTTAGACGATAATACTTAGTCTCAAATAAATGCACGTTTTGCAGCAATACACTTAGTGCGTCCATCAATCAATTCCTCAATAATGCAGATTAATAACGATTCATCTTAAAAAAATAATAGTATTCTTAATAACGATTTCTGTCAGTTTCCTCTATGCCAATACTTGCTCCAATAAATAATTTTTATTAAATACGATGGATGTGATAACACTTAAGCATAATGCATCATTTAAAACGTCATGTCTATTTACTTATTAGAATTACTAAACAATAATAGAGGAGACACAGTCACGCTAGGCCTTAAGGAAAACCTACAGGAAGTATTGATAAAAATTTGGGGGATTATCTAGTATTGAAGATGCTATCAAACTCTATCTGTTTAATCTTATAAAGGTAATATAGAGATAAAATCGAATAGGCATAAAAAAATCGCCATCAAGGGCGAGTGCTATTACTGATATATTTTTAGATTAAGATATGATTTGTATGTAGATACATACAGAATAAAATATGGGGCGACTGATGGGACTCGAACCCACGACAACCGAGATCACAACCCGGGGCTCTACCAACTGAGCTACAACCGCCATAACTATTGCCAAAGAATAGGCAAGATTTGCAGGCTAAATGGTGCGCCTGGCAGGATTCGAACCTGCGGCCACCTCCTTAGAAGGGAGATGCTCTATCCAGCTGAGCTACAGGCGCTCTTAGAGGACTTTTATATACTAAGCTTACTTTACGATATATTTTACTATATCAGAAACTAAACTGTTATACATAAAAAAAAGCCTGTAAGGCTCTTAAAATAGATGGTCGGAGTGATAGGATTCGAACCTACGACCCTCTGGTCCCAAACCAGATGCGCTACCAAACTGCGCCACACTCCGAAATTCTCTATTATCACGATAGTTTGTTAATCAACTCGTTGTTGGCAATGCCGCTAACTTGTTAATGTTCCTCGCTATCGAGGTGCACATATTAAGGGGTAAAGGCGATTGTGTCAACACCTATTTTCGATTAATTTCAAATAATCGCTAATTTTTTTAAAATTACGTCAATTTCGCCAAAATAGTGACAGCAAGACCCTTTTCTTATTTACCTATCAGTCAGTCATTCGCGTTGTCATTGATAACGATATTAAGCTTTGTCCAAATGTGGCAGTACTTCACCGTTGAGTGTACCTGTCAAAACATCAAACGGCATTAACCATAAATGGGCATCGGCTGACTCATTTTTTTTAATATCATCGCTACTGTCACCACTGCCATAGTAAATTTGTTGCTTAAGCGCTACTGGCTGCCTATCACTACCTAGCACCGGATAAACCAACCAAACCTGCCCCGCCAAGTAAGCTTGTGCATAGCTGGTCAATTGATAAGCGTCGCTCGCACTAATTGCAGCGGCATGTGGTAAGTACTTCCACTTAATGTCGATGACATGACTGTAGCGACCTTTGGTTTTATTTTTGGCTTTAGTTTGATTAGCTGCTATATCGTTCTGGTTTTGACAATCATCAGAGGCAGTTTGAAATATCAGCAAATCAGGCCGTATAGATAAGCACGCTAGTCCCTCAGCATCGTTTAGCCAGACACTTTGGGTTTGGTAAAAAGGACGGTAATTGCTACTAAGCTGCTGAAACATCGATGCAATACGCTGACTTGCCCATTGCTCAAAAGCTTGATTCATATCAATCAATAAACACAATCTTAGCTGAGAGCAATTTTGTCTACTTGGATCAATACCGTTACCTGTCGCAGCTGTCGTCTGTTTCAATAGCCAATATGCTAGGTCTACTAACTGCTGCGCGGCATGCAATTTTTGCTTTTGGAGTGGCTGAACGTCTAGCTGACGCTTTGCTTGAGCATATATTAATGCTATCTGCTGCATTTCGCGGTTGTTTAGCGTAGGCACTTGCTGCCATGGCTGCAACAGTTTTGAAGAAATAAACTGGGGCAATAAAGGCATCAAGTAAACCAATGCTCTCTTAATCAGCCGATTGGCCAACATGTCGTGACTTAATACGCTACTTTCACAGATGAACTTATGCGGTTGCATACTATTGTGACGCAGTTGCTCTTTGATGAGCAGTCGACCTTGCAGAGATGCCTGATTTTCAATCTGAGCCTGATAATGCTTGGTTGGTTGATAATCCATTAAACGCTGCAAAAACTGCTCAATCAGCCAATCTGATATAGGCAATACTTTCAACGGTAAAGGAGCGGACTGGGAACTAAACTGACCGAAGTTTTTCGTATTGGGTAGCTTACGATTGTTATGCGCATCAAGATGAATTAAATCCGATAGCATACCCTGTACCCAATAACGAGTCTGGACGATATCGCTAGGCTGAGTAGACTGATTTAGCTTTGGCAATATCTCAAGCGTTATGCCACTAGGTAGGAGAATAATCCCAATGTAGTGCCCAACCTTAAGCTGCCATTGGCCTCGCTTACGCTTGATAGTAAATACTGCAAACTCTTGTGCCATTAGCCAGTCGAAATCAGACGCTTGCAAAAAATCATGCACGGTCAGACGTTGATGCTCAAACACGGTGATAACATTCATGGTAGCGACACTACTGTTAGGGATACGAGTCTGACGACTGTTTGCCTTAATAGCGTGCTCTTTGGCGGAATATTGATTATTCGTCATCACTGAACAGTCACCCTGCTAGTACAAACGCTGATAGATAGCAGCATGATTAAACTCACCATCCCTAGCAATCAGATCGGCATTGATAGTATAGCTATTCATACTCATAGACTGACCAAGAAAAGAACCCTGCCCTGCAAACATTTGGTGTTCAGCGAAAGCATTGTTTTGGTTGCCCAGCGGATTATACAAGTCGTCATTCATCAATGCTTGACTGTCCTGTACGAACTGCTTGCTCGTCGGTTGCTGCTCATCTCTAAAGATATACTGCAGTACGGTAATTTGGCCACCAGCTGCTTGAGCCAATTGAGGAATAATTTGTTCAACAAGAGCCGTTTGTAATTGCTCTAACTGAGTGACGGCAAACAAAAACGCATGCCCCAACTGTGCTTCTATTCCCAATGTCTGCACGATACGTCTATTCAAGCCTGTTAGTAATTTACTCAAATCTATCGTACCTGCTTCTAAGTTTTCAGACACGCTAGCATCAGTGTCATTACTATCGCGAATTGTCGATAGTAAATCAGGCTGCGGTGGACAGTCAATAAAACGAAAACGTCGACGTAACGCCATATCAAGTGGTGCTAAAGAATGGTCTTGGGTATTCATAGTGGCATAAATATCGACATTGGCAGGAACACTAAAAGCACGCCCAGAATACGCCAAACTCACTGTCATAGCATTCGGCTTGCCTGCTCGTTTATCAGGCTCTATCAAACTAAGAAGCTCGCCAAACACCCGTGACACGTTAGCACGGTTAATCTCATCAATCAGCATTGCGTAACGCTGCTGAGGGTCACGAGCTGCGCGTTGACATAGCTTCAGGAATGCTCCATCTTGCACCGCGTAACTCATTTGATTTTGATTAGAAGGGCTGTTATTTGCTGGTGCAGCGCCACTCATGACAGGCCGTATACCTTCTACAAACTCTTCATAACCGTAGGCTTGATGGAAGCTCACCATACTAAAGCGTTGCTGACCGATGTTTTGATTTTGATGGGGTTGGTTGTCACGCTTTGCCTGCTGAAACTCTACTAATTGCTGCGATAAATCTTCTAGTAGCACCATACTCTCTGGCAATAAATACCATGCTCCACTATTGTCTTTATCAAAATAAGCTTGGCTAGCGCGGTTATCAAAACTGACTGTTTGAGAGTTCGTAGGGCTATGTCTGCGTAACTCTAACCAAGCTGTGCTATCTAGATTTTTATCACGTGCGTTCTGAGCAGCTTTGGTCATAAAAAAAGGATGATCAATAATTTCTCGTACCTTTAACAAATCCTGCTGCTCAGCACGTAGATCTAAAAACACCAGACACAATACTTCGCGCCAGCTTAGACCTTGCAGCAGCTGTTCTAATAAGTCCTCATTTTCAGTCTTGGGTAGATAGTCGGTATATTGCTTCGCGATTTGCAGCAATCTATAGGTTTTACCTGTACCAGCAACGCCCGTATAAATAATATTGGTCGGTTCATGATCAGACATATCAGACATAACGTTATCCAGCGGCATTGAAAACAGGTTTGAAATAGACATGCTAACATTTTGTCATTATAACGTGGCTGTCTATTGGCATGGTAACTATAGTCAACCCTCTATAAATTAGATGCGGTGTCAGTCTCGCTTAATCTACTATTTGTAGTACTGTTCCTCGGCTTCCTTGTATCCAAATTATATTGAACTGACTATACCAATCACTTAATAATATTAATGCCCAAATGTTGCTGATAGATAAGATGACTAGGCTGCTTTAAGTGGCGATCTAAATTGATGACATAACCTAGCAACATAGCCACGCTACTATAGTTTTGTAAGCGCAGCAGTTCATGCTAATAATAGTAGGAAGGCAATGGTTGATGTACCATAGTATTTGTAGTGACTTTTATAACCTATATTTTTGTCGCTATCATAAAAAGCCATACTAAGAATGTCATTCAACTCATTTACGTTAAGGAATTTTGTATGTCAGGATTATTAAAAAAACTACCCGCCAAGTTGACCAATAAACTGCCAGCCAAAGTATCTGACAGCACAAAATCTTCAGTTGAGAAACCCAGTAGCACGCTAAAACCAATTAGCAATCAATTTACTAAACTGTTATCAGTCACCAAATATCTGCCTGCTGGTGCACGCTCAAGTATTTTATCTAAAGCCTTTGGCAAGGTCGTCCCCTATGTCGGCACAACTGGCATTTATTATGAGACGGTAGAACCAAACCAAGTCGTTGTTAGTTTAAATAACAATAAGGCCGTCCAAAACCATATCGGCTCTATTCATGCAGTCGCCATCACATTACTAGCTGAGACGGCTACGGGGTTTATTTTGGGTTTAAACTTGCCCTCTGATCGCATTCTGCTGATTAAGTCTTACTCGGTAAATTTCCATCGTCCAATCAAAAAAGGTCAAATTGCTGCTATTGCAAGCTTGTCTGATGAACAGCGTTTGGATATCCTAAACACACCAAAAGGTGAGATGATTATCCCTTGTGTCATCAAAGATCGTGAGTCTGATAGTGACCGCGATCCAATTATGGTTGAGATGACGTGGGCATGGATACCAAAAGCGGAACTAGAGGCACGCCGCCAAGGTAAAGCGTCTGAAAAAGTTGCAGAAAATGACACTGAAGCCGATGCACCAATCGAAGAAAACGACGCCTCATCTATTCAAAATAATAGTGCTGATAAGTAGTTAATAAAAATTGATAACAAACCCAATGAGGAAACAGTATGTCGAAACTTAGTACTTGCCTATCTACGCTAGCGCTAGCCACTATGTGCTCATTGGGTTTTGTTCATAGCGCTAATGCCAATACAACGACAGCTGTCAGCGTTGCTAAGTCTGGGCCTACTTTCTTGGGTGATGGCGGGACTTATCCTTTTTCAGAAGCTGTACGCGTGGGCAATACATTGTATATGTCGGGACAAATTGGCTTTAAAGATGGCAAACTGGTCAAAGGCGGTATCAAAGCTGAAACCAAGCAAGTGCTAGATAATATCCATAGCACGTTATTAAAATACGGCTACCGTAAGTCTGACATCGTTAAATGTATGGTCATGCTGACTGATATGGATGACTTTGATGACTTTAACAAGGTCTACAAGGCTGAGATGATAAAGCCTTATCCTGTACGCTCAGCTTTTGGTGTATCAGAACTGGCTGCTGGAGCAAGCGTTGAGATTGAATGTATGGCTGCAAAATAATAGCGGCTAAAAACTCTAAAGCTCCACAGTTAGAAAAATATTAAAACAACTGGCTATTCATGCCAGTTGTTTTTTATTTGCTATATCAATATCGAGTCTGCAAATTTATACCAGTATTGTCTCGTCCGTTAAGGCGCTCTCTTTCGTCACTCGCAGCACTTCTTCCAATGTTGTGCGCCCTTCTATGACCTTACGCAAACCATCCGCACGAATCGATGGAGTCTGCTGCCGCGCATATTCTTCTAGCTCATACTCAGCCGTATTGCTATGAATCATACGGCGCAATGTATCGTCGATTGGCACGACTTCATAGATGGCGGTGCGACCTTTAAAGCCCGACTGATTACATTTATCGCAGCCAACGGGCTTAGGCAAACGAATCGACTCACTTGCTATATCTTTGGCATCACTTTTCAGCGTTGACCCAATGCCAATTTCAGTAAACAGCTTGGCTTGCTCGGTATCGGCAGCCTGCCAGCTTTGACAATGTGAACATAAGGTACGCACCAAACGCTGCGCTACTACGCCAATAAGTGACGACGACAACAGAAACGGCTCAACACCCATGTCCTGTAAGCGAGTAACCGCGCCAATAGCAGTGTTGGTATGCAGCGTTGATAGTACCAAATGCCCTGTCAAAGAGGCCTGTACGGCAATCTCAGCTGTCTCTAAATCACGAATTTCACCAACCATCACCACATCGGGATCTTGACGGAGCATTGCACGCAAGCTTTTAGCAAATGTCATGTCTACTTTATTGTTGACCTGCGCCTGCCCAATACCATCGAGCTGAAACTCAATAGGATCTTCGGCAGTCAAGATATTGCGAGTTTGATCATTTAAATCGGTCAATGCAGAATATAGCGTGGTGGTTTTACCCGAGCCAGTCGGCCCTGTCACCAAAATAATGCCATGCGGACGATGGATTAAGCGCTTTAGCTCAGTATAGTCACTATCAGAAAGACCCAAATACGTCATATTCAAACGACCAGCTTGCTTGTCTAATAAACGCATCACCACACGTTCACCAAAGCTTGATGGTAAGGTCGATACACGCACATCGACCTCTCGCCCTGCCAGTCTTAAACTGATGCGACCATCTTGCGGCACTCGCTTTTCGGCGATATCCAATTTAGCCATTACCTTAATACGCGAGACTAGCAGTGGAGCCAATTGGCGCTTCGGTGTGATGATTTCTTTGAGCTCACCATCAACTCGGAAACGGACGACCAAGCGCTTTTCAAAGGTCTCAATATGAATATCTGAGGCACTTAAACGAATGGCTTCGGACAACAAGGCGTTGATCAGACGAATGATAGGCGCATCGTCTTGTTGATCCATCAAATCTTCAGTTTCAGGGACGCTATCTGCCAAGCTATCGAGATCAGGATGGTCTTCAAGTCCAGCAGCAATGTGCTGCGACTCTCCTGTATTGCCAGCATAAGCTGCGTTTATACGTTTTTCAAAATCATCCGCGCTAACACTTTCGTAAGTCGGTACACCGCGAATGCCTTGCTTCTGTAAAAACCGTACCGCTTCGTTGATCGCTGACAACGGGGTAGCTTTGGTAAGTACCAATGTTGGCGGCAATTCTGGATCTATCGCAAGTATGGCCAAAATCTGATGGCGTTTCGCAAAGCTGTATGGCAACTGCATCATAAAGACGGCCCAATAAGTGAGGAGAAGATAAGAAGTACGCACGCCAAGACATGATGGATGCCTTGTCCTTAACAGTTCGAATCAAAAAAGACTGCCAGTAAGGTTGCATGAGTTTGTTATAATAGCATTTTGTTTTAGACGGGTATTATTTTATGTGACTGGCGCTTTATACCTATCGCCTAGCACCTATTATTACTATCAAAGTTAGCATATCATGCCTTTTTTTGCTGACAGCTTGCCATTGTCTATTACACCTTTTAGATTGCTTAGATTACCCGTCATATTTTGTCTGTCCCTTCTCCCGCTCGATATTAGGATTTTCCGTTATGTCAGAGAACGTTAGCACTACTCATCCAACGCCACTTTTACAAGATACCTTTACTGTCGGTAGCCGTACCTTTTCTTCACGTCTGCTGGTTGGTACCGGTAAGTATAAAGACATGACAGAGACTGGAGAAGCCATTGCCGCTTCAGCAGCCGAAATCGTGACCGTCGCCATTCGCCGTGTCAATATTGGACAAAACAGTGATGAGCCTAACTTATTAGATGTGATTTCACCTGATAAATATACGATATTACCGAATACTGCTGGCTGCTTTGACGCCGAAACAGCCATTCGCACTTGTAAGCTTGCTCGCGAGTTATTGGGTGGACATAATTTGGTTAAGCTTGAGGTATTGGGGGATGAAAAAACCTTATATCCAAATGTTATGGAAACCTTAAAAGCCGCCAAAGTATTGATCGATGATGGTTTTGAAGTGATGGTTTATACGTCAGATGATCCTATCGTCGCACAAGAATTAGAAAGCATGGGCTGTGTCGCTATTATGCCGCTTGGCAGTTTGATTGGTTCAGGACTTGGTCTACTTAATCGCCATACGCTAAGTCTCATCATCGAAAACGCCAAAGTACCCGTATTGGTTGACGCTGGTGTCGGTACTGCGTCTGATGCTGCACTTGCGATGGAGCTTGGCTGTGATGGCGTACTGATGAACTCAGCCATTGCCAATGCACAAAACCCGGTAATGATGGCACACGCAATGAAACATGCTATGTGGGCAGGCCGCGCTGCGTTTTTAGCAGGTCGTATGCCTATGCGTAAGATGGCTACTGCCAGCTCACCACAAACTGGGTATTTCTTTCAATAAGTTGAAGCATAAATGACATGTCATAATAGAGCGTGTTGAGTATTTACGTATAGCGCTGTCAGTGCTATGGTTGATTGCTTAACACGCTCTATAAAATAATAAAAAATGTTATTTGATTGAATCTCTACTTATTATAATTTTCACATAACACTTATCGTCATAAAAGGATTTATTATGCGACTTCTCACAGCAGTCGACCAGTTGTTTCTACTTCTTGAGTCGCGTAAACAGCCCATGCACGTTGGTGGGCTGTTTGTATTTGAATTACCAGACAATGCGGATAGCGATTTTGTCTATCAATTGGTAAAACAAATGCAAGAGTCTGATGTGCCGCCCAGCTTTCCTTTTAATCAGGTACTTGAGCATTTGGCCTTTTGGAAAAAAGACAAAGACTTTGATGTCGAGCATCATTTGCATCATGTCGCGTTACCAAGTCCTGGACGCGTACGTGAATTATTGATGTACGTCTCAAGAGAACATGGACGTTTATTAGATCGTGCCATGCCTTTGTGGGAATGTCATGTTATTGAAGGTATCCAGCCAGAAGTCGAAGGTGGACCTGAACGTTTTGCATGGTATTTTAAGATTCATCACTCTTTGGTTGATGGTATCGCAGCGATGCGTTTGGTTCAAAAATCCTTATCTCAATCGCCAACCGAGCCGGTTACTCTCCCTGTCTGGTCGTTGATGGCGCGCCATCGCAACCAAGTAAACGCTATCTTGCCTGCCGAACGATCTATCAGAGGCATAATAAAAGAGCAGATATCTACCATCAAACCTGTATTTACAGAACTGCTAGATAATGTAAAAAACTACGGTGATGAAGGGTACGTCGGTACTTTTGACGCACCGATGAGTATCTTGAATAAACGTATATCGGCCTCACGGCGTATAGCCGCACAGTCTTATGATATAAAACGGTTTAACGATATTGCTGAAAGGCTCAAAATTAGTAGGAACGATGTGGTACTGGCAGTCTGTGCAGGTGCTATTCGTCGTTATTTAATATCAATGGATGCGCTACCAAGCAAACCGTTAATTGCGTTTGTACCGATGTCACTGCGTACAGATAATAGTATCTCGGGCAATCAGTTGTCATTTGTATTGGCAAACTTGGGTACGCATTTGGACAATCCACTGCGCAGGATAGAGCTTATTCATCGTAGTATGAATCATGGCAAACGTCGCTTTCGCCGCATGAACCAAGCGCAGGTCATTAACTACAGTATTGTCTCATACGCGTGGCAAGGCATTAATTTGGCGACAGGATTATTCCCTAGAAAGCAGGCATTTAACCTAATTATTTCCAACGTACCTGGTTCTGAAAAACCGCTGTACTGGAATGGCGCACGTCTGCAATCGTTGTACCCCGCTTCTATTGTCTTTAATGGTCAAGCGATGAATATCACTTTAGCCAGTTATCTAGATAAGATTGAGTTTGGCATCACCGCTTGTAGCAAGGCGCTGCCTCGCGTACAAGATATGCTGATGCTGATAGAAGAAGAGTTGCAGCTGCTAGAAACTACCAGTAAAGAGCTAGCATTCAAAGGCATCACTGTTGAAGATAAAGCTGACAATAAGGGTAATGATAAAACAAAAAAGCTGGCTCCATAATGGAGCCAGCTTTTTTTCATTCATACTCAATCTAGATATTACTTGAATTTAAATCCTGAAAGCGCTAAACGTTGATACCATTAAGGTTAACGTTTAGATTGCGTCACCCCAGATTGGTACAACTGTTTGCATCAATGGCTTAAGCAATTTCACATTACAAGCGAAGATAGAGCCTGATGTCATAGAATTGTGCGCGCCAGTATGATCAACCACCACACCGCGTGCTTCAGTTACAATAAGCTCGCCCGCTGCGATGTCCCAAGGCTTGATAGACATCTCAAAATAACCGTCAAAACGACCAGCAGCAACATAGCATAAATCAAGCGCAGCTGAACCCATACGACGTACCTGACCACCTGCCTCAGATACCTTCTGTAAGCTCTCAAAGTGCTGTTTGGCATAAGAGATAACTTCGCCATTGCGCTTACGCTCAAGCGGATGACCAGTCGTAAAGAAACCGCCATCAATGGTTTTGCGCTCGCTCACTTGCATACGGCGATTGTTCAAGCGCGCGCCTTTACCGCGGCTCGCTGAGAACATCTCATCACGTACTGGATCATAGACCACACCGTGTTGGGTAACGCCTTTATGCTGGACTGCGATAGATACGCAGAACTGCGGTACACCGTGGACAAAGTTCTTAGTGCCATCTAATGGATCGATAATCCAGCACCAGTCAGCATCTTCGCCGCGGCCTTCTTGCATACCAAACTCTTCACCCAAAAATGAATGATTAGGATAGCTGGCTTTTAGCGTCTCAATCGTGAGCTCTTCGCTAAAGCGATCAATGCGGGTAACCAAACCATCAAGTCCTTTAGACTCAATATCTAACTCGATTTTGTGGCGGTTTTGATGCGCATATAAAATCTCTTTACCAACTTTTTCAGCAGTACGCGCTGCGATGACGACCATGGGTTCCATAAATAACCTATTTGCTTGATGAATGAATATAAAAAAATAAGACTAACTTTGTGCCCACAACATGCCAAACAGCCGCCGCATCACACCACATCTATGCGATTAAAAACGTGTCTCTTATAAACGAAAACTTATAAAAGACACCCGCATTATACTAAAATTGTTCGATAAAAACGAAAAAACCGTTACGCTGATCAAGCCAGTACTTTGGCGATCATCTAAACTGCGCAAGTTGTAAAAAAGTTAGCACCTGCGGCTAACAGGCGTTTGCTCTGTTTAAGGAGCTTATATCGGTTTTAATTAACACATTTTTAGCGCATTAACTTTATAAATAATATTGTAACGCTAGAAACATTGCTTACGATAAGAGCGTTTTAAGCTGTTTAGTCACGCCCTCGACATCTAAACCACAGTCGGCCAATTGCTCTGCTTGAGAGCCATGTGCAATAAAGCGATCAGGAATACCGATATTAGCAATAGCTGGACGACTTTGTTTAAAGGCAGCCGATTCATTGAGCAAATACTCATTCACTGCACTACCCGCGCCGCCCATAATCATGTGCTCTTCTAGGGTTGCTATATGAGTGACCCCTTGTGCTAATAACGTCTCAAGCATTGCTGTGTCTAGCGGTTTTACCCAGCGCATATTGACCACCTGTATCTGGCAATCTAACGCTACATCGCTATTTATTAAGCTTTCTGCTGCTTGCTGAGCAGTTGCAACCATCGTACCAAAGGCCAGTAGTGCCAATTTATAAGGTGCATCAGCTTTACCTAATACTGACTCGACAACTGCTTCGCCAACTTTATAGTTTTGGGCTGGCTGCTTAATATCAGCACCTGTACCTGTACCACGCGGATAACGTACAGCCGTGCACCCTGAATATTCATAGCAAGTATTGAGCAAATGGTAGCATTCGTTCTCATCTTTTGGCGCTGCAATCACCATATTAGGCACACAACGCAAGAATCCAAAATCAAACACGCCAGCATGCGTGGCACCGTCTTCACCGACTAAGCCCGCTCGATCAATGGCAAACATCACATCGAGATTCTGTAGAGCCACATCATGAATCAGCTGATCATATCCACGCTGCAAGAACGTTGAATAAATCGCGACAATAGGTTTGACGCCTTGAGTTGCCATTCCAGCCGCTAGCGTGACAGCATGTTGCTCAGCAATGGCCACATCAAAGAAACGCTCTGGAAAGTGACGAGCAAAGTCCGTCATCCCTGAGCCTTCTTCCATGGCAGGGGTGACAGCTAGTAGCTTATCGTCTTCGGCCGCTTTATCACATAAAAACTGGCCAAACACTTGCGAATATTTTAACGCTGGCTTTGTACCTGGTTGTTTTTTTAGCTGCTCTATAGAGTCAGCTTCATGCTCTTTATGATTTTCGACTGGCAATCTACTGATTGCATGATAGCCCACTGGATCTAATTCTGCTGGGGCAAACCCTTTACCCTTAGTGGTATAAATATGCACCAATACGGGACCTGATACTTGCTTTGCCAATGACAATACACGCAATAGCTCAGGAATATTATGACCATCAAACGGACCAAAATAGGTAAAACCAATCGCTTTGAATAAGTTGTCTTCTAGCTGCGGAACATCGCGCATCTCTTTATGACGTTTGCGGCGATCGAACGCTTGCATATCAGGACGGTGGCAGAGTACTGGCTCACCTGACTCAGAGATATCAACTTGATAACCTGATTCCCAAAGCATCGCTAGATGTCGTGAAAACCCGCCAATAGAGCAAGATATCGACATATCATTATCGTTTAGGATGACTAGCAAATCAGCATCTTGCTGTACTGCGTCATTCATGGCTTCAAATGCCATGCCACCTGTCATCGCACCATCACCAATGACGCAAGCAACCGTTTGCTCGCGGCCTTGATAACGCAGTGCGAGGCTCATGCCCAGACCAGCTGAGATAGAGGTCGATGAATGCCCAACGCCAAATGTATCGTAGACAGACTCTGCACGCTCAGGAAATGCTGTCAGACCGTCTTTAGATCTGATAGTGCCTAGCTGCTCACGGCGACCAGTCAGTACTTTATGAGCATAGGCTTGATGACCCACGTCCCAGACGATTTGGTCTTGCGGCGTTTCTAACAAATAATGCAATACTATGGTCAGCTCGACTACGCCCAAATTGGCACCAAAATGCCCACCGCTCTGACCAGCTGAATACAATAGAAAAAGGCGCAATTCATCAGCCAGCGTAATAAGCTTAGCCGTTGAAAGCGTGCTGAGGTCAGTGGGTGTATCAATTGCATCAAGCAATGGCGTATGAGGACGCACACGTGGAATCACAGTATAGGTCTGCTGTAAGCTCGATAGCTGAGCAGCAGAATCCAGCACTGATGTAGATAGGGACTGAGACTTTGGAGAATGAGGTGACTGCTGCATAAACCGTACGATACCTACCAATCTGCTGACAAGATGTGTCTTTAAAATATAGCGGTGACTATAATCAAAAGACGTCAATAATACCTACATCATTATTGATGTAATCGACCATATAATTATTCATGCAACTTTCGTATTTGTATAGCTGCGCTACTTACGACAATAGACACGCTAGCACAATAGACCGCGCGTCAATACCAACGTTTTGATATCAAAATATTGATGCTTTCATACTATTGACAACTGAGGGGTGACATTATGCCCTATTATTTTGCATCAATAGCGGGTGTTAGTGACGACATAGTAATGTAAGGGTAAAGACTTGTCACTGTATCCGTCAAAATAGTATGGCATAATAGCATTTTTTTTTAATTGTCGCTTTAATCATCGTGCGTCGTCTGTGAACTTTGTGTGTTTTTATAAAAAATACAATGAGCACGCTGTCTTTATGAACAGGTTATACTGGTATCATCTTAATCTTAGCAGTAAAATTTAGGTGATATGCTCATCTCAACTAATAGTTATATCGAAAACAGTAGTTATCTCGAACAGTAACCGGCTCTAACAGCGCTCATCTCGAACAGCAATAACATACTTTTCACCGCCACGACTTTAGGCTTATGTAGGACAGCAATGTCATATCAATTTATCACTAGTGCCAAATTACCCACTCGTCACGGCGAGTTTGATATTCATATCTTTGAAAATAGCGAAGGTCAAGAGCATGTCATGCTGACCGTTGGTCTAGCTGTGGTCGATCAACAGACAGACGATATCGCTAACCAACCTTTAGACGACATGATATTGAACCAAAAGAACGAATCGATAGCGAAGCAAGTGCCGCTCATTCGCATTCATTCTGAATGTCTGACAGGCGACGCGTTTAGCTCATTGAAATGTGACTGCGGTCCGCAGCTCAATACTGCCATGCAAGCCATCCAAGAGTCAGGTTGCGGTGCGATTTTGTATTTACGCCAAGAAGGCCGTGGTATTGGTTTGACCAATAAGATTCGTGCGTACGCCCTTCAAGATCAAGGGCATGATACGTTGGATGCCAATCTCATGTTGGGCTTGCCTGCTGATGCGCGTATCTATGATATGTGTGGTCCGATGCTTGCCCATGTCGGGGTCGACGCTGTCAGGCTTATCACCAATAATCCAAACAAAGTCGCTTATCTAACTGAGCATGGTATTGATGTTGTCGAACGGGTGCCGTTGTTGGTCGGTGTCAATGATATGAATGCTGAATACCTAGCAACCAAACGCGATCGTATGGGCCACTTGTTTGATAAAAATATCAATCTTGACATAGACGCCTCTCTCGATACAGACCTTAATACCGCCATACACCTGAATAAATAGATATCTTATGAGTATTATAAATACAAATAACGAAACAGACTTATCAACGTTAGCATCAGTGACGACGCCAACCAATAACGACATCATGCGAGTGCGCGAATTTTTGGTTGATTTACAGGCACGTATCTGTGAATCGCTAGAAGCACAAGAGCGTGACGGCAGCACTAATGACAATGAGCATGCGACCTTTGTACCTGATGACTGGGAACGTCCTGAAGGCGGCGGCGGGCGGTCATGCGTATTGGCAGATGGCGAGGTCATCGAAAAAGCGGGCGTCATGTTTAGCCATATTCATGTACATAACCTTCCCGCCTCTGCGACCGCGCGTCACCCTAATATCGCTGGACGTAAAGCTCAAGCAATGGGCGTGTCACTGGTTGTCCATCCCAGAAATCCAAACGTGCCTACGAGCCATGCCAATGTGCGTTTATTCGTAGCAGAAGCGGAAGGTGAAGCGCCTATCTGGTGGTTTGGCGGTGGTTTTGACTTAACGCCATTCTATCCGGTACTTGCTGATTGTGTACACTGGCATCAAGTCTGTCATGATCTATGTGCGCCTTTTGGGGACAATATCTACGCTGATTTCAAACAGTGGTGTGATGAGTATTTTCATCTGCGCCATCGTGATGAGCAGCGCGGTATTGGTGGTCTGTTTTATGATGATGTCAGTACCGAGAGTCGCGGCTGGGACTTTGAGACTTGCTTTAATTTTATGAAAGCCGTGGGCAACGGTTATCTTGACGGTATCATGCCGATTTTTGAACAGCGTAAAAATACGCCTTATACTGAAGCGCAGCGCGAGTTTCAGCTCTATCGCCGTGGTCGCTACGTCGAATACAATCTGGTCTATGATCGCGGAACGCTATTTGGACTACAAAGTAACGGACGTATCGAATCCATCCTAGTCAGTATGCCACCGCTTGCCAGTTGGCATTATCGCTTTGAGCCTGCTGAAGGAACGCCTGAATTTGAGTTGACCGATTATTATCTAAAACCGCGTGATTGGTTAGCACTAGAAGTTTCGTAAATATCACGGCATTCATATTTTTGGAAAATATTAAAAAGGTCAGCTACTATTGCTGGCCTTTTTTATTGTCAGTACTATCCAAACGAGCTACTCCCACGTTGTTATCGTATAGAAATACGTTGTGCAGCTACTATAAAATCACCGCAACCAATCGTAAGCAGACATAACCAAGTTAAGGTATGCTTATTGAAAATATTACGAGGATATAACAACTATATAATTCCCAACGCGCAGATAACCGTTACAATAGAAGACGTTCTTTATCAGCAACTGTGCTCAAAAGAATTTTAGGCAGTATTTTGTATAACTATATTTTAAGTCAAAGCGAGCGTTTTTAATCGCGCTTACTATTAGCCAAGTTTAAAGGAGTAAGTCATATGGCACAGGTTCATACCAACAAATCTTTCAAGTCTCTGTTTAGCGTTACCTTGATGGCGGCTGCACTAGGTCTAACGGCCTGTAGCACTTCAACAGGATCTAACCCTGACGTGCAAGCGCGTCAAGACACCATGAAAAACTGGGGTGACGCAATGGGCGTCATGGGTGATATGGCAAAAGCACCTGACACATTTGATGCCGATGTATTTAAAGAGCAAGCGGCGTTCTTGGCAGAAGATGCCGCCAAGCCTTGGAGTCATTTTGAAGACCCAGAAGCGGTAGGCAATGCTACTGAAGCAGTTTGGTCTAATGCTGATGGCTTCAGTGCTGAAGCTGAAAACTTTCAAAAAGTCACTGCTGAGCTAAACGCCGCCGCCCAAAACGCCACTAGCATGGACGATGTTAAACCTGCCTTTGGACAAGTTGGTGCAAGCTGTAAATCATGCCATACCGACTTTAGAGCAAAAGACGAATAAGCCTTCATATTTATAGCAAGTAGACACGTATAAAAAAACCGCCATATCAATTGATGTGGCGGTTTTTTAGTTTTCTAAATATTGTGGAAATCAAAGTTTTAACACTAAATGAATATTTCACCGAGCGCGCTACTCTGCCACTGTTTTATTCACATCCACAACGTCTTGTTGCTCGTTCATCTTATTAACGATTGCACTTACTGAAGGATCACTCAAATCGATCGTACGTATTGGGAATGGAATGTTTACGCCCGCTGCATCCAACGAGTTTTTGATACCTACAATTACTTGATGAATCGAGGCAACCTTATTGGCTTGCGTACCATCTTCGATAAACCAGCGCACCATTAGATCAATGGACGAACCGCCAAAACCAGTAGCAATCACGCTTGGCGTTGCTTTTTTCGAGACGCTTTCTATCTTATCTAATGCTTTTATAATCTCAGCTTTGGCAGCTTCAATATCATCTTCATAACCAATACCAACTGCAACTTGCAGACGACGCTGCTTGTAAGCAGTATTGACGGTCAACGCCGAAGTATAAAGATCTGAATTTGGAATCACCACTTGCCGACCATCATAAGTTCTGATGGTGGTTGCGCGGATTTTGATATCTTCGACTGTTCCTTCATAGTCGCCTGAAACAATCTGATCACCGATACGAAACGGCTCTGAAATCAGCAGCAAAATACCAGAGAGCAAATTTTGGAAGATATCCTTAAAAGCAAAACCGATAGCAACGGAACCAATACCGAGCGCGCCAATCAGCTTAGCAGGGGTGAATCCTGGCACTGCAATAACCATCGCTATCATAAAACCAATAAAGAAAATAAGCGCCCCACCTACTCGCTGAAACACTTTGACCAAGTTCTGATGCCGACTACGGCTACCTAATAATTTGTGAACGATTTTTTTGAAGACAATCGATAAGAACCAAAAAATTAGGATAACGATAATTGATGCGACAAAATATGGGATGCGTTCAACAAAACCAACCCATATCTCATTTGCCGAACCAAGGATGCTTTGATAGGTTAATCCATCCGTTGTCGTAGACTGCGCAGCTGTCTCAGCACTCAGTGTCGTTTCTGCCTCAGAGGTAGGCATCTGGGTGATACTCCTTTATTCTATTTATTTCTATTAACGCACTTATCTTAATAGGTGCTGTCATTCTGACAATTAGCCCATCAAATCGGCCTGTACGATTTCGATCCAGTAGCCATCTATATCTTTGATAAAGGCAATATTTTTCATGCTGCCGTCTTCTGGACGCTTTTTAAATTCGACGTTGTTTTTATCGAACCAAGCAACCGCTTCATCCAAACTTGGAACGCTAAAACAAATATGACCAAAACCTTGCGGGTCTTGATTGCCGTCATGATAGCTAAAATCAGCTTTTGTCTCGGTGCCGTAGTTATGCGTCAACTCCAAGATGCCACGCTGGCGGAAAGCAAAGATTTCTAGATCATCGCCAGTTGGCAAGTTTTCGCGCTCGCTCTCGGTCAACTTGGCCAAGAAATATAAATCGAATCCCATGTCAGGGAACTTCTTAACGGCAAGCAAAGTCATACCCAAAACACCGGTGTAAAACGCTAGCGATTTAACAGGGTCTTTGACACGCAGCATGGTGTGATTAAAAGTAAAACCGGTCGTCTGTGACGAAATTGGCTGAACACCATCTGTGCTAACGCTGCTAGCAGGCTGGTCTATTGCGTCGTTATTATTAGATGAAGTAGACATAATTATCCTAATATAATTCAGAAAATAAAGGCAAAAACACGCAAATCACGATTGTCGTAATTTGCGTCGTTCTCTTATCATAATAAAAAATGGCAAAATAACTGATAGGGTTTTGTAAGAATATGAACAAGGTATGTTCGTCTTTATGCCCTAACTAGCTAGTTATCTGAAGTTATCCAAGACTAACTAGCTATCTAAAAAACGCACTTTTCCTGTCTCTAAGTCATACTCAGCGCCGACTACCAGTAGCTGACCACTATTGGTTAAGTCCTCTAATGCACGTGAGCCATGCTTTAGCTGACTGACTGACATACGTACGTTAGCGCGGATAGAGCGATCGACCAGCTCGTCTGCATCGACGTCTTGACCATTGGCAGTTGCCAATTCGTGTAAGTTATAAACGCTTGGGCGAATACGATCAACGATAGATTGCAAGTTAGGTGAATAGTTCTGCTCAGGGTTAATTAACGTCTCAACGCAAGCCGTGACAGCGCCGCATTTTGAATGTCCAAGTACCACTACCAATTGCGTGCCAAAGGCTTCAGCTGCAAACTCGATTGAACCAATCTGTGATGGTGCAACCACGTTACCTGCGACTCGTATAACAAACAAATCTCCCAAACCTTGATCAAAAACAATCTCAACTGGTACTCGTGCATCTGAGCAACCCAAAATAATAGCCAATGGATTTTGATCCTTGACCAACTCTGGACGGCGCTGCATATATTCATCGGTACTGGTGAGGCTATCAACGTAGCGTGCATTACCTGCTTTTAAAAGCTCAAGCGCTTCTTGACCTGTGGTTGGACGTATATCGGTAGGCATGAGAGATCCTTTATCATCAATAATATTAGAGTTATAAGCTGTTTTGCATATATGTATTCAAGCACAGATTGGCTAATTGTCGCCAAACTATCAGGCTAGTTATGTTTGTCAGCCATAACGTGATTGTATAGCAATAAAAACCAAAAAACGGTAAAAAAATTTGTCTAAATGTCTTTAGATGAATGTAGTCATATCTAAAAATACAGCTGTATATATCGCTGCTACGACAGTATGACTCGCGTAACTTATAACGAACTTGCACTGAATTATATCAAGGGTTTGTTATAATACGCAGCATTCAGGCAGCATTTAGACAGTAATCAAATCGTGCTTACGCTCATGCCAATCCTTATAATGACAGCCAGTTACCTTGGCAGCTGTATACAGATATTGGACGCTCAGGAACAGATATTATGACCGATTTATCTCAAAATACGCATAACACCTCTGCGTCACCTCATGATGATCAGGTGCTGCTGCAACTGACTGGTCTAAAAAAAACCTATGATCAAACCGAAGTTCTAAAAGACATCAACCTTGATATCAAGCATGGTGAGTTTTTGACGCTGCTTGGCCCATCAGGCTGTGGTAAGACGACATTACTACGCTTGATTGCAGGCTTTGAGCAGCCGAACGCTGGGGCGATATATTTGGATGGCGTACAGATGGCAGGCTTGTCCGCTGATAAACGTCCAGTCAATACCGTATTTCAGCAGTATGCATTGTTTCCTCATATGAGTGTCGCCCAAAACGTGGCTTATGGCCTAAAGCTAAAGAAAGTCTCAAAAGATGAAATCCAAAGACGCGTCAGTGAGATGCTAGCGATGGTACAGCTAGAGCATTTGGCCAACCGCAAGCCGCAAGATTTGTCTGGTGGCCAGCAGCAGCGCGTGGCGATTGCTCGTGCGGTGATTAACCGTCCTAAACTGCTATTGCTTGATGAGCCATTGTCTGCGCTCGATCACAAACTGCGCCTGCAAATGCAGTCCGAGCTGAAGCGCCTGCAGCGTGAGCTAGGCATTACCTTTGTCTTCGTAACCCATGACCAAGAAGAAGCGCTGTCGATGTCAGACCGTATTGCCGTAATGAAAGATGGCACGTTCCAGCAAATCGGTACGCCTATCGAGATTTATGAAACCCCTGCCAACCTGTTTACTGCCAAATTTATCGGCGAGACCAATTTGTTCAGAGCTGAAGTCAAAGGTGTTTATCCAGACCAGCCAGATCGCGATGGCAAAGTGACTAACGGACGTATCGAGGTCGAAGTCTGTGAAGCGCAGGCGCAAGAAGGGCCAACCACCTTACGCAACTTACGTCGTCCCAATTTTGCCAACGATGTACAAATGGGCGATATCGTCAATTTACTACTTCGCCCCGAAGATTTACGAATATACGATCCAAAAGATAACGAGCATAGCGGACTGTTAGGCCGTGTCATCGAGAGTAACTATAAAGGCAGCACCTTAGACTCGATTATCGAACTGGCAAATGGTCATATCATTAAGGCCTCTGAGTTCTTTGATGAAGATGACCCGAGCTTTGATTATAAATTAAACGAGGGTGTTAAAGTCTCATGGGTAGATGGCTGGGAATGGGTATTACCAGAAGACTCTGAAACTGTGCCAGACATAACTGCACAAAAGGATGGTAGCTGATGGCTCGCAACCACTTAGGCAATAAAAGTCCATTTCGTACCGCCACGCTTTGGCTAATCTGGGGTTGGCTACTGATATTTGCGCTATTACCAAATATCCTAGTCATCGCTGTCAGTTTTTTGACTCGTGATAGCAGTGCGTTTATCAGCTTACCTGTCAGTATCGACAGTTATGTACGGATGATTGACCCGTTGTATTTTGAGGTATTTGTCCACTCATTATGGATGGCAGGTATCACAACGGTTATCTGTCTACTGCTTGGCTACCCTTTTGCATGGCTGATCTCCAAAGCAAAAGTACGTTGGCAGCCATTGCTGATGCTACTACTAATACTGCCTTTTTGGACCAACTCTTTAGTGCGGACTTATGCGCTCAAATTACTATTTGCTAACAATGGCTTGATTAATAAATTGCTATTGGCAATTGGCGTAATCGACACCCCTATCGATATTTTATATACCCAAGGTGCGGTGATAGCTGGTCTGACGTATTTACTATTTCCATTTATGGTATTGCCGCTATATGCCGTATTTACCGACTTGCGCAATGATATGCTACTGGCCTCGCAAGATTTGGGCGCATCCAGAACACAAACCTTTTGGCATGTTGTACTGCCATTAACGACACCTGGAATTATTTCTGGTGTACTGCTCGTACTATTGCCTGCGATGGGTATGTTTTATGTGGCAGATATCTTGGGTGGTTCTCGTAACTTATTGGTCGGTAATATCATCAAAAACCAATTTTTGGATGCGCGTGACTGGCCCTTTGGTGCTGCGGCCAGCGTTTTATTGACACTAGCGATGGCGGTATTATTACTGGCCTACCGTGCCAGTAGTCGCCGCATTGGCAAAACTGACTTTAATGAGGTGGCCTAATGTCTTATAGCTCACCAAACACAAAAACTCGTCCGCTTAAGATTGGTAGTATCGCTGCCAAAGGCTATCTCGGACTGATTTATACCCTGTTGTACCTGCCAATCATTGTCTTAGTGGTGATGTCCTTTAACAAATCAAAAATTGGCTATAACTGGGGCGGTTTTAGCTTAAAGTGGTACGAATCACTATTCAATAACCAAGCGATGCTCGATGCATTTTGGCATTCTATTGTCTTGGGATTGGTGGCGGCCACTGTCTCAACGTTGATAGGCACGCTTACAGCGCTGGCGTTACACCGTTATAATTTTCGTGGTAAAGGCTTACTAAATGGGCTGCTGTTTGTACTTATGATGTCGCCTGAGATTGTATTGGCTATTTCATTGCTAGCATTGTTCTTACTGATTGGTTTGCAATTGGGTTTTGTCTCATTGCTATTGGCTCACATTACTTTTTGCTTGCCATTCGTTGTCATTACCGTCTTTGCACGATTAAGCAGTTTAGATGAGCGATTGATGGAAGCGGCACGTGACTTGGGGGCTAACGAATCAACCATGGTGCGCACAGTATTGATTCCCGTTATCTTGCCTGCGGTCATGGCAGGTTGGTTGCTAGCTTTCACTTTATCGCTAGATGATGTAGTGGTGTCGACCTTTGTCACGGGACCTAGCTATGAGATTTTACCGCTGCGCATTTATTCTATGGTGCGTGTAGGACTCAAGCCAGAAGTCAACGCCATTGGTACGTTATTGCTAGTTGCTTCACTAGTATTGGTGGTTATCTCACAGTTATTATTACGCAAGCGCTAGATGTTGATTGCTAACTAATTGCTTATTAGCTACTTATTAATAACGGACTATGAGTGAAAGTCAGCGCTATATTGACTATAATGAATTTTTCTCATCTTAGCGGTTAGGTTATATTATGCTTGAGCTACGTCATCTTAATACATTAACCGCGCTACGAGCGCATGGTTCACTTGCAGCAGCGGCCGATGAACTACACGTTACCGCCTCTGCCGTTTCACATCAACTGAAAGAGCTTGAGAACTATTACGACATTAGCTTGGTCAATCGTCGGACGCGCCCGCTTAGTTTTACGCCAGCTGGTAAAGCAGTATTGGCATTGGCAGACAATATCCTACCGCAAGTTACTCGCACCAAATCTAACCTTAAACGCTTAGCACATGGTCAAGCAGGCAGATTACGCCTAGCATCAGAGTGCCACAGCTGCTTTGATTGGCTCATGCCAATACTCAACCACTATCGCCGTGAATGGTCGGATGTTGAGCTAGACTTTGCCACAGGGTTTGAGCCTGAGCCGCATCATCTACTTATGGAAGGTGATATTGATCTGCTTATCACTACCAGTGATTTACCGCTCGACGGTATCAGCTATCAGCCATTGTTTGAGTACGAGAGTCGTTTGGTACTCTCACCAACGCATGATTTAGCTGCTCAAAATTTTATTGACCCTGATGATTTGATTAATGAGACATTAATTGCCTATCCAGTAGAGGCCAAACGTCTCGATATCATTGCTAATTTTATGACGCCAGCACAAGTAAGCTTTGAGAGTGTTCGTACGACAGAACTGACCGCGATGCTAATTCAGTTGGTTGCTAGTGAACGCGGCGTAGCAGCATTGCCTGATTGGGTGGTTGCTGAATACGAGAAAAAAGGTTGGGTAGTATCACGACCACTAGGAGAAGGCGTGCATTGTCAGCTATATGCAGCGACGCGTACTTCAAGTCGAGATACGGCGTATATGCAAGGATTTGCCAGTTTATTGGAAGGGATAGTGAAGCCGTTGTAGTTTCATTACTAATTACTTTCTTATAGTTGTAAAGTACTAGCCACTTTTTCATATCGTAACGAATGTTATGGTAAATAATGGTTCCCTGATGAGGACTTGAATCTATGGCTGTAGGCTAATGATATCAACGTTTTAACTCGATGAAATAGTCACGGTGTACTTCATGGTGTACATGCAGTGAGCTTTTCGTGGGCACATCAAATTACCCTTGATAATTGTGACAACCAGGACAGCTGCAATGACATTTTATTTAAAAGATAGCGACCAAGAGTATTTCAGCAAGTTTTGGGTGCAAGAAAGAAAATATCTAAGCGAAGTTGGTGGACGGTTATTAACCGTAGATGAAGCAAATGCTCACCCATTTAATGATCTATTAATTACAGGGTCTAAAGGGATAGTGGGGATCGATGCTATGAAGCCTAGGCTAACTCATAGCTACCATTACTTTTGTATTCCCTATGAGCTAGGAGAAGAAATAGAGGAAGGTTTAGTACCTGAAACTATAATAGCTCAATTAATTAATGATAACTTGAAGTGTGCTATCTTTATAGCATCAACCGATGCCAGTTTTGGTTGTTTTGGTGAGTGCTTTCACACAAACGAGGAAATAATTTGGAATTTTTCATCACCACACTTAAATACACCGTTTCTTATATTTGATAATGAAAAGAAAGTGTTTGCGCTGATAGACTATGACTTACCCTTACAAATCATTGGCTATAAAACCCCTATTTTAGATAGAAAGGACTACATTAAAAGTAAAATAGGTCAAAATGGATGGGATACTGTATTTGAAAGGTATTCCCATTATACGAACATGCCACACTTTTTTAATGAGTATTATAAGTTTCTATTGCCCGATAAAGTAGTCAAGTTTTTAGATTCTAGAGTGATACCTCCTCCAGTGAACTGCACTCAAAAATAGAGTTTTATGGACATCATCATAGTCAGATATAACTCCTAAAGTGAATATTCAAAAAATTGTGTTCGGTGCGCTATACAGGCATCTAACTTCTAGTGCTAGAAATAACTTCAATGACTAAGGAATTGATAGCATAGCTTAATATTAGTCATACTGATGAGATGGAAGGCAAAGATATTCCACAAGAACTAACAGATGAAATGCAAGATTTTCTTGATAGCAGTAGAAGCAAAGAAAAATAATTATGAATGAATACAAAAAACTACGAATGAAAGTTTTTAGGCTTTTTAAAGAAGGCCTGATAAAAGAAGCTTCTGAATTATTCGAAAGTAACAATATGGATTACTTTGAAACATCTCCAACTGATAAATGGAACTGGCTACATCAGCTCTCAATGGGATTTAACCCAAAAGAACCACCGAAAAAACTATTGAGTTTTTTATAGAAAAAGGTGTTCCAATCAATGCTCAAGACAGTTATGGCATGACACCATTGCACTATGCAATGCGAGGAGAAAATGCAGAAGCCGCTATTGCCTTATTAGAAGCAGGGGCAGATCCAAACATTCCTAATAGAGATAAACTTATACCTCTGAGAATGACTTTGCTGATGCCTGATAGGTTAGATGTACTAGAACTGATGTTAAAAAATGGTGGGGATGTTAACTACTATAATGGAAAAGATTACTTACTTGAAGCAATTAAAGGTTTTCGAGGTGATCATCCTGATTTTCAAGAATTAATACAAATGCTTGAAAATTATTCAGGTGAGTAAAAAAATTGTAAGAGAAATGATTGAAAATAGGTATACCCCAACGGAACCAGCTATTTCACTCTTCAAACGTATTAATAGACCACTTAAAACAGACTGCTATCATGGAACCACTTATAACAGACTATTAAACGATTAATATCTATCAACGCCTACAAAACTAGCTTAAAGAAATAAAAGCCAAGTGCGGTTGCCAGTAACGTTAGCCCAACATGCAAACCGATGAGCGCTAAACCTGCTAGCAACCGCCCATCATGAATAAAGCCAAATACCTCCGCACTAAACGTACTAAAGGTAGTTAACCCACCCAAAAAGCCAGTTATCACAAACACGCGTACATGATCGGACAAGTTGCTACCCATACGCTCAAACCACACTAGCGCCAGCCCTATCAGCAGTCCACCCAAGATATTAGCGCTCAGAGTACCGAGCGGCACCCAACCATGTAGAGCATTAAAACGCGATAACCAAGCTCGCAGACAAGCACCGAATGCTGCGCCCAAACCGATAGCAAGCCACTGCATAAACTATCCTTAATTCATATAAACGTGTTGGACCAAATGCTCATTTATACGGCTGGCAATTCTGTCATCGGCCAACGCGGAATACAGCTAACAGCCAAATTATCAGACTGTCCAGCTTGCAAGCGCTCAAAACCTGCGTAAGCAATCATCGCGCCATTATCCGTACATAGCGCAGGCGGTGCATAATGAACCGTCGCATTAATTTTAGCCAGTTCCGCTTCTAACATCTCACGCAGATGAGTATTGGCACTAACCCCACCTGCAATTACCAAACGGCTCATATCTGCTTGCTTGAGTGCTTTAACACATTTCTTCACTAGCGTGTCGACTACTGCATGCTGAAAACTGGCGGCAATATCAGCACGAACCTGTGGATCGCTGTCAGATTTATGACCAGAACCGCCTGACAGTGGCGTGTCTTTAATCAGATTATGTACGGCAGTTTTCATACCACTAAACGAGAAGTCTAGACCCCGATGTAGCATTGGTCTTGGGAGTGCGTAAGCGTCAGGATTACCAGTTTCTGCTAGTTTGGCAATATTAGGGCCGCCAGGATAAGGCAGGCCTAGCATTTTAGCCGCTTTATCAAAGCACTCACCCGCCGCATCATCTATCGACTCGCCCAATATCTCATATTGTCCAACACCGTGAGCAGCAATAAGTAACGTGTGCCCACCAGATACTAGTAGCGAGACAAAAGGAAATGCCGGAGGGTTCGCGCCCATAAGCGGCGCCAAAAGATGCCCTTCCATATGATGGATACCAATCGCTGGAATATCCAAACCATATGCCAAGCTACGACCAAACAGTGCGCCTGTCATCAATGCACCAATAAGACCAGGTCCTTTAGTATAAGCAATCGCATCGATGTCGCTTTTTTTCATATCGCATTGCTCTAGCAGCTCATTCAATAACGGCACGAGCTTACGAATATGATCGCGGCTAGCAAGCTCAGGCACAACGCCACCATAAAGTGCGTGCAGCTCAATCTGAGAGTACAGTACTTGCCCGACCAAACCTTGGTTGTCGCTATTTATTTGCTCACTATCAAAAATCGCTAGCCCCGTCTCATCACAAGAGGTCTCTAAGCCCAATACTTTCATACTTTTGCCTTTATACTTTCGTTTTCGTGCTATTTTTGTCGCACTTTTATCTTACATCATTTTGAGAGATTGGATAACGAATACAGCCAGTCACACACTATCTCAAATTCGCTTGATACAGCTATATATTATGAGACTGGCGTGACAAAAAACGTGCATAAAAAAACCGTCATTGTCAGTCACAATGACGGCCAGTTTAGCAAATTTCAATAGCTGACATACTCTAATATAGCGTATCAGCTTACCGACGCTAGCATATAATCAACAGCCGCTTTAACTTGTGCTTCGGTCACACCATTTACCGCTTGCGCTGGCATTTTATTAAAGCCTTTAGCCGAGTGCATATACAGCGTTTCTTTGTCTTTAGTTAGACGAGCTGTCCAAGCCGCTGTATCACCATACTTTGGCGCATCGAGTAAACCTGCAGCATGACAAACCTGACAGTTTGATTCATACAGTTTAGCACCTGCATCTGCGGCCAACGCTTCAGAATCAGTTTCAGGTGTTGCTACTGCGTCATCTACTATGTCGGCAGACTCTGTTGCTGCTTTTGACTCTGTATCTGTTTCTGACTCAACCACAGACTCAGGCGTCGTGCCTTCGGTTTCTGCTACAGCTGTCTCTTCTATAGCGGTAGCAGGTTCATCGGCTACTGCAGACTCTTCCGTAGCTGTGTTATTACCGCTACAAGCACTCACAGCAAATACCACACTCATGCTGATCACAGACAATTTCAGCTTGTTCATATACGGTTGTATATCAATCATGGTTTTACCCTTACTTAATCAGTCTGCAACCAATTAGAGATGCGTTATATCAGCTTAAATTACTACATATACGACTAATGACTGTTTAATAGTCCATTGAGCTAATAGTCAATTGACCACTAAGTTACTCAGCAGTGGCTGCAGCCGTATCGTCAGTAGCCGCCATATCAGCACTGTCAGTAGGAGCAGCGGCTGTATCCGCACTATCGGTAGCTGCTGCTTCTGCAGTATCAGCGTCAGCCGTTCCTGCTTCAGCAGTAGCTGTACCGTCAGCTTCTGTACCCGCTGCATCAGCCGCTGGCATTGGTGCGGTTTCTGGGAATTCCATTTCTTCAGCTGGTGGCGCATTTTTGATAGCAAGCTCAGCAGCTTCGTCAACGCGATCGATTGCCATTACTTCTTCATGCTCTTCGCCGCCACTACAAGCGCTCACGCTCACACTCACACCTAAAGCTACGATAAGTGCGGTGCTTAATGCCGTGTTAAATACTGTTTTTTTCATTCCAACATCCTCAATAAAATACACACAAAACGGTTCATAGGCTTACTAGGGTCTATTGAACTTTCAAATGTGGTGCTGGCAGTCACTATTTTTCAGACAATATGCAGTGAAATTGTTGAAGCCTAGTCATTGTAGGTTAAACCATTTCGCCATATATTGACAAAAAAGAGTACTGCCCTCCACTCGAGCACAGCTCTTGCCTTGCGAACGGGCAAAGCAGTGCTTTGCTCGATCCGTTCTCAAGGCTGATGCTAAAATTACCCCAACCGTTGTTGAAAACCTAGCTAAGGTCTCGACATTATCGTCGGTTTTCGCCTAGTTTGGGGTAACTTTAGCCATCAGCAGCCCTAATATTTGAATGTTCAATAGACCCTATAATATGGGAATTATCATAGCATAAACTCCAATCAAACCGTTATAGACGGTAGGGGTTTTTTATTGATAAAGCGTTGTATATATGTCGAATTCATAGTTTGAGAGCCAAATTCAAATAGCCATCTAATTGAATAACCTATCGGCAATAAATGCTTAAAACCATTGACTTTGTTGGTATTTTTTATTAAAATACCTGCCCTTACGCTGATGCGTGAGAATTGTCCTAGTTTGAGCTGATGCCTGTAATCTTGAGATATTACGGCTAAATACTAATACACAGCCAAACTAATGCCCTTATATCTCATCCTAATCGAGGAGTCTTCATGCCTGCAGTTAAGGTTAAAGAAAACGAACCAGTTGATATCGCTATCCGTCGTTTCAAACGTGCTTGTGAAAAAGCTGGTGTATTATCAGACGTACGTAAGCGTGAGTTTTATGAAAAACCAACGCAAGTACGTAAGCGTAAAAAAGCTGCTGCCGTAAAGCGTTATAAGAAGAAGTTACAACGCGAAACTATTCGTACCACTCGTATGTACTAATCAGTAATCTGATTAGCTAAGTACAAGCGCTACACTAACGCCACTGTTATCAATCGATATCAGTGGCGTTTTTTATGCTACAATTTTTGTTATTACTGCTGACATAATTTTTTATTAAAACCACTATCAGCAGGTTTTGTTCTAAAATTTAACAAACCACCTCTAACGAATAGCATTTAACAGATCGATAAGGATAATAGCAGTGAGCCAACTTAAACAGACGTTATCAGATAATATCAAAGTTTCAATGAAAGCTCGTGAGCTTGAGCGCGTTAAAGTACTGCGCAACGTACAGTCAGTAGTGAAACAAATCGAGATTGACCGTCAAACAGAACTTGATGATGCCCAAGTATTAGAAGTTTTGCAAAAGCAGCTAAAGCAGCGTCAAGAATCATTAACTATCTTTACAGAAAATGGCCGTGATGACTTGGCCACCAAAGAGCAGTTTGAGATTGACATCATCAACGAGTTTATGCCGCAGCAAATGAATCAAGACGAGATCATGGCATTGGTAAATGCTGAAATCGCTGAGCAAGGTGCTACGTCTATGCGCGATATGGGTAGCGTCATGGGTGTTTTAAAGAATAAAACAGCTGGCCGTGCTGATCCTGCTTTGATTTCTAAAATGGTCAAAGACGCGCTACAAGGCTAGCACTTGCTATTGATTGGCAGGCTAATCTGTACAAACAACCGCCTAAGGCTTAAAGTCTTTGGCGGTTTTTATTGCTTTGAGTTCTGCATTAATATTGGCCAATAACGGACGCGCACTATTGGCCTGATCTGTGGTTTGCAGATTTTCCGTCAACTGTTTGGCTTGTGTCAAAGAGGTCAGCGCACTCTCATAACGCCCATTCCATAGCTGATCATAACTGCGATAGCGCAATGCATTAATCGTCGCGATATTGGCTAACTGTGGTGAGGTGGTGGTCTTAGCAAGTTTTTCATTGGCAAGTTGTAAGCTTTGCCATGCATAACGATCGCTTGGCTGCTGTTCTGTTAGTGACTTCAACAGCGCTTGGGCTTTTATCGGTTGATTACTATTAGTCAGCGCTTCGGCTAGATAGAGGCGTAAGTCACGGCGCTCAGGATATAGGCGCTGTTGGCTCTCTAAGACATCTACAGTTTGTTGCCATTTTCCTTGCTCACTCAATAGCTGACTGTGGGTAATCGACAATAAAGGCTCTAAATTTTGACGCTGCGTATTTGATAACGCATTTATCTCAGCCAATACCTTATTAGCATCTGTAAAGCGTTGCTGCTCTCCATACCAATGCATTAGCGCAAGTTTGGCCCCGAGACTGTTTTTGGCGGCCGTTGTCAGCGTGACTTCAGAGGCATGTTTACCAGTCACTTGAACACGCCAATACAGTAAATCAAATAACGACTGATGGCGCTGCTGTTGGCTCAATGAGAGCGCTGGATACTGCTGAGCGCGACTTTGTGACTCGCTCAACCGCTCATTACTCAGAGGATGTGAACGCACAAAGCTCGGTAAGAATTGATTCTCAACTTGATTTAACTGACTCTGTTGATTCATCGTGGCAAAGAACCGTGGCATCGCCCGAGGATCATAACCCGCTTGGGTCATAATCTGCATTCCTACTCGGTCAGCCTCACGTTCGTTACTACGGCTAAAGGCCATGCTGCTATTCATAGAGGCTGTCTGACTGCCCATCATCACAGCCGCAGCGGCATCACCATCGACAGCTGAGGCAGCAATCGCAGCTAGCATACCACCTAGCTGCATCAGCAAGGCTTTTTTACGTTCGTCAGCGCCGCTTTCGTAGTGCCGTTGACTGATATGCGCAACTTCATGCGCGACGACGCTTGCCAGCTCATCCATGCTACTAGCTGACAGTATCGTCCCAGTATTGATACCGATTACGCCGCCAGGCGCTGCAAAGGCATTAATACTAGGATTATCAATGATAACGACGCCAAGTGGTGCTTGCTGACGGGCTTGGGCATTGAGACGCCACGTCATGTCTTTTATCGTTTCTTGTACCCAAGGATCATGTTCCATTCTGACACGGCCATTGATATTCTGTAATGACCACTCGCCAAGCATTTTATTCTGATATTGCTCAGCAAAGCTTAAGCCTTGCCCGCGCAGATTTGGTAGATCTAGCGTTTGCGGATCTGTGACTTGCCATGAGCTATCAGCAAATGGCATTGTTTGACTCTCACGACTATGCGCACCGCTGGCTATGGCTAGGAGCATTATTGACAACCCTACTTTGACGTCATTTAGCAAAGTTAAACTCATAAAATGACGTTTACCTTTTTGCTTAGACAGCATAATTGGCAAGCCTACAGAGTTTTTGGCTACTAAAGAGTTATTACTGTCAGGTCGCTTCGTTCTATGAGCGTGGTACAAGTGCATATCCTATAAGATGATTGACGACGTCTTTTCGACTATACGAGCTTGTTTATCCAAGGTCAATTCTACAATGCTCTTAACTACCAATAACTTAGCCACCCGTCACGATTGTGCAACATGGCTGTGTAATTATTCATTGGGTCATTATTTATACAGTAAGTCTCAATCGTATAACTATTAATCGGGCAATTGCTAATCGTGCAACTCTTGGTTATATGGTTCTAGTGAACCGAACACAGCGTTGATTATATTCAACTGCAACTATACATTGTCTATTTGGTATAATAAGCAACAATGATAGTAGGTTTAGATGGCTGTTATAAAGACCTCATAATTTATGATTGATGGATTATGATCGTACTCAATATCAAAGCCTATTGCTAATAAAACAAATTAAAATATAGATATCTACAAGGTTTAAGTTATGCCCGCTGCTAGTGAATTAGTTATCGAACGTGTATCGCACTTTATGCAATTATCAGCGAGTTTGACTGATACACAGCAGAACGACATTGCGAGTTTGCTAGAGTTGCTACCGACTGAAAGTCATAATTCAGATGATGTAGCTACAGCGCAATCTGAACTAAATATAAAAGGTTTTGTTGATGGACGCGGTCTTGCATGCCCGATGCCATTGTTAAAAACTAAGGTCGCATTACGTGACGTAACAGTTGGCGAATCACTGTATGTGGTTGCAACCGACCCTAACTCGCAAGCTGATATCACAGCGTTTTGTCGACAAAGTCAGCAATCACAGTCGGCAGATTATTTAAAGCTAGTGGTCAATGAAGTTACTGACCATTCGTCAGTTGATGGCACATCATTACAGCGTTTCGCTACAATATATCACTTCATCATTACCAAAACTGATAGCAACTAAGCGCTGCTATCCTTTACAATTAAATCATAAAGATTTTTATCTGACTATTTGCTTAACTATTTAACCAAGGTCAAGAATATGGCTAATACTTCTACTGATGCTGTAAATACAAATAAAAAAGATGGCTCAGCTCCTATAAAAAATGATGCACGCGATGCTGCATTAAAGGCCGCTGCTCAGCGACCACCCTATGACGCGAGCGCATTGGGCAATACCAGTACGCGCGACTTAGTACCAGCTATGCCAACTCACTTGTCAGCGCCAGGGGTCAACTTGGGCGCGTATATCAATACTGTCCATCAAATCCCTATTTTGACGCCAGTACAAGAGCAAGAGTTGGCGCATCGCTATTATGATGAAGGTGATGTCGAAGCCGCTCGTCTGCTGGTGATGTCGCATCTACGTTTTGTAATTCATATCGCGCGTAGCTACTCGGGTTACGGATTGCCGCAAGCAGATTTAATCCAAGAAGGTAACTTAGGATTGATGAAAGCAGTTAAACGTTTTGACCCAAATAAAGGCGTACGTTTGGTATCCTTTGCCGTACATTGGATTAAAGCTGAAATTCATGAGTTTGTGATTCGCAACTGGCGTATTGTGAAAGTTGCGACTACAAAGGCTCATCGTAAACTGTTCTTTAACTTGCGTAGCCTTAAGAAGACTAACAATCAGCTGACACTAGAAGAAGCGGACGCTATCGCTAATGACTTGAATGTCACACGCAAGCAAGTATTAGAGATGGAGTCACGTCTAACCTCTTATGACGCTTCGTTCGAGGCGCAGTCAAGCGACGATGATGATGGTCGCTATGCCCCTCAGCTATTTTTGGAAGATGGTATCGATCCAGCTGAGCAGCTAGAGGAAGCGGATTGGGAAGAAAACAACTCATCAGCACTTATCGCTGCTATGGGTACCTTAGATGATCGTTCGCGTGATATTGTTGAGCAGCGTTGGTTGTCTGAGCAAAAATCCACCTTGCATGAGTTAGCTGCGGTTTACTCTATCTCAGCTGAACGCGTCCGTCAGATTGAGAAAAATGCCATGGACAAAATCCGTGATGCCATGACCATTGACAGTGTGATTCTGCCAGATGATATCCAGTAGCCTTAAGATGATACGAGTTGTTCAATGTTAAATTGGATCGGTATTGCCGCAATTAATATGGCTATTGCTGTTGCTCTAGGAGCCTTTGGTGCGCATGGTCTAGAAGGTCATGTCAGCACGCAGCAGCTTGAGTGGTGGCATACGGCAACGCTATATTTGTTCGTAAATGCGCTTGGACTACTACTTGTGGGTTTACTGATTCGTTTGAAATATATTACTCAGACGACCGCTTGGTTACTACAAATTGGCATTATCATTTTCGCTGGTAGTTTGTATGCAATGACGCTTGGTGCGCCGCGCTGGTTTGGTGCGATTACGCCTATTGGCGGTGTTCTTATGATTGCAGGTTGGTTATGGCTGGCCGTTTCCGCCTTTCGATTGAAGGACTCAGTTATCTGAGCTATTTAATAGTTATTGTAAGTTTTAGCTTTTTGCATTAGCTGCAATGAATTATCAGTAATAAAATGAAAGATACGTAGTGAATAGCAGATAAACAGGAATTTTAATTTAGTAGGGAGTATTTAATATGAGCACCATTAGTGTCAATGGTAAGAGCTTGCAAACCACTCATCAGACTGTACAACTGGTTATCAATGAGCTTGGTCTTAGCCAAGGTCGTTACGCTGTAGAAGTAGACGGCGAGTTGATGCCAAAAAGCGAGCTTGCTCAACTACGTATTGTAGAAGGTATGAATATAGAAGTAGTACAAGCCGTCGGCGGTGGTTAATAATGTTTAGATAGATAAGCTTGAGCTGACAGCTAGTTCATTTTGGTTCTAAGTTTACTAATGCTAAAAAAGACCTCAACGTATTACACGTTAGAGGTCTTTTTTTATGTCAATTACAAACTAGTGCAGCAGCTACTTATCAATTTTTTATTCTCTTAGTCTGCTTTCACTAGATTGTAACGATAGTGTTCAAAGTTTTAAACTCGAACTATGCTGCTGGTACTGCTTCTGCAGGGGTTAGATCCTGATAGCGACTATCGCGTCCTGCACCCTGAGTCTTTTTGCGCTCTTGACGGGTTTTATACTTACGTACTTGTCTATCTAGCTTGTCTGCCATCTCGTTAATGGCTTTATACATATCATCTTCATACGCTTGGACAAACATTTCTTGACCCGAGACACGCATAATTGCTTCAGCTTTATGGCTCTTTTTACCGCCGTCGCTAGCACCGCTATTGTCTAACGATAAAATCACTTGAATACTTTGTATCTGATCGAAGTGACGCTCTACTTTTTCAAGCTTCTCGCGTACTGCTGTGTCCATAGCTTCGGTAACGCTGATATGATGACCACTGATAGAAACATTCATATTGTTGTCCTTTTATTTGTAACTTACAATCAACAGATGAGGTAGCATTCTTGCTCTTATCATCCTGCCTTACCACTAACTATCCCAATGCCTCTAGTAATGTGTCGACGTATCCTTTTATCGTCTCCTTTATTAGTTGTAAATAAATACTATAAATCAGCACTTGGTTTTCGTTGTTGGTATGACTCTAATTTGTCATGAAAATCGCCCAGTAGCAAGCCATTAAATTGTAATTAAGTGTAACAATACCTATTATTTCTACTTGGTTTCTATATAATCAAAAAATTTTATTTTTTATATCTGTATTGCACTATACAGACAGGTAGCCATTAAGCTTATAGAAAGATGAGCTTAGACAATTAGTATTTCTGTTTGCGCTGAGTAGATGAGCCAATATTCATTGCTTCACGATATTTGGCAACAGTTCTTCTGGCTATATCAATACCATCTGCTAACAGCTCATCTTTGATACGACTGTCTGATAAGGGCTTTTTGGGATCTTCGTCAGCGATGAGCTTTTTAATCATGGCACTGATAGCGGTCGATGAGATATCTCCATCAGCGCTACTTACGTGAGAGGAGAAGAAGTGTTTCAAAGAAAACAACCCTTGCGGCGTCAAGATGGTTTTACTGGTGGTAAGGCGTGAGACCGTAGACTCGTGCAAGTCAACTTCTTCAGCAATGGCCTTTAATATCAGGGGCTGCATAGCGGTTGCACCATGCTGCAGGAACTCTTGTTGATAGCGTACAATGCTGGTCGCTACTTTGAGTAGGTTTTGATTGCGCTCTTCGATACTACGAATAAACAATCGAGCATCGGTAAGGTTTTCGCGTAGATATTGATTGTCAGGACTGTCATCGCCGCGCTTGACTAGATTGGCATATTCTTGGTTTACGCGTAGTTTTGGTAGGGTGTCTGGATTGAGGCGTACATACCAGCCATCCTCTTCTACTTCAGAGTTACTTGTCGCCTTATTGTTTCTAACAGGTGTGACCAACACATCTGGAATATCGTAGCTCTCAGGCGACTGGGCATAGTCAGGCTGGCTAGACTGAAACAGCAGCCCTGGCGAAGCGTTTAAGGTACGTAGTAGCGTAAGCGCAGGTGTGATATATTCTGGTGCAAGCCCTGTACGTTCAGTCAGTGCTTTAATATTATTACTGACTAAGTGCTCACTTGCTGATAGCAGCGCTTTGGCTTCTTGTAGATATTCGGTGTGGGCATCTAGTTTGGATAGCTGAATCGATAAGCACTCGCTTAAATGACGCGCCCCTACGCCAACTGGATCACAGGACTGGATAATACGTAATACCGTCAAGACTTCCTCTTTCTCAACGCGCTCATCCCATTGATAGAAACTTGCCATCGTATCAAAGCTCTGCAGCAGCTCATCTATATCAATTCGAATAAAGCCCATATCATCCATGGAGTCTATTAAATACTCTGCAATCAGCGTATCGGCCTCTGATAAACGCTTAAAGTTCAGCTGCCAGCGCACATGATCTTGAATGGTGGACGATGTACCGCCTTGGTAACTATCAAAATCTTCATCACCCCTACTATTGCCAGAGCCTGTTGCGGTAGAGGCATAGTTACCCGTGTCAAAGCTACCTATATCAAAGCTATCGGCATCAGAACTGCTATAGCTATCTACATCTATTGCACTATCATCGATATTAGGCTGTTGAAGCTTATCCAAACTATCACTGAAGCTATCACTACTATCGCCACTGTACTCTGTACCGCTAGTAGGTACAGAGTCGAATGAGTCACTGCTACTTTGATTCCAGCTATCAAGCGTCAACGGCTCGCTCCACTCCTCTATTTCATCGACACCACTGTCGTATTCGTCATCGTTTTCGATACGTTCAAGTAATGGATTACTATCTAGTTTTGCCTGAACCTCTTGTGCGAGCTCAAGACTAGAGAGCTGCAGCAATTTTATGGCTTGCTGCATTTGCGGGGTTAGCTTTTGTGAGTTGCTCAGCGTGGTCGCCAATCCGAACGACATACTCATGGGCGGCTTATTGCACTCCGATCTTAGTGATATTGTGTTTATTCTGTCAGTAAAGGTAACGACATAAATCTTATCAGGACATGACGATAGCATTTTTTGCCACAATTTTGCTATGATAATTTATGTTTTGTCCGGATACGTTTGGTTTGCTATCGCTAGTAAACTATCATCTTGGCAAGGATGAGCAACCCATAAATACGAGCAGTCTGCTCATTACGGCGAAAATATTATAATAAATAAATTACGGTAAATGGCCAATACAGCTCACACCCAATAGGAATATTGTCATGAATTCAAGTAACCACCAACTTAACGTCGCTGCTATTCAAATGAACAGTCAGCAGAATGTTGAGGATAATCTAGCAGATATCAAAGCCGCTATCACAGACGCACAAGCTCAAGGTGCTGAGCTTGTTGTATTGCCTGAGAACTGCTGTAGTATGGGACAGCAATCTGCTACTGCTGAGCGTTTTGACGACTTATCAGCGACGATAGCAGATTACGCACGCACTGCTGGCATATATGTACTAGCAGGCTCATTACCCTGCCATTATCGTCCTGATGGTACTGGCGTTCCTGATGGTAGATTGCGCCAAGTGAGCCAGCTGTTTGCACCAGATGGTACCCGTGTCGCACGCTACGATAAGATTCATCTGTTTACCGCAACTGTGGCCGATAAGCATGGCAGCTATAACGAAGCGGCGACCTTTGAGCCGGGTACGCAGACCGTAATTGCGCCATTAGCAGTAGGCAATACAGTCTATCAACTCGGCATGATGGTATGTTTTGATTTGCGCTTCCCAGCATTGGCGCAGCGTCTGCGACAAGCCGGTGCTGAACTATTGAGTGCACCTTCTGCCTTTACTTACGTAACTGGGCAAGCACACTGGTCGCTGCTGTTACGAGCGCGTGCTCTAGACAGTCAATGTATGGTCATTGGCGCAGCGCAAGGTGGCGATCATCTTTATAAAGATGGTAGTACCCGTCAGACATGGGGACATGCAGCCATTACAGGGTTTGATAGTACTGTTATCGCAAGCTATGACGATAGCGAACTGGATAAACAATATGCCATCGTTATGGCGTCATTAGACAAGCAAGCGCAAGAGCAAGGCCGCCAAAAACTACCTATCTTTGATTGCCATCGTTTGGCGTAGATCAGTAAGTACGGTAAATTTCGTGCTTAATTGCTAAGGCAATTCTTCATTTTGAACATGAGTTGCTCGTGGATGCGCGCGATCATAAACCTGCGTTAATTTTGCAAAATCAACGTGGGTATAAATTTGCGTGGTGCTAATATCACTATGCCCGAGCATTTCTTGTACGGCGCGCAAGTCACCACTGCCTGACAGCATATGTGATGCAAAACAATGACGCAGTAGATGAGGATACATGTTTTGGGCGATACCTGCGCGGGTAGCAGCGACTTTTAAGCGCTGTTGCACTGCCCGTGTTGATAATCTGGTGCCGAGCTTTTCACTGATAAACAAGGCATTGTCCATTTGCTCTACCCACAGGTTACGATGCGGCAGGTAGCAACTAATCGCTTCTGCTGCCTTTATCCCTAATGGCACTAGGCGTGTTTTATTACCCTTACCCGTGACTCGTACCCGTAAGTCAGACAAATCTACATCTGCCATATCTAGTGCGACCAATTCCCCAACACGCAAGCCACTACTATAGAGCAGTTCAAACATGGCCTTGTCACGCAACCATAAGCGCGCTTGCTCTGGCGTATCAGGAATCTCTTGATCGAGTAGTTGAGTCAGTAAATCGACATCAGCGATAGAAGGCAGCGGTCTAGGACTACGCTTAAGCTGATAGCCAGTGGTTGGGTTGATACGTGCTAACTCTTCTTCAATCATCCAACCATAAAAATGCCGAATCGCAGACAACTCTTGCTGGACACTGGCAAGCGCTAACTTGTCTTCATCAAGACGTTGACTGATGTGCTGGGCCAGTTGCCGTTTATCACAGCGCGTCCACGTTAGACGCTTACCACGCAAAAATAACGCCAGTTGATTTAAACCAGCGAAATAAGCGGTCAGAGTATGCGGCGAATGGTTGCGCACAGACAATGTATTGAGCCAACGATGCACAGGTGCGAGTAGCTCTCGTAAGGCAGCGTCTGACTCTATATTGGCGGCCAGCTCAATAGATAGCCAAGATGCTGAGCTCGCCGCCTGAGTGTCTTTATTGGTAGACATAACCATATTAGAACCATCCTTGGTATTTATACGATTGGCCTAACAACAGTTATCAGCCTTCAGCATTGGGTTTAAGGCCCGCTTGTGCCATCAGGCCATCTGGACTAAATACGCCTTCATAGACGAAAGCGGTCGGACCCGTCATCGTAACTGAATAGCCTGGCTGCCACTTGATAATCATGCTGCCCCCATATAGCTGTGCACGAACTTCCTCACCCTCATCGAGCCAGCCTTCACGTATACCAACGGCTACTGCTGCACACGCGCCCGTTCCACAAGCTTGGGTCTCACCCACTCCGCGCTCGTACACACGCAAACGAATGTGGCGCTGATTCATCACTTGCATAAAGCCCACATTGACGCGATCTGGGAACGCAGGGTGCGACTCAATTGCCTTACCCAAAGTCTCAACCTCAGCATCGAGTACGTCATCGACTTTTATCACAGCGTGCGGATTGCCCATATTGGCAACGTACAGCTGCACAGGCGTACCATTTACATCAAGATGATAGGTGTTTTGGATTTTGGTCGTCGCTCTTGGGCTAAACGGAATCTCATCTGGCTCAAATTTAGGCTTGCCCATATCGACATCTACCCACCCATAACGATCAGTAGTCAGGGAAATAATACCGCTAGCCGTCTCAACGCGTAGACGCTGCTTAAATGACAGTTTACGTGCCTGCACAAAACGCGCAAAACAACGCGCGCCATTGCCGCACTGTTCGACTTCGGTACCATCAGTATTAAAGATACGATAACTGAAATCGACATCAGGGCGCATGGGTGGCTCGACTACGAGCAGCTGATCAAAACCAATGCCTAGGTGACGATCGCCCAATAACTGCACCAAATCCTTGGTCAATTCTAAGCGCTGGGTCACTAAATCAATGACCATGAAATCATTACCCAACCCATGCATTTTAGTAAACTCTATTAGCATATCTTTGATGTCCTATCCTATTTTTATGTATGCCTTATCTTAGCACGCTGTCAGATACAATCATAATAATACCAATCCCAAAAAATACGATTAGCGGTGTCAAACTTGTTTAGTCTACAGTGAGTAGTACTTGCACTCGTTTTCCTTGCTACTCCAATTTTTGTGAATGGTGTTGCCTTCAACTAAAGTCATGCCTTCAATTAAGAATCAGCTTTAATTAAAAAACACTTTCCTCAAAATCCAGTCATAAAAAAACCCATTGTCATTATCACAATGGGTTCTCTTCAACTATCAAATACGGCGATAGTTTTGGCTTGTCTTTAATCGCCTTACTGCGCCTGCCACAACGCTTCATCTGCATATAACGCTTCAATTGTTTCGCGCTTGCGAATAAGCTGATGATTATCGCCCGCCACCATGACTTCGCTAGCACGCGGACGTGAGTTGTAGTTGCTGCTCATGGTAAAGCCATAAGCACCTGCCCCCGTGATGGCCAACACATCGCCTGTGGCCAATGATAATAGGCGGTCTTTTGCCAAGAAGTCACCCGTTTCACAAATAGCGCCAACGATGTCCCATGGCTGCGTGCCATCCGTATCGATACCATCGCTAGGCAATACGCTTGGAATCACCGCCATCTCAGCTTGATATAAAGCAGGACGAATCAAGTCATTCATAGCGGCATCAACGATAGCAAAGTTTTTATGTTCAGTCGGCTTGAGTACGTCAACTTGGGTCAAAAGCACGCCAGCATTGGCAACGATACTACGACCTGGCTCAAAGAACACGGTCAAACCAAGCTCGCTAAGTTTTGGCAATAATGCTTGGGCAAACTCATCTATAGACACAGGCGTCTCATCGATATAGCGCACACCCAAACCGCCGCCCAAATCGATATGCTGCAACTCAATACCAGCATCACGCAGGCTATGTATCAGTTCAATAACTTTATCTAACGCTGCAACAAACGGCTCTACCTCAGTCAACTGCGAGCCGATATGACAGTCAATACCAACGATGTCGATATGTGATAAATCGGCCGCTTGCTGATAGACCGCTAGTGCGTCTTCGTGAGTGATACCGAACTTGTTGTCTTTAAGACCTGTTGAGATATATGGATGGGTTTTGGCATCGACGTTAGGATTGACGCGTAACGAGATTGGCGCAGGCTTATCAAGTGACTTTGCTACTTCATTGATTAAAGTCAGCTCGCTGATAGATTCAACGTTAAAACAGCCGATACCTTGAGTCAGCGCATATTCGATATCACTGTACGTTTTGCCAACGCCTGAGAATACCACACGTGATGCTGCGCCACCTGCCGCTAACACACGCATTAGCTCACCGTGAGAGACAATATCAAACCCAGCGCCCGCCTGTGCCAAGACACCAAGCACGGCAAGGTTAGAGTTTGCTTTTACGGCATAGCATACTTGATGATTCAGACTGGCGAAGCTATCAGTATAAGCTTGATAAACGTCCAATATTGCTTGCTTTGAATACACGTAGCAAGGTGTGCCATATTGTTTTACTAGCTCATCGATACTGACCTGCTCCATATACAGTGCATCGCCGCGATAACTTAGCGCTGGCAAGTGAGCACTCAACGCTTTCGGGTCAACATATAGCCCTTGCTCAGTTTGGATAGTAACGGATTCGCCAGTAGCAGAATCGGTCAAGTCAGCAGGTAGTTCAGAATGACTCATATAAACATCTCTAATATAATCAGATTATCAAGGGTGAAAATTAAATTTAGGTAGCAAAGCTATTAGTCAATCAGGCAGTAAAGAATCGACAGTTAGTTAAACTGTTAATTAAAAAGCACCTAACCGCTGTCTATTGGCTCAGCTTATCAACTATTAGCCTAATAATTATTGGCTTAGTAATTAATAGTCGTTGGGATCGGTGCTAGGCTCAGGCAATACCATTTGCTCTTCTAGGTAGCGGTTTTTTTGATAGTTATCATCGTCGATACCCGCAAAGGCTGCATCTTGTGGATGGCTAGTACTATCAAGTACAGACGCACTGCCCTCTATCGTTTGACTACTAGAGTCTGCCAGATATAGATCGCCTTTTTGCCCGCAACCTGACAATCCTACCATAACCACACTGCCAATAAATAAAGTAGCGACAGCCTGACGACTGGTACGAGCGAACGATCTAGCATGCTTGGCTGCTGAGGGGCTGTGTATAGTAGACATATAATAGATAACCTGTGAGCTTACGACGGCATAATGGCGATAGTAAATCGTGATAAATAAAAAATAAATGGACAGCCAAACTAGCAGTTAAAGCACTGTCGTTATGACCATTTTCATCATAGCATTATTACATAAAGCTGTACGGATACTGAATATGATTGGTGAATAAATTTGCGTGATGTTGGATATTTTCTAAAACATTAGTCGAATTTTTATAGTAATATCGTCTGCGAGCTTAGATATGAATGTATGATATATGGGTGTCTCGACAATATTTCTTACAATTTCGTGAGCAATAGCCCTGTTATGCCACCCATACAAGTTATCCATTTATAGTTCTATAACTCACTGAATATAATTGATTTATTTTCTATTTAGCCATTTATTAATCACACATTTTAAACCTTGCCCCTGTCGTGGTGTAGAAACAAAAATGTGTTACATTATATTCCCAGTTTGCGGCGGCAATAGGATGCTAGCCTGAGATGCATACGCATTACCTCATGAGCATGGATGCATAGCACTGTCAGAAATAGTAGCCCAAGTATAAACAAAATCGCCAATATACTTGCTTGATATGACCAGCATAGATATGGCTGATTTTTATTTACTCGACGGTTATCAACTTCATCAATTCCATATAATAATGACATCATGTCTCAGTGACCTTTACTACAGCAGTTGAGATATCAGCGATGTAGTATTTGATGATAATAAAACAGGACGTGGCAATAGACGTCTTTTTTGTATCGAACCAACGATATAATTGATTTGCCCTTTATAAAAACCAATCTAAGGATAGAGTATGAGCGCCAACCTAAGTACCACTTTTGATGATAAGAACAGTGAAACATCAACCCTAACTAGCCCCACTTTAGTCCTCAACTGCGGTTCGTCTTCTATCAAATACGCGTTGATCAGCGATGACAACTCTACTCGTATCACCGGTCTTGCCGAAAACTTAGGTCTCGATACAGCCCGTATCAAACACACCACGCTAAATGGCGATAAGTTAGAGATCTCTATTCCTGGTGGTAGTCACAAACTCGCCTTACAAAAAATTCTAGAGCTACTAGAGCAATATCACTTTATCGCAGTCGGGCACCGCGTGGTACATGGCGGCCGTGAGTACTCTGAAGCGGTTCGCGTTGATCAGCATGCGCTAGAAGAAGTAAAACGCTTAAAGATACTAGCTCCACTACATAACCCTGCAAATGCTTTGGGTATTGAAGCGGTTCAAGCTATTTATCCTGATATCCCACAAGTTGTGGTATTTGATACCGCCTTTCACCAAACTATGCCACCCGTCGCCTTTCGCTATGCGTTACCAAAATATCTATACGAAGAGCACAAAATCCGTCGTTATGGCTTCCATGGTACGTCTCATGCCTACGTCTCAGAACGTGCTAGCCAGGTTACTGAAGCAAAAGGTCCTCATGGCTGGATAACCGCTCATCTAGGTAATGGTTGCTCAGCAACTGCCGTATATGATGGCAAAAGTCTCGATACCAGCATGGGTCTGACTCCACTCGAAGGACTGATGATGGGCACACGTAGCGGCGATGTCGACCCAAGCTTACATATGCATCTGAAACGTCAGCTCGGTATTAGTTTGGAAGAAACGGATAAGATGCTAAATAGCGAAAGCGGTCTGCTTGGTATCTCTGGTCTATCAAATGATTTGCGTACTATTGAGCAAGCCGCGAGCGAAGGCCATAAAGATGCGCAGCTCGCCATTGAGATGTTCTGCTACCGCGCCGGTAAATACCTCGCCAGCTTAAGCTGTGCACTGCCTGAGTTTACCGGTATTGTTTTCACTGGTGGTATCGGCGAAAACTCTGTCACCACGCGCGCAAGTATTTTAGCCGTCATGCGTCATTTCGGTATCAAGATGGACGCTGAAAAGAACGCTGGATTGTACGGTGGCCAAGAAGGCAGCTTCCAAGCAGAAGGTAGTAGTGTCGAGCTGTGGGTTATTCCTACAGATGAAGAATACCGCATCGCTCAAGAGACTCGTCAAGCATTGAACTTAGTATAAGCCTATTGATTATAATGCCTAGCGCTTATCGTTCTAGAGGCTTATAAAAAGCCGAGAACAAATAAAATAAAGCGCTTCGTGTTTTTATACTGCACTGCTTATACTGCTCAAAACGACTCGACGTCTAAAATAAAATAAATTGTAGGACACATTATGCAAACCATTTTACTTGTTCCCATTAGTCGCGGTATCGGTGTAACATCAGCCGCGCTAGGGCTAATCCGTGCCTTTGATTACAACGGTATCAAAGCGGGCTTTATGAAGCCGTTTTTGCAAGATGATACGCTAGACAAACAGCACAGCTTAGACAGCTCAAGCGCATTGACCATGCACGCATTTGGCCTAAATCCGCCTGATTCTATCAGCCGTCAACACGTCGAGCGTATGCTAGGCGATGACAATCTTGATGACTTGATGGAAGAAGTGATTGCCAATTTTCATACGATCGATGATGGTCATGACGTGATTATCTGTGAAGGTCTGGTGCCAACCACTGAGACCTCTTATGCTTCACAAATCAACCGTGCACTTGCTCACGCGCTAGACGCCAAAATTATATTTGTCAGTACCGCTGATATCAGTAAACCTGCTTATTTAGCGGATAAACTGGATGTCCATGCCCGTGAGTTTGGCGGTGTCATCGATTCACGGACACTAGGCGTGATATTGATGCGGGTACAAGACGTGCCGAACACCTTTGATAATCAACCTGTCGCGCCTGGTGAGGCCGTTGTCAGCTTAGATCCAATTTTTCTACAAGAGGTTCAACGCTTATCGCCTTCGTTCAATACCGAAGTGTTCCGCCTTATTGGAGTGGTGCCTTTTAGTGACTCTCTATCTGTGCCCCGCACATGGGATATCGCAACAGAGCTTGATGCGACTTGGCTAAATGTTGGCGAAGCAAAGACACGTCGTATCAATCGTATCAGCCTAACCGCTCGTTCAGTGGCACGTGTCAACGAAGTCTTTAAGCGTGGTACGTTAATGGTCGTGCCCGGCGACCGTGATGACTTGCTGTTAGCTGCTGGATTGGCCTGTATCAATGGAATTCCATTGGCAGGTCTAGTGTTGACAGGTGGTATCACTCCAAGTGAGACAGTTGCTGAGCTTTGGCAATCAGCGCTCAAAACTGGCATCCCTGTCATGAGTGTCGAAAGCGACAGCTACGAGACAGTACAGAGCCTGATGCATATGAGTTCTGAGATTCCAAGTGATGATACAGAACGTGCTGATGAGGTGGCTCGTTATGTGGCGGCGCATTTGGATCTGAGCTGGATTAAAGAATACTTCAGCCGTAATCATGAGCCGCGTCTGTCACCATCAGCGTTTCGCCATCAGTTGGTCAAAAAATCACAGCACGCCAAAAAACGTATTGTGCTGCCAGAAGGCGCGGAACCACGTACGGTCGAAGCAGCCTGTATCTGTCAGAGTCGCAGTATCGCCAACTGCGTGTTACTTGCTAAGCGTAGTGACGTTGAGCAAGTGGCCAAAAACCGTGATTTGACGTTGCCTGAAGGGTTAGAGATCATTGACCCTGACAACCTCGATATGAGCAAATATATCGCTGCTGTCGTAGATCGTCGTAAAGGCAAAACCACTGCAGAAGTTGCTGCTGAATATCTAAAAGACACGGTCTATCTAGGTACTATCATGCTCCAACTAGATGAAGTCGATGGTCTGGTCTCAGGTGCGATTCATACCACTGCCAACACAGTACGTCCGGCATTCCAGCTGATTAAGACCGCGCCGCAATACTCACTCGTGTCATCAGTGTTCTTTATGCTGTTGCCTGAGCAAGTGGTCGTCTATGGTGACTGTGCGATCAACCCAGATCCTAACGCTGAAGAGCTGGCAGAGATTGCCATTCAATCCGCACAGTCTGCTGCTGCCTTTGGTATCGATCCAAAAGTTGCGATGATCAGCTACTCTACTGGCTCATCAGGCGCAGGCGCGGATGTCGAAAAAGTCGCCCGTGCCACACAAATCGTTCGCGAGCGCGCACCAGACCTCAAGGTCGACGGCCCACTACAGTATGATGCGGCGTCTGTCATGAGCGTCGGTAAGCAAAAAGCACCTGACTCACCTGTCGCTGGACAAGCCAACGTCTTTATCTTCCCTGACCTTAATACTGGTAACACGACGTATAAAGCGGTACAGCGTAGTGCCAACGTCGTCAGTGTCGGCCCTATGCTACAAGGCTTGAATAAACCCGTTAATGATTTATCACGTGGTGCCTTGGTCGACGATATCGTTTATACCATCGCGTTAACCGCTATCCAAGCGTATAGCGATTTGATTTAATCGCTGTAAGACTCGCTAATTAAAGTCCTATACAAAGCCGACTATCATTATGATGGTCGGTTTTTTATTGGGGCTCTGTGACAGACAGTGGTGACAGATGCTCGTCTGCCCTCTACAATAGCGCTATCATCAAATCATTTAATCTAAAAAGGCCAGCCAGTAAAAGAGCAAGGTGCATCAATGTTAACGTGCACCCTATCTACTTTTATACATTTATTTATGCCAAATACGAGCAACAGCCCTCAAGAGAAAACACCTGCACCTGCCATTCGTGCCTATCTTGGTGGCTCGTTCGATCCCGTACATAATGGTCATCTAGAAGTAGCAATGTTTGTCTATCAGCACCTACTACCAATCGCAACGCGGCTACATCGTACACTGCATGTGTCCTTATTACCCAATGCACGCTCGCCATTTAAGACCCAAAGTACAGACCCTAACCATCGTTTAGCGATGCTAAAGCTAGCGACGGAGAGTACGCCGATACAGATCAATGAGTTAGAGCTATGGCAAGCGCCGCCTGTCTATACGATCGACAGTGTACGCACATTAAGACAACAATATCCTAATGACAGTTTGATATTTATCATGGGTATGGACAGCGCCCATAGTTTAGATAAATGGAAAGATGGCTTGCGTCTCACTGACCATGTCAATTTATGGGTGTTTAATCGTCAGAGCAGTACCGATGTGAGTGATGGTATTAGCGAAAAATTTACTGACCGCACTATCTCTTCTAAAAATAATACAGCGACTACCCAAGATGTTAATTTCTTAAAAACGCAATTGCCGTTGTCATTGCAGCCCCATATAACGGACTCACCTATCGAGCTATTAACTCCAACCATTCAGCAATCGTCAGATAGCTTAAACTCAAATAGTACTAATCCAAATAACACTGATCCGACTAGCACTGACTTGAAAAGCCCTGACTTGAAAAACGCCAATCAAGGACGCATTTATATAGATTCGCGACCTATTACTGCGGTATCGAGTACGCAAATACGTGAACAACTACAGAAATTAGACGATCAAACAAATAAAATGCCAGTCGCTCAACGGCAAATCGCATCTATAGCATCAATAAATGATATCATTAGCAATACTGAATCTAATCCATTAGCTAAATGGCTAAATCCTGCTGTTTATCAATATATTATCGCCCATCAGCTATATTCTGCTGCTCAATTCCGTTAAAATCGCCTTATCTATGTCATTTTGCCTATCCTGTCTCTATGCGTGACTGACAATATATGATCAGTCGGATAAGACAAATTGACGTTTTACCCCTTTATTTTACATATTTACGATTCAAGAGATTAAAATTTATGACCAACACCATGACTGCAGAACGCCTAACAGAATGCTTGACCCTAGTACAAAGCGCTCTAGATGATATGAAAGCAAAGAACATCACTGTAATGAATGTAGAAGAGTTGACTGACGTAACAGAGCGCATTATCATCGCTGATGGTACCTCAAAGCGTCATGTACGTGCGATGGCTGATAGCGTCGGCGCTGAAGCTAAGCAAGCGGGCTTTATGCCACTTGGCCGTGAAGGTGGCATCGACTCTGACTGGACGTTGATTGATTTGGGCGCAGTTGTCGTCCACATGATGACGCCGCAAGCACGTGAGTTTTATGACTTAGAAGGCCTATGGTCATCACCTGAGCAGTTGGCTGAGCTGGTTGCTACGCCGCGCGAAAAGAAAACTGCAGGTCGTCGTAACAAAAACAAATAAGCTTGTCAGTGACGATACTCGTTACTCGTTCAAAATTAAGAAACGCTCCATCAAAAAGACCAGAATACTTATTCTGGTCTTTTTTTATGTAAATTTTATGGTTGTGAACCAGTATAATCAGATACATCATTGAGTACAGATAAGCTCATTTCGTATTAGTATTTATTAGCCACTAAAATTAAACCGCCAAAATTAAGCCGCCTTAGCCTATTCATTCTACTTATTAGGAAACCATATGAGCGCAGAATCGATTACGTCACCACCTGAGCAAACCTTAACAGATTTTAACCAAGACTTGCCCCTACATATCGCTACCCTCACTTGTGTTCGCGCTGGTAAGTCTATGCCATTCGCCCGTGAAGAAATGAGCGCCATTGATAAAGCACCTATCAAATCTCCTGTCGCCGTCTACTTTATGGGCTTAACCACTGATGAACAGGCTGACCGCAAACATCATGGTGGCCCATTAAAAGCCGTGCATCAGCTAGCGCCTGCGACGTATGAAAAAATCAATGGCGAGTTTGGCCTGAAAGTGCGCGTCGGTACGCTAGGAGAAAACCTTACGACTGAAGCTATCAATGGTTTGCCTGAAATGACCGAATCTACCGTTTGTATTGGCGATGTTTTTCAATATGGTGGACATTTTGAAAATGGCCAAGATAACAGTAATGATGGTGATAGCGTTCAACTACGTATCGTCCAACCACGCCGCCCCTGCTACAAAATTAATGATCAAATTGGCCAATTTACCAAAGTACCAAATATCGCGGCATGGGTCAGCAAGCAAGGTATCTCTGGTTGGTATTTCCAAGTTGTACGCGATGGCATTATAGACGCTGATTTGCCCGTATATTTGGTTGAGCGCCCTTATCCGTTTGCGACATTAGAGACGCTATGGCAACTGTCCAACTCAAAAGAAAAGTTTGATGCTAATGTGATTGAACCGTGGCTCGCGATTGACTGTTTAGAGGACAGTTGGAAAAAGGTTCTGGCTAAAAAAATCCAACAGGATTGAAAAGGTAACACTCAACAAAAACCTTTAATATGACTTTTCTATTTATAAAAGATAGCCACTACCCTGCGTAATGGCGTCACAAGGTTTTTCATGTTCTATGTCAGCTCCATAATAAACATTCTATCCTTCTCCATCTTTGATCGTGAAGGAGCACTTTATGAGTGAAAAGACAGAAAGTATCAGCTACCTACAAGCGATAGCGATTAGCGTCGGTGCGATTATCGGCTGGGGCGCTTATGTCATGCCAGGTGATTTGTTTTTGCCGCAGTCACAGCTATTAGGCTCTTCTGTTGCTATTATTATTGGTACTTTAGCCATCTATATGGTTGCGCGTGCCTATATTAATTTGCTGACCCAAACGCCAGAGAACGAGTCAGGCGGTATCTATTGGATTGAAAAATACATTAATCGCAAGCATGCCTATATTTATGGTTGGGGCGTCACGATAGGCTATATTTCTATTATCGCGCTCAATATATCAGCCGTCGCTTTGCTACTGCGCTATCTGCTACCTAGTGGCTTACAATTAAGCTATCTGTATACGATTGCTGGTTGGGAAGTCTACGCCAGTGAAGTGTTCCTATGCAGCGCGGCTATTATTCTGTTCAGTTATATCAACCTAAAAGGCGTACGAGTCGGCGCAAAAATCCAACTCTATATCGCCCTCTTTATGATTCTATCAGTCACTGCGCTGTTTTTTGCCTCGCTTTGGATGACACCAACTACCCAAGCATTTTTGCCAACTGATATGTCTAGCGGCTCTATCACCAGTCTGGCATGGTTACCTATCTTGGCCGTTATGCCGTGGGCGTATGTTGGTTTTGAGACCACACCGCAGATTTCAAAAGCCATCAGCGATTCAAAAACCAAGACCAAAAGTATTATCCTAATTTCACTCATAGCTGGCGTGTTGTTTTACTTTTTGATCAACTACTTTACCGCGCTGAATATGAGCTTTGACTATCAAGCAATTAAAGACAGCCACTGGGCGACAGGTGAAGGCATAGACAATCGGATTGGTAGCATCGGCATTTGGCTGCTATCGATCGCTATGATTGGCTCGATAATGAGCGGTATCAACGGCTTTATATTGTCATCGGTTAAGCTCTTAGAATCTATGGGCGACACGTCATTACTGCCCAGTATATTTACAGATAAACACAACCAATTCAGTAAGCAAAAAACCGTTATATTGATATGCTTGGTGTGCCTACTCTCTCCTTGGCTAGGTAGAAACTACCTACTCGATATCGTGACAATGGCGTCCTTGGGCATTACAGTTGGCTTCGCTTATGTCACGACCGCCGACCTTATCAATGAGCGAAAAAAGAAACAGGCAAGTCCGTTAAATTATCTCTCTGTATTAATCAGTATGGTCTTTATATCGCTGTTACTGCTACCATTTTCACCAGCAGCGCTGTCATTCAATGCTTATGTCTTGCTAGGATTCTTTATTCTGCTCGGGGCAATTGGTTATAAAAAAATCGCAGTCAATTCCAACGTTAATTAACCGCAACTATTCCCACACAGAGCATTTCATGGTAAAAAACATTTCCTCGATTGCATTGGCATCAGTACTAGTATCATCCTCTATACTATCGCTCGTGGGCTGCGTATCAACGTCAGAGCCGCAATATGTAATCGACAGCGATAGCTACCAAGCTACTGGCAAAAGCGAGCGCATCAAAACCATCGTATTGCACTATACGGTTTCAGATAATGAGCGCTCGATAAAGACATTGACCACGGGCAATGTGAGCGCGCACTATCTAGTATTAGACAACGACGACAATAAAATCTACAACTTAGTACCAGAGAGCGAGCGCGCATGGCATGCAGGTGATGGCGGTTTTGCAGGACGAACGATATTAAACGATACTTCTATCGGTATAGAAATCGTCAATGCAGGGATTACGCCTGAGTATCAAAATGCACTGAAAGACGGCCAGCTGGCATATCATCCTTATGACCATTATGTGGCTTTTGACGAGTTACAGATTAAAAAGGTCGCGGAGTTAGTACAAGACATCACTGCGAGATATGACATCTCACCAAAGAATATTATCGGTCACTCGGACATGGCACCCTCGCGCAAGATAGACCCCGGTGCCAAATTCCCGTGGGAGCGACTGTATTTCGATTACGGTATTGGCGCTTGGTATGATGAATTTGATAAGCAGTTCTTTATGAATCAAAATGGATTTGCGTCGGCAACGATACCTGAGATTAAGCAAGCGTTTCGCAAGTATGGCTATCAAATCAACGATACTGATACGTGGGACAAAGCCAGTCGCGATGTCGTCTATGCGTTTCAGCTGCACTTTAGAGCGCAGCAGCCAACGGGTAATATGGATAGCGAGACCTATGCGATATTGCAGGCACTAAATAAGAAGTATGCTGGTCGGGATGATTTTTATTAAAGAATACAGGCTATTAGGAGACATAAACCATGAATAACTCTCAAAAAAATGAGCAAGACGATCTGCAAAAGTATTTAGAAGAAAAAGCCAAACAAGAGCAAGAGCAGGAAAAGAAAGAGGAGCAAGAACCTGAGCCACTTTCTGCCTATGATGCTTGTGTGCTAAAGGAAAGTACCAAGATTCATGAGTTGATCGCTGAGGCTCAGAAGCGTCCCAAAGATGACTAACTGGATAGACGGTAGTTAACGATCAAGATTATAAAGATGCGCAAGTTGATGTCTTATGTTTTGAGACATAGCTAAGCCGCTATGAGACCAACACTACAACTAAACAGTACTATATAGCTTTATAAAAGAAGGCCTATCTACCGACTATTTAGGCTATTTATTGCGATAGGCTAATGATAAAATCACCGCTCACAGGGTTATAGATAGTATCACTGCTCGCACCATCTCGTTGGCTTCCCGCCTCTTTAGTTTTATCGTTGATTTTAATGATAGCTTGGCTTTGATAACTTGATTCTATTACCAGTCCCAATATCTCTATTATCAAACGAACACCAATAATACTAAAAAAGGAATATTTATGTATCAAGCCTTTCAAAAACACCTACAACAAGAAATCAGTGATATACGCGCGGCAGGACTGTATAAAAACGAGCGCGTTATTACCTCTCCGCAAGATGCGCTCATCAAGATTGCCGATGGCCGTGAGATGCTTAACTTCTGTGCCAATAATTACCTTGGATTGTCTGACCACCCTGAGATTAAAAAGGCGGCGATCCAAGCCATCGAAAACTCAGGTTACGGCATGTCATCGGTGCGGTTTATTTGTGGTACGCAAAATTTGCATAAGCAATTAGAAGCAGCGATCTCTAAGTTTTTTAATACCGAAGATACCATTCTTTATGCGGCCTGTTTCGATGCCAATGGCGGTGCCTTTGAACCACTGCTGACTAGCGAAGACGCCATTATTTCTGATTCGTTAAATCATGCCTCAATCATCGATGGTGTACGCCTGTGTAAAGCCGCGCGTTATCGCTATGCCAATGCAGATATGCAAGATTTAGAAACGCAATTGCAAGCGGCGCAAGCACAGCGTTTTCGTTTGATTGTCACTGATGGTGTGTTTTCAATGGATGGTAATGTAGCGCCGATGGATGAGATTTATGCGTTGGCACAAAAATATGATGCCATGGTCATGATTGACGAATCACATTCAGCAGGCGTGGTCGGTCGCACTGGTGGCGGCGTGACTGAATTGTTTGATCTACGTGGCGATATTGAGCTGATCACTGGCACTTTGGGCAAGGCATTTGGCGGTGCTATTGGCGGCTTTACCACGGGTAAAAAAGAAATGATTGAGATGCTGCGTCAACGCTCACGCCCGTATCTATTTTCAAATTCTATTCCTCCTATGGTGGCTGCCGCTGGGGTAAAAGCGTTTGAAATGCTATCGCAAGACAATACTCTACAAGACCAATTGCATGAAAATACTGCCTATTTTGTGAAGCAAATGCAAGACGCGGGCTTCGACATCAAGCCCACCGAATCGGCCATTTGTGCAGTGATGCTGTATGACGCCAATGTCTCGCAGCAAATGGCAAATGCACTGCTTGAAGAAGGCATTTATGTGATTGGCTTCTTTTACCCTGTCGTACCCAAAAACGAGGCTCGCATTCGTGTCCAGCTCTCTGCCGCCCATACTCGCGAGCAGCTCGACCAGTGTATCGCCGCCTTTATCAAAGTCGCCAAGCAAATGAAAGTGATTGATTAAGCGTCGTTCGATATTTATCTAGGGCGTGCCCTCAATTCAAACGAGCGTTCTCTAAATGGGCTAAAAATAGCTAAATTTTGCCAAACATCGTCAAATAGTTGGTCAATATCTCGATATTATCTGCACTATTTTCCTCGTTTGACGGCAATTTATCTCATTTTTATCACCATTTTTAAAATGAGGACACCCCAGATTCAACCATAAAATATAATGCAGCTAAATAAGAGAAAACTATGAAAGCACTGGTTAAAGCTCATGCCGAAAAAGGCATCTGGATGCAAGACATGCCAGAACCAACGGTCGGCATCAATGACGTTAAAATAAAAATTAAAAAAACCGCCATCTGTGGCACAGATTTGCACATTTATAAGTGGGATGAGTGGTCACAAAAAACCATAAACACGCCGATGATTATCGGACATGAATACGTCGGTGTCATTAGTGAAATGGGCGATGGCGTCAAGCATCTTGAAGTAGGTGACCGAGTCACAGGCGAAGGCCATATCGCTTGCGGGCATTGCCGTAACTGCCGCCGTGGTAAGCTACATGTGTGCGAAAATACCATCGGCGTGGGCGTTGACCGCGATGGCGCGTTTGCCGAATATTTGGTGATACCTGCCGACAATGTCATCAAACTCGATGAGCGTATCAGCGATGAGATGGCCGCCATTATGGATCCCTTTGGCAACGCCACTCATACCGCTTTATCATTTCCTGTCCTTGGTGAAGATGTGCTAATCACGGGTGCAGGATTGATTGGTTCAATGGCAACGGCGATTTGCCGATTTGCCGGAGCACGTAACATTGTGGTCAGTGATATCAGTGATTATCGTCTAGAGCTTGCCAAAAAAATGGGCGCGACGATGACCATCAACCCAGCCAAGGGTGAAACCATCGAAGGTGCTATTGCTGAGTTAAAAATGCACGGTTTTGATATTGGGCTTGAGATGTCAGGCTCGCCTCAGGCCTTTGATTCGATGATTAGTAACATGTATAACGGCTCTAAAATTGCGCTCTTGGGCATTTTGCCTAACACTACCACGGTGGATTGGAGCAAGATTATTTTTAAGGCGTTAACCCTAAAAGGTATTTATGGGCGCGAGATGTGGGAGACGTGGTATCAGATGGAGCAAATGCTGATTAGCGGTATTGATTTGACACCAATCATTACCCATCGCATGCACATTGATGATTTTCAAGAAGGCTTTGATATCATGGAAAGTGGGCAATGCGGTAAGGTGATTTTAAGCTGGGATTGATTTTGGCGATTTAGTATTTGACGAGTCGTGATTAGGGTTTACATTGTCATGACTGATAAAACGGCACTGATTTCAGCGCCGTTTTTTTTGGATAATGAAAAGTAATGAGAAGGATAAAGTATAAATAGTTAGGTGAAAATATTTTTTATCCGTTAATCGTGCGTTTACGGTAAAATCAACCTATGTTGATAAATGATACAAAACTAAAACGTCTTACTTAAAAGATAATAAAAAGGACTTACCATGAGCGCAGGATTAATCAAACATCTAAGAAAGAAAACTGATGAAGACAGCAATACTAAAATATTGATGTCGCAATGGGAGTTTGATGAAAAGCTCGTCGGTAAGTCGCTCGAAAATGTGGGCAGTTATTACCCACACTTTAGTAGTCATAATGAATCCCACTCTCAGCAAATCCTCGTCAATATCGAGCGTCTGTTAGGTAGCAATATTGAAAAGCTGACAGCGACAGATACATGGTTAATTCTAGAAGCGGCGTACTGGCACGATATCGGTATGTTATTTAGTGCTGATGAAGTTCAAAAAGTTTTTGATGAAGATGACTTTAAAGAATATGTCGAAAGCCTAGCTAATGATAATACGCAAGACTTACATGAATTTGCCAAAGTCTGGCATAAAAATGGTTGGAACAAAGCTCTTGTTAATCATTCAGACCCACATACGGGCGTTGAAAAATATCGTCAAATGATAGCTGAATGGTATCGTCGTGGTCATGCCAAAAACTCAAATTCAGTGGTTTTAGATCCTTTTGAGAAACTTGGTATTAGCTCTCCTCGCACTGAACTACTTCCCAAACGTATTTATCGTTATCTTGGTCAAATATGCTGGGCGCATGGGCTTGGTTTTGAAGATTATGTGATGAAAACACTACCCTTCCGTCAAACGGGAATGGGTACAGAAAACTGTCACCCTCGTTTTGTCGCTTGCTTACTACGCTTAGGTGACTTATTTGATATTGATGACAACCGCTTTTGCCCTGTCATGTCTAAGCAAGCAGGGAATAATATGCCATCTCTTAGCAAAACACATGAACAGAAGCATCAAGCTATCCGTGAATTTCAGTTAGATAACGAAACTGTTAGCGTGACTGCTATCTGTAGTACAGAAATGGCATATATTGAATGTCGTAGATGGTTTGATATGATTCAGAGCGAAATTCAAGATCAAATGTCACAATGGAAAAATATCGTACCGCATCGTGATTTTGGCTTATTACCAACAATCAATAAACTCGATGTTGAAATGGATGGCTCAAAAATTTTGCTTAATGATAAACCAATGAGATTTTCATTGGATGAACGTAGCGCTATTGAGTTATTGCAAGGAAAAAACTTGTATGACGATGAAATTAACATTTACAGGGAGTTGTTTCAGAACGCTATCGATGCAACTTATATTAGAGTTTGGACTGAATTCGGAGATAACTCTCCTAAACCTAAGCTGAATAAACAGTCAAATCCATACAGTGAAGAGTTTTCGAATGTAATTCGAGATTATCCTATTTCTGTAAATTTCACTAAAATTAAAGATGAAGATAATTCAGATTATAGTATTTGGAAGTTTAGCATTAGCGATATGGGTACTGGAATTAGTATTAAAGATCTCGAATATATGCAAAAGATTGCTGGTTCTAGCAAAAATCTAGAAAGAAAGAAAATTATTAATGACATGCCATTGTCCATACGCCCTTCTGGTACATTTGGTATTGGTTTACATAGTGCTTTTCTCCTTTTAGAAGGGAACGAATCTCCATACAATAAGGTCTATATTGAAACGAGAAGTATTTTCGATAGTAATTCCTATAATATTGAAATGACTTCTCCAATTTCTAACAATCAAGGGTATTGCTTCATCGAGAAAATGGACAGCAATACTTCTAGAAATTTTGGTACTACATTATCTTTATATCTTAGGCTTAAAAGAAGAGGAATGAGATACAATTCGCATCTTTTTAATCCAAACGACGAAGAAAAATTAGTTGATGAAGTTCAAAACTCATATGATCCAATTGAGCAACCTATATTTGACTATTTACAAATAATAACTAAAATAGGTGATATTAAAGAGAAAATTATAAAAAATATTCCTGTATCAGTTAGTTTGAACAAGGATTTTAATAATTATGAAAGCATATCCCGTCATAAAGACGAATTGATATGGGATAGTAAATATAATTTATTTTTTGGAGTATTTAATTGTGAGAAAGTCAGTTTCCTAAAGGGTCCAAGTTATCGTCTAAATAATTTATTTAAAGGACAAAGTGTTGAGTCTTTAGCTAGTTTCTTCATAATGCCAATATTTATTGATTTTTACGGGTTCGACGCTAGAGATGCTCTACAGTTAGACAGAAATACGTGGAGAAAAGAGTTTCAGAAAAAAATGAATAGGAATGAGTATTTTGAAGATCTTATCGAGCATCTTTTAAAGAATCATTTAGAAGCTATTAGAAATCAGCTTAAAAACGATAAGTTTCTTAGCTCTATACTATCTATATTCAGTATAGAAGATCCTAGGATTAATAATGACTTATGGACTGAGCTATCTTTATTCGATGATTCAGAGGTTAAGTTCTCATCTGATCTCAAAGATAAGCACTCATTTAAGGAGCTATTAAAACTTTCTAAACTTGACATAATTAAAGTTAATTCCAAAAACAACCATAATTATATCAAGTTCAATGCTGATGGTTATAAAGAAACAATTATGACAACTGAGTTTAAAAAAGATTCAATTTGGACTAATAAGTTTTTAGAAAAATGGTATTTAAATTCAGGATATATGGTTAGCGACGAATCTAATAAAGACATGATTACATATAGCTTTAAAAAATCATCTAGAGTAGAAAATAATTTATTAATGCTATTATGCCAAAAATTTTTGAGTGATGACAACTCAAGAATGTCATTATCTAAGTCCAGTCTAAAACGTGTAAATTTGGACAAATTTATTTACCTCTGTTGCTTTAGTAAGGCTCACAAAAATATCTTTGGTAAAGATAATACAAGCGTTTCAGAGGAGTGCCTTCTACTACCTTTTACCAAGCTTTTCAAGAACGATAACAAATATCTTAATACTTACAATTTAGAGACTCTTATTGATTTAGTGTTTGAAGACTTGAAACAAGAAAACCTCTCATTGAAAAGAGATCAAGTCGAGAAATCTTATAAAGAAATTATAGTTTTAGTTGATGAAACGATGAAAGATGATATGTTATGGAAAGAGGCTCGCAAACGTGGGGAGGGTTTTGAACCACATAATATTTCTGAGCTACAAAAGAGGTATAATTTTAAATAGTGGCCTTAGTGTGGAAAATAACGTCCCTTACTTTTTAAAACTCCAAACACAAAGAAGGTGAGCATTACGCCCACCTTTTTTCATACCTAAAACAATTGTCTAAACTAACTCAGTTGATCCTAAAGAAGCAATTGAGAACGTCAAAAACTTTATATATTACTCAGCTCTTTTAACGCTGATAGCGCCTGCTCCGCTTTATCATTCGATACAAATATATGGTCATGATAATAGGCAGCGATCACATTGGCACTGATACCTTTTGAGGTCAGTTTGGTTGACACTGCTGCGGTTAGACCTACCGCTTCTAAACTTGAATGCACCGTCAGAGTGATTTGTCGAAACACGCCTTCGTAATGCAAACCCGCTTCGTCAGCTTTGTCTTTTGTCAAAACCAAAGTCAGCCCTTCTGTCTCCATAAACGTCGCTATTGGCGCTAGGTTTACGTATTCTGCTAGCTCCCCTTTTACAGTACAAAATACAAATAATTCATCAACCAGTGCTGGCTGCATCGAACTCAATAGCTCATTGATATCCGTAATTCCTGACATGTTATTAATCCTTATTTTGCTTAATACTAGTCTTTATTCACCGCAATTTTAACATGGGTGTCACCACCTATACTCGTGAAAGCACGGTATAAACGCTAGTCTTTATTTCCAAACACTCAACTCTTAAACACAAAAAAGGTGAGCCTAAGCCCACCTTTTTATTTTAAACAACAGCTATCTCAAACTATAAGCAATTGCTAGAGGTTTGAGTAGCGACTAGCGCAACCAAGCGCGAGCATTACGGAACATACGCATCCACGCGCCGTCTTCGTCCCACTCTTCTGGTTTCCAGCTATGGTTATAAGCTTTTAGGTTACGCTCAGGATGCGGCATCATGATAGTGACGCGACCATCAGTGCTACATAGACCCGTGACACCGCCGAGCGAACCGTTTGGATTGAGCGGATACGTCTCGGTTGGATGACCTTGGCTGTCGACATAACGCATCGCCAGCTGACCGTGTTTTGCCATACCGTCGATTTCGTTGTTGTCTAGTGTGGCATAGCCTTCACCATGCGCCACAGCGATTGGCAAGATACTGTCTTGCATGCCTTTGAACAGGATCGACTTGGTACGCTCAACTTTTACGTTGACCGTACGCGCTTCAAAACGAGCTGATTTGTTCGCGACGAAACGTGGGAAGTTTTCTGCACCTGGGATGAGGTCTTTTAACTGAGCCATCATCTGACAACCGTTACAGACACCCAAGCTAAAGGTATCAGGACGGGCAAAGAAGCGGACAAACTGCATGCGTAGCTCGTCATGGAACAAGATAGAGTTCGCCCAGCCAGAGCCAGCGCCCAGTACATCACCATAACTAAAGCCACCACAAGCGACCAGACCGTCGAAGTCACGTAGATTGATGCGACCATTTAGTAGATCACTCATGTGTACATCGACTGCTTCAAAGCCAGCTTGGGTAAAGCCTGCTGCCATCTCTGTCTGACCGTTGACGCCTTGCTCGCGGAGGATAGCGACTCTTGGCTTATTCTCGCGGCTTGCCAAGTATGGCTCTTCAACCTTTTGATTCAGATCAAAGTTCGGCGCAGCGATCAGACCTTTATGGCTCGCATTAGCAATCAAGTCATACTCTTGCTGTACGCACGCTGGATTGTCACGGCGACGCGCGATTTGATAGCTGACCTGCGTCCATGCTTGCTGTAATTCAGCACGGCTAAAGCGTAGAGTGTCGTCACCCATGAGCGTTGGCGTTTGGATCAGTAGGCTGTCTTCTTCCGAGCTTTGACCAACAAGGCTCAGCATATCAGCAACGTTAAACTCTTCTGCCAATTGCATGAGAGCAGCGACATTTTCTGGTAATACTTGAATCACCGCGCCCAGCTCTTCACTGAACAGCTGACCGAGTAAATTGTCGTCATTTAATGACAGCTTGATACCCTGACGGCTAGTGAACTGCATCTCAGCGATGGTTGCTAGTAAACCACCATCACCGATATCGTGATAAGCGCTGATGACGCCTTGCGCGTTACCCGCTTGGATAAAGTTAAAGAAGTCGATCAAGTCGCTCGGCTGCGCTAAATCTGGGCAGTCGTTGCCTAGTTGACTCAGCGTTTGCGCAAGGATTGAACCACCTAGACGCAATTTACCTTTTGACAAGTCAATACGATAGAACGCGCTGTCGCCATTGATTAGCTCAGGGGTTAGCGTTTTTGCGACGTCAACGACAGGGGCAAACGCAGTCACGACCAAGCTCATTGGCGACACAACGGACTTATCTTTATTTTCACTATTCTCGTTGGCATTGTCAGTCCAGTTAGCACGCATCGATAGCGAGTCTTTACCGACTGGGATAGCGATACCCAGTGCTGGGCAAAGCTCTTCACCAACGGCATGGACAGCATCGAACAATGCAGCATCTTCTACGTCATCACCACACGCTGCCATCCAGTTCGCTGACATCGTGATATCAGACAATTGAGCGATACGCGCACCAGCGATGTTGGTAATCGCTTCACCGACCGCTAGACGCGCCGAGGCTTTTGGACTGATAAGCGCAACAGGCGTACGCTCACCGACACTCATTGCTTCGCCAGTCATTGGCTGACCATCTAATGCCACTAAGCCAGAAGCCGTCACTGCACAATCTGATACAGGCACTTGATAGCGACCCACATATTGATCACGCACGACCATACCAGTGATAGAACGGTCACCGATACTAATCAAGAATGATTTGCTCGCCACGGTTGGGTGACGCAATACATCGGTGATTGATTCAGCTAGATTCACATCATCAAGCTCTAATGCTGGTAACGTGCTATCAGTACGCTCAAAGCTGCGTTGCATTTTCGGTGTACCGCCGAGCAGTACTTGCATCGGCATATCGACTGGTTGCTCTTCCAACAGCTCATCATCAACGATTAGCTGACGGATATCCGTCGCCTCGCCCAAGATAGCATATGGGCAGCGCTCACGGGCACAGATCGCATCGAACTGATCTTTGCTCTCTGGGCGAATCGCTAGCACATAACGCTCTTGCGCTTCGTTTGACCAGATGGCCATTGGTGACATGCCAGCTTCTAATGATGGAATCTTACGCAAGTTCAGATGCGCGCCCATTTCATGGTCATTGACCAGTTCTGGCATCGCATTAGACAGACCACCTGCCCCTACGTCATGTAGTGAAACGATTGGGTTGCCGTCTTTACTGTTATTGCTTACATCGACATCATCGCCCGCTAGTGCCCAGCAGCGATCAAGGACTTCTTGGCAACGACGCTCCATTTCAGCGTTATCGCGCTGAACTGAGGCAAAGTCTAAACCTTCATCAAGGTCACCACTATCGACTGACGATGCGGCACCGCCGCCCAGACCGATTTGCATCGCAGGGCCACCAAGGACGATTAGCAAATCGCCTTTTGTGATTGCATTTTTTTCAATCAGATTGCGTTTGATATTACCGTAACCACCTGCCAACATGATTGGCTTATGATAGCCGCGCATCTCGCTACCGTCTTTTTCCGCAGAGGTATCTAGCTGAAAACTACGGAAGTAACCGCATAGATTTGGACGACCAAATTCGTTTGAAAAATTGGCACTGCCTAACGGCGCTTCGGTCATAATCTCAAGGCTGGTTGCCATACGATCTGGCGTACCATAATCCTGTGTGCTCAATTGACCTGACTGCTCCCACTTTTCGCTAAGCTCTGGGATATGCAAATGTGACACGTGGAACCCTGTTAGACCCGCTTTTGGCTTACCGCCGCGGCCTGTCGCACCTTCGTCACGAATCTCACCGCCAGCACCTGTTGCCGCACCCGAATACGGAGCAATCGCTGTGGGGTGATTGTGCGTCTCAACTTTCATTAAGATATCGATGTTTTCTTGATGAAAGTCGTAAGGATGGATTGAGTTGGCATCCATCGCGTCAGTTGAGATAGGATAAAAACGCATGCCATCAGACCCTGCCATCACCGCAGCGTTGTCTTTATAGGCTGACAAGATACCTTGTGGATTCGACTGGTACGTGTTTTTAATCATTTGGAACAGTGACTTTGGCTGTATTTCGCCATCGACTGTCCACTGAGCATTAAAGATCTTATGACGGCAATGCTCTGAGTTGGCCTGTGCAAACATCATCAGCTCAACGTCAGTTGGGTTGCGTTTCAACTCATTGACATAGGCATTCATTAGATAGTCGATATCTTCACTTGATAACGCAAAGCCGAATTCTGTATTGGCTGATTCTAGCGCTGCCTGACCTTGTCCTATTACATCGATATGGTTCAATGAGGCTGGCGCTTGATCATCAAATAATTTGCTGACATCGCTCAAGTCATAAACCAAGCTCTGAGTCATACGGTCAAACAATAACTGCTCAGCGTCTACTGGTAGTTTTTCGCCTGCGTCACCGTCTGTTTTTTCATCGAGGGTTAACGTATAAACGACAACACGTTCAACACGATTGATCTCGATTTCACAGTTATTAAAGATATCTGTCGCTTTACTTGCCCATGGCGATATCGTACCAAAACGTGGCCCAACGATGACTTGTAATTGGTTGTCTTGCGGCGCATTTAGCGTTGCTGACTGGTCAACCGCCAGTAAATCTAGCGCTTTTTTATGTTCATCACCAGATAGCTCTCGTGATAGCACATACACTTGCTGTGTACTTATTTGACTGACATTTAGCTCGGTTTTTTGCTGAAACTGACTGATGAGTTGCTGCGTCTGAAAATCGGTAAGAAACGGTTGTCCGGCGATGGTCATCATAAAGGCATAATCCGTAAGATCAAGGCATCTCTGCCATGCTAAGTAAATGGTCTGGGTATTATAACAAGAAGACCTGTAATAAGCAGGTCTAAACCGAGATAAATTGCTGATAAGTTGCGTTCTATCGCGACTTACTATTTGCGAATCGATAATTCAAAAAATTATCTTTTATAAGTCGTTTTTGAATTATCCATCGAAAAATAGAACGCTCAAATCTACGCTGTCACAATTTTTACCTAACCTTCATATTCCTTACAAACACTCACATCGCATTACTGGGAACCTATATAAATCTAGGGTGACAACTCGGTATTCTAGTCTCAGTTGTTAAGGCGACGATGACGTTTAACTTTTAGATTTATTTAATGGTTAGACATATCTAGCCTAAAGAAAAATTACTATAAATAATCAACTGTTCAATTCGGCTAATTAAAACAACGCTATATAAGCCCAATTAAATCACTATAAAAAAGGAAATTTATTATGAGTAGACAAGACCATATCGATAAAGTACAAGAACTGGTAAAAGAAGTGAAATTTGCCATGATGACCACTCGTACTCACGAAGGCCATTTACATGCCTGCCCGATGACTACTAGTGAGACGAGCATTGGCGCAAAAGAGATTTGGTTCATTGGCGATAAGACTACCGAAACCATCAAAGATATCGAAAAAGACCCACAAGTAAACTTGGCCTATGTCAGTCAAGACTCGAAAGATTATGTCTCAATTAACGGTAAAGCAGAATTGGTAGAAGACCAAGAAAAGTTAGATGAACTATGGTCGCCAATTTATAATGCGTTTTATGAGCAAGGTAAAGAAGATCCAAACGTCCAGTTAATCAAAGTCGTCCCACATGGTGCAGAGTACTGGCTAAGCGGTAGCTCAGTAGTTAATATGTTCAAGATGACTACTGCTGCAGTAATGGATGGCAAAAAAGCGACCAACCTAGGTGAAAATAACTCAGTGACACTATAAGTCGTCTGATTTGTAGGCAGTAGAAAAAAAACGCCAGTGGCTAATGCGACTGGCGTTTTTTATTATCTAAATTTCGGGCTAATTACTTTCGTCTTATGCAGTTAACCGCTTTGCTTTAAATAAGGCCAAGCAGCTTTTAGATAAATCATCATCGACCATAGGGTAAGTATTACAGCGGCGACCATCAATACATAACCGATGGTTTCAAGCGACTGCCAGTTAAGGAGTAGTACGGTAATCGCTACCATCTGAAACGTGGTCTTTAATTTGCCAACATAAGATACCGCGACGCTAGTGCTTTTACCCAGCTCCGCCATCCATTCGCGTAATGCAGATACAGCGATTTCACGCGAGATAATGACGATAGCCGCTATCGCCATGATGATATTGGGATGCCACTGTACAAGGACAATGAGTGCGACAGCTACCATTAATTTGTCAGCGACAGGGTCCAAAAAGCGACCAAAGGCTGACATGACATTTAGTTTACGAGCAAAATAGCCATCGAGCCAATCGGTAATCGCGGCAATAATAAAGACGCCAGTCAATAATAAATGGCGCAACAAACTATCGCTAAACTCGCTCATCCCAACGCGCGCAATAACATTGTCTGAAATCGCAGGCATACCAATACCCATGGCTGGCGGCCAATAGGCAATCGCGACGAATAGCGGAATCATCAAGATACGCGCAATCGTAAGGTTGTTAGGCAAGTTAAAAATACTCTTGGTATTTTGCGAACTTGGCGGTTCTTCCTGCGTATGCAAATGCGTGCTGTCAGTCATGGCAAACCCAGTTTAATATGAACATAATAATGGCAGATAGCTTAGCATTTTTCGGACAAGGCGTCATGCCATCTCTGCAGCGATTAAGTTATCAAAGATATCAAGAAAGGTATCAAGGCTGACTAGATGACCTTCTATCGACATAAGGTATTGAAATTATTGAGAGCCTTTATGAATGATTTCACCATAAAGCTCCGCTACTTACTCTAAATATCAGTGCTTCATACCAGTCTTTGCGTCTTTTGGATTTTTACAACGTAATATACTGTAACCAAAACCGCCAGACAGCACTCAATTGCGCTATCATAGCGACTGTACCAGAACACTTGTACACTTAAATCAGTAGATGTAAATAGCTAAGTAAATATCTCCACCTATTGTATTGATAATTATTACCCTTATAAATAACAGTAGAGAGCACCAATAATTACAACAACTCTTGACCACGGCCTGTGTAGCTAATACATGACCCGTTTTCCTCAGCCCACAGTACCTCCTCTGTGGGCTTTTTTTTGGCTGGTAAACCATTGATTTATATATACTTATTATTTTTAATTAGTAAATTGACCACCAATTTGACCACCATTTGCTCAAAATTTTAATGTTTTGACCACCAATATTAATATAGTCATGACTGCCATTTACTTGACTGTGTTTTGAGTTTCAACATTTCTCGACACGGTAGGGCGGTGTAATTGTTCAGGACTTCGCAAGCGGTGACCGCAGCCATCTACATATTTTTACGACCGCGTAATTAAAAGTTTAGCCCCTTGACTTTCTGTTTTAACCTTACTTAACTTTTTAACCTGCTCACTTTAATCTGTTGTACGCTTTAGGGTATATGCTGCCAGTGTTCGGCGGTGGTGATCGCTTTAACTTCTTTTTGAAACGGTTTTTATTTTGTGTGTGTGAATGGTGGCGGTGTCCTCTGTCGATACGCTCAACACTAAAAATAGCGCCCCCCCTCGATACCTGTCCGAAAAGTCCCTTATGCTGCCTCGCGATACTTGTCGCGAAACTATCCAGCATGGGCAAAATATGCCCCGTGCGCGTACTGTTCCATAAACTACCCCTTAACGTGTCCAACAATTCATTTTTATCCGCTGCTTAAGATGTCCAAAAAGTCCCTTACGATACCTGTGCATAAAGTCCTTTTTTATGGACTCCAAAAACTACCCTCTACGATGTCCAAAAACCCCCTTTTATGGTGTATGAAAGCCCTAAAACGTGCTGTTATTCTCTTTTAAAGCAGTCCGAAAAACCACCCCTTTATGGACTCCGAAAACTCCTTTTTTATATTGCTCAAAAACCCCTGTAATTGGTGTCTGCCTCGCGTGCGCGCGCGATACTTGTCCATTAATTAGCTAAGCCCTTATACTGCATAGCTTTGTGACATTGGCAATGATGATTGATTACCTTGCAAAATGTTAGCATTTGTCAACATTAGGCGGCGTGTGATTTGGTTTTGAATGTAAGGTTTTATCAGGTTTTGAATAACAAGTTTTGACAAGTCGGTGCCTGCATTAATCGGTTTTGAATGTGAGGTTTTGTGAGGTTCTAACCTTGTGGTGATCTTGGGGTGATCCTCACGCGCGTACTGTTCCATAAACTACCCCTAACGTGTCCGAAAACCTATGGAAAACCTTAGTTTCTTTACACTATAAAAAGGGCTTGGCAGTGATCGCCTACGTTGTCCGAAAATTCACACGCTATCATGAGATAGGCTCAAAACTGAGCGCATCAATTTAGGTTTACAGCCCCTTATTAATTTGACGCTAAAATCACCTCTTAAACCATACCTAGCAAGCGTTTGCGCTTCATTCGTGTTTTAGTGATCCGTAAACACTGGTAAACCTAAATCATGCTTAACGCCCCCAGCTTTGGGGTTATCTATTTTACTTTGACGGCTCTATGCTGTTTTAGTGAGTCTATAACGCTGTAGGCTAATATGGTCATGCTTTGGGCTTAACTTACCCCATTGGGGGTTGGGCAATCGGTAAAACGTGGTAAAAGTAATTGCACGTTTAAACCTTAACATTTATTAACATGCTGCCAGTGCTCAAACTGGTTTGAATGTAAACAAATGACAACATGCAGCCCGTGATTATTGAGCGCCTAACCTTAGGTTTCCCTAAGGTTTTTGCAGTCCATAAAAAAAGGCAGACGATAAACGCCTGCCAATATAGTTTTATACCTGTAAAAAGTCGCTAAAGTTGCTAAAGTTCCCGTAAGCCTTATCAGCTATAGCCTGTAGCTTAGATTGCACCTGCTAAGGTGCTGCTAAAGTTGCTAAAGTTCCGCTAAAGTTAGCCATTCTTAGCTAAAGTTTAGCAAGTTTAGCAATGCTTAGCAGCGCACTACCTAAAGTTAAGCCCTTGACTGGCAAGGGCTAGATGAAGTTTAGCAAGTTTAGCAGCTTTTTAGGGGTAGCTATGTTATAGCTAAGGTTAGCTATTCATTAATTAGCTTTGGATTAATACACACTAAACGCCTGCGCCCCTCACTTTCTAGCCGAACATGCCCCATACTTTCAAGATCATCAAGTAAGCTATTAAGTTTCTTACCTCTTAGGGTATTGGGTGCGTTCTGTGACACAAACGACTTATTCAAGATAGGCGGATTTTTACCCCTCGCTTTATCTACTAGCCAGCTGCTTAACTTCTCACTGTCGTTCTGCTCACCTGTAGGCGTTGCATCAAGGTAGCGTAGGCGCTCGCTGGTTGAGTATTCCACAAGCATAAACGCCCGTTTAATATCATCAGTGGTGATTGCCTTACGTCCATCAAAGAACGCCATTAATGACGCTATACGGCTGGCGTTTTCTGCCATACGTGACGCATACGCTTTTAGATACTCCAACGGCTGCCCCTGTGCTTGTCTATCCTCTATCGCCTGTTTGAAGTCGTTAAAGACTTGCCTAGTCTGATTGTCTGCCCATTGCATCTTAATGCGCTGCGGTGTGCCTGTGCTGTCATTGGGTAGGCTGGCTGGTAATGGATCAAGTAAGCTCTGACAGCGTGACCAGTAGTCTATTAAGTAAGGGTTATCATACGGGCTGTCGTTATTGCGCTGCTCATCGTTCCATACTCGATGACCGCGTAAGTCCTCAGGGCAAGCAATCAAGGCACGGGCTAAAAACCCCTGTCCATTCATCACGGGGTCGGCTAGTGCTGGCTCTAATATCACGCGCTGCCCTTGTAGTAATAGCGTCATACGCACGTTGTAAGCGTCTGTGTGCGGTGTTGCATAGGCAGACTTTTGCGAACGTAAACGGGACACTTCACCATCACTGTATAGCGTTGTTAATGATGATAAGGCATTGCCTGCGGTATCACCTTTCATGGTATGACCATTAAAGAATTGGGCTGCTTCGTCTGTCGTCCATGACGCATTACTGATACTACCATCAATAAATTTATCGAGTATCGGCTCAATGGTTGCTTCTTTAAACATGGTCTTAGGGTTTTGGGGCTTTGGGTTGGACTCTAAGAAGTCGGCTAGCTCTTTACCTTTTAGGCTTGTCTTATCATTCTCCCATGATGACAGTTCAATAAGATAATCAGCATATAACTGCTTTTCATACTCACGTATTTTGAAGTGAGTTAAGCCCATAGCCTGTGACTTACCGCTACCACTTTCGCCCTCTGTGATTAATATTAAACTGGTCGGCATGTGCCCATGTCCCATTGGTGCATCAATAAACCGCTGCCCCATGTGTGCCAGTGCCCCTAAAACGCACTGACCTGCAATAGCTGTCGGTGCTTGCGTGTAGTGTGCCACTGCCTTAACAACGTGCTGTAGTAAGCCTGTAAACGCATCTATAGGGTATGGCGTGGGCTTGTTTGGGCTATTGGCTAATGGCTCAGGTTCGCCCCATATCTCAGCCTGTAGATCAAGTATGGCTGTATCATCAAGGGCTAGTATGTCCCTATAGCTTAGATTGCCATATTCTAAATGCTCTAAGACGTTTCTATCACTGGTAACAATGGCTTTTACGTTCTCACCTTTGAACGGCTTACAAACTTTGTCTTTTTGATCTAAGGTAGTAAAGATAGTCACGGGGTAGGCTTCGGCAAAATGACTAACCATGCTATTAAATAGCAGCTTATCAAGGCTTACCAGTAGCGTGACATTATCGGCTATGAGGTAGTAAGACAGCTTTACTACGTCCTCCAGTGGGTCATCAATCGCTATAAGCTCATTAACACTGTCTAACGTACCAATGATTAAGGCAGACGGCTGCATACGGTCAATGATTAACGGCTTATGATTGCTGTTAGGCGTGACACTGGCAAGGGTTACGGGTTGATCTTGGTTATTACTCAATACTAGCCCTATCGTGCCAGCTGTGGGCACTATCGTGCCTGTATCAATTCCTGTGGTTATGGTAATATCACTATCAAGGTGCAATAGCTTGTCTTGTACGCCTAACTGCTCACATAGGTTATAAAGATTAAGCAATATATTGTCGTCTGCCAGCCCTTGCCGTGTGGCTGCATCAAAACTATTCAGCAATTCCGTAAAGCCTGTGCTAGATGCACGGGCTTTTTCATGGGTGGCGGTTTGTAGTGTGGTGGTCATCTATTCCCCCTTGCGTGTGACTGTTTAGGCTGGCGCGTGGCTCTGTACTTCTTGTAGTAGCTTTTGCGCTTGGCGTGCTTACGGCTTTGCTTTGGTGGGTAGGTTTTCATTATTTACCCTCCTTACCGTAACCTGTCAGTGCTAGGGTGTCGTTGATACGCTCTAATTTTTCATATAGTAGGCTTGCCCATGTGTCGGTGGCATCATGTGCAAGGCGTGCCATTGCTGGGACTGTGTGCGTTTCTATCTTGTCATAGTGAATGAGTGCCAGTAATTGACCAACATCATACAAGGCAGTAGCAGCCCCGTTAATGTCACAAGCAATATCCCTTAGATCAAAAGCTGATAATAAAACCGCTTCTTTGTCGTCTGCTTCGGTGGTGTCGATAACTTTACGCTGGTTTGATTGGCTGCCATTGTATAGCGTGGCTATCGCTTGGCGGTTGGCTGGCGTGTCGTGGAATAACTGGGGCAGTGCGTAGCAGTCATCATGATAAGCCCTACCATCAGCGCGATATAGGCATTCAACACTACCAATATTGATAGTAAGACAGTCTTTTGACTTTTGGACTAGGGTATAAGTGCCATTACCCACAGACGGGCATAGCACGCTATCACCTGCCTTGAATGTGGCTGGTGTGTGGTTGGTAGTGGTTTGGGTGTTTGAGGTCGTACGGATTGATTTAGGCATGATTATGCCCTCCTATTAGATTAGTTAGTTTGTTGTCACCCATAAAAATAGGGTGACGGGTCTTAACTACCGCTAATAGACGGTTGAGCTTATTTACCGTAAAGGCTTTTGTATTAGGCTCTATCAACCCGTCATAGATGTTCGCACCAATAAAGGCGCTAAATATATGACGTGCCTGTATAAAGACAGACGTATTTTTATTCATGCCCGTAGTAGCTTGCTGGTTAGTAGTCAGGCAAGTTTTAGGCACAAAAATAGCCAATGAATGACGGCTTGGCTTAACCGCTATTAGTTTAGTAGTGTGGCTATGATAACCGCTGTTATCATCACTTGCAATCGGTTTTGCTTGTACTGGCTGGCAAGCTACCAATGACAGTAGCAAGCCAATACCTATCACCCATGCCATAAAGATGATAAATCTCAGTAGTAAGCCTCGTTTGTGGGGCTGGCTGTCGCTGTGCTGCCCGTGGTCGGCTTTTAGATTGGTTTTGGTGTCATTATTACTCATGGCTTTTCACCTCCACTGGTGGCATCACAATAAGCTGATCTAGCATCTCGCTAATATCGCTAGCTGATTGGCTATTGTGGAATAAAGCGCCTTGTATTGCAGTTATAACGCCTTTGCTTGCGTCATCATCTGCAATGATTGTATTAAGCGCCATTGATAGGTGTTCGCTATTGCTTGATAGGTCTTGTATGCGGTCATTAATGACAGACAGATAATAGCTATCTACTGCCACTAGGCGCGGCTCTAAAATGTCGTTTGATTGGCTCATGATTGCACCCCACTAGCGTTGTTATCGGTATCGGCTGGCGTGTCTATCCAGTAAATTTTGAACGTCTTACCATTGCGTTTGACTGTCTTATCTTGAATAACTACGCCTTGCGCTCTTAGCTCACTGATCCGCTGTAAAAAGCATGTGATTTGCCATAGATCAAAAGCCTCATAAGTAGATAGGCTGTTACCTGCCAGCATGTGATTATGGATAATCTGCTTATAGCTCTTTTTTGGTTGCCGTGTGTTCATGTCTTACACCTCGCTTGCTGAATGCTGACGATCAAGCCATGCCAATAGGTCGGCATTTTTAAATAACAAAATGCCGTTAATGTCGGTTGGTTTTGGGAATTTGTCCGCTTTCCACCAGCGGCGTAACGTTTGGTGGTGAACGCCTATGAGATCGGCGGCGGCTTTGATGCGCGTCTGCCCTTGTGGGTGTAAGGTGCTAGGGGTTTGGGGATTGTCTGCAATGTTTAGCATGATTGCTAACTCCTATGTAATGCCAGTGATTGGCGTTAGTAAGTGTTAGCAATATAGCTTTTTGATTGTTGGGTCAGGTAAGTGGGGTAAACAAAAAAATACCTTAGGTAAGCTACCTAAGGTATATATAAATCAAAGACTTACGGATAAATTATTTTTTAACCTCCTTTGGTCTTTGTCCTCCAAAATCCTTTAAAGGCGTTGTGATCTCTCTTAATCTTTTAACTGGGCTGCTTTCCGTGCTACTTTCATATCCTGTATTGCCATATATCCAATTATTCGCCATAGCAGAATGCGAGCCGCCGCCTACACCTTTGTTAATATATAAATCAATCCATAAGTTAATGGCGTGCTTTAAATCGGGGGCGTGTTCATTATGGCTTTCATCTAAGATGGTTTGCAAGGTGAGGTCATCGGCTGGCGCGTCTATCTTATTGCTTAGCTGCTCGTTAAGGACTGCATTATCGGCGTTCACTTTCTTAAGCTGCGCTTTGAGTTCTTTAATCTCGCTTTGGTTCTGCCTGTAAATGTCACTAGCTTTGTTCAATCTAGCGTTAAGTTTGTCATTTTCAGTTTTTAAACTGTCTAACTGTTTGAGCTTATCGTCATTAACTAATTTCACATGCTCAATAAAGTAATCATCATTATCATTGTCAGGTTGGATTGAGGTTATATAACTTTCTAGTTCTCGCTTTGAAAACCTAATCTCATCAGCTTCCATATGTGTTAGCTTCAATTTCTCAGCATCATCTAGGTTTGATGGTTTTTCAAAAAATAAGAATAAACCATCATCATAATCTACATATTCTCCAGTTTGCTTTTCCAACAATCTATAGATTTTAACTCCGTCGTTTGGTAGCTTCATGTAGTCATCAGAATTATAAACTTCCTCAGTTAGCAGTCTATATGTGAAGTAACTCGTTATAATTTCTGTATGTAAAGAATTATCGTGGCCACCTGTAAAGCTGCCAACATAGCCACTAAAATAAAAGCATGGAGTTATGAGCTTTTTTCTTGCTAAATCTCTTAGCTTTTTATAATCATAACTTGAAATATTAATGTCAGTATTGTGATTAAGAAAATCTAAAGCTTCACTTGATGTTAGGTAGTCGTCCTCACGATTTTTCTTATACTGACTAATATCATAAGTCCGCCCATAAACATCGTTAACTAAAGGGGTTTGCTTGTCGTCAAAAATACCGTGCTTTGTGATTGGCTCAAACGCTACTATATCGGACATTCGAAAGTAAGTTGTGTTTGCGTCATTACCTACGTTTACTAGGAAGCCATTATATTGGTAGAAATTATAATTCTCACCCATATAAAACACGGTGAGATGTTCATCAACATCATGGGCATTAAGATACTTTACTACATCATTAGGTTTGCTATTAGTTGCATTTGCCATTGCTTCTATTACATCTGCTACTAAAATATAATCATTTTTACGCGCTTCTAGTTCATCAATTAAGATACTCACATTCACACCCCTACACCCTTAATCAAAATAGGTGCAAGGCGGTGACAGCATAAGGGTGTGAATAGCTGTCGTTCGGGTAATTAGTCCTAGCCTTGCATAGTTGGTGCTAAGCCTTAACCTAGCTTTTGTGATTGTTGTTTAAAGCTGGCGTGTATGACGTTATCAAACTTGCCAGCCTTAATATTATCTAAATAGTTCGCCCAGTCCGTCATCATGCGCGTGCGCTCAGGTATGGCTTGCATACGGTTATAAGCCTTGCCGTACTTGTTAAGCATTTGGTGCCCTAACTGTATCTCTGTTAGCAGTTCGTCATAGCCTAATCGTTCCATCAGCATAGTTTTTGCGCTGGCTCTAAAGCCGTGGGGCGTGTGAACTTCTTTATAGCCTCTACCCTCGTAATTGGCACCAATGCCGCCGCCGTTCATAGATGGGTCGTTTAAGACTTTGTTCACTGCCTGTGGGTCTTGGTAATTACCTTTCTTACGTTTAGGGTTATAAAACACATATTCATGCCCACCTGTCAGTGGCCGCAATCGCTCAAGCACTGCTATTGCTTGCGGTGCTAGTGGAATAACAAGGCTTTCTACCATGTCATCGCGCCTCTGCCCTTTTTGAGGGGTAAAAACCCATTGCTTAGCGTTCAGATCAATATCTGCCCATTTCATCGCGCATATATCGCCCACACGGGCAAAGGTTAAGGCTAGTAACTGCAATATAGGCTTATTGTATGGTTGGCTTGTACTGCTTAGCAGCTCAATATCGTTTAGTAGTACAGCAAAGTCTTTGGGGTCTGTCAGTGACGCATGGTGCTTGGTTCGTGTGGCCTTCAATGCTTTGGCACCTGATAGCTGCGTTACTGGGTTGTACTCAATGAAGCCTTTTAGCACAGCATGGGCAAAGATACGCTGCGCCATATGCTTCACACGGTTGCCTTTATGGACGTATTCCTTTTGTATTTCACGGCATAGGGCAAGCACTTGCTGACTTGTGATCTCACCAACTGGTAATTGACCGAAAGCAGTTACTAATGGCTTAAGGTAATTATTGATATTCCTTAGGGTGCTGGTCGCTGGCTGGTGGTCAGGGTTGCTTGTCAGCTCATAAAGCCAATCATCAGCCACCGCTTGAAAGGTGTTGGTTATAGCAGTAGCTTGTCTTGCACGTTCATTATCACGCTGGGTGATAGGGTCAATCATTTGGGCAAGCATTCGCATATTATCGGCGTGTGTCTGTCTTGCCTGCTCAAGCGTCAAAGCTGGGTATTGTCCTAGCGTCATCTCTTTACGCTTACCAGTGATAGGGTGCGTGTAGCGGTGCTGAAACTCTATACAGCCACCACGTAAGCGCAAACGTAAGCCAGCATAGCCACCAATGGTGTGATAAACGCGCTTTTGTCCCTGTGCGTCTTTGATCGCTCGCTTGATTTGGGTATCAGTTGTTAATGCCGCCATGACTACACGCCTCTATTGCTCATTTATCGCGTTAAAAATCTGACCACCACTTTGACCACCATTTATGTAACTAATTGGTGGTCACTTGTGATAACGCTAGATAATAGATATTAGCATGTAATGCACGTAATATATAGCTTTAAGCTAACAATAGATAACGTGAGATAGCCCCACAATAACCCCCTCTGTGGGCCTTTTTTTGCTTACGTTTTGCTAAACCTAAATATCGTTAAACGATGCAAAATAATGAGCATGGATATTACCCTTACTGTGTTTGCACGATGGCCTTAACAGTTTGCTGCGCTATTCGATAGCAGCTCTCAATATTACCTTTTGCACACCAGTCACCACTGACGATCCATTGCTTGGTTGCATCGATTAATATGCCTAGCTCTTCAGCATCCTTATTTACAATAGTAGCTGCATAGCGCCAACGATGACAATCTGTTTGGCTAGGTGCGCTGTCTTCATTCCAATTTAATGCTTGTTTTGCCGCCTGTAATAATTGTTTTTCGACTGACTCCATACCATCATCGACGTGGGCTTCTGACCAGTCATTACGTGCATGAATGGTGACACTTGGTAGTAGCTCATCATGAGCCGGTTTTTGATGTTCAATAAATACCCTATCGAGAATAGCGCTATTTAAATAAGCGACATCCCATTGCGGTGTTAGCTGACCCTTTAATGTTTCAGGTAACTTTTGTACATCATCCCAACCAAGCATCAGCGTATAGCAGGCTTGCATTTGCGGTTTAGTAATTTTGTCTTGTTGACTAAAGCCGCTATCTGCCATCAGCTCTACCGCCTGACCATTTGGCGCTGTGCAGATCACCCAATCAAACCAACCGAGACTGGCTCCAGTTTCGTCGAATAGCTCAGTTTTCTTGCTGTTTTGATTAAAAGTTTGGTGCTGAGACTGCTGCTGATTTTGATACTGTAAATACTGAGCGAGCGGTGCGACACGGGTCTTAAATACTATGGTCGTGTACTTAAGCGCGGCAGCCAATTCACGGCCCCAACTGGTCATTTTCGGTGTGCTGATATAGCGTGCATGCACCGCGTCCCATTGCTCTTTGCTTTGGATATTAGGCGGTTGCTCATTGTCACTTGATGGCGTTAACTCAACCACTTCGGCACACCACGGCTGTAGTAACCCTGTATCTAACCAAGGCGCGATAAATTGTTGAAAGTCAGCAGTTTTCGCAGTAAAAAACTGCGCACCGAACGACCATTGCCAGTTTTTATCAGTTTTACTATCGCTGCGATAGCGGGTCGCTAAACGGCCTACACTGCGTGATTTTTCAAAGATAGTGATTTGCGGGGTGTTAGATGACGAGCCTGTCTGGTTTGACGCGTGCTCTAATAGTGTTGCGGTAAGCAATCCCGTTAGGCCACCACCGATGATGGCGATTTTTGGGGCAGATAGAACAGTTGAGCACAAAGCATGATCAGTCATAATGACAGTAGACCTTATAAAGTATTTATGAGTCGCTACTATATTAATTAGTTAGCCTAGTAAGTACCGAGTGACTCGTCAATTAATCGTCAATTAAAATGGTAGCGATGTTGTCTTGTTAGCATTATTGAACCTTCAAAGTGACTCAATATCAATATCGTCTACGTAAAAAAGCCATGCTATTCTCGATAACATGGCTCTTATTCAACTTTGATATGTAAATATTAATGGCTAGTATTGAATAACTATCCTTAACACTACAGGTTCGTTATCAGACTGACTTACTCTCCACGACCCGCTTTTACTTCTTCGACTAAGTCATTAATTACCGAGCTATCGGCAAGCGTAGATAGGTCGCCCAGTCCCACATATTGCCCTGCTGCAAGGTTACGCAAGATACGGCGCATGATTTTTCCTGAGCGCGTTTTTGGTAGTGCATCGACCATATAGATGGCATCTAAAGTCGCAATTGGTCCAATCTCGGCACGCACATGACGTTTTAGTTCTGCTTTTAGATCGTCAGTTTTTTCTTCACCTGACTTTAGAATGATAAATGCACAGATACCTGTACCGCGTATCTCATGCGGCATACCGACGATCGCAGCTTCAGCAGTTGCAGGATGCGCAACCACGGCGCTTTCAATCTCTGCTGTGCCCAAGCGATGCCCTGCAACGTTAAGTACATCGTCGACACGACCGGTAATCCAGTAATGCCCATCTTCATCACGTTGAGCGCCATCACCTGTGAAATAATGACCCGGATAATCGCTAAAGTAAGTTTTCAAAAAGCGTGGATGGTCATTGTAGATAGTACGCATCTGCCCTGGCCAACCGCTACTGATCACCAAATTGCCTTCTGCAGGGCCTTCTAAAATCGCACCATCACTATCGACGACTTCTGGTTTTACCCCATATAGCGGTGTCATTGCCGCGCCCGGTTTGAGATCGACCGTACCTGGTATTGGCGCCATTAAGATACCACCAGTCTCGGTCTGCCACCATGTATCGACGATAGGACATTTACCATCGCCGACGACATTGTAATACCAGTCCCACGCTTCTGGGTTGATGGGCTCACCGACTGACCCTAGCAGACGCAAACTAGAACGATCCGACTCTCGAACGAAAGCATCGCCCTCTTTCATCATTGCACGAATGGCTGTCGGTGCAGTGTATAGGATAGTCACGTCATGCTTATCGATAATATGACCGATGCGCGCCCATGTTGGATGCTCTGGCACACCTTCGAACATTACCGTCGTCGTCCCATTGGCCAATGGTGCATAGGTTGAGTACGTGTGGCCAGTAATCCAGCCCACATCTGCCGTACACCAATAGACGTCATCTTCTTTAATATCAAACACATCACGGAACGTTGAGATAGCATAGGTGATATAGCCGCCTGTAGTATGCACTACACCTTTTGGCTTACCAGTAGAGCCAGACGTATATAATAAGAATAGCGGGTCTTCGGCATTCATGACTTCAGGCTCGCAGATCTCTGATTGACCATCGACCAAATTGTGATACCACACATCACGGCGACCACTCATCGGTATAGAGTTACCCGTACGATGAACGACGATGACTTTTTCGACACTCTCAGTGCCATCCATGTCGAGTGCGTGATCAACATTGGCTTTAAGCGGTGTGTGCTTGCCGCCGCGTAAACCTTCATCAGCGGTAATAACAACTTTTGAGCGACTGTCTATCAAGCGATTACCCAAACTCTCGGCAGAAAAACCACCAAACACCACTGAATGCACCGCACCGATACGCGCACATGCCAGCATCGCTACCATGGCTTCCGGTATCATCGGCATATATAACGTTACGCGGTCACCTTTTACAACGCCAAGCTTGCGCAATGAATTACCTAAGCGGCAGACAGCTTCATGTAACTCTTTAAAAGAAATGATTTTGTGCAATGAAGGGTGATCACCTTCCCAGATGATAGCCGGCTTGTATGGGTTTTCTTCAAGGTGACGATCAAGACAGTTGACTGAAATGTTCAGCTCACCATCTTCAAACCATTTGATGCGAAAATCATCTAAGTCATAATTGACGTTACTGACCTTGGTTGGTTTTTTTATCCAGTCGATTAGCTCAGCACGCTTCGCCCAAAAAGCATCAATGGCTTCGGCTGATTCGATAGATTGCTGGTAGTCTGTAAGGTACTTATCAGGTGTGGTATTGGCAGCAGCCATAAACTCGGCTGAGATAGGAAATGATTTCTGAGTCATAGTATTGGGTCCCTTTTAATTATTATGACCTACACGGATAAACGTCTATGACGCGCCCCATGTAAGCGATAAGAGTCATCTTCCATAATGTGTGACACTCATCGTTAGTTTGACAAATAAGCGTGACGGTTGCAAGACATCAAAAGCCAAACATAACAATTTCACTGTACATCTGTATGTTTAGGCACAAATAATCTAGTCGCTATAAGGAAATTGACTCATTATTCCAGTCAATTTTTATTGTCTATGACTTATGGCTTATTTTTATTGAGAAGGGTTTTGGACTTATAAATAATCGTAAAACAGTTAACATATAAAATGAAATTATTGCCAAACCCAAAGCGTATAAACGACACAAGCCATACTTATGTATGGCTTGCTGCTATCGAAAATTCACTAAACACCTAGGACGTATTATTTAAGCTGCGTCACCGTTTTCCATTGACCATTTTGTACTTGCGACAAGTAGATGTCATTGATCGCGACATGGCTCTCAGGCGTGATGGCAACTGTAGATCCTGTAACCCCATCGACAAAGCTGACGGTCTCTAGACCCTTATTGAAAGTGTCGGCATTTAAGTCAGGACCTGCTGCGCTTAGACCATCAACGGTTACTTTAGCGGCTAGATAACCAAGAATAGCACCTGCTGATACTTCCTCTCCTGTGGCTTTTTCAAACTTCTCAACCCAAGCTTTAGTCTCAGGTTCATTCGCTCTTAGTGCCAAATCATTATAGTAAGACACAGAGTATAGGCCTTCACTTGCGCCACCTGGCGCCGCTGCAACTGCAGGATGGAAACCCGTTACAGGAGCGATAAATTTCACGTCACTCCAGCCCATAGCATTTGCCGTACCGACCGCTGTGATAGCGCCTCGGATGGTTAGAGATAAGGCAATAAGCTCACATTTAGCGTCTTTTAACTTGGCCATTGCGCCAGCAAAGTCTGTTTCATCAGGACGATGTGAGCTGGACTGAACTAGGGTGACGTTAGGATTGCTATCGCTGATATCTTTAGCCGCCTCATTGGTCTCTTCACCATAGTCTGATGGGATATACATGACACATAAACTGCTAACTTTGTTCTCGGCAATAAGATACTCCATACCTAGCTTTATTGAATCATAATAAGTACTACCAGCGGTATAACGACGATTGAAATCTCCTTCTTCTTGCATAGCCCGAGCAAAAGTGAGCGGCATGATGCTAGGAACATTGGCACGATCCATAATAGGGAAACTTGCTAAGTTGTGCGGTGTGCCAAGCGACATCAGCATAGCAAACACTTTATCACGGCTGACCAGTTTGTTCGCAGACTGTACGGCCTTTGGTACTTGATAAGAATGGTCCTCAACGATATAGCGAATCTTTCGTCCATTGACGCCGCCTGCCGCATTCACCTCATCAAAATACATATTGGCTGCGGCGACTGCAGGATTACCAAATCCAGCAAACGGACCGGATAGATCGTTTGCACCGCCTAAGATAATCTCAGTATCGGTCACGCCTTGTACTGGCATATCGCTTGTAGAAGTAGATGTAGCAGCCTCAGTATCAGTACCCGTCGCTGCGGTCGTTTCTGGATCACTACACCCTACTAGACCCATCGTACCGACTGTGAGTGCTAGTAGCGTCGTCTTGAATGTCCATTTCATTGCCTTTCTCCTTGCGACTCAGTCGCTGTTAGTTTGATGCTCTTGAGATTAATACTTTCGAGGTTGAGACGACTTCAAAAAAGCTGAACGGTGCTAAACTAAACTGTATTAGAGAGCTAGATCAGTACATAGAGTCGATGAGAGCATGATGCTTTTTCTCAACTAAGTTTCTTTTCAATTTCATCGTCGCGGTCAATTCGTCATCTTCAGGACTGAGCAGTACATCTATAAGCCTGAATTGCTTTATGGTTTCTACCTGAGCTAGGGTCTCGTTAGCAGACTGTACGACGTCATCTATCAAGGCAATGACTTCTGGCGCATGACACAACGAACGAAAATCAGAAAACATCACTTGATTGTCTTGTGCATATTTTTCGACGTTTTCTTGATCTATCATGATCAGACAAGTTAGATACTTTCGCTTATCGCCAATGACGACCGCATCTGAGATATAAGGTGAGAATTTAAGTTTGCTTTCAATCGCAGCTGGTGTGACGTTCTTGCCACCTGCGGTGATAATAATGTCCTTGATACGACCTGTGATGAATATATAACCATCTCTGATCTCGCCGACATCCCCCGTATGTAGCCAGCCATCACGTAAGTCCTCAGCCGTTTTTTCTGGCTTATTCCAGTAGCCTGCAAACACGTTAGCCCCTTTTACGAGTATCTCCCCGTTGTCGGCGATACGAACTTCAGAATCAGGTAATGCCTTGCCTACACTGCCGGCCATCTGCGCTTCAGGGGTATTAACCGATATCACGCCCGCACTTTCGGTCATGCCATAGCCTTCATAAATAGGCACCCCTATCGCATGAAACCAGCGGATAATATCTAGCGATATAGGCGCAGCACCAGTAGTAGCACGGCGAATATTACTCATACCTATCAGGTCACGAATTTTATATAGCACCAGTCGGTTCCAAAACTCGTAACGCAGTCGTTGACCTGTCGTAGGAGTATTGCCTGCCATCACGATATCAGCATAGTCATGACCTGCTTTTATGGCTTGATCAAATGCCCAGCCATTGAGTGCACTGGCGTCGCTACGCATATTACTGATAGAGGCATATATTTTTTCCCATAGTCTGGGCACAGCGGTAAAGGTATCAGGTGAGACTTCTTTCATATTCTCAAATACCGTTTCTGTGCTCTCAGCAAAATTGACGATACAGCCTCGATGGATAGGCAGATCTACTGACGTTAGACGTTCGAGCACATGGCATAGAGGCAGAAAGCAGAGCTGCTCATCAGTAGGCAAAATAGGGAGAATATCTATACTTGTTTTTAGCTCAAAGAGGACATTGGCATGCGTCAAAATCGCGCCTTTTGGGTTGCCTGTTGTGCCAGAGGTATAGATTAAAGTGCGTATGTCGTTAGGCGTACCTTGATCGATATAATCGCTAAAGCGCTCTCTTGCGTTATCAACACTTCGACCAATCGTATATAGCTCATCGAGGAAAATAACCTGATTATCCTCTAGACTCCGCAAGCCTTTACGGTCAAGGACAATGACTTTTTTGACATTAGGCGTCTGTTCACGAGTCTCTAAAAACTTGTGCAATTGCTCATCGTTTTCTACAATCAGAAACTTTGAGTGGCTGTCATTTAGAATATAAGCAAGCTGCTCGGGACTGTCGGTCGTATAGACACCATTAGGTATCCCGCCTACACCGCAGACACCCATATCAAAATAAAGCCATTCTTTATTGTCTTCACTCAAGATAGAGACAGTATCGCCTTTATTCAGACCAAGCTCGACAAGAGCCATGCCGATATCGCAGCTATGATGATAATAGTCTAGCCAACTATAACTCTGCCAAATACCAAAGCTCTTTTCGCGATGCGCAATCCTGTCCCCTCGGCTCAAGCAAACTTGTCGCCAAAGTTTGCTCAACGTATCGCATCCTTCTAGGATTTGAGGCGCATGATCAAAAGGTGCATTATGTATCTGTTGACCAGTATTGTCAGCATGACTTTTAGCATGGTCTTCAGAATGGTCTTGAGACGTTACTGGCGCGGCAGATGTTGCATTCATATCCACCGTATCCGCAGGAGAAAGTAGAGTATTGTTTTCAGTATTAACATCAATATCAATAGAGGTCGTCATGATTATTATCGCCAAGTCTTTTTGCGTTTCCACCGAGTGGCTTCCGCAGTGTTATCTTTGGTTTGTCCCAAATAGAACTCTTTAATATCATCAGAGTGCATCAGTTTGTCTGCTGAACCTGCCATGACAATACGCCCTGTTTCTAACACATAACCGTAATCCGCTGCTGCCAAGGCAACTCTGGCATTTTGTTCTACTAGTAGAATTGTGACGCCTTGCTCTTTATTTAATCGTCGAATAATGGCAAATATCTCTTGTACCAATAATGGAGACAGTCCAAGAGACGGCTCATCGAGTAGCATAAGAGAGGGTCGTGACATTAGCCCTCGACCGATAGCGAGCATCTGCTGCTGACCACCAGACATCGTGCCAGCTGCTTGTGTACGGCGATCTTTTAGAATAGGAAAATACTCATATATCATCTCGACATCACGCTGTATCTCAGACTTGTCACGCCGAGTATAAGCGCCCATCGCTAAGTTTTCGGCGACATTCAAAAAAGGAAATACCTCGCGTCCCTCGGGTACATGCGACAGTCCTTTTTTGACCAAGCGATCAGGTTCAGTGCCATCGATACGCTCACCGTGGAACCATACTGCGCCCTTACGAGGATTGATAACCCCCGAGATGGTTTTCATTAGCGTCGTCTTGCCCGCCCCATTCGCGCCCAAAATCGTGACCACTTTACCTTCGGGTACCTCTAGACTCACGCCTCTCAATGCCATCACTGGACCATAAGCGGATTCTAGATTTCGCACCTCTAGCACGTTATTCTTTACTTCAGAGTCGACCAAATTCATTTCAGTAGCTGGCGCGGCAGAGGATAGTGATTTTTTGATAGATGACATTACACACTCTCCTGTCCAAGATAGGCTTCAATAACCTGTGGATTGGCTTGCACCTCAGCTGCCGTGCCCTGAGCCAAAAACTTACCTTCAGCGACGGCCAATACTCGATCTGAAACCCGATTAACAAGACTCATGTCATGCTCTACCATCAAGATAGTCAAGCCAAGATCTTTTTGCATATCCTCAATCCACCATGCCATCTCGGACGTTTCCTCTACGCTGAGACCAGAGGCCGGCTCATCGAGCAAAATAAGTTTTGGATTAGCGGCTAGTGCGCGCGCAATCTCAACCACCTTTCTAATACCGTAAGGCAAACCTGCAATGAGTTTATCTCGATAAGGCGCTAACTCTAAAAAATCTATAATCTTCTCCACTTGTAGACGATGCTCACGCTCGCTACGGCGCACCTTTGGCAAAAACAGCAAGTCCTGTATCCACGACGTATTACGCTGTGAATGTCGACCGATAAGCAGGTTTTGAAGCACGCTTGAGTGATCAAACAACTCAATGTTTTGAAACGTACGGGCAATACCCAATTTTGCGATATCGTGAGCTGGGAGCTTAGTAATATCAGTGCCATCAAAAGTAATACGACCACTAAGCGGCTCGTATAAGCGACTGATTAAGTTGAAAATGGTTGATTTACCAGCACCATTAGGCCCTACGATAGTAAATACCTCGCCCTCGTTTACCTCAAAACTAATATTATCAACGGCTTTTACACCACCGAACGCGATAGATAAGGAGTCAACTTTTAATAAGCTCATCGCATACGCTCCGTTTTAAGATAAGTTTTAGAACGGCGAAACAGTCCTTTTCGATATAACGGAAACATCTGAAACCAAGTCCGTATCTTTATCCAAATGCCGTATATACCGCGTGGCTCATAGATGATCATGATGACAATGACTAAGGCAAACAGCGCCGTATCAATACCAGGAATACTGGTGATACTAGAGCCCGCACCTTGACCAACCATATCGCCTAATATAGCAATCACTTGTGGCAATAAGACAACGACGACAGCACCAAAAAACGCACCATGTATGGAGCCCAAACCGCCAATGACAATTTGCAGTAGGATGGTGATAGAGATGATAACGGTGAAGCTCTCATAATTGACCGCTTGCACAAAATGCCCGTACATAGCGCCGCCAATAGCGGTAATCGCGCAAGATATGCTAAAAGCTAGCGTTTTGGCTTGCGGTACATTGACGCCAAGCGCGCGGGCGGATACTTCGCTGTCTCTGATGGCTAAGAACGATCGTCCTGTGCCGCTTCTGAGTAAGTTGATATACCCTAAGGTAACTAGCACCACGAGCGCGAGGCATAAGTAATAAAATGCTTTTGGCGTGATATAACGATCGATGGTGTAGCCAAAGAGGTTAATGGGAGAAGCAAAGGTACCAGAGATGCCGCCAGTAATAGGCTCAGCTACGATAGCGATGTCCTCGACGATAATACTAAGCGCTAAGGTTGCGATGGCTAAGTAGATGCCGCTGGTTCTTAAGATTGGTCTGGCAATGATCGCACCGATAACCCCAGTGATGAGTGCACAGGCAATCAAAGCAGGGAAAAAATTCCACCCTCGAGCCATGAGTGCCATATGGCTAAATGCTCCTATCGCCATAAAGGCAGCATGCCCTAAGCTGACCTGTCCGGTATGCCCCGTCAAGAGCATCAGACCCAGTCCAGAGATAGACCAAATCAATATGGCGCTAAGCTCACTGATGTAATAGTTGCTCAATAACCAAGGCGCCATCAGTAATAGCAAGAGGAGCACGCCATACTTTATGAGTTGGCTTTTGTCATCGAAGATATTGATATCTTGATCATAGCTGTGTTTAAACTGAGCTTTCATGGGCAGTACTCATCCTTGAAAAGTTTTGGAGGCCGCTTTGTCATCCTTGAATCAAAGCTGCCTTGGATCAAAGCTTCTATACTTTTTTCTGTTTGACCTGAGAAAAAATACCGCCCGGACGTACGATTAGTACGATCAACATAACCACATAAGGCGCAATTTGACTAAGACCTAGCGGTAGATAACGACCAGCAAAGGGCTCTATCACCCCTACTAGCAATCCGCCTGCCAGCGCACCAGGCAAGGAGCCTAACCCACCGATTACCGCAGCGGCAAAGGCTTTGATACCAAACAGTAATCCGACAGAGGGTTCGATAGCGCCTTTGGCCGCAAATAGTATGCCAGCAAGTGCGGCAACCACCCCTGACAACGCCCAAACGATACCATTGACCCGCTTGACGGGAATACCCATATAATAGGCTGCCATCTGGTTTTGACTACTGGCTTGCATCGCAATACCAAGCCGCGTATGGGCAAAAAAGAAGTACAAAATAGAGGTTAATGCGATAGTAGATATGATGATAATGATGTCAACATAAGCGATACTCAGCGAGCCTAATGCCAACATCTTGCCTGAAAACGGTGTCTGTAATGAGACTGGGCTATGTCCCCAGATGACACCAGCGACAAAGCGCATCAAGAAACCAAGCGAGATGGTAAGGATGACCATCGCAAATTGCGGCTGACCAAAAATACCACGTAGGATAAAGCGATCGAGTAAGTAGCCAAATGCGCCCATGATGACAGCAGCAAAGGTGATGCCTAATAAGAAGGGAAGGTTTGCCTGATCGGCATTGATGAAAGATATGCCCAGAAAGGCACCGAGCATAAGCATGTCGCCTTGAGCGAAATTGACCGCTTCTGAGGCTTTGTAAATGAGTACAAAACCCAGCGCTAACAGCCCATATATACAACCATTAGCAATCCCGCTAATGAGCAGTTGTAGGATATCCATAAAGTCCCTTTTGTCTTAACATTATCATCCGTGACAATGTTTGAATAAGCGGTTCAATCGACTGACTTTTTCATCAACTACTTGTAAAGAAATTCATTTTCTTCATATCAAAACGACTAGCGTTTTAGGAAGTAATCAACATGGCAGCAGTAGTAGCGAATAATATTCATATATTCACATTATACCAACTACGAATTATTGTCTATAGAAAAATCAAAGTTATTCAATGATTTATAGCAAGCGGCAAAAGCTATTTATATTACTCACCTAAAAACACCGCCATTATTGCCATGGTATAATTAGCTACTTTATATCGTCTATCCAAAACTATTCTATAAGTCATCATCATGAGTCAAATGCCAAAACAAGCAAAGCCAAGCAATTCATCAGCGGGTAATCCATCGTCAGCCAAAAAGTCTACTGATAACCACTATGACGTCATTATCATCGGTGCTGGTGCTTCAGGATTGTATTGCGCACTGACTGCTGGTCGCCGTGGTCGCCGCGTATTGGTGTTAGATCATGCCAATAAAGCTGGCAAAAAGATTTTGATGTCGGGTGGTGGTCGCTGCAACTTTACCAATTACTTTGTAGAGCCTGAGCATTTTATCGGTGCCAATCCTCACTTCTGCAAATCAGCGCTAAGTCGTTACCCGAGTTGGGAGTTTATCGGCATGGTAGAGTCGCATAAGATTGCCTACCATGAGCGCGAACATGGTCAGCTATTCTGTGACGACTCGGCACAAGATATCTTATCTATGCTGCTAGATGAGTGCGCGGCCGTAGGCGTACAAGTAAAGCTTAATGCTCAAATTGATCATGTTAAAACTGCTGCTCATGATAACGGCGAACGCTTTTATCTAATGACGAGCAAAAAGCTTGGTAAAAAAGACATCGCGAGCGGCACTCAACCTTCTCAGACACGCTATAGCTGTGAGTCTTTAGTTGTCGCTACTGGCGGTCTGTCTATCCCGACCATGGGGGCAAGTGGTATCGGCTATGAGTTGGCACAGCAGTTCGGCCATACGCTCGTGCCTACTGATGCCAGTCTTGTGCCGTTTACTTTCACTGACAAAACAGGCGAGCTTATCCGTGCCTTGGCTGGTATTAGTTTGCCAGTTATTGCCAGTAACGAGCATATCTCTTTTAAACTACCTGTCCTATTTACCCATCGCGGTCTCTCTGGCCCTGCCATGCTACAGCTCTCCAACTATTGGCAGACTGGCGAAACCATCAGTATCAATCTGTTGCCTGAGATAGACGTCACTGAGCTTTTACTCACTCGCAAAAAATCACACCCACGCCAACTGATTCGTACCGTGTTGGCAGAAAATACAGATAACGCATTACCCAAGAAGCTATTGGCAGCGTTACAGACGCATCTGTGGGAAGACTTCAAAGATACTGAGCTTGCCAATATCAAAGACGAGCGACTTACAGTACTTGGTGCTACGCTCAATGGCTGGCAGCTCAAGCCCTCGGGTACAGAAGGTTACCGCACCGCTGAGGTCACACGCGGCGGCGTCACAACCGACGAAGTATCTTCCAAAACGATGCAAAGCAACTTACAAGATAACTTGTACTTTATCGGTGAGGTGCTTGACGTGACAGGCTGGCTTGGCGGCTATAACTTTCAATGGGCTTGGGCCAGTGGTTTTGTCAGTGGTGAAGTCGTTTAATCACCTTAATGGCTTCACTATTTATAGCGATAATAGTGGCTTTAGTGTCTGTTAGGATTTGAATAATTGATCAATGTTCAGATAATGGCTGACAGTATGTTTGATGATAGTTGAATGGTTTTAGACAGTAATCTTAGAGAACGATGAGAATAAACACAACATAAGTCTATTTTCATAGTAGAATTAACATAAGGCATTCATCCTATTGATAGCAATGCCACTTAGACTTATGAGGTAATCCATGCGTTCAATCAAGCATATTCATGGTGATAAAAAGCCGCATTGGGTAGGTGACGGTTTTTTTGTAAAAACCCTAATCAATCATCTCGATAATAATCCTGATTTTAACTATAGCCATACCGATCCCTTTTTATTATTTGACTACGGTAAGCCTACGACCTTTTCGCCCAATCCTGATTATAAGCTGCAACCGCATGGTGTTGGACTGCACCCACACAAAGGTTTTGAGACCGTAACCATCGCTTATTCAGGTGAGATTAGCCATGCAGACTCGACAGGTGGGCGCGGCGATATTTTAGAAGGTGATGTACAATGGATGACTGCTGGTCGCGGTATTCTGCACGAAGAGTTCCACTCTGAAGCCTTTGGGCAACGTGGCGGCGTCTTTAGTATGGTGCAGTTATGGGTCAACTTGCCAAGCGCCCACAAACTGACCGACCCCAAATATCAGTCTATCAAACGTGCTGACATGCCTATCGTTGATCTGATAGACAATAGCGATGGGCAAACTGTCATCGGCCAAGCTGCCATTATTGCTGGTGACTGGCATGGAATAACGGGAGCCGCAACGACATTTACGCCAGTCAATATGTGGGATATCGAGCTACATACAGCAGGTACAACCACGCTACAAGTACCGAAAACACACAACACCCTACTGCTGGTACAAGAAGGTCAAGTATTGGTCAACGGTACAGCCGTCAGCGCAGGCAGCCTGATTGAGTTTTCAGCGCCTATCCAAGCTCATGTAGACACACAAACTGAATATTCATCCTTACCTACGACCGATACTATCGAACTGACCTACCCTGCAACTACTGATGACGATACCCCTATCAAATTGCTACTGCTAAGCGGCGAGCCAATCGGTGAGCCAGTCGCAGGTCACGGTCCTTTTGTCATGAATACTCAAGAAGAACTACGTCAAACCTTTCGTGATTATCAGATAGGTATTTTCGGCAAATAATGAAAATTTATGCATAAAAAAAAGCCACTCAACTATTGATAGTTAAGCGGCTTTTTTATGTTGCGTTATTTAGTTAAAAATCTAACTATTACGCTTGGTCTAAAAATGGATAGTCGGTATAACCTTCAGCACCGCCACCATAGAAAGACTCTGGATGCTGCTCATTAAGAGGCGCGCCTTTTTGGATACGCTCAGCCAAATCAGGGTTGGCGATATAGTCACGGCCAAAGGCAACAGCATCAATATAGCCCGCTTTTACATTTTGCTCTGCTTTTTCGGCAGTATAGCCACCAGCTGCGATAATCATTTGATCAAAAGCAGCACGCACACGCTTACGGAAGTCTTCGCTATACGGCGTACCACCTGCCCAATCTGGCTCTGACAGATGCAGATACATGATTCCGCGTTTGTTAATCTGCTCAATCATCCAGATATTTTCGTCTTCGTTATATCCAGCTTCTACGTTGTTGAACGTACCAAGTGGTGAAATACGAATACCAACATGATCTGCATCCCAAGCGTCTACGCACGCATCGATAACATCAAGCGTCAAGCGCGCACGGTTTTCGCGGCTACCGCCGTATTCATCATCGCGTTGGTTGGTTTGCTCAACCCAGAACTGATGCAATAAATAACCATGAGCACCATGAATTTCTACACCGTCAAAACCCGCTTCTTTGGCGTTCTTAGTTGCTTGACCAAAGTCAGCGATAACTTGTTTGATTTCTTCAAGCGTGGCTGGACGTGGCGGCGTTGCATCTACGCGAATGGCTTGGTTGTCGCTGTCACGTAGTGAGGTACGTACACCAACATCAACGTTAGAAGCAGAGATAGGCGCTTTACCATCTGGCTGTACACTCTCATGAGAGACTAGGCCCGTGTGCCATAGCTGTACGACAATTTTGCCACCTTTAGCATGGACGTTATCTACGATGGTTTTCCACGCAGTGATTTGGTCTTTGGTATGAACGCCTGGCGCGCCAGCATAGCCTTTCGCTTGAAAAGATACTTGCGTCGCTTCAGTGATTACCAAGCCAGAACCTGCACGCTGTGAATAATATTCGCTTGCCAGTGCTGTTGGTACATCGCTTGGCTCAACCGAACGCAGACGCGTCAACGGTGCCATAATGATGCGGTTTTTTAGGGTTTGGGTACCCATCTTGACGGTTTCAAATAGATTATCATGTGCCATAAAAAGCCCTGTTTATTGTTTTAAACCTTACTATCAGGTTTAATATTATTGGTAATAAATAGCACTTATATTAGTAGGTAGCACTTAGCTGTCGTTCTATAATTTGCGAAGTACGCTACTCATAAGCCGAGTTCTTTATAGGGGGCAAATGCAATTATTCCAAGCAATATTTACAAACAGAAACACCAATATTTAGATATTCGAATCTTTATAATTAAAGGCTACGAAGACAGTTTACCGTAGCTTAAACTCACGTCGCCCGCGTGGAATTCTTTGGTTGTAGCATTTTTTTGATAGACAGCTCTAATGACAGATATGTACCAAACAATATTACTACTGAACCAATGATGGCTTGGATATTTAGGGCTTCACCAAGCAGTAGATACCCTAAAATGATGGCAAAAATCGGAATGACCAAGGTAATACTAGTGGCGCGCGTCGGGCCAATGTTTTTAATCAGCTGATTCATAAAAATAAGGGCAATGGCAGTCGAAAATACACCGATACAGATCACTGATACCCACGCCTTTATGCTGATATCTTTACCATATGGGAACTCATTAAAGGCTACAGGCAGCATAATGATACTACCGATAATGAGCGATCCTGCGGTGATAGCGACTGGCGATACCTCATACAGATAGTTTTTGGTGATGTTGGCCCCAAGCGCATAACCCACACAGGCCAGTAGCGCGTAGCCCATCGGTAGTAGACCTTCGACCAACCCTTTGCCTGGCTCACCGCCACCAAATAAGCTTTCGCTCATCAGTATGATTACCCCAATCACTCCGATGACCAAACCGAGTGCTTGTTTTTTTGATAGCCTATCTTTGAAGAAGACTCTAGCGATAAAACCACTCATCATCGGTACAGAAGCATTTAGCACGGCTAACACGCCTGCGTTCACTGATTGCGCGGAAAACGAGAACAACACAAAGGGCAGCGCTGCTGAAAACAAGCCAACGAGCGCTAGCATTTTCCAATGCTCCTTGATGCCGACTCTGTTTTTCTTATTGAGCAATACAAAGACCAACATGACCAATCCGGCGAATATCACACGCAAACTGGCGAATGCCAATGAGCCAAACTCAGGCACGCCAATGCGATAAAAAACGAAAGAGAGTGACCACATAAAAGAGAGCGTCACAAAGATGATGAGGTCACGGTTGGTCATTGGGTAATCCTATTAAGCGCTTAGACTGCGTTTGCCAACTCGTGTCGGTCATAAGCGTCTGATGCGTTGTAAAAACTATCATGTGATTAAAAACTCATGATGATAACTTTTTAATTGTTTGATGGGTAATTTTTTATAAAATTTATAGTGAGTTTTTATCCACTTATTAATTTTCCTAGCACAGTTTTAAGGTTTTCACCTTTTGATAATTTATAAATCTGGACAAATCCTTTTTATTAAGCAGCATATAGCAAGCAGCGCTGATCCTATATTTCTTATACTTTAGCCTATTCCAGCGCCTTTCTATTCACATACTAAAGAACTCGAAAGTCATCCTTAAGTAAGTCATCCATTCAATATCTACAAAAATAGATTCACGGTCATAGTAAATCCTGCTTATATCACTACCTTATAACAGCTACTCTTAATAATGCTAATGATAGAAGTAGCCTTTATAAATAAATTCAAGTTTTAATTAAAATATATTAGTTGATATTTGTTTACTAATTTTCTACTATCTAAAAGGTATTGGTTAGTATTTGGCAATACAAAAAATAGATGGCCAACATCATTATCAGGATTTATAAATTATTGAGGAATGGTTATGAAAAGGATAGCGTTATTTGTCGGTATGATATCAGTTGCAACGGCCGGTTTTTGCGGGGTTGGTCAGTTCTCAGATGAGACCACTTGCTATGTTTATAAACAAGATAAACTGCAAAAAAAGCTAAACTGTCAGTATGAGGGCGCTGAGGGTGCAGCGATGAGTTATAGTTTTAGACAGGTCTCCTATAACCTGCCAGGATTTGGCAAAATGGCAACCTCTACCAGTGCAAACTATAATGACCGTAATGAAGTGACTGGATGGACGACCACCGTCAATGACGAGCCAGCGATCATCAGATATCGTCTGCCAACCAATCAGCGTATCGTCAGTGATGCCTATGCGCAGTCTGGTAAAGCAGTTATGCAATGTTATCTTAGTACAAAATCGCAGTGGGAGATTTGTGCTAAATAGAACAAAGTACTCTGGCAATTCATAGTGCAATAAAGCTGAGCGTTTTGCTTGGCTTTTATTGCCGCCCGCTAAAAACTGAAGCATCAACCTTAGCACCATCCTCTATGAAATTTTTTCACCGTTTTCTCTATATGCTCAACGTCTTCACCACTGTCAAAGCCACTGATAAAATCAACCTCTCTGTTAGACAGCCATTGAATTACAAGCTTGCATCGGTAAGAATGATGCTACCTATTTATAAAACCTACTCACCAACCCAGTTTATTAAAGAGTCAAATACATGAAACTGCGCATCCTAAAATCTGCTGTGACCAATCCTTGGTTTAATCTTGCCACCGAGGATTGGATATTTAATACGCTTAACCCCGACTCACATACTCTATTTTTATGGCGTAACTCTGAGACCGTGGTTATTGGACGCTCACAAAATCCATGGGTAGAGTGCAAAACCGATAAGATGGAAGCAGACGATGTATTTTTAGCGCGGCGTCAGAGCGGCGGCGGCGCAGTATTCCATGACTTGGGTAACACTAACTTTACCTTTTTATCGCCTAGTGATGCTTACGATCAAGAAGCAAACTTCACCATCATCATCAATGCGCTTAAGAAACTCGGCATAGACGCCACGCTGTCTGGTCGTAACGATATGCAGGTCGGCGACCGCAAAATATCGGGCAGCGCATTTAGACATGCCGCCGATCGCAGCTTTCATCATGGCACATTGCTGGTCAATGCCAATATGCAAAAGCTTGGCGACTATCTAAACCCGCATCCGCTAAAGCTTAAAGCAAAAGGCATCAAATCTGTGCGCGCTCGCGTAGCAAACTTGGTAGATTTTAATGAGACTATCAATCACGAGTCATTGTCTGATGCGATTATCGAAGCGTTCTGTGAATATCATGAAGAGACTGCACAGGTTGAGCAACTAGATGAGGCTAGCCTTGCTAAGCAGCCGACGCTAAACGCTTACTATCAACAGATGGCAGACTGGGATTGGCGCTTTGGTAAAACACCTGAGTTTACTCATCATATCGAGACGCGCTTTGATTGGGGCATGATGGATTTGCATATGGATGTGAAGCAGGCAATGATTACCGAAGTTGTCATCTTCTCTGACGCGCTAAATGTTGAGCTTATTGATCTGCTTAAAAAGACATTGACTGGCGTTAAATATAATAAGAAAGAGATTCAAGATAAACTCAATGACCTAGCAAAAGCGCAACCTGAGTTGGCAGCGCAAATTAGTGATTTTGAGCAGTGGTTAGTTGGCGAGATGGAAGGTTAGATTTTGCGACGTCAGATTTAATCTAGCAAGTATTGCAGAGTGTGCCGCTTGCACTGCTTGATAAAAAGTTACTGACATAAATGCGCTGTATATAGTTAATGGTATTGAAATCGTACATACGCCATTTGAGATTTTATATATTAACGATGCATAAAAAGCACCCTGCCATTACTCCATTTTTTATGAATAATCAATATTAAGGTATTTTCATGAAGTACTTACATGCAATGATTAGAACCAACAAACTAGAAGAAACGTTATTTTTCTATTGTGACCTTATGGGCTTACAACTGCTAAGAAAGAGAGACTCTGAATCAGGCAGATTCAGCTTATATTTTTTAGCAACGCATGAGGGTGCGCCAGAGATTGAGGTGACACACAACTGGGATGAAAGAGAATATACCAATGGCGATAATTTTGGGCACTTTGCCTTTAGAGTCGACAACATATACGCACAGTGCGACACCTTTATACAGGCAGGGATCGAGATATTAAGACCGCCTAGAGATGGCCATATGGCTTTTGTTAAAGACCCTAATAATATCTCAATTGAGCTGCTACAAAATGGCGAAGACTTAGAACCTATTGAGCCTTGGATTTCGATGGAAAATATTGGCAGTTGGTAAATGAGTGAGGCTGGTTAGTTGGGCTAGGATGGATGGACTGATTCGTTTTTTGCAGATAGTGATGATGACACGTATATCACAGTTATAGCTTTCTTAAAATACAATCAAGCTCTAAAAAATGAGGGTAATATGAAAAAGTTATGCATCACTACAATCGGTATTTTAGGCACTTGCCTACTCTCCACTTATGCAAATTCAGCAAGTTTTGATTGCAACAAGGCTGCTACTTGGGTAGAAAAAACCGTCTGTGACAGTCCTGAGCTTTCTAAGCTTGATGACGCAATGGCGAAGAAATATAAAATCAATCTTGGCGCTGCTTCTGACTATGAAGACAGCAAAGCTTTTAAAGATAGGCTTATTGCTAACCAACGCACATGGCTTACGTTTCAGCGTAATACCTGTAAAAGTGAAGAATGTCTGATACGTGAATATAAAGAATATATCGAAGAGCAAAGCAGTTACGGTGTGGCTTGGAATTTTTCAGATGAGTTAAGTCCTTCTGATTTACCGAGAAAAAGTGCCTTTGGTAAGTTTTCTCAAACCTCTCAAATCTCAATATATAATTCAGGTACTCAGCGCTGGGAAGATACGGGAGAGGCAAAAAATACGGTATCGATTCATAGTGTCGCTAATAAACCTTATCTTTCTATTATCGATGGCGTTTTGATTTTTACCAATGCTCATACCTGTGATTTAGGAGAGAGTAAGGCCGTATGGTCACAGAATCATTGGGTCATCAACGATGATCAATCAGATAAAAACGTTGAGCTGCGTTTATATCCAGCACTTCATAAGGGTAAAACTCAATTATTATTAAGAGATATGGATGATCAATATAGAAGGCTGCATTGTGGTATGCGAGGGTATTTTGACGGGATTGTATTAGAGCGTGAGTAAGTAAACAACACCTCTCGATTCTCTCGAAATAAACATAAGCTGAACTGAATATCCAATTTAATAAGTCAAATTTTCATTCCAAATAAAAAAGGACGGCAAGAGATATCCCCTCACCGTCCATGATTTAACATTCATGCTAAAGAGTTTAGATCTGAGCAGCGACTTCAGCACCATCACGAATCGCACGTTTGGCATCTAGCTCAGCTGCTAGCTTAGCACCGCCGATTAGGTGATATTGCGCGTCTGGCGCATCACCCACATTTGGCATCAGCTCAACGACTGACTCTTGACCCGCACAGACGACGACGCTATCGACACGTAATAACTGGCTTTGACCTTGTGGGTTAGTTACCCAGATACCTTCGTTGGTGATTTTGTCATATTGCACGCCTGCGACTTGGATCACGCCGTGCGATTTGATATGCGCACGATGTACCCAGCCTGAGGTTTTGTTTAGACCACTGCCCAGACGGCCTTTGCTACGCTGCATGAGATAAACTTGGCGAATCGGCTTGATCGCTGCTGGTCTGACCAGACCACCATCACTTTGATAGTCGGTATCATTGGTCACGCCCCACTCTTCACGCCATTCGCTGATAGACTGTGGCTCAGGACGATAGCTTGGATCTTTTAGTCCATCAGGGCCAATTTCATCCAGCGACTTACCATGATTAGCCGTCAGATATTCACTGACATCAAAGCCGATACCACCAGCACCGATGACCGCTACTGTATTACCCACTGCTTTTTCGCCAGACAGCAGCTCAGCATAGCTCATTACTTGTGGCAGCTCAGCCCCTTCTAGCTTACCTTCTAGACTTCTCGGTACGACACCCGTTGCTACGATGACATGATGGAACTTAGCTTTTTCAAGCATTTCCTTATCGACTTTGGTATTCAGTTTAATCTCAACACCCAAATGCTCAAGCTCATTGATATAGTAGCGAATAGTCTCAAAGAACTCTTCTTTACCAGGGATGACTTTGGCGTAGTTAAACTGCCCGCCAAGCACGTCTTTTGCTTCAAACAGAGTTACGTCATGACCACGTAAAGCGGCCACATGAGCGGCTGACATACCAGCAACACCGCCACCGATGACGGCGACTTTCTTCGGTTTTTTGGTTTTCTTATAGACCAGTTCAGTCTCATAACAGGCTTGCGGATTGACCAAACAAGTCGAGCGTTTGTTTTCAAATGTGTGGTCGAGGCAGGCTTGGTTACAAGCGATACAGGTATTAATACGATCTGTCTGTCCGTTTTTGGCTTTATTAACCCAGTGTGCATCAGCCAAGAATGGACGTGCCATCTGAATCATATCTGCTTGACCAGTCGCAACGATTTCTTCTGCTGTTTCTGGCATGTTGATACGGTTAGCCGCCATCATCGGGATACTAATGTGCTTTTTGATTTCAGCAGTGAAATCAACGAAAGCGGCTCGTGGCACGCTAGTCACGATAGTCGGCACACGCGCTTCATGCCAGCCGATGCCCGTATTCATGATGGTCACGCCCGCTTCTTCTAGCGCTTTGGCCACGGTGATGACTTCATCCATGACGTTACCGTCTTTGACTAAATCAATCACTGACAAGCGGAATAGAATAATAAAGTCTTCGCCAGTCGCTTCACGAACGGCTTTGACCACGTCGACAGCGAACTTCATACGACCATGAATATCACCACCATAGATGTCTTTACGCTTATTCACATGACTTGATAAAAACTGGTTGAGCAAATAGCCCTCAGAACCCATGATTTCGACGCCATCATAGCCTGCTTGCTTGGCAAGTTTGGCTGAGCGAGCATAGTCTTTTACCGTTTGCTCGATGTTTTTGATGCTCATCTTGCGTGGCTTAAACGGTGAGATTGGAGATTTAATCGGGCTAGATGATACGGCAAAAGGATGATAGCCATAGCGGCCACTGTGCAATATCTGCATGATGATTTTGCTATCGTGCTTATGCACAGCACGGGTGACGCGCTGGTGGTTAATAACGTCAGCTTTGGTATTCATCGTTCCGCCAGCAGGCAACAACCAACCTTCGCGATTGGGCGAGATGCCGCCAGTGATCATCATTGCCACGCCGCCCTTGGCACGTTCTGCAAAATACGCCGCCAGCTTGCCATAATTATAAAAACGGTCTTCAAGCCCAGTATGCATTGAGCCCATAACCATACGGTTTTTTAGCGTAGTAAAGCCCAAATCTAGCGGCTCAAATAAATGCGGATAGTGTTCATTGGTGCTAGCGGTTTGGATCGTGTTGGCACTATGGCTGGCAGACATATCATTTTCCTTATGAATAGTTTATGAGGCTACTTCTTAAAAACGGCTTTTTAGAATTAGTGGGCCTAAAGGGTTTAGCATCTTCGATATCGTAACACACCGCGATTATTGTCAGCTATGCAGACAAGCGACTGATGAGTGAGCACTATATTAATTGATATAACGAGCGGGACGGTGTAGCAGGCTGTACTGTGGCATATGGTTAAGCAAACACCACAAAACCTAGCCAACTTTTGAGGTAGATTATATACCGTTAGCTTAATATCACGTAGAGATTAGACTAAGATATAAATCGATAAATATCGACTTATACCTATAATTTCTATGCTAGATTACTGTACTAAATAATATACTGACGTTAATGTATTGACGCATTATAGAAACACGATAAAGGACTATCATCATGACAGATTTCCATACAGGTCTTGGCAAAAATGCCGCCAACCATCAACCGCTCACCCCTATTGACTTTATCATTCGCAGCGCGCAAGTTTATCCTAATAAGACTGCCATCATTTATGACGATCTAGAACACAATAACCTCACTCAGACATGGCAACAGACCTATACTCGCTGTCGTCAACTGGCTGATGGTCTGCGCAAATTGGGTATCGATAAAAATGATACCGTAGCCGTGATGCTGCCAAACACGCCAGCAATGGTCGAATGCGCCTTTGGTGTGCCGATGTCAGGCGGTGTCCTCTGTACCCTCAACACCCGACTCGATATCAATGCGCTTACCTTTTGTTTGCAGCATTCCGAAGCGAAGGTTTTAATTTTAGATAGCGAATTTGCTGAACATGCTGAGATTATCGATGAGACTTTTCCAGACTTAATCGTCATTCACTCAACGGACAAGGCTGTCGATGTCGAGCGCTTTGGGCAGATGAGCTATGAGGATTTGGTTGCCAGTTCAGATAGCTTGGATAATTGGGAGATGCCGAAAGATGAATGGGATGCTATTGCGCTCAATTATACCTCTGGTACGACAGGCAAGCCCAAAGGCGTGGTCTATCACCATCGCGGCGCAACTCTCAATGCTGTCTCCAATATTTTAGATTGGGACATGCCCAAACACCCGATGTATCTATGGACGCTGCCACTGTTTCACTGCAACGGTTGGTGTTTTCCGTGGACCATCGCCGAGCGTGCTGGGGTCAATGTATGCTTGAGAAAAATTGATGCTGATTTGATATTGCAGCTGATTGCCAAGCATCAAGTTAGCCATTATTGCTCTGCGCCGGTCGTACATAATATGATTGCAGGCGGTAAGCCTGAGTATAAAGACGCTATCACCCATACCGTCAAAGGCTGGGTCGCTGGTGCACCACCGTCCGAAACCATGCTGGCTGCGATGGAAGCAATGGGCTTTCATATCTCGCATGTCTACGGTCTAACTGAAGTATATGGGCCAGTGACGGTCTGTGCTGAGCAGGAAGAATGGGATGAGCTTGATGTGGCCACCCGTGCTCAAAAGAAATCGCGCCAAGGCATGACTTCTCACTTGATGGCAGGGTTTGAAGTATTTAAGCAAGGTACTACCGAGCCAGTCGCCGCTGATGGCGAAGAGATGGGCGAGCTGGCGCTACGTGGCAATATGGTGATGAAAGGCTATCTAGAAAGCCGCAAGGCTACCGAAGAGGCATTCGCTGATGGCTGGTTCCGTACGGGCGATTTGGGCGTCAAATATCCTGATGGCTATATCAAAATTATGGACAGACTAAAAGATATCATCATATCAGGCGGTGAGAATATCTCTAGTATCGAGGTAGAAAACGTCTTGTATAAACTACCTGCGATTGAGAGCTGTGCTGTCGTCGCCGCGCCACATGATAAATGGGGTGAAGTGCCCGTCGCCTTTATCGAGATTCACGCCGGTAGCACTCTACAACGTGATACGGTGATGGAGCATTGCAGTCAGCATCTAGCAGGCTTTAAAGTGCCCAAATATATTGTCTTTGCAGAAATACCGAAGACCAGTACCGGTAAAGTGCAAAAATTTGAGCTACGCCAAGCAGCAAAATCATTGGCACACGAAACGCCGAAAGTAACTGCCAGTGCTAAATGATCTGACAATATATCAAATCCTGTCACAAATTAATATTCATAAAAAAGGTCAATCACGTATAAGTGACTGACCTTTTTTCGAGTGCTAGCCTATTTATACTATAGTTGGTTCAATATAATTTGGAGACAAGGAAGCCAAGTGAAAGTACTACAAATAGTAGACTAAGCGAGGCTGACACCGTATCCAATTTATAGAGAACTAACTATATCAGCCAAGCTTAGGCTCAAGCCATTGATAAACTAGCATTCCTATAATCATGGCAGGAATAAACACATAGGCTTGCCATTGGCCAGTACCGAGCAATACAATTCCAGGTCCTGGGCAGATACCAACCAACCCCCAGCCGATACCGAACAACATCGCACCGATAAGCAATTTTTTATTGATGACGGTTTTGCTTGGCATATCAATCGGTGTACCAATCCAACTACTCTGTTGACGCTTTGCCAATCGTACACCGAAAAACGCCACTATCAGGCCACCGCCCATCACAAGAGCAAGGGAGATATCCCATGCGCCAAATACGTCCAAAAACCCTTGTACTTTCACAGGATCGGTCATACCTGACACCAGTAATCCAAATCCAAACAGCAGTCCTGCCAGCAATCCGATTATATTTTTTAGCATCGTCGTATCTCGCTATTATTATCTTTTATTAACCATCATATGTCGTTCGCGCGTTAGCCCAGCTATCAACCTTCATCTGGCAATCTGCCATGAGTTCGCTATAGCAGGCCTAGTACGTGACGACCGATATAAACGGTCACAATCCCAAACAGCATAAAGGTGACGGTCGCTGCCAATGACCGTGGAGACAGCCGTGCATTACCGCAGATACCATGCCCACTCGTGCATCCTGAACCTAAACGCGTGCCAAAACCGACCAGTAACCCTGCACCAATCAATAATGGTAGAGAGCTACTGATAGCTACCTCAGGTAGTGGTCTTGCCAACTGATATAGCAGCGGTGAGATGACCAAACCCAGTATAAATAGCACCTGCCACATCTCTACACGCTTGGGTTTCAATAGGCTTGAAAAAATACCACTGATACCTGCTATACGGCCGATGCCTAGCAGTAAGATGACCGTCGCTACGCCTAGCATTAGACCTCCTACCAAGGAGATCGGCGTAAATGCTTGCCAGTCTATTTGTATGCTCATAACGGACTACCTAATTAAGTTTATTAAATACGTACTTGAGTATTAATTTATAAAAATACATTATATTATAAAATATAATAAAAAGGTAAAAAAATACTGAACCTAGCATGACACTAATGGTTCAGTATTTTTTATAACTGTTAGGACTATACTGTAAAGGCTTTAAAAAGGGCAATGAAAAAGGGCAGTGAAAAAGACTTAATAAGCTATCCTATTAATATCTTTATCAGCCCTCTTAATTGGTATCTTTACTGGCTCAGCACTTTATCGAGTGCCGTTTCAAAACGCTCTACTGTGCCATCGATATCAGTCAATTTATCCAAGCCAAATAGACCCAAACGGAAAGTTTTGAAATTATCAGGCTCGCCCACTTTCAATGGTACGCCAGCAGCGATTTGTACCCCGATTTCAGCGAAAGCGCTACCTTTATGCATGTCATCACGATCAGTATAAGAGACGACAACGCCAGGTGCTTTAAAACCTTCAGCAGCGACGCTCTCAACGCCCTTGGCTTCTAGTACTTCGCGGATACGTTTGCCAAGTGCCCATTGCGCGTCACACAATTTATCAAAACCGATTGCGTTGGCTTCATTCACGGCATCACGGAACTGACGTAAGCTGTCTGTCGGCATAGTCGCATGGTACGCATGACCGCCATTTTCGTAAGCACGCATGATGTTTAACCATTGTTTTAGGTCGATACTAAAACTATCAGATTCAGTACTGTCTACTTTTTTGACAGCAGCATCGCTTAGCATGACCAAACCAGCGCCCGGTGTACTGCTCCAGCCTTTTTGCGGTGCGCTAATCAGTATATCGATGCCCAATGATTTCATATCTAGCCATACACAACCTGAAGCGATGCAGTCAATGACTAATAATCCGCCAACGCTATGCACAGCCTCGCTCAACGCTTTGATATAGTCATCTGATAAGATGATGCCCGATGAGGTTTCAACGTGCGGCGCAAATACCACTGCTGGCTTTTCTTCTTTGATTTTGGCTACGGCAACGTCGATATCGACTGGAGCAAATGGCTTTGGCGACTCACTATCATCAGCACGATTGGCCGTAAGGACTGTAGATGATTTGGCGATTTTGCCTTTTTCTAGGATTTGCGTCCAACGATAGCTGAACCAGCCATTACGAATGATTAGGCAGTCTTCATCATTTGCCAATTGGCGAGCGACTGCTTCCATACCATAAGTACCAGAACCAGGCACGATCACCACGGCGTCCGCGTTATACACAGATTTTAGGTCACTAGATAGGTCGTTCATCACTTGCTGAAAGGCTTTTGACATATGGTTCAGCGCACGATCGGTGTAAACCACTGAATACTCTAATAAGCCGTTTGGATCGATATCTTGACGTAATGCAGGCATTGAACACTCCTAGTGTATGGTTAGATAATATGCGACATGGATTAGATAGCACTATAATCAAGTGCTATTATTTTTGATGGTGAGGTCTTGCGCTGTCTAGAGATGCGTTGTTTTTAAACAAACAAAAAACAAAGAACACTGGTGAGGTCTACTAACGTGAAGTTAATATATTTATAGTCATATTACGAGCAAACACCAGCACATATCTTGACCTAAGCCATCCATGAGAGCTTGATATTAGCACTGATACTGAAGGTTGACAACGATACGCTCAGGCAACGATATGACTTGCGCTATTGAGCATTTATTGGTAGGTATTGATTGATAAATTTTGATTTATAAAGCCACGATGAAAGCATCAATGCCCACGATGAGCATCTTGTAGTCCTGATACTACGAAGTCTAGCAACTCACTATCACCTTCGCGGGCGGCTTTGCGCATCAGTTTCGATGGTGCATGGGTCAATGTTTGAGTCAAACGTCGTGATAGCTCAGTGATGATATCTTCTGGACTGACATCGTCTTGTTGCAGCTTAGCAATAGACTCATGCAGCAGCTTATCCACCTGACCTTGAGTACACGCACGGTACTGCTGAATATCTTTGCCAACTTGGCGAACCTGAAAGCGGCGATCTATCTCAACCACCAATTGACTCACTAGCAGCTCAGCATCCACTGCGGCTTGGCGACGCTGTTCGATATTACCTGCAATCACATGCTGCAAATCATCGACAGAGTACAGATAAACATCATCAATGCGGCTAATGGTCGAATCGATATCGCGCGGTACGGCCAAATCTATCATAAGCATTGGCTGATAACGGCGACGTTTTAGCGCTTGTATGGTCATTGTCTTATCAATCAACAAATCCATACTACCACTGCAACTGCTAACGATATCGGCTTCTGCCAATACTTGCGGTAATTCCTGTAAGGGTCTAACGTCTACGCGGCGATTAGGGCCACGTAGCTCAGCCGCTAATGCTTCGGCGCGTTCGGGGTTACGGTTACAGATAATGACTCGTCCGACCCCTAGCCCTGCGATATGGGTGGCCACCAAGCGATTCATCTCACCTGCCGCAACGACCAAAAGCGTACGACTGGGTAAATCATCAAATATTTGTGTGACCAGTTTAGCTGCGGCAAAGCTAAGCGATACGGCCTGGGCGCCAACCTGAGTCTCGTTACGCACTCGTTTGGCAGCAGCGAATACTTGATCGATGATCCAGCCGAGCTGATTACTGAGTACTTTTTGGTCTTGAGCCAGATGCACAGAGTTTTTGATTTGACCGAGAATCTGCGGCTCACCCAGTATCATAGAGTCGAGACCAGCCGCTACTCTTAACCAATGAGTCAATGCATGGGTATCACGATGTACATAGAGATAAGGATCAATATCAACGAGTGGTAGTTGCTTGAAGTCAGCCAGCCACGTTTTGATTTTGGTAATATGTGCACTAATCGCAGCAGATGAGATATTCATGCTACTACTAAAAGTATTGTTGGATGATGATTGGCCAGCAGCTTTGACATCTTGCACATTGGATGATTGTGAGTCAGATATTTGGCTATTAGCGGGCTGCGACGTTGAAGTGTGCGGCACTAGCGCATAGATTTCGGTGCGGTTACAAGTAGAGACGATCACGCTACCATCAGTAAAGGCTTCTATTTGTTTGAGTGCGACATTTACATCGTCACCCACAAGCGCCAAGCGCTCTCGCAGAGCGACTGGTGCAGTTTTGTGATTGACCCCAATGACCACTAATCTCATTATCGATAGACCATAAACATGACGCTCAGTTGCCCCTTACGCTATCTTATTATTTTTAAAAGACAGTTTTTGACGACAGCGCTAAAAAGGAAGACCCTAAAAACCGCCTATTATATCATTATTGCGGGCTTTAATTAACACTCACCCATCTATGATAACCATATCTCTGTATCTGGTCGCAAATGTAACAAATCAACTACTCATACGATTTATAAAATCAATAGCTGGGTTTTGACTTATGGTCAATAATATAATGTTAAATCATTCGCTTACTCTATCTTAACTTGTTATATTTCTATAATATTCAGTTCGACAGACCTATCTATATTTAATCATCTTCAGTATCATTCTTTGGCAACGTACTCGCTACTAGTAGCACATTCATACAGTCAGACCTGCCAATATCTGAGTAACACGGATGCTATTGTTTATCTCATCGGTCTACTCTTATAATGTTTGTCATGGGTACATATTGCCAATATTTAACTTAAAATGATTAAAACAAACTTGCCTTATCTGTGTAGGTAAACCATGGGCGAATACGGCTATCTATGATTTTTTTTGGGTCATTACTTCGGTCACCACATCCCTATAGCGAATACTCTAGCTTCCGTGCTTTATTGCATGTCGCTATTGAGCGCCTGTGTCAACGGTATAAGTTAGCGTTGTCTCTAGCAGTGTGCCTGTGTTTGGCAGCCCCTGTTCATGCTAGCCATCCCGATGTATTGCTAGAAGCAAAAATTCCTAAAGTATCCGTTGCTACTGATAATAAGGTAACTGTCAATAAGGTAGCTGCCGATAAACCAAATGAAGATAGTGATGCGATTGATACACCTTATAATGAAGACACGCTCACCATAGAAAACGTAAAAAACATTAACGGCCTAGCGCCAACCAGTCTATGGCAGCCTGAGCTTAGTGAACCAAGCTTGTACGCTCTACTGGATGCCGAGTTTGCTGCTGATCGCGATGACAAACGACGTGCGGTCTCTATTTATAAGCAACAGTCTTTTAAAGAAGATGCGACAGCCGTGTTTGAGAGAGCGCTTAGCCTGTCTTTGCGTAACGAAAGGGTTGAAGACTCATTACAGTTTGCCAAGACATGGCAAGACCAAAACCCTGACCACGTGCCTGCTTGGTTTTATGTCGCGCATTTGGCCTTACGTGCCCACGACTATATATTAGCGGGTGAAACTTTAAACCGCATCTTGCGCTATGACCCACGCGCAGACTTAAGCGAAATTCTCATAGGTATTTATCCAAACAATGATGAAGACAAACGTGAACTTCTTGCTGCGTTGCAACCACTAGATAGCGAGCAAAATGCCTCATTGTCAGTATTAAAAGCGGGTTTACTCTATCAGTTTAACGAACCTGAAGTCGCTATCGTTCATATCAATCGAGCGCTAGAGCGTCAGCCAGACTACGTGCCCTTTATTACGTTAAAAGCGGACATATTGCGTAAAATCGTGACCGCAGAAACCGTCATCAATTATGTCAGTCAAGCTCGTCTACGTAATCCTGATAGCAAAAGCTTATATCTATATGAGATTCGCTATCTATTAGATTTAAAGCAAAGCGAACAAGCTTGGGAGTTACTGCTTGAAGCACATAGCCGTTTCAATGATGATTCTGAAATTACTCTGCTCGCAGCCTTAGTGAGCTTGGATATTGAAGAGTACGCTAGTGCCGATGAGCTACTCAATATGCTTGCTAAGAGTCCAGCTTATCTTGATCAAGCCTATTATTATCTGGGTATCAGTGCTGAGCGTCAGCAGTTGTTCGATCAAGCCAAATACTATCTCAATGGCGTCATGCAAGAGGATTTGGTATTAGAAGCGCGTAGAAAGGTAGTGGCGTTTGAATTACTCGATAACGATGTCGATGGGGCAATCGCGACTTTAGAGAAGCTGCGCAAAGACTTCACAGTATTCGCGCCTGACACTTTTGTCATGCAAGCCGATATCTTGTGGCAACAAAACGAGTCGGATGAAGCACTGCGCTTATTGACCCGTGCCGCTCGTAAATATCCTGATAATGAAATGCTACTTTTCGCGCGGGCTCAGCTTTTAGATGATAAAGAAGACTATGTCGTTAAGCGCACCCTGCTCAACCATTTGCAGGCTTTAGATCCTAGCAACTTATCCTATCAGTTAAGCTATGCACAGTTGCTACTCGCAAATGAGCGCAGCTCAGAGCAAGGTATAGCGCTAGCTACCGCAATTATTCAGATTCGCTATGATGACCCACGTTATGATAACGACCTACATCTGCAAGCCTTAAATGTCTTGGCGGGCAATGCATTGGCCAAAGAGAACTATCAGCAGGTCATCGACTACCTACAGACACCTTATGATGTGCTGCCAACTCTGCGCTCAGGCACGCTGTTATTGCGCGCCTATCAAGGCTTAGGTAACAATGACAAAGTTGAAGCATTACTCGCAGATTTGCAGCAGCGCTTTTCATTTGGACAGCACAATATCAATGACCGTATACAGCTATATTAATAGCGCTGATTTTGGATATTATTTTTGGACTTTGCAACCACAGAGATATGAGAATTGATAAGGTTTTTATAAATAGCGAAGCATTTATAAATTACAAGGTCGTTATAAGAAGCTAACAGCCGTGCATAACCGAGCAACAAATAACGCTTAAGCTAATATCTTTGTTCATCTTTCCATTTTGAGAAACTATTATGTCAGCATCCATCACTTCTTATAAACCAAATAAACTGGCTCTGTTTACTGCTATAACTGCAGCAATGGTCATTACCTCTGGTTGTCAGTCATTAAAAACGGCCAACGCGACCAACCAACCGACGACCACTGTACAAGGTCAAAACGCTGATCAACCCAAAAAGCTAGAGAGCTTCAATATCACGGGCAAGATTGGGGTAACGACACCTGCGAATGATTCGACAGGTACTCAAGGTGGTAGTGCATTTTATGCATGGGGTCAGCAAAATGACCGATTTGCCATTGAGCTGATTGGCGCACTTGGTATTGGTAAAACCAACATTGAATACAATGGTCAGACCGCTACTTTAGTTAGCGAAAAGACAGGTACATTGACTGCTGATGACCCCGAAACCTTGCTAAAGAAAGCCACTGGTTGGCAAGCACCAATTTCACAAATGCCTTATTGGATTTCTGGTCGCCCAGCACCTTCAGATAGTGCACCACAAATGGATGATCAGAGCCGCTTAGTTAGCTCAGTCAATGGTGAGTGGACAGCTAGCTTTACTTATAAAGGTACCGATAAGTTACCTAGTAAAATTAGTGCCGTACAACCACAAGGCAACAAAGTTGTAATGACGATCAATCATTAATCCATCTTTTATTAACAACAGAAAGCCTGCTAAAAACCATCATTGCTAATTAAGATAGCTGTTTATAACTGCACCTTATGATAAAAAAATATGACTGAAAATATAGCCGAACCATCTGCTTCTACGGTTACCCGCTTATCACCTGCAAAACTCAATCTGTTTTTGCACATCACGGGTAAACGTGCCGATGGCTATCATAATTTGCAAACGGTATTTCGTCTGCTTGACTGGGGCGATTACTTGCATTTTTCGGTCAGCGATAATGCCGTGATTTCTACTATAGATAGTGAATTAAGCGCCAATCAATTCTGTCATCAGCTACTGATATTGGCTGGTGCAGAGGCTATCACTATTAGTATAGAAGACAATTTAATTTTCAAAGCAGCACGCGCACTGCTAGCATTTGCCATACAGTCAAACACTTTACCTGCCCAATTAGCAAAAGTGCATATCACTTTAGATAAGCACTTGCCAATGGGCGCGGGTCTAGGCGGTGGCTCATCTAATGCAGCAACGACTATGCTAGTGCTCAATGAGATTTGGCAGCTTAACTTTACTTGTGCTGAGCTCATAAAGATTGGCGCGACTGTGGGTGCGGATGTACCTATATTTATCTTTGGGCAAGACGCTATTGCCATGGGTATTGGTGAAGAGTTAACTGCCATTAACTTACCTAACCAGCAGTATTTAGTACTGACGCCTAATGCCCATGTCAATACTGCCAAACTATTTGCGCATCCTAAACTACAGCGAGATATTGCACCGCTATCAATACAGACGATTCAAAGTCAGTCTAATTATTACGTTCAAGATTTACTTACGCCTTATCATAATGTCTTTACCCCAGTGGTCACGAGCCTCGCTCCTGCTGTTACAGATGCCTTGAATTATTTGCAGGGGTTAGAAGCGCAAACACTGAGCACAGCACGCATGACTGGCTCTGGTAGCGCAGTGTTTTTGCCGTTGGATGCGAGCGTGGCCACTAATGAAGAGCTTGTGGCGAAGTGGATTGCAGATGCGCCTTGTGCAGGGTATGTGGTGGGAAGTTTATAGCTGGCCATTTTTTACAATTCTGAGCTTGGCTTATATAATATAATTAATAATACCCAGCATATTACAGCTATACCAATACACAGTGCTGCTAGGCCAAATTCATGAACTGCAAGATATATGAGGCCTCCTAGCACAGCACAGATAGCGATAGTAATAATTACTAGACCTACAATTATTCCAACACAACCTACCTTGTTAGAGGCTAAGTCTTTAGCTTTACTTAACTCTTGTTCGACTGTCATTTTGGGCGTGTTTTTACGAAGCCGCTTATCTTGCCTGTAGAACCAAAAGCTAGGAATACCAAATAGCATAAACGTTAAAAACCATTGACGACGTTCTATACGCTGTTCTAACTTAAAATAAGCAAGCTGATCTTCATATCTGTATACCTTTTTGTCATCAACGCTGATCTCATATACAACATTGCCAATCCATGTATCTGTTTGATAGAGGATATCAGCGATCTGTCCAGAATAATCATAGGCTTTACTACAGCTATTTCTCTCATTATATTCACAGTGCAGACGGATCTCATTAATGAACAATGACGACGAGCTATTTTTACCTACTCGGCGGTTAAGTGGCTCGTTTGGAACAATTCCGTGTACTTGCTCAAGACCGCTCTTATTTTCGACAATCTCGGTGAAAGAAATCGTTGAGTGTAAGAAAAAAATTAGAATAATAAGAAATGGTACAGCACCAATGAGGTTAGTGTAGTATTGCCTTGGAACAATAGGTTTTAAATACTTCATCGTGCCAAAAGCAAAGAATATAAAAAATAGCAACATGAATGACGCCATTATGGGAGAAGCAATAAAAAGCCCTATCACTGGAAATACTCTTGCATAGATAAAGCTTGTATAAACAAACTGCTTCGGTGTTGGTTTAATGAACCACTGTTTTATACCAAAAAAAACATTCCTTACTGGCTATTTATATAACTATATTTAGTTACTTTCTATTGTAAGATATCTTGGAAATTATAGAACTTGCGTTTAGATGATTTCCTTAAATCATATTAAGGAAGACATTCCTAGAATGTTTCCATCACGCCAGAATTTCGCACTAGACTCACCCTGCTAGAACCCACTCACACAACCCAATAATAACTTTGATTAACACACCAATTTTCGGAACTTACCTACCAAAACCACCTCATTACGAATAAAAGCCATAAAAAGGCGCAAAGGACTTGCAAAATCTGAAAATTTACTTATAATAGGTCGCCACAATAGGGGTATAGCCAAGTTGGTAAGGCATCAGGTTTTGATCCTGACATCCGTTGGTTCGAGTCCAGCTACCCCTGCCATTTTTTAGTACGAAGCGTTAGAGATACATCGAGTATAAGCGGTTTATAGACAGCCACTTATCTTATTGTCATTGACAACGTTATCCCAGTTTCGGTATAGTTCGCAATGGACACCGCTAGGGAAAAGTTATGTTTTAAACGGATTATCCGTTTTTTAGATAACTGACAGGTCATGACACTATATTGAGAACGACTACTTAGTCGCTATTATATATCAGTTGTTCATAGCCTAGACATTACAGGGGTATAGCCAAGTTGGTAAGGCATCAGGTTTTGATCCTGACATCCGTTGGTTCGAGTCCAGCTACCCCTGCCATTTTTTACTGTAATAGTATACTTCAACACCTTCACCACTCTTTTCTTAATTTGAGCAGTTTGACACTGCTTAGCGGTCGCTGCTTGAGTCAATCAATAGGACTTCTGTCATGCCTTATTTGGCGATTTTTACGGGTAATGCCCACCCAGAATTAGCAAAAACCGTAGCCGATCATCTTCACATACCTCTTGGTAAAGCTGACATCACGCGTTTTTCTGATGGCGAAATTGCCGTGGAAATCAAAGAACACGTACGTGGTAAAGATGTGTTTATCATGCAGCCTACTTGTGCACCGACCAACGACAACTTGATGGAAATCATGATGATGGCTGACGCTTTGCGTCGCTCTAGTGCTGGCCGTATCACAGCTGTCATGCCGTATTTTGGTTATGCTCGTCAGGATCGTCGTCCACGCTCAGCTCGTGTACCTATCTCGGCTAAAGTGGTCGCTGACATGTTAAACATCGTTAGTATCGATCGCGTAATGACTGTTGATTTGCACTCAGATCAGATTCAGGGTTTCTTTGATATCCCTGTAGACAACATCTACGGCACACCTGTATTGCTAAACGACCTACAAAAGCAAGACTATGACAATATCATGGTTGTTTCACCTGACGTAGGCGGCGTGGTTCGTGCACGTGCGATGGCCAAGCAGTTAGGCGATACCGACATGGCAATTATTGATAAGCGCCGTGCTCGTGCCAATGAGTCACAAGTAATGCACATCATCGGTGATGTTCGTGACCGTGATTGCGTTATCGTTGATGATATGGTCGATACTGCAGGTACATTGTGTAAAGCTGCTGAAGCATTGAAAGAAAATGGTGCCCGTCGCGTTTTAGCTTATATCACGCACCCTGTCCTATCAGGTAACGCACTGAAAAACATCAGCGAATCTGCATTGGATGAAGTGGTTGTGACCGATACGATTCCACTATCTGCTGAAGCCAAAGCCTGTAGCAAAATCCGTCAGGTAAGTATTGCACCGATGCTGGCTGAAAGCTTACGCCGTATCAATAACGAAGAATCTATTAGCGCGATGTTTGACGCTTAATCTGATACAGTTATTTTTAAAACAGCTATTGCAGTAATTTTTAGTAGCAATGACTGTAGTAAGACATCTTAAATAGTTAAAAAACAGAGCGTCAAGTAACATTACTTGGCGCTTTGTTTTGTGTAGGCGTTTTGCGTAGGTCTTTATTATTGCTACAGAATCACGTATAATGCGCGCCTGTGCTGACCTTTTCATTGTTTTTATTAGGCTAGCACTATCAAAAGTGCTGATCATGCTTAACAGCAACCATCGTTATGGTAATTATTATAGCGAGCGCTGCTATAAGCAAATGGCTAAGCTTAGACATTACGAGGTTTATTCGTAACGATAATTTTAGCTATCATCACGTATTAGTGGATTGGTCGCAAATCCACTTTTTTATGACCAGACACTTCATCATTTTTTTTATAGGATTATATCCATGAGCATTAATCATTTTGAACTAAACGCCGTTGATCGTGCTGCTGAACTACAAGGTAAAGGTGCGAGCCGCCGCCTACGTAAGCAGAACCTAGTTCCTGCTATCATCTATGGTGGTAACGAAGAGCCAACAGCTATCTCTATCAAGCTTAACGAACTAGTAAAATCACTAGAATTCGAAGCGTTTTTCTCACACATCTTGACTATCAACGTTGACGGTGAAGAGCATCAAGCAGTTATCAAAGACTTGCAGCGCCATCCAGCTAAAGGCTTCCCAATGCATGCTGATTTCCAGCGCATTGTAAAAGGTCAGAAAATCCACATGAACGTTCCTGTTCATTTCACTGGTCGTGAAGATGCGCCTGGTACTGCTGCTGCTGGTGTACTATCTACTCTAGTATCTGACATCGAAGTTATCTGCTTACCATCACAACTTCCTGAATATCTAGAAGTAGATGTGTCTGGCATGGAAATTGGTGATTTGTTCCGTCTATCAGACATCAAACTTCCTGAAGGCGTTGTTATTCATGAGCTTGAGCTAGAAGACGGCCATGACCGTACTATCGTTAACATGCAGCCACCAACAGTAGAAGAAGTTGATGCTGACGTTGATGCTGATGAAGTACCAGCAACTGAGCAAAACGACGGTACTGAAGAAAACAAAGACAGCGAGTAATTACTATTTCTAACTAGTGCATTATTTTGTGCTAGTTAGTGATACATTCGTTTAGTCAATAAGACAGCAGGTGATTAAAATCTCCTGCTGTTTTTGTAAGTAAGGTTTGAAAATAAACTGGCTATCAGTACTTCACACCTTACCCCTATTTATCAAACTCAAGCAGGGTGTTTTTATGGCCATAAAGCTTATTGTCGGTCTTGGTAATCCTGGTCAGCAGTATATGTTTACGCGTCATAATGCAGGATTTTGGTTTGTCCATCATTTGGCTCAGCAGTTTAATATCACGCTCTCCCCTGATAAGAAATTTCATGGAGTGACAGGGCGTGGACAGATTCATGGGTCTGATGTGCGTTTACTTATGCCGCTGACGTTTATGAATAAATCTGGTCAGTCAGTGGTGCCTATGGTAAATTTCTATGGCATCAAAAATGATGAATTGTTGATTGCTCATGATGAGCTCGATATTCCAGCTGGTAGTATCAAACTCAAAACAGACGGTGGACATGGTGGTCACAACGGCCTACGTGATATCACGCCGCATATTGGCAATGGTTTTCATCGCCTGCGTGTGGGTATCGGCCATCCTGGTCACAAGTCTAAAGTTAGTGGACACGTTCTCTCTAAAGCATCTCCTGATGAGCAGATTGCGATTGATAGCGCGCTGACAGCTGCTTTTGAGGCGCTCCCATTATTGTTAGATGGTGATGTCGAAAAAGCACGTTCACAAATTAATGGCTTTAAATTACCAGAATAATATAGTCGTTCAATGATAATGACCTTTTATTTTGGTAATTTCATCCCCATTAACCTTTTGATTTAGTTAATTAATATCAGTTACGCCAAGGAACCAACCTATGCTACTTAATATGCTTAAATGCAAATTACACCGTGCCCGTGTTACCCATGCCGAGCTCCACTATGAAGGCTCTTGTGGTATCGACGGCGATCTATTAGATCTTGCTGGTCTACGCGAAAATGAATCTATTGATATCTATAACGTGACCAACGGTAAGCGCTTTCGCACCTATGCTATCCGTGCTGAGGCGGGCTCTGGTATTATCTCATTAAATGGTGCTGCGGCTCATATGGCAGATTTGGGCGATATCGTTATCATTTGTGCTTACGCGCATTTTGATGAAGTTGAAGCGTCAACGTATCAGCCAAAACTGGTCTATTGCAACGAAGACAACACCGTAAAAGACACAGCAAATATCATTCCTGTACAAGTTGCTTAATATGACAGGATGGTGAGGTTTTGGTAAATTTAAGATAAACACAAAGTTACATCTTTGAATTAGCTGCTATTATTACTAAAAATCTCGATGCTAAAAGGAAAGCTGAATCTAAATCAAGATTCAGCTTTTTTTATGCCATTTTTATTTATCAAATTCACATTTTTCATCATATAAAAGGAAACATACTGATGTGGTTGGCCGCGCTTGCAATATTGATTGGGTTAGCAATTTTAGTTTGGAGTGCCGATGTCTTTATTGATGGGGCGACAGCACTAGCCAAGAAATTTAGTGTGCCTAGCTTCTTAATTGGTGTCTTAATATTGGGTATAGGCACGTCAGCGCCTGAGATGGTGGTATCAGTGCTAGCAGCAATAGAAGGCAGCCCTGAGCTGGCTCTAGGTAACGCTTATGGCTCAAATATCATCAACATCGCATTGGTACTCGGTGCAACCGTATTGATTAGCCCTATTATTATCCGTAGAGGCATCGTAAAGCGCGACTTGCCCTTGCTGCTACTGATTACTGTCATCGCCGCTTGGCAGCTACGTGATGGGACATTGAGCCAAGCTGATGGGATCGTATTGTTGATTTTGTTGGTCGCCGTTTTAGGGCTACAGATCATAATGAGTATACGCGAAGGCTATCATGAGCACGAAGACGATATAGTCGTGGCTAATGCTGACTCAGCGCACTCAAATAACTTAGAGCACTTAAATAACTCAGAGAGCTTAGAAAAGCTAGAACCAAGCGTAACGCGTGGTCTTGTGAGTTTAATTATCGGTATGCTGATGCTCGTAGCCAGCTCACGCGCTATCGTTTGGGGTGCTGTCGAGTTAGCAACGCTATGGGGTCTTAGTGAGCTTATCATTGGTCTAACGATTGTCGCAGTTGGGACATCATTGCCTGAGCTGGTATCGAGCTTGTCAGCTGCTCGTAAAGGCGAGCATGATATGGCGCTCGGCAATATCATCGGCTCTAATATCTTCAATACTTTGGCAGTTGTCGGCTTGGCAACGGTCATTGCTCCTATAGCCGCTGACCCAGTGATTCTGTCGCGTGATGTGATGGCCATGGGACTCTTGACGGTATTGCTAGTGACACTATGCGTATTTGCCTTTAAAACAAAACGCCAGTTCGGTCGTACGTCAGGTGCCACGTTGGTACTGTTCTTTATGGGCTACACTGCATGGCTGATTCAAAGCGTTAGTATGTAACTTTTTAGGCTAAAGCAACTGAGCAATGATAAGACTAAATTATTACGTCGATAAGAGTTACTAGGTCAATAAAAATTGTTACGTCAATAAAATCAGACTACGGTTTTTTCTTACGATTTTTAAAACCGCGCCATAGCCCTTCATGTGCCACTTTCGGCATTTTTAGGGTGATGGTGTTGGACAGCATATCTTGTACTGCCAGACCGCGAGGGTTGAACAGACAGAACACATAGTTGAATACCAAACCAAGAAACGCGCTGGCCAATAAGGCGGCGCGTGATCCATCAATAAGACTGCCAATAATGCCGAAAATCAGCGGCATCAAACAAGCGGCCAAAATACGCTTAAACGATTGACCCCATGTTAGCCATTGACCTGCATCATTAATCGTTTTTAACCGCCACGTCTGCATCCCCAATGTCTGACCACCACGGCGCCAAAATATCCCATAGAATGCCACGAGTGTCAGTACAAATGACGGCGTCATAATGGCGTTCTGATACCAGAGCGGCAGTGACTGAGCTTGTGAGGATTCAGTACCCGTCTCCATAGTCAACAGCGTACCGACGACGGTTAGTATCGTCCCGACCAAAAACAATAACGCTAAAATCAGCATACCATCATAGAGAATCGCCACGACACGAATCATGGGCTTAGCAATGGTTGGCTCTTCGTTAGGATCTTGCTGTACAGGCGCACTCGATTGAGGCTTTGATTTGCGAGTCATTTTTGACGGACGTTTAGATGGACTTTTTGACATGGTACAAGCTCATAGCAAGCAGTGAATAGTAACGCTATTGTACCGTAAATGGTAGGGCTATCGTACATTATCCTAGATGACTGTCTAACATCGTAGATGGCCTAACATCGTAGATGGCCTAACATCGTAGATGGCCTAACATCGTAGATGGCTCTTTAATATTATTAGTTGGCTATCCGACCATGCTACATACAGGTCATGCTAAACACAGGAGATGGTCGTAGAATAAATAAGTAGAAGGGTAAAAGCTACAGACATAAAAAAACCGCCAATTGTCATAAGACAGGCGATTATTTTAATAATTTTTAGCTTAAATTAAGCTATTATGCAAATGGTGCGCCTGGAGAGATTCGAACTCCCGACCCCTTAGTTCGTAGCCAAGTGCTCTATCCAACTGAGCTACAGGCGCGTATTTTGCACTTTATCCACTGCGAAGATAATATCTTTTGCAGTAAATTAGGTTGGTCATTATATAGATAATATCGCTTGTGTCAACATCTTTTTTAATTAAAACAAATTATTTTTTGAATTAATTATTAAAATGTTTAACGCAGTATATTGCGTTATTACTCTAATAACAACTGAATAAATGGCGGTGAAGGAGGGATTCGAACCCTCGATACGCTTACACGTATGGTTCCTTAGCAGGGAACTGGTTTCAGCCACTCACCCACTTCACCTAACGATTCAAGACATTTATAAAAAATCTATAAACATAGTATTGATGCTAACAATACGTCTCATGTCGTGGGCGAGTATTATAACAAAGCCAAAACGAATTGCAAGCGTTGTCTACAGATTTAATGCGGCTTTTATCAAAATTATAGATATAAGTACTTATCTTGCATTTTTATAAGGAAAATTGCGGCATATTACCGCTAGATATGAATATTGAATTGCTTATTAATATTAAGTCTACTCACTCTACCGTCTTATACCTCATCCACAAGCATAAGCATAAGCATAAGCATAAGCATAAGCATAAGCATAAGCATAAGACTATGATAGATTTTTTAGTAGTAGGTGGCTATAGTATTTATCACTTACTTTAAAATATCTTAAAAGGAGCTGTTATGCGACCTGTCGTACTGTGTTTTTCAGGATTAGATCCTTCAGGCGGTGCTGGATTACAAGCGGATATCGAGGCCATCGGACAGTCAGGGGCACATGCAGCCATCGCGTGTACGGCGGTCACTATCCAAAGCTCACAGCAGGTATTTGGCTTTGAGCCTTGTGCGGCATCGTTGGTAAAAGCTCAAGCTACTGCGGTGCTTGATGACTTGCCTGTTAGTGCTATCAAATCAGGTATGCTCGGTACCACTGATAACATCGCAATGTTGACCGAACTATTTGCTGATCAAATCATCGATAATAATACGCCATTTGTCTTAGATCCTGTACTAGTCGCGAATAGCGGTGGCAGCTTGGGCGATGAGAAAACACTGGTTAGCGCCTTTAGACAATTGCTGCCCTATGCTACTTTAGTCACCCCAAATACTCATGAGCTACGTGCGCTTAGCGGAGAGCAAGACCTGCATGTCGGGGCACAAAAGCTATGTGCTCAAGGCGCTCATGCTGTACTGGTAAAAACCTCACATGATTTTAATAGCGGTGACATCGAGCAGTACTTATATATCCAAGGCGAGATGGTGCATAAAAGCACCTTACCGCGCTTAGATGGTGAGTTCCATGGCTCAGGATGTTCACTTGCCAGCTTTATCGCTGGACGCTTGGCAATAGGCGATGCTCTCATCGATGCTGTGCAAGCCTCAGACAGTTGGATTACCCAGACATTGCGGGCAGCTGATGCACCGCATCCTGATGATTCGCAAGCTCAACTCATACCCAATCGCTTTGTTCGTTTTTAGCATATCTAACAAGCCATAGCTTACCTAAATAGCAGACGCAAAAAAGGCGCTCTATATTTTTATAGAACGCCTTTTTTATGACAGTTTTTACATTTAATTAGGTTTAACCCAAGGTTGGCAACACACTCGCGGCCAAACCACCGATGAATATCTCCAGCAAATAGAACGCTAAGAAAGCCACCATTGGCGATAAGTCGAGCATACCTAAATTCGGCGTGATACGACGAAAAGGGGCCAAAATAGGCTCAGCCAAATTAATAATAATGCCAATAATCGGATGCTCAGATCTGGTAAACACCACAATCCAGCTAACGATGATAGAACCAATCACTAGATAGCGACACATGCGTAAAAAGTCTAACAATAAGCTAGTGGTACCCGTAAAGAATAGCGGTACAGGCGCAATACCTTTATGCGTCAATGCGGCCTTTCCAGAGATGTCGATTAGACGAATCAAAAACATTAGCACGATAGCAGCAATGCTAATACGACCCTGTGCAACAGTCGGAAAAATACGCCCGAATACATCGACGATATGCGTTGCTTTATAAGCAGGTGCAATCATCGGATTGCTTGCATCCATTCCTGCAAACTGCAACATAAAACGAATAAACACCAGCATCATAGCGAATGTGGTGACCAAATCAAAAATTTGAAATAACATGTTGTTCATGAAGTGCTACTCAATGTGACATTATTAACAGATTCTAGGATGACAAATGTCATTATCAGATGCTGATGATTACATAAATGTGTCGTCAGTGGTGACTCACAGCACACCTTGTCAGTGTTTACTTACTCATCTCTTCACTTAACGCTTGGCTACGATCATAGCAAGCTTGCATGGCCTCGCTGATTTGACGACCAATCTCATTGGCTTGCATTGACTCAACCGCTGCCTGAGTAGTACCGTTCGGTGAAGTAACTTTACGGCGTAACTCAGCTGGTGCATCATCACTATTCATCGCCATTTTTGCAGCACCTAACATGGTCTGCATAGCAAGCGCTGAGGCTTGTTCTTTATCTAACCCTAATGCAACTGCTCCATCGACCATCGATTCGATAAAGTAAAACATATACGCTGGCGCTGAACCTGATACGGCTGTAACGGCATGCATATGCTCTTCGTCATCGACCCACATGACCAAACCTGAGGCTTCCATAACAGCCGTTGCTAGCTGCTTCTGTTCCGCTGAGATATTGTCTGTACCGTAGAGGCCAGTCGCACCCATTTGAATCATAGAAGGCGTGTTTGGCATTGCACGGACGATATTGCTATAGCCGCCCAACATGTTTGATAAAAGATCAGTCGATAAACCTGCTGCCACTGAAATGACCAACTGATTATCTAGCACATCTGCAAAAGCACTTACCACTACTTTCATCATTTGTGGTTTGACTGCTAGCACCACGATATCTGCACCGATCACAGCAGATCTTGGATCAGCCATTGGATCAACAGTATTTAAACCTTTGGCGGCTAATTGCTCACGTGCATCGCTGCTAGGATCGGCGACCGTGATTAGATTTGGTTTGATGCCGCAACCCACAAGCCCGCTAATGAGCGCTTGTGCCATGTTTCCGCCACCAATAAAACTGATTTTTTTATTATCTAATACCGACATACTTGTCTCCTAGTCACAAAATTCAAAGGTATTCAACTTAACATACTGATATGTAAGACGACACTCAGTTTATCATACTGCCACTATCACCGTTTGATAAATTCAAAATGTCACGCCTGACATCAACCTGATAAAAATCAATGAGTCAGCCAACGGATATTAAACTTTTGACGCTTTCTATTCTAGTCTAAGCTCACTTTTGATGTGCTCGGCTAATTGATTGCTTTTAGCATCGCTATCTGTCTGCTCAGAACTCAAGAGCCAACTCTCAAATGGCGATGCTAGTAGTAGAGGAATATCAGTTTGAATGTCGCTTCCATTTTCAAATTTTTTTATAAGGGTGATGCTGACTACCGTCAGGCTTTCTCGTAGCCATAATGGAATCCCAAGGGTTTGATACAGTTTTTTGCCTGCTTGTGGGCGCGCAGCCATCTCAGTTTTCAACCGCTGTTTACGGCCTAACGGCGCAATTTTTAACACTGCCTGCTGTGCTATACCGTCCACACTATTATCTAACAATCGTACCAGCGCACCTGGCTTTACTTGCAACTGCCAAATGTAGTCATTACTGCTGCACAAGGTGACTAATTCGAAGCTATTATCAGCTGAATTATTCTTAGACAAACTCAGGCTAGATAGTGGCAGCACCTGCTCGGTCAGTGGTAGCTTCAGCCAAGACAGCCACTCGCTGCTCATACGATAGAGCTGCTGACGATAGCGGCGAATGGTATAAGACGCCTTACGACCTTGCCAAAACAGTTCTGTCTGATGGTCTTGGTCATCACGTAGGCTGAGAGTTAGCACATCATCGACGAGTTGCTTAGCAGGTGGTAGTGGCTCATCTTGACCGAGCCAATAATGTAATAATTGCCGCTGACGATACATGGGTAGCTTTTGCAACGCATCGATATTCAGCACGCGCTGTGCGGGTAAAAGTTGCAGGTCTGTACTTTCCGTCTGCTGCATATCCTGCATAGCTTGAGCATTGATTGTTTCCTGTGCATCACTTAACAGCTGTGCACTGCGAGCAATGTTATCAATGACATTGGGATTGTATGTAGCCAGTATTGGCATGATATCGCGGCGTAGCCCACTACGTACGTTGTCGCCGCTGTCATTCGTAGGATCATCTATATAAGGCAACTCTAAACGCTTAGCATAGGCGCTAATAGTGGCTCGTCGTATCGTGAGCCAAGGTCGCCACAGGACATTGCGCTGCCCGCCTTGTCTTCGTACACTCCACGGCTGTATACCAGACAGACCGTTGACTCCTGCTCCTTGAATCAATCGTATTAATACCGTTTCAGCTTGGTCATCAGCGTGATGCGCTAATAGCAATACATCATCTTGGTTAATATGAGCACGCATAATATTATAACGCGCTTGCCGAGCGGCCTGCTCATCATGCCCATTCACTTGTGCCTGTAAAATGCGACAAGGCAACTGCTGCGCTTGCGCCCAATTGGCAACATGCTTGGCCCAATGCTGACTATCCGATTGTAAGCCATGATCGACATGTAAAAGCTGCGGCAAACATGGCAACTTACCTTGTCGGTAGAGCTGCACACACAGCGCCGCAAGAGCTAATGAATCACGCCCACCACTACATGCTAGCCAAAGACGGCGACCATGCAACTGATCACTATACTCAGACATACTGCTCAAGAAAGCTGTCGCCAGAGTCTCATCAACTGGCAAATCGCCAATTGATTTAATAGGGTGTGAGATGATTGCGCTGCTGGTCATAGTCAGCCTTATTTTTCGTTATTTTAGATGCTTCATATAATAACAGCCAAAAAAAAACGCGCCATTAAATGACACGTTTTTATTTTAGCATTAAGACTTAGACTCTAATATGAAAAACCTATTATTGAATAATAGCGACTTAACAATAAAGGCGCCATCGCAACCAATTAAGCAGGCAACATCACTTCTGAGTTGAAAGATTTTAACTTTTCATAACGTAGCTCACAACGCTCTTGAGGATCTAAATCTTTGATCTCATCAAGCTGCTCAGTAATCAGTGCTTTTAAGGCATTCATCACAGGTTGTGGCTGCACATGTGCGCCTTCACCCTCTTCGATGACAGCGTCAATCAAACCCATTTGATAAAGGTTAATGGCGTTTAGTTTTAGCGCTTCACTAGCATCTTGTGCTTTTTCAGCGGTTTTCCAGAGGATAGAAGCACAACCTTCTGGCGAGATCACTGAGTAAATGCTATTTTGTAACATATTTACTTTATCACCAACACCAATTGCCAGAGCGCCGCCTGAGCCGCCTTCACCAATAATAGTCACAATTACAGGCACTTTCAGACTAGAAAATACAGCAATGCTTTCTGCAATCGCTTGCGCTTGTCCGCGCTCTTCTGCACCAATACCAGGATAAGCACCTTGGGTATCTACAAAGGTCATCACCGGAATGTTAAAGCGCTCGGCCATTTTGACCAAACGAATCACTTTGCGATAGCCTTCAGGATTGGCCATACCAAAGTTATGAGCAATACGCTCACGGGTGCTACGACCACGATGCTGACCAATTACCATCACAGGCTGACCATCAAAACGTGCAAGACCACCTAGAATGGCTTTGTCATCGGCAAAAGCACGGTCGCCATGCAACTCGTCAAATTCGGTAAAAAGCTGATTAACATAGTCCATAAATAATGGACGCTTGGCGTGTCGTGCAAGCTGCACACTATCCCAGACAGTGCTCATAGACGCTTCCCTTTAATAATTATACTTAATGTATTTATGTTTAAGAATAATATCGTTATCCGTATTCAGATAATGAAAGTACAGTTGTAAACTCAATAGGAGCTATAGTAGCACATCTTAAATAGCATGACATTATCGACAACGCCGCTTTTGTTACGTTAATCTTTAACTCAATACTTACAATGGTAACTGCTCAACCTCTGGAGTCTCAGCCTCTTGAGCTTCAATCACACTAAGCTGTACGCCCCATTTAGCAAACTGGTCAATCTCAGTACGCAAGTCTGCGAGCAAGAACGCATAATGTTCACTGCTATCCGCTAAGGTAATTTGCCAACTGTTTTCAGCGACTACCTTTAATTCTAGCTCTGGTAGCGCGTAATCACTGCGGCTATGATGTGCCAGTACGGCGAGGCGCAACAATAAGCAGAGATAAACCAACTGATCACCGCCAATCTGACAAGTCTGCTCTAGCATATCGGCTTTGAGCTTGCGGCGATGATTTAGCATCAACTGCGCCATGCGTTTTTGATCAACTTGCGAAAATCCTGGAATATCAGAGTATTCAAGTAAATATGCGCTGTGCTTGTGATAACTGCTATGACTGATTGCCAGCCCTATCTCATGCAAGAAAGCAGCACGTCTGAGCAAGTCGCAATCATCATTGGACAGCGCAAGCTTGTCTTTTACTTGTTCAAATAAATGGCGGCTAGTTTTTACCACTTGCTTGGCTTGCTTTTTATCCCCTGAATAACGCTTGATTAATGCCAATACACTGCGGTCACGCACATCTTCACTAGCAAAACGACCAAGCATATCGTACATAACGCCTTCGCGTAATGCACCATCTGAGTAGGTAATGGTCTCAACGCCTAGCACTTTCATCACCGCGCGCAATACTGCCACGCCAGCAGGAAATACAGCTTTACGATGTTCTTTGACGCCTTCTAACTCAATATAATCGATATTGCCAATCTTGATCAGCAATTTCTCTAATTTTTTGACACCTTTATAGGTAATTCGTTCTTGCTCATCGGCCCAACCTTTTGATACTAAAACATTACGCACCGCTTTGATTGTACCGCTTGAGCCGACTACGCTACTCCAGCCTGTCTTTTGATAACGACCGTTAATCGCTAAGACTTCTTTACGTGCACCTGAAATTGCACTATTAAAAGCTTCTTTAGTAATCAGGCCGTCAGCGAAGAATTTTTGGGTAAAAGAAACACAGCCCATTTGTAAGCTTTCAGTCAATAGTGGGTCGAAGTTTTGACCAATAATAAACTCTGTCGAACCGCCGCCAATATCCATAACCAAGCGCTTATCACTACTCTCATTGGTATGTGAGACGCCCAAATAAATCAATCGCGCTTCTTCGCGGCCCGCGATAATCTCAATAGGTCTTGGCAGGATTTTATTGGCACGGGAAATAAAGTCGTTGGCATTTTTGGCTTGACGCAAAGCATTGGTCGCCACCACACGAATACGCTCTGGCGGTACTGAATCCAAGCGCGCCACAAAGCGGCTTAAACAATCAAGACCGCGCTGCTCGGCGGCTGCGCTTAGAATATTATTTTCGTCCAAACCAGCGGCGAGCTGTACCTTTTCAGACATCGAGACTACTTTTCGCACTTCCCCATGGTCAAGACGAGCAATAGCTAAATGGAAACTGTTGGAACCAATATCGATGGCTGCCATCATTTCATCATCGCCAATTGGCGGATTCGTAAGGTAGTCAATAGGCATAGGACAAGTCGTCACCGTGTTAGAGAGAGTGGATAGTTTACCAAAATCACGTGCTATATAGTTATAAAATCACATGTATAGAAAAAAGTCATAACCACAAAAATCAGGGCAATTTTGTCATTAAAGCATTTATGCCAAACACTCGCAAGCAATGCAAAGTTGCAGCAGGGATATCGACGACCACCTTATAAGCTGACAGGTATCGGCTCAGCATCTAGCGCTTGTGTTACTCATATCGGTTTGCTACATTGAAAGCTATCAATATCATGATAAAAAACCGTTATTTACAGAATTTTTATCCGTATAATTTACTTCAAAAGTCACCAGCTAATCGGTTAAAAATCATCTGTAATTAATAGTTATTAAACTCACCAGCAAGGAAGCTAGTCACATGAATCAGACCACAACAAAAGACGCTACTCAAAATACTGAGACCCCTATCAGTAACGCCAAAAAAGACATGGTAAAAACTGAAAGTTCGCCTAAACAGGCATTTTATGATTTTTACTTAGATGAGCATCAAAACATGGCCTGTCGCCGTCTACATTTTGCAGGTAGTAGCTTTGGCTTATTAGGACTGGCAAAGTCTGTCAAAACTGGCTCAGCCAAACCTTTGGTAAAGGGCATTGCCGCCGGATATGCCTGTGCATGGGTTGGACACTTTTTCTTTGAAAAGAACAAGCCCGCTTCTTTTAAGTTTCCATTGAAAAGCTTTGTCAGTGATTTTCGTATGTATAGCGATGTGCTACGAGGCAATCTGAGCTTGAGAGATCGTAAGTTTGATAAAGCACGATAAAGTTTAGTCGCCATATAAATTAAGTGACAAAAAAACTGGGCTATTATTTTTAGCGGCCCAGTTTTCAATTATATTGATAGCTTCGTTGATGTCAGCTAATTTCTATAAGCGAAACGACACATTTCTTATCGTAAGGATTTGCGTAATATTTTGCCAACAGCAGTCTTAGGTAGCTCATCGATAAACTCATAGGACTGTGGACGCTTATAACCAGTTAAACGCTTGCCCGCAAAGTCTTGTAGCTCCTCTACGGTGAGAGCCGCGTCTTTTTTGACCACAAACGCTTTTGGCACTTCCCCGCTATGGTCATCTGCCACCCCGACTACAGCGACTTCGAGCACTTTAGGATGTTCAGTCAGCGCAGCCTCTACTTCATTGGGATATACGTTAAATCCTGATACCAGTATCATGTCCTTTTTACGGTCGACGAGTGTCAAAAACCCCTCATCATTCATAACGCCAATATCACCTGATCTAAAGTAGCCATTTGGGGTAAAAGTATCTGCATTGTCTCGCTGCCAATAACCGCGCATGACCTGAGGCCCTTTGATACAGACCTCACCCCTTGTACCTGTTGGGCACGTATTCCCATTCTCATCAATGATATGGATATCTGTCAAAGCCAGTGGTAGTCCGACGCTACCATTGAACTCTGTAATGCCAGACGGATTGAAAGAAATAACAGGCGCCGTCTCAGACATTCCATAGCCTTCGCTAATAATCATACCTGTCACTTGCTGCCATTGATCAGAGACCGCTTTAATAATCGCTGTGCCGCCGCCGATAGATAGTGCCAAACGACTAAAATCTAGACTGGCGAATTTTGGATGATGCAGCATGCCAATGAATAATGTATTCACTGAAGGGATAACATGAGGTCGGTGCTGTTCAATGGTATTCACTAAACCATCGATATCACGTGGATTGGTGACCAATATATCTTCCCAGCCGCCATAAAGACCTAGCAAGCCGCAGACCGTAAACGAAAAAATATGATAAAGCGGTAAGGGATTAAGTATTTTAATCTGCTCGCTACGATTGGCTTCAATCGTTTTACCAAACATCGCGTAGCACTGGCAGACATTGGCCATGACATTATAATGAGTTAGCATGGCACCTTTTGGCTTGCCAGTCGTACCGCCTGTATATTGCAGTAGCGCCAAATCTTCACGTTCAATCGTAACTGTTTTGAACGCTTCTGCACCATAGGCCTGCATAATATGTGCAAACATTATGTTGTGCTGTGATGATTCATTTGATAATTCGGTCGAGGAATGTGTTTGCTCATCTGTGTTCGCAGATTGTGCTGTGCCAATTTGACTGAGCAAGGCAATGTCGTTATCAGCAATGCTAGGATCAATGAAACATCTGACCACCCATTTTAGCTGCGCTTTGACTGTGTCATCTAATTGCTCGTAAGCAGTGCTCATACCATCTAGCACAATTAGACCACAGGCTTGAGCGTCAGTGAGCTGATGTGCCAATTCATATTGGGTATACATGGGATTGACATTGACCAATACCACACCTGCACGTAGGCAACCCAACAGTACCACGGCATACTGCAGTATATTTGGCAGTTGTACCGCTATGCGATCGCCCTTCTCAACACCTTGCGCTTGTAAAAAAGTAGCAAAACGTCGACTGGCAATATCTAGCTGCCTAAAAGTGAGCGATGCCGCACCCATACTAAAAGCTGGAAATTCACTATTCTGTTCAATCTTTGGTTGCAGTAAGTCAATTAGATTTTGCTTACCTTCCAATACATTCAAATGATTGTCTAGGCCGCATTGGTCGTAAGTGGCTTGCCATAATGGCGCGGTATTGGTAGAAGTACTGGTACTCATTCGTTTGCATCCTTGCTTAATTGGCTGGGTTTACCTCAGAATATCATAACTTATTGTCTGTTTTTCGGATGCGCAGGCAAGAACTGTATAAGCATCAGTCACGTTAACGGCTATACAAACAATCTTCAAAAATACTTTGTATTCTTCCCAATACGATTATAAATAAGATATCGATAAACAAAAAAACCAGCAAAGATCACGGGATGATCTTGCTGGTTTTTTTAAGCTTCAACTTTTTAGTTAGCTAATAACTTACATGGCTAAACTATGCTTTTGCCATTTCTGCAAATATCTCATCAGCCGCTTTGATTGACGCATCAATGTCTTCATCGCTATGTTTGATAGACATAAAGCCTGCTTCATAAGCTGATGGTGCCAAGTAAATACCGCGATCTAGCATACCGTGGAAGAAAGTATTGAATACGTCCATATCGCACTCTGTCACGTCATCGAAGTTTTTTGGCGTTTCGGTTGCGTTATCTTTGACAAAGAACATGCCAAACATACCGCCCAACTTGTTGGTACGTAGATGGATGCCATGTTTATCAGCTGCTGCTTGGAAACCATCCATTAGGTGATCAACTTTCGCTGCTAATTCGTCATAAAAACCCTCTGCCGTTAAGTCTTCAAACATAGCGATACCAGCGCGCATCGCTAGTGGATTGCCTGATAACGTGCCAGCTTGATAGACGCCGCCAAGTGGCGCGATGCAAGACATGACTTCTTTTTTACCACCGAAAGCACCAACGGGTAAGCCAGCACCGATGATTTTACCGAAACAGGTCAAGTCTGGGTCAATACCGAAATGGGCTTGCGCGCCGCCAAGACCGACGCGGAAGCCCGTCATGACTTCATCAAAAATCAATACTGCGCCATTATCCGTACATTCTGCACGCAACGTATCATGAAATTCTTGTATTGGGATAACCATGTTCATGTTGCCAGCGATAGGCTCTAAGATAACGCAGGCAATTTCTTCACCCCATTTCTCAAAGCAGTCCTTAATCGCTTGCGGATCATTATAAGGAATCGTAATGGTATGCTTAGCAAAGTCTGCTGGCACGCCTTTCGACGTTGGCTCACCAATATCAAGCATGCCAGAGCCAGCTTTTACCAACAAGCTGTCTGAATGCCCATGGTAGCAACCTTCGAACTTAACGATTTTGTCACGCTGAGTATAACCACGTGCCAAGCGAATCGCACTCATGGTCGCTTCGGTACCAGAGCTGGTCATACGAATCATTTCAACACTCGGTACGATGTCACAAATCTTGTCAGCAACTGTTGTCTCGAACGGCGTTGGTGTACCAAAGCTCAAACCGTCATCGGCCGCTTTTTTAACCGCATCAATGACTTTTGGATGTGCATGACCCAAAATCATTGGGCCCCAAGAGCCGACATAATCGATATAAGCATTGTCTTCGGTATCATAAATTTTGCTGCCATTGGCACGGTGCATAAAGATTGGCGTACCACCAACTCCTGCAAAGGCGCGAACTGGCGAGTTAACACCACCTGGGATATGTTTACGTGCTTGTGCAAAGAGCTGTTCGTTTTTAGTACTCATAATTATTCTCTACTTATAGCGACATTTATAACGACAATGTTTTGTGATTGAGCGTCTATTTTATATTTGTTTATTATTGAATCTTTCAAGAAGTTTTTACAATTTAAGCTTTTTTGACCACAGAAGACTTAAGCTTCATTGGTCCGTAGCCATCAAGTTTGCAGTCGATATCATGACCGTCAGTAGCATCTGGCAACAGGCGAATACTTTTCGCTTTCGTCCCTACTTTAATCACGATTGAAGAGCCTTTGACTTTTAGGTCTTTAATAACCGTCACCGCATCGCCGTCCTGTAGCTCATTGCCAACAGCATCACGAATAACTGCGTCTTGGTCTTCAGCTTGCGCTGCATCAGTCTCAGCCGCCGTCCATTCATGAGCACACATAGGACATACCAGTAACGCACCATCTTCATACGTATATTCAGCATCACATTTAGGGCAATTTGGTAAGCTCATTATTTCCTCGGCAGCCATCGTACATTAGGTTAATTGTAGAGCTGATATTGTACCGTAACTCACCATCTTTAACCAATTTGTACGCTTGAAAATCAAACGCTATGCCCAATTTAACACTTAACTCATCGCTTACTGATGACGTTTTTTATGACAGGGTTTTTTGTGGTACTCTTCTTAGCCTCATTTAGATTTATGTGCACAGATGCTATCAATGACAAAAGCGCCCATATAATTTTTTATCACTTCGATTTACCCTCTATATTATTAATAAAAGCTCTCATCAGAAGGATAATAACAATGACTCAGTCTTCAAATTTATCAGCTGTACCGCAGTTTTCGCAATTAACTATCCAAGGCGAGGACGCCGAAAAATTCTTGCAAGGGCAATTAACTTGTGACGTTACCAAGCTCGGGCTTAGCTATCAGGCAGCCGCCATCGGTAACCTAAAAGGTCGTATTGAGTTCGGTATCTGGATTAAAAAACAAGCAGAAAAACATTATGATGTGGTCATAAGTAGCGATTGTGCTGAGTCTTTGCAGGCACACCTTAATAAGTACGGGGCGTTTTCTAAATTTGAAACCAGTGCACCAGCAGCGATATATCCTTGTGTGCTAGCAGATGAGCCAACTTTCAGCCATAAAGACGATCATAATACCGCTGAAGATACGCAGGCTTGGATGGCATGCAGCCTAGCTACTGGTAACTATTGGATTGTGGCCACGACTCAAGGTGAGTTTCAACCGCAAGAGCTGCGTCTACATCAGCGCGGCGGCATGGACTATGATAAAGGCTGCTACTTAGGTCAAGAAGTCATCGCTCGTATCTACTTTAAATCTGCACCTAAAGCATTTTTGCACTATGTACAAGGCACCGGTGCAGCGCCAAACGCAGGTGACAAGCTCGATAAAATCCAAGTGGTCAATGCGATGAAAAATGATAATGGCTTTACCGCTTTGGTCGTGGCACGTCCTGAACAATTGGCAGAGAGTGATTTGAGCATATTGGACTTGCCAGCTGCACTACAAGTAGATGTTGCGCGTCCAAAATAGAAATCGAATCATGCAGGCGGCGCAGCAAAGGTGATGGTCGTTTAATACAGCGCGACCGTCATGACTAACATGAGCATAGAGAATCCTATGACACACATTGCGGTACTCGGAGCAGGCGTGGTGGGCGTGACCACCGCATGGTATCTACGTCAAGCAGGCTATGATGTAACTGTGATTGAACGCGAATCGGCAGCAGGCATGCAGACATCATTTGCCAACGGCGGTCAAATATCTGTCTCACATGCCACGCCTTGGGCCAATCCTGCGACCCCGATGAAAGCACTCAAGTGGCTGTTTAAAGAGGATGCTCCACTACTCTATCGCTTGCGTGCGGATAAAGCGCAGCTCAAATGGGCGATGCAGTTTCTGCAAGAGTGCCGCGCCGATAGAGCCGATGCCAATCTAGTGCAAATGGTGCGCCTAGGTCTATATTCAAGAGATACCTTACAACAGCTGCGCGCAGATATCGGCATAAGCTACGAGCAGCAAACACGCGGTATCATGCATTTTTATACCAATCAGGCAGAGTTTGATGCGGCTATCGAACCAACTGAACGCATGCAAGCGCTCGGCTGTGAGCGCCATGTGATTGATATTAACAATGCTATCAACTTAGAACCTGCGCTCTACCCAATTGCGCATAAGCTCACTGGAGCGACATACACTAGTCGTGACGAGTCTGGCAATGCGCACCTATTTACCCAGCGCTTGGCGCAGCGTTGCATCGATGCTGGCGTACAGTTTTTATATGATACCGAAATTTTGGCACTCAATGCTGATGCTGACTCTGCCCGTCCGCATGTACACAGTATTACTATCCGTCCAAAAGGCGAAAATGCACAGACCTTTACGGCTGATAGTCATGTGGTCGCGCTTGGCAGCTATAGCGTACCTCTACTAAAACCATTGGGGATACACGCGCCAATATTTCCAGCAAAAGGTTATTCGGCTACCTATACGGTGAATCCGCGCGCACCCCACTTAGCGCCTTTTGTCAGTTTGATTGATGATGAATTCAAACTGGTTACCTCACGACTGGGTGACAAATTACGTGTTGCTGGCACCGCAGAATTTAATGGCTATAATTTAGAATTAAATGCTACGCGCTGTGAAGCTATCACTCGCCGCGTACAGCAATTATTCCCAAAAGGTATCATCGCAAACTCGGTACAATATTGGACAGGACTGCGCCCGATGACTCCATCAAATGTGCCCCTAATTGGACGCGCACACTGCGGACAAGTCAAACATGGTAGTCATAATACTTCAGCGACTTTTGACAACTTATGGCTCAATACGGGACATGGTACATTAGGGTGGACACATTCTTGTGGCTCTGCAAAAGCCCTTAGTTTATTAATCCAAGGCGAAACCCCTAATGTCGATTTTGACTTTATTGGCATGAGCGTTTAATCGGATCAGCGATATATTCAGATTGCAAAAAAAAGGCGCTCACTTTACGTGAACGCCTTTTTTTATTTCTACAAAGGTATGATTAACTTTATGCTAGTGCGCCTGCTGCTACAGTCTCTGTAGCAGCAGATAAACTGTCTACACCCATATCCAATGCTTCTAGTTGCACAGGTACACCATTAACGGCGGCATTACCACTCAACTGATCAATCAACGTCTCATCAGTCAAATCATTAACGCTGACACCTGCATGCGCTTGCGCAATCTTTTGCTTAACGCCTTTACGACCGTGTCCAAAACCATGCGGAATGCTGACCACTCCTGGCATCAGCTCATCTGTCACTTCTGCTACAATGACCACGCTACCTACTCGAGAAGTTACTCTGACGTCTTGACCGTCTGCAATGCCATGTTGCGCTGCCGTTTGCGGATGCAGCATCAATGTACAGCGAGACTTACCTTTTACCAGTCGATGGCTATTGTGCAACCATGAGTTGTTACTACGTACATGACGACGACCGATTAGCAAAATCTCATTACTGTTGTACTGCTGTACCATCTCTTTAACACGGGCCAAATCTGACTGATAAAAATCAACATGAAGATGAATTTGTTTATCAGCGTGTTTAATAGCCTCTGGCAACATACGATGCAGCGGACCCAAATCAATACCATGCGGATTCTCGACTAGCGCTTCAAATGTCACCTCTTTATGAGGTCCATACTTAAGACCTTGCTCTAACAAGAACTTGGGACCAAAGGCTTTTGTCGCGGCACGTTCTTTTTGCGTTGCTTCTGGCGCATCTTTGTCTAAGCGCTCTGCCAGTCCTAAATAAATCTCCCAGTCATGCTTGGTATCATCAGTTTTCTCAAACAAAGCAGGCGAATATTTGGCGACATTGTGCACGGCAAAACCATTGAAAGTAATGTCATAATGGTCGCGCTCTAATGGCGATACAGGCGGCAAAATAATATTGGCATGGCGACTGGTCTCAGTCACAAAGTAATCAAGCGAAACCATAAACTCTAACTGAGATAATGCTTCGTCCAACTTTTCACCATTTGGCGTACTCAGAACCGGATTGCCAGCGACCGTGACGAATCCTTTTAACTGGCCTTCCCCTTCGACTAACATCTCATCTGCCATCGCAACCACTGGATACTCACCATTAAAATCTGGCAAGTTGCTGACGCGGCTATGACGTTTACCTAAATAGCCCGGGCCTGAGCTGTTCACAACATCGACAGCAGGATTCGGGAACATCAATCCGCCCACCTCATCTAAACGACCTGTGACGATATTAATGACCATAGACAGATATTGGCTGAGCAAACCAAACTCTTGCACCGAGATGCCCATACGGCCATAACAAACTGAGCTTTCCGCTTCACAAAACTCTTTGACGATACGTTTTATTTCGGCTGCGGTAATACCCGTAATATCTGCCACTGACTCAGGCGTGTATTGTTCAGCAAACAAAGCAAGTCGATCGATCTCTGGTGCCAAGGTCGCCACTCTAGTATCGAGCTTGGCATAACCCTGCGTATAGATTTCATTTAGCATGGCCAATAGCAGCAATACATCCGTCGCTGGACGAATAAAGTGGTGTTCGCTGGCGATGTCGGCAGTTTCGGTACGTCTTGGATCAACCACTACTACCTTGCCATCGCGCGCTTTAATATCTTTTAGCTTTTGGCGCATGTTGGGCGCAGTCATGATACTGCCGTTAGAAGCCAGCGGATTGCCACCGATGATCAGCATGTATTGTGTGTTATTGACATCAGGAACTGGAATACGCAGCATATGACCAAATAGATGCATGCTAATAATATGATGTGGCAGCTGGTCGATAGAAGTGGCAGAAAAACGACTGCGCGTCTTTAAACTGGTAAGCAGTTGTTTGATGGTCAACATACCACCCATATTATGTACATTAGGATTACCCAAATAAACACCCAACGCATTTTGACCATACTTTTGCTGTATGGATTGAATACCTGCGGCGACTTTATCCAACGCTTCTGGCCAACTAATAGATTTCCAACCGTCTGCCGTTCTCTCTACCGGCTGACGCAAACGGTCAGGATCTTCATGCAAATCTTGCAAAGCGGTGGCTTTCGGACAAATATAGCCTTGTGAAAAGGGATCGTTTTTGTCCCCTTTAATCGACAAGACTTTTTCGCCATCATGTTTTATTTCGACGCCGCACATTGCCTCGCACAATGTACAAGTTCTAAAATGCGTTTGCGCTTCGCCTAACGTTGGTGCAGCCGTGGTTGTGGCCATAGTCACTCTCCCTGTTGTGTTTTTTGTTCTAGATTTCATGACAATAATTTTTGCTTATTATCACTACTGACTAGTCTTGCTTCCGTGCAAAAAATTGGCAAACAGTGCATCAAAGCTGATACTCAACGTGGCAATCGCTTGCTGCCTTGAGTAACGCTGCTGATGACAGCCCAATATCAACTCATGTACTTGTGCCGCCGCCATATCGACGCATAGATTGACAGCACTGCGCTCGCAAGAACGATTGGATAACTGCAATCCTTGAATAAATATCTCTGTCCATTCTTCTTGTATTTCGGTAATCAGATTGCCCAGTCCATTATTCAATGAAGACTGGTTTTCTATAGTGTCACTAAATCTAGGACGGTCTTCGAGCAAGTGTTGAAACAGTGCGATATTCTCAAATGCAGAATCAAAGATCATAATCAGACATTGTCGACATTGCTGATTAAACTGATCTTTACTCAACACATCATAATCTTTGAGCATATTGACCCATGCCAGTCGCATCGGGGATAGATAATTGTCTTTTAGTTGGGCGCTCAGCTCGTTTTGTAGCGCCTCTAGGCTTTCAAAATGATTGTAAAAACTGGGTTGGGCAATACCTGCACCTTTGGCAACTTTATTCATGCTCATGCCCTGAGCACCTTCCAAACTGTACAACCGCAAGGCACTTTTTAATAACGCACGCCGAGTCTTAGCTTTCGCCAGCTCACGTTTAGATTCTACTGGGCCTGTCAAATCTTGCGCTAATACATTCAATGCAGAGGTTTTCCTATTCAATAGATAATTATATCGACACACCAGTAATTTACCTTAGGTGCTATTGTGCCAAAAAAATGTGATGATAATGGTCAATTGCCGACAGCGAATATCTTAGCTATAAGGTTATAGTCATTTAAACCATATGTCTATAGCCAAACCAATAGTAGAACTCATGCTTCACAAAACAACCATTTCTAGGCCACCATCATGACATCACCTGTATTCTCCCCTTTAGTGCTGCCTTGTGGCGCTACCTTACCCAACCGCTTAGCGAAATCAGCCATGGAAGAAAACATGGCTGATGTCGGTCAAGTCCCTGGCTCTACTCTTCTCCGTCTATACAAAAACTGGGCCGAAGGCGGGACAGGGCTGTTAATCACGGGGAATGTGATGGTCGATGGCCGCGCTATGACAGGGCCCGGCGGTATCGTATTGGACAAACACAGTGAGATAGCGCCTTTTAGAGCGTGGGCAAATGCTGCCAAGCACAACAATACGCAGGTTTGGATGCAGCTCAACCATCCTGGCCGTCAAGTATATGCTGCCATGGGTGGCGATGTGCTATCACCTTCTGACGTGGCAATTGACTTGGGCAAGCACTCTCATCTATTTGGCAAACCTCGTGCGATGACGCAGCAAGATATCGAGCAACTGATACAGCGGTTCGCCGATAGTGCACTAAAAGCAGAACAGTCTGGCTTCGATGGTGTACAAATTCATGCCGCTCACGGCTATCTAATTTCTCAATTTTTATCACCGCTTACCAATAAACGTAAAGATAAATACGGTGGTTCGGTTGAGAATCGTATGCGACTATTGATCGAAGTAATCAAAGCCGTTCGTGCTAAAGTTGCGCCTACCTTCGCAGTCGCTGTTAAGATAAACTCGGCCGATTTCCAGCGCGGAGGATTTGATGCAGATGATGCTAAAGTGGTTATTTCAGCGATGAATGAATTGGCGGTAGATTTAGTTGAGCTATCAGGCGGCAGCTATGAAAGCCCAGCCATGCAAGGCAGCACAGCAGATGGTCGCGCGTTGCACCGAGAAGCTTACTTTTTAGACTTCGCAAAAGAGATTGCTCAAATTGCTACCATGCCTATCATGACGACAGGTGGCGTTAGGCGATTGGCTGTCGCAGAAGATGTACTGAAGCAAGGGATTGACGTGGTTGGTATGGGAACCGCATTAGCCATGAACCCTGCTCTACCAAATAACTGGAAAAGTGATAGTACGCTTAGTGCTCACAATCCTATGGTACGCTGGAAAGATAAGACCTTAAGTGCAGTTGCTACAATGGCGGTCATCAAGCGACAATTACAACGCATGGGACAAGGGAAGTCGCCCAAACCAAATGCTTCGCCAATTTTCTCATTGATTTCTGATCGTATACGAATAAAAAAACTCACCAAACGCTATCATCAGTATTTGAATAAATATTCGACGAAATAACTTTAAATCAATTCCAAAGATAATAAAAAAGCAGCTACTCTACTTTTGAGTATCTGCTTTTTTATTTGCATAAATATTCTAAATAAATAATATATTTTCTTAATATTTACATAAACAACAAGTTCATAGAAAAAATTATTATCACGCACAATAGACGCAATTTACGTGGCACTACTACAGCAGCCCTGTATATAACACTTAGTAAACGCTCACTATAATTAAGTAACACTATAAACATAGCATATACAGACAGCTGAATTGGAAAGTCCTATATTTAATCTTACAAGATATTTGGAACCAATCAATTATTCTTGTGCAATACAATTAAAATAAAAATTAAATAGTAGTATCAGTAATCGATATCGTGAAATAAAAATCAAAATGGTGATTAAGAAATAAATCAAACACAATAAGTTCAATAAAAGGAATAATACAATGAACGAACATACTCTAAAAGGCGAATGGAACCAAGTGAAAGGTTCAGTTAAACAAAAATGGGCTGAACTAACAGACGACGATCTTACCCATATCGAAGGTAGCCGTGACAAGCTAGTAGGCCGTGTACAAGAGCGCTATGGTCATGCCAAAGAAGACGCAGAGCGTGAAGTAGATGACTGGCGTTTAGAAAATAAATATTAATATATTTGTTGCATACTTATCCGCTGCATAATTACTGTACTAAATAAACCGAAAAACCGCATAGAAATATATGCGGTTTTTTTATAGCAAATTTATACTGTACAGATAAGCTATTGGAGAAATAAATTACCATTCTCCAGACACGATAAAACCGCATAGCAATCAATTGTTATGCGGTTTTATTGTTAACTATCCATGTTACCTATCACGACTGCTTTTCATGCATCCTTGCACAAATATTCAGTATATTGTGATACTGGGCATCCTGCCCTTTTTACTACACTACAGCTTCAGTATTACTTGCTGCTATCAGCAAAGGGTATGTGTCCTTACTTCAATCACTATTGTCATCCTGACGCTAGTTATTGAATCATTATCCTTAATGCGGTCAACTCAATCCTTGAGTCACATTCCCTAATGCCGTGTGACTATAATGCCTAACTCTCACTCGTATGTTAAGTCGCGTAAACGTCATTACGTGTAAGCATATGCTTACAACAATCTATTTTACTTGCCACAATTATTACAACTTATTAACGCAAATGACACCTACCGCAAAGTTTTGTACTCTATTATAGATAATGTAAGGAAATATTTCTAAAAACAAACTACCAGAGACACTTACTAACTACGAACTAATTTAACGCAAAAAAATACCTTTAAAATCTTATAGTTATATCAGATATAGACATTTCCAATCTACACTGCCTACTTAATACCATCATAGGACACTACTTCATGAAAACGATAAAACCTTTCTCTGTTAAGGCCACTTTGTCTATCGGTCTTGTCGCTGCCTTATTTGGTACGACAGTGGGTTGTACAGTTGTAGGCTCAGGATATGACAGTCAGCCTGTCTATCGTGGTGATAATAATAGCCAAAACAATAATTTTAATCGCGTAAGTCAGCAGCTTCGACAAGACTTGCGCCGCAAAGGCTATCAAGTTATAGACATCAGAGCTGATAGTTACCGTGGTGATCGAGCTCTTACGGCTTATGCTAAAAAGAACAGCCAAGCATACGAGCTAAAATATACTTACCCTGCACTAAGACTTATCAGCTCAAGCAAAAAAGCGTGGCCAGATAATTGGGATAATAATAAATCGCAAAATAATAATGGCCGCTATAAAGAAAACAAGCATCAAGATAATTATCAAAATGGTCAGCGCTATAAAAAAGGCGATGTCGAAGACGCTATTAAAAGAGAATCACGTTACCCAGCTATTAAACGCCGTGCTATCAACAAAGTAAGGGCTATGGGTTATCGTATCGAAGATATCGATCTTGAAGAGAAAAACAAGCGCGGCGTCTTTGAGATTGAGGCCAAACGCGGTTCACAGAAGTACGAGATACTATTAAGTTATCCAAATTTAGATGTGATCAAAGTCAGAAAAGATTGATTACTTTCAGCATTTTAGCTAATTACCTCGGTACATTTAACTTTTATCCATATTGAGCAACAATATACTATTAGGAGATCATTATGAAAACTCTATCATTTTCAACATTAAAAACAGTAGCGACTGGCAGCATAGTTGCAGCTTTATTGGCAGTGACCACAGGCTGTGTGACTGCACCGAATGGCTACAATGGCTATGACGACCTATACGAGCATACTCATAAGGACAATAAAGGCCATAAAAAACACAAAAATAAAAAGAACGATAAAGACAGCTATGTCTCCGTTGTCGAGCAACGAGCTGCTAGCAAAGTCCGTAGCATGGGATATCGCGTCAAAGACGTCAAATATAAAAACGGTGATCGTAAGATTAAGATAAAGGCTGAACGTGGACGCGACGATTATAAAATTGAGCTAGGCTATCCAAGCTACAACGTGATTAAGCTTAAGAAAGATTAATCGATCATTAAGATCTGATATTCACTGTTACTACTCAGTTGAAACTTTAAAAATTTTATAGCCAAATAAGTCATTAAATGGCTTATTTGGTTTTTTTATGAGAATTCTTACACTCAAGAATCTGGTACTTTTCTATATAAAACTAAAAATTCAAAACTTTTATCACATCATAAGCTGGCGTTTCATAGGGGTGTGCCTCTTTTAACGCGGCAATGGTAGCATCGATAAAAGCTTCATCTACCACCATTTCAACTCGCCACTCATCGACCATTTCTAAACTACCCTGTGTACCAATGTGCGGATTACTGCCTGACAATGGCATAAACTGACCGGCTCCTCGTACCTGCCAACAGCATTGCTCATAGTTTCCAATCTTCCCAGCGCCAGCAGCAAACAGAGCAGACTTTACTTGGTCTAACGCTGCATCAGGAATAAAAACGGTCAACTTATACATAGGTTTACCTCATAGAATGGTTTTGAGTCTCAATTTGCTAGTTCTTAGATAAAGAAGGGTGCTCGGTCCATATATAACGTAGCAGCCAGTCTTTGGCATCACCGGCATAATCAATACCAATACGCGGGCGTAGTGATACAGGTGGCTGGCAGTCATCATCTTCTATCCAAACGTCTGAAGCCGGCGAAATAGATTTGCCATATAAATCGCGATCAATTTGCAAGCGTTTGGTCAATTTGCCAGGGCCTGCAAACTGCTTAGGATGAGTAAACTGCTTATCTGAACTGAGTTGTTGCTCTTCAATCAGACGGTCACTATCATCAGTTAAAAACCCAGCGCGTATCAATACCGATTCAGGCGACTCTACAGAGCCGCTAATCAAATTTAGCATATGATGCACACCGTATGTCAAATAGACATAGAACACACCACCTTGCTCATACATAATCTCTGTGCGCGACGTTCGAGTACCTGCATGTGAATGGCAAGCGGGATCATCTTGACCAATATAGGCTTCGGTCTCAGAGATACGCATACGTAGCGTTTTTTGCTGTCCATCACTATCGGTTAGCTGTCGACATAAGACTTTACCAATCAGATCAGCAGCGACCACACAGGTCGGACGAGTGAACCAGTCAGGCTCCAAAACGGTTGATGAGGCAGTAGACATTAGCAAAACCTTTTATTATTTTTATGGTCCAATTGATATTAGTAGGTACTAACAAATTAGCATAAAAGTAAGATAAGGTATCGGGGACAGTGTTTGCACTATGTTTGATTTTTTATACGAGCTAAACTACAAGCCTATACCTAAAGAATGATACTGGTTGATAAATAGATAGGAATTGCAGTCTGTTTTAAGTGGTCTGTTAATAGATTTTAAGGGTAAAATAGCTGGTTCCCTTTGGGTATACTCTAATTAAAACCTCTTATCAGTTTTACTAAGTTATTTGATCAAGGTCTATGACCCAATTCTTTTTGAAATTTAAGCCAAGGTTCAATTTGCCCTTCAACGATACCTTCATAAGTTTCCCAATCATTTTTTAGAAAGTCGTAGAGTATAGGATGCATGCTATCATTCAGACCTGCTGATAAATCACCCGTTGTTAAGTCTAAGTAACTGTCTTCTAACACCTCTATGTTATAGACCTCATTTTCCCTATATACTATTAAGCCTTGGTAAGTACTACAGCTTGCTAAATAATAAGTTTCAACTTTATTCTCACTATAGTTTTTACCTTCATAAACACTATATATGTATATGAAGTCAATATCATTCTTACTCAATGCTCTAATCATAATTTAAAATTCTACCCATCTGTTGAATTGAGCTATGCTTTCAATTTTTTAGTCACTAAGTTCATATCTAGAACTAGCAGTTCGATGCCTGTATAGCGCACCGATCACGTATAGAATACGCAGATAAACCCTAAAAAAACGTACTCATTCTTAAGCCGGAGGGAGTACTTTCAATTACATTATTGTTTTTTGGGATGAATATCCATGTATCAAAACTTACAGCTGTAACGTCGTCAAAAGCATTTACTATCCTTTCAACAGTAGTCTCTAGAATCGGGTGTGCTGCATCATTCCAGATAATAAAACAGTTATCTGCTAGTGTGAGATTTATTTGATTTTTAATTTCTTCTATACAGTTTAGTAGCACTTTTTTATCAACCTTGTTCCAGTCAATTCCTCCGTTACCACTAGTTCGTATCGGAAATGAGCTAACAAACTGACTCATTACTTTCCTAGACTCTTCATCTGCTAACACTCTAACTTCTTTAAGAGCAACTGAAGCTTCATCGAATAAAACGTTCATACAAATGGCCTATTAAATTGTTTAAGATAATTAAGAACAATTCGATTGAATCTTGAAAAACTCACTTCGTGTACATTACCAAGTACATCGTGACTACCTAAATAGCTCAAGATACTAATACCATTAGCCTACAGCCTAAGTTTCGAGTCCTCACTAGGGTACCATCATAAATATAATGCCATAAAAAAACTGAGCACATGGCTCAGTTTTTTATTGTATGCTAAGTATCTGATACTTATTTTAATGGTACACCGATACGGTCAGCCACTTCTTCATAAGCTTCGATCACATCGCCTAATGACTGACGGAAACGGTCTTTATCGAGTTTCTTCTTAGTATTCTTATCCCAGATACGGCAGCCATCTGGTGAGAACTCATCACCTAACACGATACGGTCATGGAATACGCCAAACTCTAGTTTAAAATCCACTAAGATTAAATCACCCGCATCAAACAATGCCTTTAATACATCGTTGACTTGATAGGTTAGCTCTTCCATCTTAGCCAGTTGCTCTTTGGTCGCCCAACCAAGAGATACAGAAAGTGATTCATTAACCATCGGATCACCTAGCGCATCATCTTTATAAAAAAGCTCATAAGTCGGCGGCGTCAATGCCTGACCTTCTTCTAAGCCTAAACGACGTACCAAACTACCAGCTGCAAAGTTACGAACCACGCACTCTACAGGAATCATGTCCAAGCGTTTAACCAACACTTCATCATCAGACAACTGCTTCTCGAAATGTGTTTCGATACCAGCATCAGACAATTTTTGCATGATAAAAGCATTAAAGCGGTTATTAACCACACCTTTACGTGCTAATTGTTCGATACGCTTACCATCAAGCGCTGAGGTATCATCACGGAAGTGCAAAATCAGAAGATCATTATCCTCTGTTTCATAGACAGATTTGGCTTTACCTTTATACAGCAGTTGTTGCTTTTGCATTATGGGGGTTCCTGTTCGTTCAAGCTTATGTGGTAAAAACGCGCAGCTACCGCTGACTGATGTAAGATACATGGTTTGCGGCTATGATAAAAAACGCAACAGTCAGCGATATAGATAAGGGAGTAAGTTTAGTTCGAAGTGTTGCTAACAGCACGCTGAGGCTTTGGCAGCTGATACTGATTGCCTGACTCATTTTGTAGTTGGAGCGTGTTTGCCCCAGCGTTAGGTGTTGAATACAAAGGTACAAAAGGTGCCGTTTCTTGGGCGGCAGGTAGCTCTATCGGTGCAAGCTTTTTGCTTTGTTGATAATCTAAGCTGCCGTTATCACGTTTGCCAAGCAAGTTTTTAGTCGCTTGACAGCCGCTTAATACCAAAGTGCTACCCAAAACCAAGGTCAGCATTGCTGGAAATAATTTTTTCGTTGATGATGCTGTCTTTGATGTTACTGTCATCATGTTGTCTCTCTGAGTTAGCAGTTATTGCTCATGTAGGCGATTGACTTATCATGATAAGTTGACCTACTGCTAGCTCGAATATCAATTATCCAACTAGCAACAAATCTAAAATCGCCGAATATCAATTGGCTAAATATCAATTTATAGTATGTTTGCTCGAACCAATGCTTCATCGATAGTCGCATGATGCTGCTCGGCGAGCCAAACCAATGGCAGACGGATACCTTTATCGATAATACCCATTTTATGCAAGGCGTACTTCGCTGGGATAGGGCTTGATTCGATGAATAGGTCACGGTGCAAATGTTTGACCACGTCATGGATTTTACCAGCCGCTTCAAAGTCACCACGTAAACCCGCAGAAAAAGTTTCGCTCATGGCTTTTGGCGCTACATTAGCAGTGACTGAGATATTGCCTTTGCCACCTACTTTCATTAGATCAAGCGCAGTGCCGTCATCACCAGATAATACAACCATTCTGTCACCAACGGCTTTGATCAATTGCTCACCGCGACCGACAGATCCTGTCGCATCTTTTATAGCAACGATATTATCGATATCACACAAACGCTCGACCGTTTCTTGAGCGATATCAACCACTGTACGGCCAGGCACGTTATACAGCATTTGCGGTATATTTACGGCTTTGGCAATGGCTTGATAATGCTGAAACAAGCCTTCTTGTGGCGGCTTATTGTAGTAAGGAGCGACTAGCAAAGCACAGTCTGCGCCTGCATCTGCTGCATCTTGAGTCAGTTTGATCGCTTCCATCGTGTTGTTGGCACCAGTACCCGCGATGACCGGTACACGACCTTTGACATGCTGGACAAAATAGCGAATGACATCGCTATGCTCTTGCATAGATAGGGTCGCTGATTCGCCAGTAGTACCAACAGCCACAAGGCAGTGTGTGCCCTGCTCGATCTGCCAATCTATGAGATCTGCGAGACGTTTATAATCGACCTTACCGTCAGGGTGCATGGGCGTTACCAAAGCTACCATTGAGCCTTGTAGTCGGGTTTTGATCTCGTCGTATGCTGTGCTCATAACCGTGCCTTACTGTATTATCCTAGCTTTTATTAAAGCTGTCACATGATAGGTCGTTTGCAAGTGGCCATTGCTTTGTGTGCGTTGATAAACGCTGATGGCGTAACTTACTTGATGTTAATGCTGCGTCTCTACTTACTATAATAGCGTTTGTATCATAGATTATTATATCTACGATATCAGTGTCGTGATGGCAATCTACCAAGAGTAATGGGCGTACTTACTAACCGACAGAAATATAATAATAAGAGTGCTCGTTAGTGTAGCATATTTTGATTTGACCGCTATCAATCAATTGGCAGTCAGCACATAATTTTAGTACCAAAAAACGTGTATTATTTTTCGCTTAAATATATAAAGCTTGGCCTAAAACCTTGTAGATAAATAATCACATTACTACAGAAGCAGTTTAGCGCAAACAACGTACGCTGATAAGTCTCTTATGTAATATTAACGAATCGTCAACACATCGATAGTAGGTCGATAGAATCGAAAAGGCAACCCTCTCGTACCGATGCCGCTACTAACAAATATCTGTGCACTTGCATGTTGATATAAGCCGCGCTGCTTACCCATACGACTGTTATATAGCAATGTTGATTGCTCACTGCTGCGTCGAATATCGTTTTGTTTTTGAGCAAGCAGGATATTTTTTTGAATAGCCTTTGCAGCGCCGGTTATCAACAAAGGGCGTGGTTGTAAAGATTTTGGCAGATCACTGATACTATCAAATCGTGATGCCAAGATAATCACTGGACTGGTGGCATTGGCAATCTCCGATCCAAGTATTGCTTTATCAGTCGCCTCTGACGTTTCAATATCTGTAGATTGCTTAGGCACATCTTGCCAGCCGCAAAGCACCGCTACTAATGGATTTATATTCGAGTTTTCTTGCTCAACACTGTCTTGATTATTAGTTCGATAAGTCAACTGATTGACGACTGACTGCTTATTTGTTGTTCTTGCACATTTGAGTGGCAGCGACGTACATTGCTGACCGATATAGTTAATATCGAGTACATCAAAAGTACTGGCCAATGTATCTTCTAGTAGCGGCTGACCTTGCTTGGTCGTATTCATAGATTGATAACGCAAGTCCGAGGTGCTCATGACTGTATAAACAGGTTTATTCACCCCTTTAAACAGCATTAATTGACCTACTAGATCCGCACTTGGATAGTATAGCCAGTCGCCAGTAATCAGTACGGCATCTGCTGATAAGGCGTTGATAGTAGAGACTAGCTTTCGGATATGACGCGGCTTACCACCGTATATTCCTATACGTAAATCTGCTAATACAGCGACTTTAAGCGGTGTAGACAAGTCTAAGTCAATAGAATGATGCTCTAATCGTAAGCGGTTGGGTTGTACAATAACAGTAAAAAAGTATAAACCCATCATCAATATTGCCATCAGTACGGCAGGTAATGATAGCTGCGCTAACATCGGTATCAGGTCCTGTGACCAAACCATGATAAGCAATATTACCCAAACAGGCATCGTGTAAGCGGCATAATATAATGCGAGCTTCACCCAAATACGCATAAAGCGCTTGGTAGGATTAGCATTAAACGTTTGTAGCCCTGACCACAGTGCAATGTACGCTAGCAATGCTGCTGACGTCGTTGTAATAAGCGTATGTAGAGCGGGGTCAGTCATAATTACCTAGCGGTTGTATAATGGTACGAGCCTACTAAGCGACTCGGCCCACCTTAGAGCCTATTGATCGATCAATAACTCATTTAACGAATGAATTACTGTTGAGGTCTTACTCTTAGCTGTTTGATAAAAAACCAAACATTATAGAGGTCGACCTCCATGATAGACAAGCACAATTATTGACGTGCGCGCTGCCTTTATACTCTGCACCGTAATCTGAGTTACATTATTAGTCACATTAACAGTGACATTCACAGTCACGCTTTAATCATGACACCTACTCAATACGTAGACCAATAATAGCAGGAATGCCTTGGCGTATAACTTCTATAGTGACCACGCCTTTTTTAGGAAGAGATGAGATAGCACCTGAAAAGTCTGCCACTGTTTCGATCGGCTTTTGATGAAAGTTAGTGATGACATCACCTGCCAGAATACCTGAGCGCGCGGCCAATCCAGTAGGATCCACCGTGGTAACCAATATGCCCGTTTTATTATCGACGGCGATTTCTGCTTGTTCATCCGCCGTCAAATCTCGTAAACGCAAGCCCAACTGTACATCATCATTTTGCTCATTACCGCTCTGTGCTCTTACATCATTAGGCGCATAAGCGAGCTTGCCGTTAATCACCATCTGCTTACCGCTACGCTGAATCCGTGCACGGAAGGGATCGCTTGGACGCGCTCGATTAAGCAAGTTCAGCAAATCTGATGCCTCCATGATTTGTACGTCATTGTATTGCAAAATGATGTCACCAGGTTTTAGGCCTGATTTTTGTGCTGGTGAGTCTGGTGATACACGAGTAAGTAAGGCACCTTGAGGACGTTCTAAATTGTAAGCCTCGGCCAGATTGCGATCGATATCTTGTGGATAGATTCCTAGATATGCACGCGCCACTTCACCATCATTTTTTAGCTGCTCATAAATATCCATGGCAGCGTCAATAGGAATCGAGAATGACAGACCCATATAACCTCCAGTACCACTGAAAATGCGCGAATTGATTCCAATCACTTCGCCGCGCTGGTTAAATAGTGGCCCGCCAGAGTTACCCGGGTTTAATGCTACATCCGTTTGGATAAATGGTACGCTGGTCTCACGCGAAAAACTACGTGACTTGGCACTGACAATACCAGCAGAGGCTGAGTAGTCAAAACCAAATGGCGAACCGATTGCCAATACTGGTTCCCCTACTTTTAGACCACTTGAGTCGCCAATAGGCAGGGCTGGAAATTGACTGCCCTCAACTTTTAACACGGCCACATCTGAGCGCTCGTCACTACCGACCAAGGTTGCATCAAGCTCGGTTCTGTCATTGAGCGTTACAGTGATTTTGTCCGCACCTGCGATGACATGATGGTTGGTTAGCATATATCCATTGGAGGTAATAAAAAAGGCCGTACCATAAGCGTGTTCAATCGCTGGCGTCGCAACTCGATCAGGAATACGTAGACGATCACCAAAGAACTGACGTAACACTTCAGCAGTCTGAGCCTTAGCGAGCTCAGCTTCACTAATCGTTTTGGTGACATTGACGCGTGCCACTGCTGGCGTGACTTGTTGCACCAAACCAGAGAAATCAGCTGTAGTGACTGCAGCCTGAGCACTGTTTATCGTCGTGACATTAATACTAGCGAACATCGCGGTACTAACAGCGAGTGCCAGCGCACTACGTTGTAACCAGCGCTGCATATTGGCAGTGGTCTGTCCTTTGAACATATTGATAGGCATTTTGTGTCCTCCATATGAGTAATCGCTGTTGTTAACAGCCACGTTATGATTGTCAGCGATAGTGACTACACCAAGCGGCATGCCCCTATTCGTTACTATTTGGTGAATTATATTCTTTTATCTATTTATCTTGTCTATTTATGCGGCGCAGCACTTTTATTCGAACTTATTGTCATACCTATTTAGCCGTTACTTTACGCTTATTTTTATCATTACTCATTACTTGAATATTTATAGAGTGCCTGTCTTTAGAAGATGGTTAATAGTGTCGTATAAAAATAAATACTCTCAACGTTCAGTATATGACATTTCATGGCGCTAACACTATTATCCTGTGCGCGACGTGCATGCCCCACGCAGCTACTGTATGATAAATAAAAACTTAAAGTATTCTGCTAGCACCTTTTGCATAGTGCAGGATAACCCAAGGCAACGTTATTTCATATGGGCTTCGTATACTTTCGTGGCCGTGACATAGCTTTTTAGCAGGTACGGCTTACATCAGCTTGAAATAAAATCATGGTATGATGTCAAACCAAATATTTTACTAAACAAACAAAAGTTAGCTTGTATATAAGACTGTTTATTGCAGGTTTATAAACTGGCTATCATCACTCTTGTTTTCCATCTTTTGCATTTCTAGCGTATTGTGATTTATCTAGAAACGCTTTTGTCTTTGCTACTTTATAGTAGTTATATCATATCTAGCTTATGTTGTGATTCATGATGGCTATCAGTGCGATGGCTTAGCTACAACAGAAACGGATAACAACTTATTGTTAAATAAACGGTAGCGACTATCTTATAACAGCTATCAATAGATATAAAATATGACAAGATTATAAAAGGATTAATTTATGGATACCGCCCTTTTGCTATCCGGCGTGGTTGGGATTGGCATTGCCGCCCAATGGTTGGCTTGGTATTTAAAGCAACCATCCATTTTATTTTTATTACTGATTGGTATTATCGTCGGCCCAGTGCTGGGTGTATTTGACCCAGACTTGGTGTTGGGCGAGCTGATGTTTCCTTTCATCTCTTTGGGCGTAGCGATTATCCTATTTGAAGGATCGTTAACGCTAGAGTTCGATGAGATTAAGCAACATGGTACCGTGGTACAGATGCTGGTATCGGTCGGTGTACTGATTACCATTGCTATCGTGGCCCTATCGACTTATTTACTATTCGATGTCGACCCATTGATTGCTCTACTCTTCGGTGCACTGGTCTGTGTGACTGGCCCGACGGTTATTATGCCGCTGCTGCGCAGTGTACGCCCTAACAAAACCATTTCCAATATCTTGAAATGGGAAGGTATTATCATTGACCCAATCGGCGCTATTGCTGTGGTATTGGTCTATGAGTACATTATCTCAGGCGGCGAAGCCAGTAGTATTCTACTGTTTGCTAAGATTGTCGTATTGGCTACTGCAATGGGTATGGCGGGGGCTTGGCTACTTGCGTTCCTTATGCGCCGTCATATGATTCCTGAGTTCTTGCGTAATGTTTTTACCTTAGCATTTGTACTGGTGTTATTTTCGATATCGAACCATCTAGAGCATGAATCAGGTCTATTGACCGTCACAGTATTGGGCGTAGCACTGGCAAACTGGCCAAAATTCCCCCGTGAGACGATTTTAGAGTTTAATGAATCGTTGACCATTCTGCTTATTTCAGTGCTATTCATCATTCTGGCGGCACGTGTAGAGTTGGCAAGCTTGCTCAGCGTTGGTTTTGCAGGGCTAGTGCTGCTCGCTATCGTGATGTTTGTCGCACGTCCACTATCGGTCTGGGCATCGGCTATCGGCTCGAACCTTAAGACCAATGAAAAGCTGATGATTAGCTGGATTGGCCCACGTGGTATCGTTGCTGCTGCTATTTCATCACTGTTTGCGATTCGTTTGCAAGAGTATGATATTCAGGGCGTTGAACTGCTTGTACCGCTCGTATTTATGGTCATTATCGGTACGGTCATGATTCAGGGTCTAGGTGCAAAAGTCGTCGGTAATCTACTAGGCGTACGTGAGCCTGAGACCAACGGTATCCTTATCGTTGGCTCAAACCCAATTGCACTATTGATTGCTACCTCTCTCAAAGACCAAGGCTTTGACGTCATCGTTGCGCACAATAACTACACCAATATTGCACGCGCACGCATGAGCGGTCTGCGTACTTACTTTGGTAACCCCATCTCTGATCACGCAGATCATCATCTGGATCTAATCGGTATTGGTCGTTTGTTTGCGATGAGTATGGACAAAGAAATGAATACATTGTCCGAGATTCACTATCGTCATGAATTTGGTGAGCGTAAGCTATACCGTCTTAAATTCAGTGATGAAAAAGTCAAAAGCGAGCGTGATGACAAGCAATCGAACTTCCATTCACAGTGGTTATTTGGCAAAGATGTAACCTATACCAAGCTTGCCAGTATGCTGTCCAAAAAAGCTCGAATTAAGATTACCAACATCACGGATAGCTACAGCTTTGAGCAATATAAAGCGGATAATAAGCAATTCGTACCGCTATATACCGTCGACAAAGAAGGCAAACTGCACGTCATCACTGATAAGTTCGATGGTACTGTCCCTCGTGACCGTAAGCTTATATCGCTAGTGGTAGACGATGAAGTACAGCCGAAGCCAGTCGATGTAACGCCTAAGCAAGAGCAGGCTCGCATGGCAGCTGATGCTAACTTTGAGTCCAACTCAAAAGCCCCTGAAAAGCGCAAAGAACAGGAGCCTAGCTCTGATGACAGTCAGACAGTAGCGCCAGAGCCTGCGGTAGATAGTGACAAAAGTGATGAGCAAAACACTGCTAATCAGTCATCAGCTACCCAAAGCAGTAACACCGAGACTAAGTCACCTTCTAGCACTACTGTAGAGAAAAGTGAGCCAGTAGAAGAGCCAAAAACGTCTGCTACTAATGTGGATAATAAAGGCGTCATGTCTGCAAACTCGACCGCGACTTCGAAGACCAAAACCTCTACGAATAGTAATGGTAATGGTAGTGCGCCTAAAAACAAAAAAGGCGCGCTTGACCCAAATCGTCTACCTGACTCTGCTCAGGATAGCGATGCCTCTATCGCTACTACTGATGGTGTAAAAATAGATAAAATAGATGACAAATAACGTGCATAGTTATCTGCTTTATTGACTTAAAAATAAAATATTTACCTTAACAAAAAGCCCCAGCATATTGCTGGGGCTTTTTATTGGTGCTAACTGTCTAACTAACTAACTGTCTAACTGTCTAACTGTCTAACTGTCTAACTGTCTAACTGTCTAACTGTCTAACTAACTAACTAACTGGCTAACTGGCTAACTGGCTATCGATACATCTAACTGCCGTATGAATCTATAAATCTACTTGGCAAAATTTAATTATTTGATATCGAATCTGTCCATAATAGTCTGCCATATACGTGCACTCACATCATCCGTACTGCCCGATGCATCGATACGCTGTATGCGCTCAGGGTATTCGCTCGCTAGCTGGCTAAAACCAGTATGTACCCAAGTAAAAAACTCGGTAGCCTGCTGCTCAAAACGATCTGCCGCACTGCGCTTGTTGGCACGCTTCATGCCTTCTGCTACTGGCAAATCCAACCACAATGTCAGCTCAGGAAGCTGCGTCACAAATTGTTTGATAAGCATATCTATTTTGCCGCGTACCAGCTCGTCGCCATACGCACGCCCAAACCCCTGATAAGCGATGGTAGAATCGGTAAACCTATCACATATCACCCAAGTACCATTTTGAAGCGCTGGTAGAATGACCTGCTGCATGTGATCACAGCGCGCCGCAAACAGTAGCAGCAGCTCGGTATCGTCTTCGATATCAGTCGCTGGATCTAATAATATATCACGTAACTGTTCGGCAAATGGACTACCACCCGGCTCACGAGTACGCAGATATGGAATGCCATTAGCTTCTAAGCGCAAACACAGCTGTTCAATCGCGGTGGTTTTTCCCACACCTTCGGTTCCTTCAAAACTAATAAAGCGGCCTAACGTCGGTGCCGTTTCCTTATTTGAAGTACTTGATTCAGGTAGATTCGATGCTGGTGTGCTGCTATGTGATGGTGTTGCGCTGGTGTGCATAGATACTGACATGATATGACCTTATGTCATTGATGAGCGCTACCTCTACTTTGTAGCACTCAATAAACGATAAGTTTTATAAGAAGATTAAGAAGGAATATTACTGCGGCGGCGTTTGAGATTTTTTCTCACGCATGACACTGAGATAGTCTTTTACCGCTTGATTATGCTCAGCCAAGCTATTGGTAAATTTGTGCCCACCATTGCCCGTTGCCACAAAATACAACGCTTCACTATCAGCAGGATGTAAGGTCGCTTCGATAGATGCCGCTGATGGTAGCGCAATTGGCGTTGGCGGTAAACCATCAATTTGGTAGGTGTTGTAAGACGTTTTTTCATTGATGTCTTTGCGGCGGATATTGCCATCATAACGACTGCCCATACCATAGATAATAGTCGGGTCCGTCTGCATACGCATGTTTTTATTCAAGCGATTTCTAAATACGGCAGAGACTAAAGGACGTTCATCAGCAACGCTGGTCTCTTTTTCAATAATAGACGCCATGACTAACGCTTCATATGGACTCTTATAAGGGAGGTTCGGGGCACGATTTTCCCACGCATCAGTCAGTACCTGCTGCTGACGCTTATACAAGTCAGTCAATACTTTTTTATCGCTGGTTCCTTCACCATAATAATAGGTATCAGGCGCGAACCAACCTTCAAGATTATAGTTAACAATCGGGTCACTGCTATTAGCTACACTATCTGGCAGTACACCCGTTAAGTCCAATGCTTGGGCGATACTGGCATTGTCACTATCTGCGGTCAGTACTTCTTTTTCGATTTTGTCATTATCACGCAGCGCTTGATAAAGGTCTTTAGATGTCTTACCTTCGATAATCTGTACCTTGACCATGGCCGCTTTTGCGCCTTGACCTAGTATTTGTAGCGCCTCAGCGATAGTCGGGTTTTCGGGCAGTTGATAAGTCCCAGCATGCAACGGCGCATCGACTTGCGACTTGATATACAGCTTGGCTACGCCTGCTGAGAACAGCGGAATCTGCTGCTGCCACTGCGGTAGTAGACCATAATACGTCTGACCTGGTTCAATCGTGACCATTTGCTGCGGCTGCTCGATACGACCAAACAACGTCTGATAAACCATGACCAAGAAAAATGCAGCAATAAGCCCTAGCACTAGCAGCACTTGATAGCCGCGTTGCATAAAAAACGATGGGTTATTAACTTTATATTGACGCGGTTTACTGTTGCCGCTGATGAGCGAGACGTTGGTTGCTGGCGTGTCTTCCACCTCATCTACCACTGGTTGCGCGTCCGGCAGCGTGGTATCGACACGCTCCTCGACTGTGCCATCTTGTTTGTTTGACGGCGACTCGTTGGGACGTTCAGGTGGTATATTGGGTGTAGGCTTGCTCATGGCAACTCGCGAGGCAGATGTTTGCTAGAATTTAGCACTGAACTGTGCGATTTTCAATGGTATTTGCTTAGCTTATGAATTATCTTGCTATTGATAGCAGTTTATATGGCTTAATACTTAGGTGTTTTTTTCAGTATTCTCAGCTTATCTATTAATAATGAAAATATCTTATGAACCTACATTTTAACCAAAGTCTTGCTAAAAACTATCACTCTGAACCTCAAAAAGTTCGTGTACTCAGTGAAGCATGGGTAAAAGAAAATAGTTACTGCACCAATTGTAGCGCTCAATCGCTAGCTGAGTTTGCTAATAACAAACCTGTCGCTGATTTTTATTGCGAAAATTGTAATGAGCAATATGAGCTAAAAAGTAAAAAAGCCAAGTTAAGCAATGTTGTCAATGATGGCGCTTACAAGACGATGATTGAGCGTATCAATAGTAAGGACAATCCCAGCTTTTTCTTTTTAACCTACTCAAAAGAATACACCGTCAATAATTTTCTAATTATTCCCAAGCATTTCTTTACACCCGATATTATTGTTAAGCGTAAACCCTTATCAGTGAATGCCAAACGAGCAGGTTGGGTTGGTTGCAATATTGACTTACGCCAAGTACCCGAATCTGGCAAAGTATTTTTGGTCAAAGACCAACAAGTTATACCGCGTGAAAATGTCACTCAACAGTTCCAAAAGACTTTGTTTTTACGCAAGCAATCTATGGCTTCACGAGGTTGGACACTCGACGTCTGGCAATGTATCGACCGACTCGATGACAGTTTTTCTCTCAATCAAGTTTATGCTTTTGCTGAGGAGTTGCAGCTCAAACATCCTGAAAACAACCACGTAAAAGATAAAATTCGCCAACAGTTACAAGTATTACGAGATAAAGGCATCATTGAATTTGTGAGCCGTGGTCATTATCGAAAGTTATACTAAGAACACTTATCATCCCATAATGGTAAACCTTTGGCAGCAACCAAACGACCGTAAAACTTATGAGGAGGGTAATCTAGCTCTAGCTCATCATTTACTTTGAAAAAGTGTTTCACATTGCCATCGAGACAGGTATAAGCTCGATTTTTCACCTGTTTATTCCAGCTCATTAGCAGCCCTAACGGAGTGCGATAAGCTTTAGTAAAAGCTTGTCTTTCGGTTGTGATTGCACACATCACAGTATCTTCATGAAACTGTTTATCTAAACCTTGTTCAATGACTTCTTGACGGGTATGCGCATACTTAAACACACTCCCAAATGCTGTGTATTTTTTATCTTTCTTAGAATAAACAATACTAAATGCTATCTGTGAATAACAAGGTAAGTGAATTATTTCATCAGGGTCTCTTTTCGCTGCACAGCAAACTTTATTAAATATCATCAATCTACGAACTTGTAGTAGAATTCGTTGATCTTCATAGGTAGTTCGCATTTATTATCCCCTGTTAGATAGTATTGGATAGAATGCAATCATTGATCGATTAACATCAGTACGCAATACTCATTAACAAAAGACGATCAATTATGAAGAACGTTATTGGAGATATGCATCACTCAATAGACTTCTTGCGAAAGTACCAGTGCATTAACTTCGATTGACGGAGCCACAAAGGCTAGTGATGATTTATGTAAGAAGGCTGATAAGTCATATAAACACAGTATCAAGATCATAATATTACAGCCGCTAAAATTTATTAGCAGCTATAACTATAAGTAGTAACTTAATTATGAGTTTCGTATAACATAGTAATTATTTCGAATTATAACAGACGCCTTTCATTATAACGTTCAGGTCTAGGTTCGCCTTGATTGTCACGGTATACATCTGCAATTAACTCATCTCTATCATCCCATAGTGGCAGACGAGCTGTCGCAACTAGACGGTCATGAAACTTATGCGGTGGATAATCCGAATCAATTTCATCATTTATCCGAAAAAAAACTTCTTCACGATAGTCAATATAAGCATGCATTCTATTCTTTACATATTTATTCCAATACCACACTAACTGTATAGGTGTACTAGCTGGGCGAGTAAACTGCTTTAGATTAACAGTCAGCGCACACTTTACTGGCTCGTCGTTAGGAAAAATGCGAATACGTTGCTCAATAACTTCTTCGGGTGTTTGTGCATACTCAAACACACCACCAAAGGCTATAAATTTCTTAAAATCCTTTAGATACATAACTCCAAGTGATAACTGAGTAAATTTTGATAAATGAATAATTTCATCAGGTTCTTTCTTCGCTAATTTACAGATTTCATCAAAAACCATCAAACGACGGATTTGTAGCGGGATACTTTCATCTTCATAAACTTCGTACATTGGCTTATCTCCTTATTAGATAAGCAGCATTGATCGATTTGCTTTAAGACACAAGACCACGTAACAAAAGACGATCACTTCTTTTGAGGGCTTTTGCTAATCTACTTGCTATAAATGACTGAAGTGATATATGAGAATCGAGTGTGAATATAATAAGAAAAGATAAAAAGGCAGCACAAACCTTTCAAGTTGAAATTGTCGAAACATTAAGCACTATCGTGGATGTTGTCGCAGAAGATGAGCAAAGTGCGCTTTTGAAAGCGCAAGAGATGTATAGAAATGAGCAAGTGGTTTTATATCCAGATGATTTTATTGATACCAAATTTATTGTTTTTCAATAATAACTAAACGGATTCAAAATCCACAACATCACCTGACAATAACATCAGACTGCTCATTGGCATGATACCGCGCAGTGCATTGCAAAAAAATAACTGCGTTAATTTAGGCAAATCTTCATCTTGTAGCGACCTGATTATGACTGGATATTGTGTCGTCGATAGTGCATCTATAATTACCTGACGCATGACGCCAGCGACACCCGATTGAGCCATAGAAGGCGTGTACCACTGACCGATGGTTAGGTATTTTTCGTCATTTTTATGAATACTAGAGGCAGTTTTGGATTCTGATAGTGGTGCTTCTGCCAATTGATAGAATACGTTACTCATCGTACCCTCAACCCACTGCCCGCTCATATCGCGTAGCAGACCTTCACCAAGTGTTGAAGCAAGCTTTGATGCCAATGGCTCAGCTTTTATCTGTTGTAGCTCACCACTAGCGAGGACGTTGTCTAAACGATTAAGGCTTTTGAGACCTGCCAACGGTGGCGGCAGGCAAGCAATCTGAGAAGACAAGCAGATTGCCGAAGCATAAGGTTGGATAGGTACCAAGTTTCCATCAGGCAAAGACAGTTGTAGCGCAGTAGAAACTCTTATTGCGGTAGCCTTTAGCCATATCTCACAGTCGCTACCATTTGCATTAGGTGTATAACCATAACCGCGTACATTCTGCGCCGCGCGAGTGACTACTAGCTTGAGCATACCCTGCTCTAACTGCTGGGCATACAGTTGCAGTACGGCTAATAGCTCTTCGCTGTTTATATTGAGCTGCAAGGCTTCAGCATGAGAGACAAGCCGCCGATAATGATAATCTGACCATAGTATCAATCCATCAATGACGCCCATGGTGGTAAAAAACCCATCAGCGTATGCCAGTCCGCGATTATCTAGAGACATCGTTACCGTTTGGCTGGTCGCCCTGTTATCTTCGGTCACACTATTGTCTTCGGTCACCCTGTCGCCTTGTGGGTACAGACACACCCAACCGTTTGGCACTGACGTCGTATCGGTCATGATTTAGCTATTGTCTGTTTGAGCAGCGGCTTTATTGATAACTAGCATGCAACTGTAGAACTCACATTTTGCTAGCTCTATTTTTTGTCCACCGACGATTCTATTTTTGATGATTTGACTATTGAGCATATCAGCCACCATTTTTCCGCCATCATCGCCCATCAGTTGACGCGATAGCTGATAGGCTTTTTTGGCGTGGTTTTGGCTCAGCTCTTTTTCTTTGTCTGTATCAGTAGGATTGGCATAGTACCAACCCAGCTCTAGATATTTTTCAGAGTCGATGATATCTAGATAAGGCGCATCCGTTTTCATAAAGCGATATTTTGCCGCTGGATTACTGGCGTAGTCTAGGCTGTTTTCGTCCGTGCTCATCACTTCGCCAAACATGGATTTTATACTATCTAACTCATCCACCGCGAGTGACTCAACCTTATCAGTACCCCATGCTGCGACATCATATCTCACTGGTGTGCCTTGCTGAGCAGTGGCACCGTCTAGGTCAGGATTGTTTGCGCTGTCCTGTACTGGCTCATTCGTTGTTGCCTGCTCAGTAGTCTCCGCATCTGGATTTGGAGGATCTTCTTTGGTGCTGTCACAGCCACTGAGCGTCACACCAACTGCCATTATCGTACCGACTAGAAGGGTCTGTAGGTTAGGATTCCACATGGATAATTTACTCACACTTTTAGATTGATCTCGAAATAGTATTAACGAGCTGGCAGGAACGCCGCTGATAACGAATAGTTTTCAATAAAGAGCATATTTCACAAACATTATAATCTAGCAGTCATTACAGCATATTGATATAGGTTTCCATATTTTATAGTTTACCCAACTGCTCAGCACTTGACTACCTTTTACGTTACGCGGAGCACTCCCCGAGAGTACAGATTTGTTAAATATATAACGTACCAAAACGACCTTCTCTTTAATAGAAAGTACAAAACTGCTTGCGCGTGTTTTGCGTATGTTTGCCTCAATGTCAGAATTTATTTTCAAAAGCGATAAGGCAACCTCTAATTAACGCTGTCACTTTCTAATCATTGATTGGTGATAGCCTCTTAGTTTGTCAATTCTAGCGTTATCCCTTATGATGATTGAGCGCCACTTATTACTTCTTTGATAGTATGTTTATTTTCTAGCCAGCGGACTATTTATGACCCAACACTTTATCGTTATTGGCAATCCAATCGCCCATAGTAAATCTCCTGAGATTCATGAGCAGTTTGCTATCCAAGCAGGGATTGATATTAGCTATCAGCGTCAGTACTGCCCTGATGATGCCGCCAGTTTTACAGCTGTCGTTGAGGCGTTTTTTTGCGGTGGCGGTGTGGGCGCTAACGTGACAGTTCCTTTTAAACAAGTCGCTTATGATTGCTGTGCGGCGCGTGGTGGTTTATCAGATCATGCCAAGACGGCAGGCGCGGTCAATACGTTACTGTTGAACAAAGCACTACTAGAAAGCGGCGCACCAATCACAGAGGCACTCTACGGTGATAATACGGATGGGCAAGGACTTATCAATCACATTATGAATATGGACTGGCCGCTGACCGATGCTTGTGTGGCGCTAATAGGCGCAGGCGGTGCAGCTCGTGGCGTGATACTACCATTATTTGAAGCAGGTATTGGCTCTCTCACAATTGCCAATCGCACCGTGTCTAAGGCAGCTGATTTGGTAAATGAGCTCAGTGCGGCCAGCTCAATAATCGACGACCAAAATATCGAGGTTTGTGCCACCAATGAACTCAGTGGCTCTTTTGACATTATCATTAATGCCACTTCTATTGGTTTATCAGGTGATACGTTGCCGTTGGATGATGCTCTAAACTGTCAATACGCTTACGACATGATGTATGGTCGTCCACTACCGTTTTTGCAGCATTTTGCCGCTCGTGGCGCACAGACCTCAGAAGGCTACGGTATGCTTATCGGTCAGGCTACTTTAAGTTTTGAGTGTTGGACTGGGCATACTATCGATGTAGCACAAGCGACAACAGCGCTAAATAAAGACAGTTGATCAAAGAGAAATCTTTGTAAAGCTCTACCCTATTAACTAAAACGTAGTAACAGCCAATTTTCAAAACGGCGTAGCGGTACACGCAATCGCGTAGAGTGTATCGCTAGACCACCGCTCAATCCAATCACGCAGCCGAGCACCGTATCAATCATACGCGCTTGGATAATGTCTCCAACGACTGGAGGCACTGACATCGTACTACCATACTCGGCGATAAATATCGTCAGCGGCGTGATGAATATCACCGCCAGTCCATAATGCCGATCGACAAACGATTCAATCAAAAACATCATACACAGTATCCCGATAGCGATGCCCCATCCTGATAGTCCCCAAGACAGCATCCAACCTGCCACGCCCATGCCAGCCAACGTACCCAATAATCGATGCAACTGTTTGATCCACATGGTTCGTAGCTGCATACCTTGGATGATAATAAAGCAGCTCATCGCTGCCCAATATGGATAAGGCAGCTCTAACAGAACGGCAACGACCAACGCCAAACTAACAAAACTTACCACGATAAGACTATCGCTAATCATATCAGGCTGATAGTCATAGACAGGTATAGAAGCAACAGGACGCGTCGCCAATAAGAACAAACTATAGAGTAGCGCTAGCAACATCGAGGAGCCACTACCCAATATCACAAGCCCTATCGCTGAGAGCACTTGATCAGTCGGCACAGGGATAAACAACGCAATCGCACCCGCCATCAACACAAACAGTCCGGCTGGTGGTGGTTGCCGATAGTAACGACCTAGCATCACTACGCTAATACCAATCAGCATAAACACGGGTAGCCGCAGCACTGGCAACAGCTGTGCGATCAGACCCAGTGCAAAGCTGAGTATCATCGCAAATCCCCAAGCCATGACTGTCACTAGCCGATGTGGTAGCCCGCCTACAAATGGTAGGTTTAGAATAATCATCGAGCCTAGCGATGCTTTGATACCTGAAGACAAGTCACCAAAATAAGCCCCTACAAACACCGGAAAGCTAATCGCAATCGCCGCGATGATTGGCATATGCCATGGTCGCTGACTACGATTGACTGTGAGTAAGTGATTCAGCTCACCATCGACTAGCCACTTAATACGAGTTAATAGTGTGCTCAACCAAGAGGCTCGCTGTTGCTTTTTTGAGGTGCTCATAAATGGCTTTTCCTATTTGATAAGTCCATTTGTCTTTGAATTTAGATGAGTCTACATAGCCCTTTATAGAATAATTTCAAGCGAAGATACAATTTACCTATACAAACTAAAATGAATTAATAACATAATTAATCATGAATAATAGTTATTAGTTGTATATTTGTCGCTGTAGAAGATTTATAATCATATCAACGCCATAACAGCTGTCCGTCGCTAAAGACGTTCTAATAACTAATACACTGGAAAGCTGTCCACTAATAATTCACTTGATGACTAATATAACGTCTAGCTCATCTAAAATAAGTAAATATCGCTTACATAAGTTGTGACTCAAATATTGCGCCATAAGTCTATGATAGCGAACTAACCAAAGAGAGCGATTATGTTAACTTACAAAGCCCCCTTACGTGATATCAAATTTTTGATTAATGATGTATTTGACTATCAAACGCATTACAAAAGCTTAGACAACGGCGAAAACGCTGATCCTGAAACTGTAGACATGATTCTACAAGGCATGGCTGATTTTGCTGAAAACGTCATTGCTCCGCTCTATCAATCAGGTGGTGAAGAAGGCTGTCATTTCGAAGATGGCGTCGTGACCACGCCAAAGGGCTTCAAAGAGGCTTATGACCAGTTTGTAGAAGGCGGCTGGCAAGGTATCTCATATCCTGAAGAATTCGGTGGTATGAATCTGCCAACGTCAATCAACCTTATTAAAGCTGAGATGATCGGTACTGCTAACTGGTCATGGTCGATGTATCCTGGTCTATCAACAGGTTGTATCAACACATTGCTTCAGTACGGTACTGACGAGCAAAAAGCACTGTATTTACCTAAGTTGGTCGAAGGCTCATGGGCAGGTACCATGTGTCTGACTGAGCCACAGTGTGGTACGGATTTGGGTCAAGTTAAATCAAAAGCCATTCCACAAGATGACGGTACCTATAAAATCAGCGGTACCAAAATCTTTATCTCAAGTGGTGAGCATGACTTAACAGATAACATCGTCCATATCGTTCTAGCACGCCTACCAAATGCACCAGAAGGCACGCGCGGTATATCACTATTTATCGTACCAAAATTCACGCCGAATGCTGAAGGTGAAGCTGGCGAGCGCAATGCCGTTGTTTGTGGTTCAATTGAACATAAAATGGGCATCAGCGCATCTTCGACGTGTGTATTGAACTTTGATGGCGCAGTCGGCTACTTGATTGGCGAACCGCATAAAGGCCTAAAAGCTATGTTCACATTCATGAACACGGCTCGTATCGGTACTGGCATCCAAGGTCTGGCCCATACTGAATTGTCTTTCCAAAATGCACTGCCATATGCCAAAGAACGCCGTTCTATGCGTACGCTATCTGGTACTAAAGATCCTGAAAAAGTAGCTGATGCTATTATCCATCATGCTGACGTACGCCGTATGCTACTGACGCAAAAAGCCTTTGCTGAAGGTGGTCGCTCAATGATTTATCATTCAGCACGTTATGCCGACAAAATGGCACAAGGTATCGTTAATGGCGATGACGAAGAGTTCGAAAAATGGGACGACAAATTGGGCTTCTACACGCCAATTCTAAAAGGTTTCTTGACTGAGCTAGGTATCGAAGCTGCTAAGCACGGTCAGCAAGTCTATGGCGGCCACGGCTACATCAAAGAATGGGGCATGGAGATGATCGCTCGTGATGCTCGTATTGCGACGATGTACGAAGGGACTACTGGCGTACAAGCACTTGATCTACTAGGTCGTAAGGTTATCTTACAGTCTAAAGGTAAGATTATCCGTGACTACACGTCAAGCATCATGAAATGGTGTGGCGAGTACGCACTCGATAAAGAAATGCGTAAATTCGTTTGGGCACTGACCAAGCTATGTGCTGAGTGGAATACCTTGACGGTACGCTTGATGCTGATGGCACGTAAAGACCGTGAAATTATCTCAGCAGCGTCAGATGATTTCCTAATGTACTCAGGCTATGTGATGATGGGTTATCACTGGGCTCGTATGGCAGCAGTCGCTTATGAAAAGCTAGAAAATGGTGGTACAGAAGCACCAGAATTCTACAAAGCAAAAATTCAAACTGCTGAATTCTACTTTGATAAGTTGCTACCACGTACTTCTGGTCACGCAGAAGCGATGGTTGCCCCAAGCGAAAGCATGACGTCAATGGAAATCGATCACTTTGCTTTCTTGGACTAAAACTGACTAAAACTGCATCGATAATCAATAAAAAAGCGCCTATCATTTAGGCGCTTTTTTATGCTTAACTGAAAATATGCTTATTTAGAATTCACAGCAACGAGCAATTTAAGGCAAGTACTGTTAACTACCAAGCATTTTCTTATGATAGACCTCACTTATCTCTTCAACTTCTACACATATCTGCAATGCTGCACGTCCTGATTGCTCTGCGCCTATTTTTTCCTCGATAGTAGCAACCAACAGCTCAGCTAACTGGTCACGAGTAGCCATATCACGTCCGCTCATCAGCTTTAGGTGGGCATAAATAAATCCATTGGCCTGCTCATCATCTTCAACACCAACTAGAAATGACTTAATAGGCACAATGCGGGCTTTGATATCAGCAGGCTGCTTAAACTGACCACTATCCCACAACGCCTTGTTTAGCGATTTGAGCAATGATTCTTCGTGAGCGATACTGACGTTGGGTGTCACTTGAATAGTTAAATGTGGCATGAGCATGTCCTTAAATGTAGATAAAAATAATAGATAAGCTGGTGTATAAGTCTACGCCTTATCGCTATGGTCAATCTACAACAATCTTGCGCCAAAATATCTTCAATACAAGCGAACCCAGTATAGATTACTCATAAATATGCTGAGCGAAATTGTCGACACGGCCATTTTGTAATAGACAGATTACAACCTCCGTATAATCTTTTATTCATCCGTAATAGCGTCAAAACAAGCATCAAGCGTCGCGGCCAACTGTGCAGGCGGCAATTCAATCTCTAGACCGCGGCGACCCCCACTTACATAGACAGTGGCCTGATCTTGAGCTGTACTATCTATCACGGTTTTTAGTCGCTTTTTTTGACCCAGTGGACTGACGCCGCCCAACACATAGCCCGTGCTGCGCTCTACTTGTTTGGGGTCAGCCATCTGTACTTTCTTGCAGGATAACAATTTATTAGAAGATAGCGCCTTCGCCATTTTTTTAAAATTAAGTGTTTTATCTACTGGTAACACCGCCACAGCAAGTACACCCGTATCAGTGGTCACCACTAAAGTTTTAAACACTTGTGCCACCGCTACGCCGAGTTTTTCTGCAGCTTCTAAACCAAACGATGCGGCATTGCTGTCATGAATATATTCGTGTACTTGGTAATCAAGGTTACGTTTTTTGGCAAGATCGATAGCTGGAGTCATAAGTTTTAGGCTTAATAAAATGAAATTGAAAGTAGACGCTATATTTATGAGTCATCGGTGATAAAAATATATTATTACGCTAAACATGTTAACTTTCAAATGTTTGAGCATTTTGTATAATTTGTCACTCACTACAGCGTAACCAAACCGTATTAATATTGGTAGTATATACAGACACTATATATCGCTTTGGTGGCTTTTATGGCATCATAAGCGCAACATATTTGACTATTTTTGATACTGATTATGATACCGAAGTTCCTAAAAAAACGGATTTTTAAAGCGCCAGTCGCGACTGATAGCACTGCTAAAACTGATGGTGTCGCGACTGATAGCACTGCTGAAACTGACGGCAATGCAATCGCTACTAAGCCTTATTCTAATGCACCGATCAATCAGCTGTATCGTAAGCTGTCAGGTCAGATGCTCGATATCGCCGTAAAACCTAAGCTATTAGGCGAGCTACCTGAGTTCGACAATGATGATCAAACGCTACGGTTTTATGTACTACAGGACTATTCTCGTTCCAACAGTATTCTGATTGACTTGCAGACGCAAGAGCACAACTTACCGCCAGCACTGGTTGGAGTAAATGATGCTGCCCATAATATTAAAGAAAATGCGGCCATCATATTTTTGAATCATCCAAGTGCCAAAGACAGTCAACTGTCTCCTCGCCTTTCTCGCCTGGTATCTGCTGTGTTGCAATATCCAGAGTTGAAAGTACGTCTAGTACCAGTATCGATTCTTTGGGGACGTGCACCTGAAAAAGAAGATTCGCTATTTAAGCTGCTAACTGCTGACAACTGGCAAGACCCTAGTATTACCAAGCAACTATTCAATATCGGGGTGATGGGCCGTGATACTTTTGTACAGTTTCACCCACCGCAAGACTTACGTACTATTATCAATGATAATCTTAAAGGCGATGTGGAAGGACCTGCTACCTTTGACTCAGTTGCTACAGATGCCCTGAAAGCAGATTTAACCGCGACGGATTCACTCGTTACAGAGTCAACGGCTACTAACAGTGATGCTGACGCTGAGCAGACACCAAGCTATGCGCTAGTCGCATCGGCTGATAGCAATCGTGAACTGGTTCGTATGTTGCAGCAGCAACTGTCAATTTATTTAGATAAACAGCGCGCCAGTATGCTTGGCCCAGACCTATCAGATAGACGTAACTTGGTAGACAAACTGGTGTATTCGCCAGCGATCAAGCATGCGATCGAGATGGAAGCGGCAGAAAAAGGAACTAGCGTTCGAGAAGCTCGTAGTCAGGCCAGAGGCTATGCTAATGAGATGGTCAATGACTACTCTCATTCTATCATCCGTGGTTTTTACAAGTTTTTGACATGGTTGTGGACGCAGTTATATGACGGCGTAGAAGTTCATCACTTCGAGAGAGTACGTGACCTTGCGACCGATTATGAGCTGATTTATGTACCTTGTCATCGCAGCCATGTCGACTATCTATTACTGTCTTATGTTATCTACAAACGTGGCCTGAGTATCCCTTATGTCGCAGCAGGTGATAACTTAGATGTACCGGTATTAGGCCCACTATTACGCGGTGCAGTCGCTTTTTATATTCGTCGTAGCTTCCGTGGTAACGCACTATATACCGCTGTACTGCGCGAATATATGCATACCCTTATAACGCGCAACACCCCGATTGAATACTTCATCGAAGGTGGTCGCTCACGTTCAGGTCGCCTACTACCGCCAAAAATGGGTATGCTAGCGATGACCGTCCATAGCCAATTACGCCAAACCAATAAGCCCGTGGTATTTATACCGACTTATATTGGTTACGAGCGTATTATGGAAGGCGGCACGTATGTCGGTGAGCTAAAAGGCAAGCCAAAAGAATCAGAGTCTTTGATTGGATTACTCAAAGTTGGTCGTAAAATCGAACGTATCTTCGGCAATGTGCACTTGAGCTTTGGTACGCCGTTACACCTTAGCGACTTTATGACAAAGTTCGATGTGCCAGCCAATAGCTTGCCATCCGATCGTACTGACTCACCGCTCGATGAAAAGACCAGCGCCATGGTTGATAACATCGGGGTGAAAGTTATGCAGCATATCAATAAAGCTGCGGTTGTCACCCCTGTATCGCTGCTGTCATTAGTGTTGCTATCGGCACCGAAAGCTGCATTGGATGAAAACATCTGCCGTGAGCAAATTGCTTTGTATCAAGGTCTGGCTCAGCAGCTGGTCTACTCGGATGATACAGTTATCACTGATATGACGCCGCAGCAAATCATTGATTATGGTATTAAGCTAAAACTTATTGAGCGTACACCGCACATCTTGGGTGATATCATTCAGGTCGCAGGTAAGCAAGCAGCATTACTCAGCTACTTCCGTAACAACATCTTGCATGTCTTTATTTTGCTGTCATTCCTGTCTGCACTAGTCGCACGCAACGGGCGTATCAAACGCAGCCGTCTCGATAGTATCGCTGAGCAGCTATATCCGTTCTTACAAAGTGAGCTATTCTTGTATTATCCAGCACATGGCTTGGCTGATACGCTTAATAAGAAAGTTGATAACCTGCTGTCTCATGGACTTATCGTTGACTTGGGTGATGATACGCTCAGTGTTCCTGAGTCTAATAGTAAGCACTATCAACAGCTGCAAGTGCTGGCAACTCCAGTTGGACAAAGCCTTGAGCGTTACTTTATGACGCTTGCTCTACTTGCTCAACAAGGCTCTGGCAATTTAACTGAAAACGAAGTTGTTGACCTATGTCACCTGCTCGGGCAGCGTTTGTCTGTACTCTATGCAGATGATATTCCCGATTTCTTTGATCGCGCCTTGTTTACCAGTTTCATTAGTGCGTTGACTCGTCTTGACTATCTACAAAAGGATGATGAAACAGGCATACTGACTTTCGATCATCGTATTAATGACATTGCTCATCATGCTAAGTACGTGCTAACGCCTGATATGATGCAAATCTTGCAACAAGTCGCTAGTTTGGACGAAGAAGAAATCACTCACGCCATTACTGAAATTAGTAATAAAAAGCAGCGTAAGTTTGGGCGTAAGCGTTAATTTTAACGACTACCCATACCCTTTAAGATTTTAAGCTAAACAAAAAAAGACCGCTAATGATTAGCGGTCTTTTTTTGGATTGGACTATATTAAACAGCCGTATTAGTTGGTAATTTTCTTATACTTGGCACGTTTAGGACTGGCGTCATCACCCATCGTTTTCTTACGATACGCTTCAAACTCAGTATAGTTACCGTCGAACCAGACTGGGCCTTCTTCTTCGAACGCCAAGATATGAGTCGCGATACGATCAAGGAACCAGCGATCATGCGATACGACCATTACTGTACCTGGGAATACTTGAATTGCATCCTCTAGTGCACGTAAGGTTTCGATATCCAAATCGTTTGATGGTTCATCGAGGAGTAATACGTTGGCGCCTTGCTTTAGCGTCTTCGCTAACTGCAGACGGTTACGCTCACCACCTGATAATTGACCGACGTGTTTTTGCTGATCTGAGCCTTTGAAGTTAAAACGTCCGATATAGGCACGGCTTGGCGTGGTGTAGTCGCCAACGGTAATGATATCAAGGCCATCAGAGACTTCTTCCCATACGGTTTTATCATCATCTAGATGATCACGTACCTGACCGACATAGGCAACTTTAACACTTTCACCCAAATCAACTGAACCAGTATCTGGCGTATCGCGCTCAGTAATCATGTTAAACAACGTGGTTTTACCCGCACCATTTGGACCGATAATACCAACGATACCACCAGCTGGTACGTTAAAGCTTAGGTTTTCATATAGCAGACGATCGCCAAATGATTTAGAGATGTCATTAATCTCAATAACCTTGTTACCCAAACGTGGACCAGGTGGAATATAAATCTCAGAAGTCTCATTACGTTTTTGGAACTCAGTTGAGTTCAATTCTTCGAAACGCTGTACACGAGATTTAGATTTGGCCTGTTGGCCTTTTTGGTTTTTGCGAATCCACTCAAGCTCTTTTTTCAGCGCTTTAGCAAATGATTCTTCTTGCTTATTCTGCTGCTCTAGACGCGTATTCTTTTGCTCTAGCCATTCAGTATAGTTGCCTTCATACGGATAGCCATGGCCACGGTCAAGCTCCAAGATCCACTGAGCTACATTATCCAAGAAATAGCGATCATGGGTAATGGCAACGATAGTACCGCTGTAGTTCTGCAAGAACTGCTCTAGCCATGCAACAGACTCGGCGTCCAAATGGTTGGTCGGTTCGTCAAGTAATAGCATGTCAGGGCGCGACAATAGTAGACGGCATAGTGCCACACGGCGTTTTTCACCACCTGACAGTTTGCTAACGTCGGCATCCCATGGTGGCAGACGTAGTGCGTCGGCCGCTTTTTCTAGCTGGTTATTTAAGTTGTGCGCATCCCAAGACTGGATGATATCTTCCATCTTGCCTTGCTCTTCAGCAAGCTTATCAAAATCAGCATCAGGCTCTGCGTATTCAGCATAGATAGCATCTAGACGTGCTAGCGCATCTAACGCTTCGCGCATACCGTCTTCGACATTACCACGAACGTCTTTGCTATCATCTAGCTGTGGTTCCTGTGGTAGATAGCCAACTTTGGTACCTGCTTGCGCGCGTGCTTCACCACTAAACTCAGTATCCACGCCTGCCATGATACGTAGCAAGGTTGATTTACCTGAACCGTTGATACCCAAAACACCAATTTTGGCACCAGGGAAAAACGATAGGTTAATATTTTTTAGGATTTCACGCTTAGGGGGAACAAGTTTTGACACGTTGTTCATCGTGTAAATATATTGAGCCATTAACACTCCGATAGACTGCATAGAAGAGAACAGCAAATGCAACTCAGCGATGATGCCAAGCGTGCCGTACCTCAAAATCAGGGTTACAAATTATAGGTCATTATCGCATTGTGGCGCATACCCTGCAAGCTGACAGGTTGTTTTACCAGTTGTTTTACTGTTTTTGGCAGCAGGCTATGCCCTTTAACTATAAAACACGCGTTGGAAAAGTGACTCAAGAAGTCTTATCTTAATGAACCAACTTAACATTTTGATTCATTAGCGTTTTATAAAGACCACAAAAAATAGCATCAAAACTTTCGCAAATTTAATCAATAGCCGTTAGCATGTTAGTGTGGCTTAACAAGGTCTAATGGTTCGATTTCATTTTCGACTATCAAAATGACTTATTAGCTGACTTTGTACGCGTTACATTACTCACTTTCATAGCAATCATACAGGTACTGATAATATGGCCAACGGCTATCGCTCTGAAATTATTCAACGTGCGTTTGTCGATTTTATCGGATCGCGCTTACATCCGTTTTGGTCATTGACGACCCCCAAGTTACGCCTGATCGCACGCTATACATTAAGTGATGATTTGATAGCACTTCATTTTGAGACCAATAGAGCCTTTAAACAGCAGACTTCTGAGGTGATGGGTGGTTGGCAAGGCGGTCAATATCTTGATTTGCGCGTTTGTATCGATGGAGTTTATTATCAGCGTAGTTACTCAATAGTGGGCTTGGCACATCAACCACTCTGGTGGCTCGACGATGATACCGAGAGTCATACGGCAGACCAATGCCATACGGTAACTATCGCGATTAAACCGCAAGGATTGGTATCTGACTATTTAACCAAGCAGATGCCACTGGCTAGCGTCATTAATACAAGTCTGCCACTTGGGCATTTCACTTTGGAGCAGACCTCGATACTAAGGCATGAAATATCTGATAATAAGCAGCTCACTCCTTTGCTATTTATCGCTGGTGGTAGCGGTATCACACCCATGCTCGGACTCATCACTCAAGCGCTGAGTAATGGACATCAGGTGACGCTATTGCATTACAGCCGGACTGTTTCATACCAGCTTCAACATCAGTGGCAACAGCTGAACGAGGCACATCCAGACTTTATTTATCATCTAATCCATACTGAAGGGCCGACTACCTATTTGGCTGACACTAGATACTTGAGTGCAGAGAGTCTGCTGTCGCTAAACTTATCTCTAGCAGATACGCAAATATTTGCCTGCGGTTCACAAGCGTTATTAGCTGGCTTATATACGGCCGCCGCAGAGATAACTTTACCTACAGACAAACAGCTGCGCGATAACATCATCGTAGAGAACTTTGGTAACTCCCTAGCTAATGTTAATAACGGCAGCAATCAAACATTCGATAAGACGATACCTGTAGAAGAACACACTGTCTATTTGCGATCACGGCAGCGGCAATTTGTCAGCGACACGACCATACTGGCTGCGGCTGAGAATGCAGATGTACGACTAGCACATGGTTGTCGGCAAGGCATTTGCCAATTGTGCCGCTGTAATAAAGTCAGCGGCGTGGTCAAAAACGTCCAGACAGGGAAAGTGAGCGGGGATGGTTACGAGTCTATTCAGACTTGCATCAATATTGCCATGACTGATGTGGTTCTTGATGTTTAATGACTGATTTAATAGAACGACTGGCTCAATAGAAAGCATATGCTAGACAACCTATGAGAAATAAAAGACAAACGTTACTTTATAGGCTACAACTCAGATAACTTATCAAACCGGATGCAGTGCTGCTTATTCATGCCGTTTCGGTTAAGGATTTATTTATGCGCTTATTACCACCCGTTACTACGCCACAATCTGCTGTGCCTATCTTGACGCCTTTGTCCGATGCACAGCTAGTAAAACACGCGCCTTTACCTTTGACGCCGCAAACGCCTTACACGCAGCTTAATGATGAAGCAATCAATGATAGCGATCAGCCAGACACGTCAACACGGACTCGCTACCCAACAGTAACTGGCGCACCTTTATCAAAGCTTCAAAGTGATGCTTTAGCTGCAGAGCTCAATGCCCTGTATAAAAGCGTTATGGACTCGCTAGGTAGTAAGGATGCACGCTACATACAGCGGATATATGCCGCCGTGGTATATAGTGAAATTATCGCCCGTGGTCTACTTGCAGCGGCTGGGCGTATGCCATCGAAACGCAGTCTGGTCGCTACTTGGCTACTAGGTACGTCTTTACTTAGCTTTAGCAAAATATTGAACAATATGGAGCTGGGTCATAACGTCATGCATGGTCAATATGACTGGATGCAACACCCGCACCTTAATAGTCAAAAATTCGACTGGGATATTGTCTGCCCTGCTCCATTATGGCAACACTCTCATAATTATCTACATCATACTTTTACCAATATCGTTGGTCGTGATCATGACGTAGGCTATCACTTGATTCGAGTGACTGACGAGCAGCCTTGGACGCCAGAAGATCGCTACAATATGTTTAGTACAGCGGTACTGGCATTTGGCTTTGAATGGGCGGTAGCCTTTCATGACATCCAAATCAGTGCAGATGAATACGCCGACTCCCCTGATCTGCACAAAATCATGCAACAAAAGTCTCGCGCCTTATTTGCCAAAATTGGACGGCAAATAGGCAAAGACTATATCGCACTGCCATCTGTAGTAGCGCTGACACTAGGTCGTCGTAGCGCCTTTAGTACGCTGAGCGGTAACATGACTGCCAACACTGTCCGAAATCTATGGACGTGGGCGGTGATTTTTTGCGGCCATTTCACTGAGCAAGCGCATATCTATACCCAACTTGATGCCAATGAAAGTAAAGGCGATTGGTATGTACGCCAAATCCTTGGCTCTAGCAATATCAAAGGCAGCAAATGGTTTCACCTTTTGACAGGTAATTTGTCTCATCAAATTGAGCATCATATATTTCCTGATATGCCAGCTGGCCACTATGCAAAGATTGCACCGCAGGTACAGGCCATATGCCGTAAGTATGATTTAAGCTACAACACTGGCCGCTTTGGCACACAACTAAAGCAAGTACTGGGACGTATTTATCACTTTAGCAAACCTAGTGAAAAAGAATGGCAAGCCTATATGCAATCAACGGAAAATGCAGATAGTACTACTCTTAAAGATGATAGGTCAGCGAACGATTTAGAAGACAAAATAGAAGATAAATTAGCGATAGAAAATACTAGTGGTCTCACTCGCTTTTTACCTCCAGTCGTTCGTAAAGCCATATCCTATGCATGGTGACATATTCAGATTTGCAACCAGATACGACCATGATAAGGTAGGACAACAAACATAGATGACGTTAACAGTCGTCTTATCAACCATTACGGTAAGCGTCTAGATTGTTAAGCATCAAACCTACATACTAAACTGGCACTATCAAAATTAATAAAACATTTAGTTCATAATAAAAATTCGATAATAAAAAATGGAGTATATTAATGAGTAACCAAACTTCTAAACCAAATCTAGAAATTGTTCATAATCAAGCAGCGAACCGCTTTGAGACATCTGTCAATGGGCAGACAGGTTATATTAGCTATCAGGAAAGTGCTGACAAGTTGGTCTACGATCATACTATCGTACCGCAGCAATTAGGCGGTCAAGGCGTTGGTTCAGCACTGGTAAAGCACGCATTGAATTATGCACGTGAGCAAAACAAAAAAGTGATACCGCAATGCTCATTTGTCGCGTCATACATTAGCAAAAATCCTGAGTATCAAGATTTGATTTAACTGGCTAAGTAATTAGACTTAATCAATTCGTTAACGAGACTCAGTTAAGTGACATCGGGCGAAGCAGAAAAATATGTAGATATTTATTCAGCATAGGAGACATACCCCAACACCACTTTTAATAAACCAATTCGACATAACAATAAAGGTTATTAATATGAGTAGTTTATCTGACAAACAAATCAAGCTACAGCTAGAAGAGCTTGCTGGCTGGCAGCGTGACGGCAATAGCATCGTCAAGACATATCATTTCAGCGATTTTATCGAAGCTATGAGCTTTATGAATCAAGCGGCATTTCATGCTGAAGCGCTTGAACATCATCCTGAATGGCGTAACACCTATAATATCGTAGAAGTTCGTTTAACCAACCACGATACAGGCGGTATATCTAGTCTGGATATTCGTTTAGCCAAGCGCATGGAGCATATTATTCAGCCAAAACGGTTATAATCGCAAGTCTACAATGTATGCCTTGATGCCGATTAGTCTGGCGCTGTACCGATTATTTTATCTGAAACAGACAAAAAAAGACCCTCAATTGAGGGTCTTTTTTGTAGTAGGTGTTTACAACGATAAGCTGTATTTACATTTTACGACTGACAAAGGCAACGATAAACAAAATCACCGCAACTGCTAAGAAAATGTATGCCAAATTAGCAGACAAACCTGCGACACCGCCAAAACCTAGGAAACTCGCTAATAATGCGATCACTGCAAAAATAATAGCCCAACGAAACATAATCTTCTCCTCAAATAATGGTAAAAAACAGATATTAGAGTTTATATAGCATCCATTTAACTTGTTTTTATATAATGCTAGTTATTACTGTTTACGTGTATAGATTAGCAATGTTCGTCTCTAAAAAACGTTCATTTTAGTAATAATATCGGTAGGTTATGTAAAGTTTGTAGTAACTGTTAATGTCTCATACCTCTTTTTCTTTAATAGATGATATTTTCAAAATAGAATTATATTTCTGAATACAGCTTTATTTAACTGAGAATTCTTAGACTACATGCTTTTTTACTGGACTCTATTTCTCTAGCTGTATGCAGAACTATTTTAAATTTCTAACGTTATATGCAATGTTGTATGGGAGGTAGGCTGCAAACTATAAACTGTAGCGACCTCACAAACCCCTAACCTAATCAAACGACTTGGTTTATAGTTTACTATCCACCTATTCTCAAATCTATTAAGGACAATACATATGGATACTAATACGGATACTGAAACCCCTACACAAAAAACCAGCGGCGACACACGCCCTTATGCAGTTGTTCTATATGGTGCGACAAGTTTCGTCGGTCAGATCACTGCCCACTATTTAACCAATTTTTTATCAAATAATAAGAACGAAGATGGCTCAAATGTATCATGGGCGATCGCAGGCCGCGATGAAGACAAGCTCAACAAGCTACAGGCCAAACTTGAGAGCAAGGTAGACATTATTATTGCCAACAGTAACGATGCTGACAGCCTTGATAAGATGACAAAGCAAACTCAAGTCATCATCTCTACTGTAGGCCCATATCTGAAATATGGTGAGCCACTGATCAAATCTTGTGCTGAAAACGGTACAGATTATGTCGATCTTACTGGTGAGGCTATTTTCATTAAAGATATGATGGACAAGTACCAAGACACTGCCAAGCAAAGCGGTGCTCGTATCGTCAATTCTTGTGGTTTTGACTCTATCCCGTCAGATTTGGGCGCGTACTTTACCCAAGCCAAGGCAGAAGAAAAGTTCGGCGAGACCTGTAATGTCATTCATATGCGTGTCAAAGCCGCGAAAGGTGGTATCTCAGGCGGTACTATCGCGTCAATGGCATCAATATTTGAAGAAGCTGGTGAGGACAAAGCACGTCGCAAACAAGTGGCCAACCCTTACTTGTTAAACGATGATACTGATGCACCAAACGTACGTCAGGACAATGTCAGCAAACCAGTATATGACAGTAATCATAAGCGCTGGTTAGCACCGTTCGTCATGGCAACCATCAATACGCGTATCGTCCATCGTACTAACCAATTGCTCAGCTATGAATACGGTCGCGATTTTAAATATGACGAAGCAATGTGGATGAAAGACGGCGTCAAAGGAAAACTGTCTAGCTATGCTATGAGCGCAGGTTTACTAGGTTTTGCCACTGCGATGATGATCAAACCAAGTCGCGAGTTACTATCCAAGCACGTTTTACCAAAAGCTGGCTCAGGCCCTTCTAAGGACGAGCAAGAGAACGGCTACTTTGATATTCGTCACTTTGGACAAACGGCCAAAAATGACACTATTACCGTTAAAGTAACAGGTGATCGAGATCCTGGTTATGGCAGTACCTCTCGTATGATTTCGCAGGCGGCATTATGTCTGGCACAAGATATCAGCAAAGAGGACGTTGGCGGTGGTTTCTGGACACCAGCATCTGCGATGGGAGATAAGCTAATAACTCGCTTAGAAGCGCATTCTGGTCTTAGCTTTGAAGTGATTGATAGTTAATCTATTGAATGATAACAAAGGCTCAATGTCTTTATGACCGTATCTTGGTTTCGAGATACGGTTTTTTTATAGTTTACTCTAAATATTTAGACGAAAATTAAATGAAGAACAACGTATTTTTTTGGTGAACAATGTTTCTGTTTACCGATTATTTAATACTTTATGATACTAACCATTAATCCAATATTACTACTATCGTTTTATAAATATTGTAGAAAAATTATATGTAAACATTAGTTTAATTAAATGTATATTATCAAAAAACTTATGTACTAAAATCTGATAATTATCTAAACACTGGTTTTGAATTATAAATAAAAACTACTGATGAAAGTCTCTGTAATACTGACAAATAGCACTCAAAAAACTATTAATAACAATCAGCTAAGTTAAAATAACAACTATGAGCAATCAAATATTCATATTCTCAATACTAGAAACGTCGGTAGATATTTATTATTAGCAGATTCATTTATTAACAGTTGTAATAACACAATCAACCTTTGCTACTAATGAGTTTTGGGGAATCTAGAAGTTAAAATATTAGCTAGACTTTAGGTATGGCAGTTTCATAACGTCACAAGAAAACATTAAACTGTTAGAACCTTAATGAGTTTGCTACTGAAATATAAACTACATCGTTGATAATTTGCATACAGTATTTACAGACAACTTTAAATAAAAACAGCTCATCATTAAATATGAGTTATCGTTTTTAACTACTGCTAATTATGTATCATGGAGTTTTATAATGAAAAAGAATGTTTTATCACTAATCGTAGGCGCTACCCTTGTATTACCAACTATGGCAATGGCAGCACCCGTTAACAATAGCGATTTAATGCCAGCAGATATGCGTAATGCTGCTGTCGAGAGCACTGTGCAAGCCGAAATAGAAGGTCCTGATGGTGAGTTGCTAGCGACACAACCTGGCGCTGTAGATGTCGAAGCGTCAACTACTGCTGATGTCGATATGGACATGGGTAACGAAGCAGATGAGATGAACGACGAAACTGACGATATGGATAATGAAGCAAGCAATGATAATGCAGCTTTGATGAATAACGCTCAGGCAACAACCAATGCGGCAACAATGACTACTGCTACAACTGCTCAGGCTCCTGTACAGAACGCTCAAGCGCCTAACATGCAACACAGTAATGCAGACTATCAGCCTTTAATCGCTGGTGAAGCGGCTACTGAGAATAAAATTGCAGATGCTGCTAGTACCTTACAAGAAAAGAAAAAAGACAAGCGTGGTGAGTTATTAGCTACTCAGCCAGCAAATGTACAGTTTAAAGAGAACCGTCGTATCGCTGTATCACGCTAAGCAGATAATTAGTTTATTTGATTAGTTTGTAAGCGTATTACTTATATAAAAAGGCAGCCATAGGGCTGCCTTTTTTGTTATATCAAACTATAAATTTTAGCTGTTGTTAGCAGTGTTTATTTCTTAGTTTTAGTCACACCAGCTTCTTGTAATAAAGCGCCGAGTGTACCCATTTTACTTGGGGCTTCAGCTTTATCATTTTTCACTGGCTTACTACGATTGCTCGCGTTGTCTTTATCCTGACGCTTGCCACGTGGCTTAGACGGACGTTTGTCAGCAGCTGGACGGCTATTATTTGGACGGTCACTATTTGCATTATTGTTGCGTGGGCGACTGGTTTTCTCACCATCTGTACTAGCTGTCGTAGACTTGGCAGCCGTACGGACAGGTTTTTCAGATTCAGGTTTCATGCTAAAGCCGATACGACCACGTTTCTCATCAATAGAGATAACCCGTACCGATACGATATCGCCAGGTTTGACACGGTTCATAGGATCGGCGACAAAATCATTGGCCATCTGCGAGATATGTACCAGACCATCCTGATGGACACCCACATCAACGAAACAACCAAAGGCCGTTACGTTAGTGACTACCCCTTCTAACGTCATGCCTTCGCTCAAATCTTTGATGCTATTGACGTCATCACGGAAATTGGCCGTTTTAAACTCAGGACGAGGATCACGAGCAGGTTTAGCAAGCTCTTCGATAATCGCTTTTACGCTAACATTATCATCGTTAGCAGCCAGTATAGTCGTATCAATCGTATTTAATACGCTATCATTACCGATGACTTCTGACAACGGCTTGCCCGCTTGTGCGAGTAAGCTATCGACCAATGCATAGCTCTCTGGATGCACACCAGTGGCATCTAATGGATTGCTACCATTATGAATACGCAAGAAACCAGCTGCTTGCTCAAATGTCTTAGCGCCTAGACGTGGGACGTTTTTAAGCGCTTCACGGCTATCAAATGCACCGTGCTCTTTTCGATAGGTGGCAATTTGCTGCGCTACATTGCGGTTAAGACCTGCGATGTGAGCCAAGATAGCTGGGCTGGCTGTATTTACATCCACGCCAACGGCATTTACGCTATCTTGAGTTATTTTATCCAGACTGTCTGCAAGCTGGTTTTGATTGACGTCATGCTGATATTGACCAACGCCAATGGCTTTTGGATCAACTTTAACAAGCTCTGACAATGGATCCTGCAAGCGACGCGCGATAGAAACCGCGCCGCGTACAGAAACGTCTAGATTGGCAAGCTCATCACTAGCAAGTTCACTCGCTGAATAAACAGACGCGCCCGACTCATTAACGATAACGGCTTTGGCTTTTAGTGCATCGTTCGCAGCCAAAATCTCTTTGATCATCGCATCTGTTTCGCGACTTGCCGTACCATTACCGATAGCGACCAAATCAACGTTATAAGTACTTAATAACGCATCGATGACTTTTTTAGCTTCATCCATCTTATTATCAGGTGCGAACGGATACACTGTCGCTATGACAGGCTTCTCTTCGCTATCTGACATGACATGACCTTGCGCATCGACGATGGCCATTTTTACGCCATGACGGATACCAGGATCGACACCTAAGATTACTTTAGGGCCTGCAGGTGCAGACATTAGCAAATGCTGTAAGTTGCTAGCGAACACATCAATCGCATCCGCCTCTGCGGCTAGGCGCTTTTCAGTTAATAGGCGATGCTCAATATGCGGGCGCCATTTGTCTTTCCACAAGCTACTGGCTGCCGCTGCCAAAAACTCACGGCGTTCTGCTGGTGCTTTGGCATCGACGTCGAAATGACTGATGATTTTTTCGATAAATGGTGCGTCTTCGCCTTCAATTTTTAGACCCAAGACGTTTTCTTGACGGCCACGTAACATCGCCAATAAGCGATGATTTGGCAGTCGAGCAAGGCTTTCGCTATGTTCAAAATAGTCTTTGAATTTTTCGCCAACTTCGCGCTTTTCTTCGCTCGCAACGCTCGATACGATACTGGCAGTTTTGGCAAAACCACTGCGTAAGTTGTCCAACAAGCCCAATGCTTGTGTCCATTCATCAACGATAATCGCTTGTACGCCAGCGAGTTGTTTTTCGATATCGCTAAAATCAACCTCAATTTCATTACCACTGTCATCAGTGATACTTGACTGGACTTGATAATCAGCCAAGGCATCCGTCGGGGTGGTTTCTTGGGTCAAGACCGCTTGGGCAGCAGTATCAAGACCAGCGGCGCGAGCTTTGGCAGCAGGTGAACGACGACGCGGACGATATGGCAGATAGATATCTTCAAGCTCAAGCTTAGACGTCGCGTTATCGACACGCGTCTGTAGCTCGTCAGTCAGATTGCCCTGTGTGCTTAGCAGCTCAGTAATTTTGAGTCGACGTGTTGCCATGTCACGCTCATAGTTAAGCGACTTCTCTAAAGCACGCAGCTGCGCATCATCAAGATTCTGTGTCTTTTCTTTGCGGTAACGTGCAATAAAAGGAACCGTCGCGCCTTCATCATAAAGTTTGACAAACGCATTGACTTGAGCAGTCTTAATGCCAAGCGCGCGAGCAAGCTTGTCGTGAATATTCGCGTGTGTGGTTGCATCTAAAACCTGTGCATTTGTCGAGGTTTGAGATGACGTTAAGGTATCAGTGCTACTCATATACGTATCAATCGTTGAGAAATGTAGCTTTGCATTATAGCAAAAGCTGCATGAATAAAAATCCTTTTTATCTTTTCGTTATTTATTGCGCATTTTAGGACGCAAATCATTCTATATCACACATCCTATGGACTTGTTAAACAAACGCATACAGCATTTATTATCATGGGTGATGCAATTCTCGGTGCAATCTTATACACTAAAGTATCAATAACACAAATATTGATATGTGCTGACATATTGAACAATAGTTTTTAATTTTATGAAGTGCTTATTCGTAACCAATAATTAAATAATGATAATTAGTGGCAGTGTTTTTGCTCATAACTATTTACTTGTAGTTTCTGATAACAATAATTTTTATAAAAGGATGCCTGTATGACTGATAACAACAGCCCTGACACGTTAACTCAGCGTATTTTAGTCGTCGATGACGATGCTCGTCTGCGCTCTTTGTTGCAACGCTTCCTAGAAGACGACGGTTTTGTCGTTCGTACCGCTCATGACGGCAGTCAGATGGACAAACTCATGCAACGTGAGCTTTTCTCTTTAGTCGTACTCGATTTGATGCTACCAGGCGAAGACGGTATCAGTATCTGTAAGCGTCTGCGTGAAGACAATGCAGATATTCCTATCATTATGCTTACTGCCAAGGGTGGCGATGCTGATCGTATCGCAGGTCTAGAAGCGGGTGCAGATGATTATCTGCCCAAGCCTTTTAACCCAAAAGAGCTATTGGCTCGTATTAAAGCTGTACTACGTCGTCAAAACCGTGAATTGCCAGGTGCGCCAAGTCATCAAATGGAAGTGGTCGAGTTTGGTCCATGGACACTAGATCTATCGACTCGTACGCTCAAACGTGATGGCAACGTAGTCACTTTGACGACAGGTGAGTTTTCAGTACTAAAAGCGCTCGTACAACATCCACGTGAGCCATTGACTCGTGATAAGTTGATGAACCTTGCCCGTGGTCGTGAATGGGGTGCGATGGAGCGTTCTATCGACGTCCAAGTATCACGTCTGCGTCGCCTGATTGAGGACAACCCTTCACAAGCGCGTTATATCCAGACCGTATGGGGCGTTGGTTATGTGTTCGTTCCTGATGAAGCTGAGGTAGAAACCATCAAAAGTGAATAACTTTTGACTGATCTAATTTCTTTTAATATAGGCCGTGTTTGGTTACTCACAAACACGTGCCAATATGATGAGCATACCTGTGAAAAACCCTATTATTTTTCAAAACATACCCTGCACGTTAGTGACAGGGTTTTTAGGTGCTGGCAAAACCACCGTCATTAATCAATTACTGGCCACAAAGCCGAATGACGAACGCTGGGCTCTCTTAATCAATGAGTTTGGCCGTATCGGTATTGATGGTGCACTCCTAGCAAGCTCCCAAGATAACGATCTTGAGCAAAAAAATATCGCCATTCGTGAGGTTAGTGGTGGCTGTATTTGCTGTACCAGTCAGCTGCCCTTACAGATTGCAATCAGTCGCCTGCTCAGTGAACATCATCCGCAGCGATTACTCATTGAGCCCACAGGATTGGCACATCCACGCGAGCTGATACTACAACTCAGTGCTTCACATTGGCAAACGGCACTAAAAATGAATGCGGTCATAACCGTACTGAGTGGCGAGCAGTGGCAACAGAGTAAGTATCGTGATCATGATGGTTTTCAAGCGCATGTCCGCGATGCCGATGTGCTGATAATCAATCGTTATACCCAATTAGATACTAGCGAAAAACAGGTCTTGGTAGAATGGATAACCAAGCTAAATTCACAAGTAAAAATTATTTGGGCAGCATCAGGACTAACGGCATCTGAGGCAACAGGCTCATCAGACGTCCATTCATCAGATAAGTTTGTAGCAAACAAACTTGTAGCAGATGCATACTCGTCTACTTTAAACGACCAACTGAATAAGCCCAGCTATATCATTTCGAATCAACGAAAAGTCAGTATTGCTAATCCTAAAAAATCGTTGATTGGTGTACAGTCTCAATCCAACTCTTTAGCAACTCTACCATCATCGAGTTCATCTACCGATGAGAGCGAAGCTCAGGCCAATCCTCAGGCTAGTGCTGATAGTGATCTCCCCTATCGCTACCATGAAGATCAGCAAGATTTTCAATTGGCTGGATGGCGACTACCTGCACACTACATACTAAACGCTGACGATTTACAGAATTGGTTGTTAGCATTGCCAAACTGGCAACGTATAAAAGGCGTGGTGCATACTTCTGATGGCTGGATGCAGATCAATTTTAACCCTGGTAGTCTAACCACCAAAACCATTGATCCACAGACGGATAGTCGATTGGAAATTATTTTGCAATTAGGCAATACTGTCGATACACATGCTGTCGATAAAGCTACAGGAAAATCAGAAACTGAGAATGATGCCAAAGCGTCATCAGTATTGATAGATTGGGAAGAGTGCGATCGCGAACTGATGGCACTGGTTATATAGCAACAGACAAAAAAAGGGCGGACATTGCTATTTTATCTAGCAATGTCCGCCCTTTCTTTTTTCAACGCAACTAGGGCGTGTCCTCATTTTAAAAATGGTGATAAAAATGAAATAAATCGCAGTCAAACAAGGAAAATAGTGCAGATAATATCGAGATATTAGTCAGCTATTTGACGCCGTTTGGCAAGATTTAGCCATTTTTAACCCATTTAGACGACTATCGATTGAATTGAGGACACGCCCTAACTATTTTTTAACGCAATTGACTGTCTTTACTGCCACGACGATTGAATAGCTCAGCCGCTTTTGCTTCTTGTTCAAGCTCCGTCTGACAGCTAACACAATGCTGAATACCGGGCACTGCCAGTCGCCTTGCCTCTGGAATAGGCTTACCACATTCGTCACACAGCTCAGCACTCACACCTGTCGGTAACGAACGTCGCGCTCGCTCCAATGCATCATTGACAGTTGCATCCATTTGTTCGTGCTCAGCACCATCTCTTGACCAGCCACCTGCCATAATCTTATCCTATTTTTTATTCATTATAATTAGACAATACAAATGTCTTTAATAACAAATAGATGGGGCTAGTTATGGTTAATTGCAACCTGCGATAGTGTATAAAACCATCAATAAAGAGTGACGTAATTATTTTGACTCACCTTAAAACTTTGCTACTAATCTTTAGGTTGTAGCTCAATCACTTGACCGCGTACGCCAATGCTTTCATCACTCATCAGGCAGACATAGCCTGCCATGATATCCTCAGGTGTTTTTAAGCTCATAGGGTTTTCACCTGGATACGCATGTGCGCGCATGTTGGTACGAGTACCACCCGGATTAACGCAGTTAAAACGTAGATTGGTAGTGTTCTGAGTCTCTTGAGTAAAGATATCACTCATACCTTCTACTGCTTGTTTGGAAAGTGCATAAGCACCCCAAAATGCGCGAGGATGTGTACCTACAGTGCTAGAGGTGAAAACGACAGAGCCATGATCAGCATCTTTTAATAACGGCAATAGCGCTTGAGTCAGCATAAAAGTCGCTGTGAAATTGACTTTCATCACTTGGGCAAAAGTATCGACGTCATACATCTCAAGCGGCGTCAATTGTCCTAATACACCAGCATTATGCAATATGCCATCTAACTGGCCGACTTCTTTATTGATTAGCCCTTCGAGCTGCTGCATTTCAGCGTAAGTTGCCCCTTCTAGATTCATCGGCAACATAGCAGGCTGCTTACCTCCAAGGCTTTCAATCTCATCGTAGACATATTCAAGCTTGCTACTAGTGCGTCCTAATAATAAAACAGTGGCTCCATAACGCGCATAGGTCAATGCGGCAACACGGCCAATACCATCCCCCGCTCCTGTTACCAAAATAGTCTTACCATCTAGGCAATTACTTGACGGTACAAAGCTACGAATATCATCATGAGTCAAAGGCTGAATAGGACTTTGAACAGTTTGTTTATTGTCTTGTGGATCGACTGGTTGATTATTATTGTCACTCATGGCATTGCTCACTACTTATCATTAAATCGTTGAGGATATGTGCTTATGGTTGAAAAACTGGTGATATATAGCAGTCTATAAATACTCAAACTTACCAGACGATAGCAGTAATTTGTTTAACTGCTCAGGCGTATCCGTAATATAGTCGGCGCCCCATTTTTTTAAAGACTTTTGATCTTCAGGTGGAATATATCCATAAGCGGCCAAAATCGTTGGCATGCCAGCGGCGTTGCCAGCTTCAATATCACGCACATGATCACCGACATAGAGCACGCAGCCTGCCGCGCCTCGTGGAATACCCAGTTTTTCCAGCGCCATATACATTGGCTCTGGGTCTGGTTTGGTACGTGATACATCATCTGGACAGACCAAAACCGCACAGCGTTGATCCAGTTGCATCTCACTTAATAGCTTTTCGGCTAAATAACGTGGCTTGTTGGTAACGATACCCCACGGCACACCTTTTGCTTCAAGTTCAGTCAGTACCGCTTCAAGCGCCTGAAACACGCAGCTATCTACACAGATATCTGCTTCATAATCATCTAAGAACTGCTGACGAAACTCAAGCAACGCTTCCTCGCTGACTTCGAGTTGATCGTTATGTCTTAGCATCAATTGCACCATGGCCGAGGCACCCGCAGAGACTTGCTCGCGGATTTCCGCTTCAGGCGGTGCCTGCCAGTCATTTTCGAGACTCATTTTACCAATGATACGAACAAAATCAGCAGCAGTATCGATTAATGTCCCATCAAGGTCAAATAAAACAGCTTTTACAAATTGGGTCATAGTGAATGCTCTTGAGATTGATGACGTGTTTAGTGAAAGTATGGCAAATAAATGGCTGCGTGCAGCATTAAACCAATGGCTTTTGTACGGCTATCATATAATTAACATCGACGTTTTGGGCAAGCCAGTAGCGTTTGGTCAGCGGATTATAATGCAAACCGATAATATCCTGACGAACAAATCCAGTATTAAGTGCAATCTTGTCTAATTCAGCTGGCGTAATAAACTTGGCATAGTCATGGGTACCACGATCAAGCAATCGCAGCACATACTCTGCACCAACGATGGCAAACAGATAAGATTTAGGATTGCGATTAATCGTTGATAGTACACAGACACCGCCAGGAGCCAGTAACTCATAACAAGCCTGCACAATCGAGCTAGGATCTGGCACGTGCTCTAGCATCTCCATGCACGTCACCACATCAAACTGACCAGCCTGCGTTTTTGCCAACTCTTCAACGGGTATATGCTGATAGCGTAGCGTATTGTCTAACTGGCTTTGCTCCGCATGTAATGCTGCAGCCTTTAGGTTCTCTGTACCTAAATCAATCCCTGTCACATCAGCACCGCGGCGTGCCATAGATTCTGACAATATTCCGCCGCCGCACCCTACATCGAGTACTTTTTTGCCAGCAAGTCCTTGCTCAGCGGTTTTATTAGCAGCGTTTTGATAGCCACGTTTGACGTTTTCTTCTATCCAGTTTAAACGTAATGGATTGATCTCGTGTAGCGTTGCAAAGGCCCCTGTGTTGCTCCACCACTCACTCGCCAAGTTATTAAATTTTTCGACTTCGCTAGGATCCACGTTGATGGTGTTAGACTCTGTATTATTGAAAGTGCTATTGTTATTTTGATCACTCGAAGTTGATGAAGAATTTAAAACTGAGCTCATGGTATGTTCCTTGATTGTCACTATCGTATTATCGTTTACAGTGCACGATTATGTACTTAATATTAGCATGAGAGTAGCAGTTTTGTCGTAAGCACATCGTCACCGATTGTGAATAGGCTTAAACTTTACCCTGTTTTTTGGGCAGTATCTTAATATAGAAGAGCTAAATACTTTTGTGACAATATCGCATCCTAATACTTCCGACTATCTTAAATCTTACATAGAAATAAAGTAGACGTTTGAGAAACAGTAGGTTCAGAAAGTAACAAGCAATATACCTTAAATAATAGCTAACAGCTTTACAACTATCGGTTAAGAATGCGATTCACAAGTACATACATTTTACGTTATCATAGTCGATACTTTGCTATTGTTCGATTATACTCGACACTGTCTGGTTTAGACCCTTTAAAAACTATATATTTTAAAGGGTCACATGTTTAACAACCATATAGACACCAACCTCTTAACCCATTCTAAGTCTCCACACCTCAAGGATAAAGTATGAAACGTGTCATCACACTGACTGGTCTAGCCATGGCCATTGGACTTGCCTCTATGGGCGCACAAGCTGCAGACTATGTCGCTGGAAAAGATTACCGTGTGCTAGACAACCCAGAGAAAATCAGCGGTGATGCTATCATTGTTCGTGAATTCTTTTGGTATGGCTGCCCACATTGTAATGCGCTTAACCCGCACATGGAAAAATGGGCAAAAACCAAAGACAAAGATGTTGCATTCTTCAAGACACCAGCAGCACTTAACCCTGTTTGGGAAGCCAATGCTCGCGGTTTCTATGCGGCTCAGCTTTTAGGCTTTGAAAGCAAAACTCATGACGCATTATTTGACGCTATCCATAAAGATGGTAAAAAACTGTTTGACCAAGCGTCACTAAGCAAATGGTATGCATCAAAAGGTGTTGATGAAAAGAAATTTAATAGCCTATATAACTCATTTGCTGTTGGCACAAAAATCGGTCGTTCTCAAGAAGGCGCCAAGCGTTATCAAATCACTGGTGTCCCATCTGTCGTTGTACAAGGCAAATATGTGGTAACTGGTGAAAACGCTAAAGTCGCTAAAGTTGTTGACTATTTAGTTGACAAAACTCGCGCTGAAAAGAAATAATTCGAGCCATAAGTACTTGAATAACTCACATGACGTATAGCACATTTGTATGTCGTGCACAAAAAAGCCAATCATATATTGATTGGCTTTTTTGCATCTTAACCTTTTAGCTATACGTCTTTTAATTACTCATTTTTTAATTGCTAGTCTTTCAACTAATAAAATTCTAATTAATAGATTTCTAGCTTGGTATATAGATATTATTTCTTCAGCTGCGATAAAATAGCCACTTCACGAATATAACTTGCCAAATCTGCTTTAGATTCTGCTAGCAACTCATCATCTTGCATATGTTTGGCATACTCTATCCACAATAATAACTGATACATACTGTGGTGCTCAGAAGCTTTATATTGCTTCACAAATTGCTTGAGCGTACCTTCATCATTGATATTCAGACGCTCGTACCAGCTCTCTATTTTTGAGACTTGCTCTTTAGGAAAAAAGGCATCAAATAGTGCCTTTATCAGCTCATGACGATTCTCTTCAATCATAAGCTTGCCAACACGTTTGGTCTGACGATTACGAGCATTGGCACTAGTAATATCAGCCAATGCCATTAGCTCAGCCATAAAATAATCACTGGCAGGTAAGGCTTTTAGCTGTTTTTTCGATAAGCTAGCAAGCGGTATCGACAACTGTTGCAAGCGCTCGTGGGCTTTTTTGAGTTCTGTGCGCGAAACGCGCATGTCCTGTTCTTTCCAGTCGATCATAAAAGCTTTCCAAAATAATAATTAATAAATTAAATAGTGTCTGATATCATTACCAACGACTTTTTTCGCGGTGTTTTGCCAATACCTTCACGCCTTTAGGCATGGCCTCAGCAAGGCGGTGTTGTAGATGATCAGTGATAAAAACAGAGCGATGTTTGCCGCCCGTACAGCCTATGGCAACCGTGACCGTATGACGATTATTGTGCAAAAACTCTGGTAGCCAACGGGTCAAAAACTTATCAATATCACCCATCATTTCTGCTACTTCTGGATAATCTGAGAAGAATGCGCCTACCTCAGTATCCAGACCTGTCGAGTCACGTAACTCAGGGTTCCAATGCGGATTCGGTAAAATTCTAACATCGAATACAAAGTCAGCATCAATAGGACTACCGTATTTAAAACCGAAAGACAGTAGATTGATGACAATCTGATTGTCCATGCCTATGTGTTCACGCAAGCTGTCTTTTAACTGATGAATATTTAGGCTACTGGTATCAATCCTAATATCAGCATGACCAGCAATTGGCTCTAATAGCTCAACTTCTTTTTTGATAGCAGCAGGTAAATTAAAGGCAATATGCTTAGCATTGTCACTATCAATATCTTGAGACATTAGCGGATGTACACGGCGTGTCGCATTGAAACGGGCTATCAGCGTACTCTCTTGTGCAGTCACATATAAAATTTGTACCGCATGAGACCCATAAGTTTCCTTGAGAGAAGCATACGTCACTGCAAAGTTAGATAAATCAGCACGTGGCGTTCGAATATCGACACCCAGCGCAATACGATGAATGCCGCTTTCATTGACCAGTTTATGAGCGGCATTAGGTAACAAAGACAGTGGTAAGTTATCAATAGAGTAATAGCCTAGATCTTCTAAGATATTCAATACTGAGGTTTTACCAGATCCTGAACGCCCTGAGACCACCAGTATACTGAGCTTATTCGTAGACGTCTGATCCGCTATCGTTGCTGCCGCATTACTATTTTGATCCTGACTTACACCCATGATCTACTCATCCAAGTCTATTGTATCTAGTCTACTGCTACGTCATAAAAGCTAATTTACCACTACCAACTGATTGTCTAACAAACGCGCTTTTCCTAGCCATGCTGCAACTAAAATAACGATGTTTTTGTTCTCTGTATTAAAGGTTTTAGAGTCACTTACGACAGAACCTAACTCCTCAGTCTTTACTTCCAGATAATCAATAATAAAACCTGCGTCACTAATACGTGTCCGCGTATCTACTAATAGCTTATCAAATGCTTGCTGACTAAGAGCCGTACTTTTCAAACTCTGCGCTAATTCTTGCAATGCTTGATGTAATACAGGGGCAACTTGACGCTCATTTGCACTTAAGTATTGATTACGCGATGATAGCGCTAAGCCATCATCAGCACGAACAATAGGCGCACCAATGATATTAATAGGATAACTCAAGTCACGTACCAACTGCTTAATAATAGTAAGCTGCTGATAGTCTTTTTGTCCAAATACTGCCACATCTGGTTGTAAGATATTGAATAGTTTAGCGACAACAATACCAACACCATCAAAGTGTCCAGGACGTGATTGACCACATAACTGATTGGCAACAGCACCAGCTAATACAGCAGTAGGTGGTGGTAATACTGGATACATTGCATCAATGCTAGGTGCAAATACGTAATCTGCATTCACTGTCGCAAGCTTAGCCACATCTGCATCTAGTGTACGCGGATAGCTGTCAAAATCTTCCCCAACGCCAAACTGAGTGGGGTTAACGAAGATACTGACCACCACTACATCTGCATGCTGTTTGGCAATCTTTACTAGCTCAAGATGACCGTCATGCAGATTACCCATCGTTGGTACTAACGCAATGCGCTGCTGACGGCCTTGTTTGTCACTTTGCTGACCACGATAAGGCTGAAGCGCTTCACGTAGTGACGAGATATCATGATAAATAATTGGAGACATGATTACTTTTCTTCTATTCAAACGTTCTGTTGTTCAATAGCTTCAAAATCAGCTAAATTGGTGCTGCTCAGTCGGGAAGCTACCTTCGCGTACTGACTGCTGATAGAGCCCAAAAGCACCTTCGATACTGTGTGCACTATTGCGCTCATCTGTTAAAAAGTCATGGATAAAACGTGGCACTCGGCCATGCGCCATACCTAGCATGTCGTGCATAACCAATACCTGACCATCAGTATCGGCTCCAGCACCAATACCAATAACTGGCACGGCTACAGCTTCAGTAACGGCTTTTGCAAGCGCAGCTGGCACACATTCTAACACTAGCAGTGCAGCGCCAGCTTCAACGACTGCCTTAGCATCGGCAAGCAGTTTATCAGCTGCTTCATCGCCGCGACCTTGTATTTTATAACCACCAAACACGTTGACTGATTGCGGAGTCAAACCAAGATGCACACAAGTTGGTGTACCTGCTTGCGCTAAGGCTGTTACCAATTCACACAGCTCACTACCACCTTCGATTTTTATGACATGCGCCCCTGCTTGCATTAGCGTGCGGCTATTAGTAACGGCTTCTGGCAATGTCACATAACTCATAAACGGCAGATCAGCCAATATCAACGCGTGTTTGTTACTACGGGCAATATTAGCAGTGTGATAAGCCATATCATTAACTGTCACAGGTAGTGTTGAGTCATGACCTTGTACAACCATGCCCAAGCTATCCCCAATTAAAATCGTATCAATTTCGGCCTTTTCCATCATTCGTGCAAACATCGAGTCATAACAGGTCAAGCAAGTGAACTTGGTACCGTCTTTTTTAAACTTATTTAGAGTAGATAATGTCGTCATATGACCCTCAATTAATCTGCAATGCCTTTGATTATCAATACTGCTACTATTCTAGCTGTGATCGAGAGGTCTCAGACCAATCTCTCAATCATTTATCGTCTATTACCTAGCATCATTTACTTATAATCAATCGCTTGATAGTAATGTTAAACCTGTCCAATCGCGACTTTGTGAATAGTCACCTATCAACTTACCTGCGATGGTTAAATTTGGTGCCAACTCTCGCAGTGGTATTAAGACAAAATTGCGATCACCTAAACCAGCGTGCGGTATTGTCAGTGTTGGATCAGTAATCTGTGTTTCACCGTATAGCAAAATATCAACGTCCAGACTACGTTCACCCCAACGGCGCAAACGTGCCCGCTTGGCCATGCTCTCTAACTGCTGACAAAAAGCAAGCAACTCATAAGGAGCAAACGTTGTCTCAAAACCAGCCACTGCATTGACAAAATCTGGTTGGTCTTGTGGCCCCATCGGTGCTGAAGCGTAAAAAGAAGAGACACTTACCTCACGTACCTGCTCATGTGCTCGCATTACTGCAAGCGCCTGCTGCAAATGATCGGCAGGCGAACCCAGCTCATTAGCGAGGTTGCTACCCAAGCCCACATAACAGGTAACCCAGTTACTATTATCTGTACTGTTATCCATATTATACGCTTTCAGTACTAGGCTGACGGCGGCGGCGCTTCGATGGTACAGGGCCTTTGTTATCAGTTACTTTCACAGCAGGCATCTGATCATTCGTATCTTGCTTCGCTTTAGCAGCCTTTGCAGTAGTTGCTTTCACCGATTTCTTGGCTCTCGCAGGTGCAGCAGTTTTTGTAGTGTCTTTGCTATCTACTGCCTTGCTAGCTGCTACCTTTACACTTTTAGTATCGCTTTTATCAGTCGATTCCATTGCAGGTTTAGGCGCTTTTTTCACATACTTCGCTGCTGGCTGTGCTTTGCCATTACTGCCCTTCGCATCTCTATTGCTTTGTGCTTCAATGTTGCTCGCACTATCTACAGTAGGTTGACGACGGCGACGCTTATGCGGGATCGGCTCGTTATTCATACTGACTAGCGCAGGTGATCTTGCGATCGAGCGAGCTGGTCTAACCTGACTAGCTGACGCTTGAGCTTCTGGCTGATTAGTATTAGACGGCTGAGTGCTACTATCTACGCGCTCAACTTTAGCCGCTTGTTTTGGTGCATTTTGATTGGTTGATGCTGGCTTTCGTACAGGCGCTTTACTACGTTTCGACGTACCATCGGCTGACAATTGCTTCTGCAATGGCGGCACAACGTTCTCATGCTCGATAATAAATAATGGCTTAGGCTTTGCCTGTTGACTTGCCGATTGTTTGTTATTAGCAAGAGACAACTGCTGTAGCTGAGCAAGCTCGTTATTATCTTGCTCTACTTGCTGCACGTTGTGTCTGCCGCTGTCATTGCGACCAGCTTTAGATTGGCTGGCAGCACGGCGACGACGGGCTGGAATATTTGACGAATCATTTACCATTGTTTGATCATTTCTACCTTTTTCAGCACGGTCATCGGCTTTATTTTGCTTTGTACTGTTCTGATTGGGTGTTGCGTTATCAGTAGTCTGTGTTTTTGATTCTTGACGATTACGTCCGCGACCACGTTGCCCTTTTTTATAAGCGCCTCGGCGAATATTTTCGTCAAATTCATCAATCGCCTGCTGCTGCTCTTGTTCAGACAAGGTTTGATACGTCTGCCACCAGTCACCCATATCGTTGGTTGACTCTGATAGCGGATGCTCAGCATCACCACATTGCTCACGCAATAACAAAAAGTCAAAGCCCGCACGGAAACGTGGATGCTCAGATAGCTGAACGATTTGTTTGCTACGTGGAGCTGCAAGTCTTGGCTGCAATATCCAGATATCACGGATAAATTGCTCAGCAAATTTCGGAATAGCGGTTTTGATACGCTGACGGTCGATGACTTTACCAGCAGCATGCATTTGCGCTTCGGCAAACGGCATATTGCGCTTCTTAGCTTTTGCTAATTGATGTAGGTAGTTTTCCCACAGTAAGGCAGCATAGAAGAACGCAGGGTTGATACTCTTGCCCGCTGCAATACGCTTATCAGTATTGATAGCTACCTGATTGACTAAAGCACTTGGCTCAGACGGTGGATAGATAATGAGACTATCAATCGCACCTGATTCAAACAATAATGGCAATAGGGGTACTAGATAGCCACCGGTAAACATCTTTTGCGTTTCATCATAGAGACGATGCGGTGATATTTGCTCAAGCAGCGCCCAGTTCCCATCATTAAATTGAGCAGACAACGCTTCATCAAACTCAAAACCTAACTTGGCTTTGAAACGTAAGGCACGTAACAAGCGCACAGGATCTTCTTCGATACGTACTGGCGCATTGCCCAATAGACGAATGATTCTGTTATCAATATCATCAAGCGCGCCGCAGAAATCATGGACGATGCCTTTGAGCGGTTGATAATAAAGCGCATTAATAGAGAAATCGCGACGGGAGAAATCTTGTTGGATATCGCCCCAAACATTGTCACGCAGAATCATACCGTCTTGATTGGTATTAGCATCACTGGTTGGTGGACCACGGAAAGTAGCAACTTCAATCAACTCGCGACCTGAATACACATGTGCCAACTGGAAGCGGCGACCGATAATGCGGCAGCGCTTACCAAAGACATCTTTAATCTCATGTGGCTTGGCATCAGTGACGGCATCAAAGTCTTTCGGGCGCAGACCTAATAAAGTATCGCGCACACCACCACCGACGATATACGCATCAAACCCAGCACGGGTCAATGTGGCAATCACTTCAGTAATGGAATTGGGTAATTCAGATTTGTTCAGTTCTAACTGCTTGGCGGCACGCTCGGCCATGCATCTACTCCTCGCCGGTATTCTTTAACTACCCCTGAATAACACAGCGTTTATCAGGCGGATGTACCCGCTAGTTTAACAAATTTTGGACCTACTGGGGGTGTTATGACATTTACTTACATGCTATTTTGTCAATATTGGGGTTAATTAATGCAAAACACCATCATTAATCACGCACGCTTAAACGTCTTTGGTTTTTCTCGACTGTTTTTGCACCGATACCTTTAACCTTTACCAACTCGTCCACAGTCTTAAAATCGCCAAACATATCACGATATAAAATTATCGCCTGAGCTTTACTGCTGCCGATACCATCTAACGAAACCAGCTCACCTTCATTAGCTCGATTGATATTGATAACTTTCTGCTCACGCGCTTGTGTAACAGCTTTTTCTTTCGCGATCAAATACTCATAAGCACGCTGAGGTTCGTCAAAACAAGGATCTGCGTTGGCGTTACTGAGTGCGACCACAGACAATAGGAGACTAAAAACTGTGGTCGTCAGTAAACTGGCAAATGAAAATTTACGATGAGCGTTCATACTGTTTCGCCGCTTCCCACAGTGCATCCATTTCTGTTATATCGCTGTCTTCAATACGCTTGCCAGCAGCAGCCAATTGCGTTTCAATATAACCAAAGCGTGACTTAAACTTGTGCACGCAGGTTAAGGTTGCTGTCTCTGCATCCAAATTTAATTTGCGTGCAACATTTACGAGTGCAAACATACAGTCGCCTAATTCTTTTTCGACCTCTCTGATGTTAGCTTTAACCTCGATTGTAGACTTATCTGTTAGCTCATGTTTTAGCTCAGCAATCTCTTCGTCTAACTTGTCTACAGCACCTGCAATACCTTCCCAATCAAAACCTAACTTTGACGCTTGCTTTTGTACATCCTGCGCCTGCATCAAAGCACTACCCGCTTTGACTTGGTCTAAGCGACGTTTTGATTTACCACGTGCTTCGCGTGCCTGCTGCTCCTCGAGCTTAATCTCATCCCAGCGTACTTTTACTGCCGCATCGTCTTTGAGCGTTTCGGCTTCAAACACATGTGGATGACGGCGAACCAACTTCTCTTGTAAAGTCGTAATAACATCACTCATATCAAAGCGCCCTTGCTCCGCATACATCTGACAATGAAACACCACTTGCAGCAGCACATCGCCAAGCTCACCTTGGATGTCTTCATCATCTTCGCTTTGTACCGCTTCGCCTAGCTCATAAGACTCTTCAATGGCATACGGAATAAGGCTATGGTTGGTTTGCTTTTTGTCCCACGGACAGTCTGCCCTTAGTCGTGCCATCAACGCTAACAAATCATCAAGCTGGCCAGTGGCTTCTGGTGTTCCTTGTACTGGTACAGGCACGGTAACTTTATTGTCTGAAATACTCATAAGGGCGGCTCTTATCGTTTTATGTGTTGTTTGCTGATTCGTCTAATAGTTAGTGTATCATTGAACACAGCTTGGCTTATAATTGTGCTACTAACCTCTTCATTTTACCACTGCTCATGCGCGAGGAACTTTATCATTATGTCCACTTCTGCGACCACCAGCTATCAACCAGCCGCGACATTCGACCCTGTTACTATCAGCTCATTCAAAGCCTATGACATTCGGGGTGAGCTTGGGGTCAATCTCGATGAAGAGATTTCCTACCGTATCGGGCGCGCTTTCGCACAGATTTTATATCAGCGTTATCAGGCAGCAGCTCAAACCCAAGCCGATGATGTAGCAACTCTAAAACCAGCTATCGTTATCGGTAGTGATATTCGCCACTCTAGTGAGCAATTAAAACAAGCCGCTATCAAAGGCATCGCTGATGCAGGCGTTGATGTGATTGATTTGGGCATGAGTGGTACTGAAGAAGTATATTTTGCTACCAGTCACTATCAGGCGTTAGGTGGTATCGAAGTGACTGCCAGTCATAACCCTATCAATTATAATGGCCTAAAACTGGTTAAAGAACATTCAAAACCAATCAGCGCTGATGATGGGTTGGCAGAGATTCAAGCACTGGCAGAATCTGGGCAGTTCACTACGGACAACCAAACGGGCAAATTGCAGTTATTGACGGATAAAAGCGCGTACATCGATCATGTCATGACTTTTATCGATACTGATAAACTAAAACCACTCAAACTGGTCGTTAACTCAGGCAATGGTAGTGCAGGTCCTGTGGTCGATTTATTAATAGATAAATTAGCACAAGCAGATGCACCGATTGAAGTGATTAAATTGCATCATACACCAGATGGTAGCTTTCCTAACGGCATCCCCAATCCAATGATTGAAGCCAATAGAGTGGCTACCCAGCAAGCCGTTTTGGAAAACAACGCGGATCTTGGTATTGCTTTTGATGGGGACTTTGATCGCTGCTTCTTATTTGATGAACGTGGCGAATTTATTGATGGTAGCTACATCGTCGGCATGCTCGCTCAAGCATTTTTGAACAAATATCCGAGTGAATCAATCGTCTATGATCCACGGGTAATTTATAATACCGAAGCAGTGATAGAAGAACATAACGGTACAGCTGTCATTAGCAAATCTGGACATTCATTTATCAAGCAAGTCATGCGTGACTCAGGTGCTGTATATGGTGGTGAAATGTCTGCCCATCACTATTTCCGGGACTTCTTCTATTGCGATAGTGGCATGATTCCATGGTTATTGACCATTGAGCTGTTGTCTATCACTGGTAAAACACTATCCGAATTGGTCACAGGCTATATTTCCGCCTATCCTAGCTCAGGTGAACTAAACTTTCGTCTTACAACCTATGACGCACCAACAATTATTAGCGCAATTGAAGATAAATTCAGCAACGAGCAACCAATTAAATCAACACTCGATGGTTTAAGTCTGAGTTTTGGCGAATGGCGCTTTAATTTGCGAGCATCGAATACTGAGCCGCTTATCAGATTGAATATCGAAAGTCGCGGTGAGCAGCCGTTACTGGCTGCTAAAACTCAAGAAATTCAGCAATGGCTAGCAACGCAAGGTGCCGTACCAGCATAAAGTCATTAACTCAGTAAAAATCATTCTGATTGTCAGTCGAAAAAGGCTCGCTAATGAGTATTAGCGAGCCTTTTTTCTATACACAGAAAACCTTAAATCAAACTATTTAGTTCGACCAATACCCATATAGTCACCTATTAAGCTATTAATTTGCGAGCGTGTCAGGGCATTTTGCGCATCAAATACTGGCATGGCTTGCTGATTGATTTTGGCAATATCTAATTGATCTCGCGGTGACCAACTAACGATGAAAATAGCATGGGTATCGCAAAGCTGTTGATAGGGACTAGTAATAAGCTCAAGCAATGGCTGTTGCTGATAGAGCTCGGCAAGTTCATGCTGTGCCTTATCGCTATAAACCAGTGTGCGAATATTATAAGACCACAGTAATGCTAACAACGGATGGATAGCTGAACCAGCGGTACGTCCTGAACCTGATTTATAACTACCGCCCCAAATCATAACTGTTTTATTATCAATGAACCCATCAAAATATTGCCAAAATTTACGGAATATCAGCTCTTTTTGATCTTCATTGATATGCACGATAGATTGTAATAGAGGCATATCCAAACTGTGTGTACGGCTTGATTGTTGCAATTTAGCCAGCTCGGTAGGCAAAGTATTACCACCGAATCCCCACCCTGCTTTTAAATAACTGCTGCCTACCCGCTCATCCAATCCCATAATGCGACTGACTTGACTGATATCGACGTTTTGACTATCAGCCAAACGTGACATCTCATTCATAAAGCTCACTCTAGTCGCTAGCATCGCCATGATACTACTGCGAGCAAACTCTATCGTTGCGATATCAGCATGATGAGTAGCGCGTGCGTGCTGCATCAAGGGCTTCAATACATTCAAGTGCTGGCTGCTACTTGCTGTCTTTTCACCCAGTAGCCATAACGAAGGATTCAACATCGAGCTATACGCATCGCCGTCTTGTAAGAATACAAATGGCACATAATAGACCCAAGCACGTCGTAAACGCTGAGCCAAATCGGCTACATGGCCTAATTGCTCAATGCCGCTCATAATCACAGGTAGCGCCTGCTGATGGCTTTGATTAAACGCGGTAATCCAACTGTCTTCTGTCCATGCTAGCTTGACACTGTCTAAAAACAACCAATAAAGCGTCACCGTACTTTGAATATCAGTTTCGTTATGACTAGCTGCTTCATAGCCCTTTATTAGCATATCGGCACTAGCTGGCAATTCCTTACTGATAATGACCTGCTGCTGCTCATACATTTGCCATAGGGCTTGCAGATGATGCTCAAAACCATATTGCTGTATCTGCTGTTTCAGTAGCGTCTTGTCTGCATAAAGATGTACACACTGACCGAAACTTGCCAGCACCACTGCACTGGTAATCGCCTCTATGCTATGACCGATAAGCACACAGACTGTGGAATCAGTTAATTGGTTTGGTTTAGATTTATTGTTATATTTATTCATATGGCTACCATCTAAAGCCGTCTCCATGAGCGTGCTTTCCTATATTATTGACGTATCAATACTACTAAGACAGCTGTTTAATACGCTGTAGTAATTGGTCAGTAGACGTATCGAATAGACCTTGAGCATCTTTCTGAATATGCTGCATAGCATGGTGTACGGAGTCTGCCATTTGCTTGCCCATCTCGACGCCCCATTGATCAAACGGATTGATATCCCAAATGCTGGCCATGACATAGACCTTATGCTCGTAAAGCGCTATCAATGCGCCTAAGCTATGCGGCGTCAGCTCATCAATCAGTAACGTGGTTGAAGGTTGGTTACCACGGTAATACTTATATTTGTCTGCTTCGGAAACTGTCTGTGGATCGACCAGATCTGTTACAGCAGCATTGCCAAATGCCAATACTCGACTTTGCGCCAAACAATTTGCTAAAGACAATTCGTGCTGTTGCTGCAATGAGGAGTTTCGCGCCTCATCACCGTAGCGACGTACACAAGCGATAAAGTCACAGGAAACCTGCTGCGTGCCTTGGTGTAGCAGCTGATAGAATGCATGTTGTGCATTTGAGCCGATTTCACCCCATAGGATTGGGCAAGTATCATAGTCAATATGATCCCCGTTCCGAGTAACGGACTTACCATTACTCTCCATCTCTAGCTGGGTAAGATAACTCGGCAAATAGCCTAGCCTGCCATCATAAGGTAATACAGTGTGCGCATTTACTTGTAAAAAAGTACTGTTCCAAACGGCAAGCAACCCTAATAATACCGGTAGGTTCTCCGAAAAATCAGCCTGTGCAAAATGCTCATCCATACTATGAGCACCGTTTAATAGTGCCTTAAAGCCATTCATACCAATACGAATAGCAATGGCAAGGCCAATCGCCGACCATAGAGAGAAGCGACCGCCGACCCATTCCCAAAGCTGCAACTGATGCTCAGGATGAATTCCCCAAGCTCTCATTTTTTCACTATTGGCTGAGATGCCGATAAAGTGACGACGCAATACACTATCTTCTGTTCCTGCACGGAGTTTTGCCGTCGCAAGTAGCCAAGATAATGCTGTCTTGGCATTTGATAAAGTATCAACTGTCCCAAAGGATTTGGAAGAGATAATAAATAGTGTGGTCTCAGGATTTAAATGCTTGAGTAGATTATCAAGCTGCGTACCGTCCATATTGGAGACAAAATGCACCTCAATACTGGTATCTGCCCACTCGTCGAGCGCTGTAGTCGCCATGAGTGGGCCTAGATCAGAGCCACCAACCCCAATATTGACAACATCTGTAATCGCCTTGCCCGAAAACCCGCGCCACGTGCCATTGCGCACGCGCTCTGAGAGGCGTGTTACTTGTGCCAAACTATGATGTACATCAGCGACGATATTTTGTCCATCGACTTGTAATGTCGCTGCCGCTGGCAATCGTAATGCTGTGTGCAATGCAGCACGCTGCTCGCTAGTATTTACCATCGCCCCTTGTAGTAACGCATCAATACGAGCATCCAGCTCACAGCTATCAGCCAAACTCAGTAAGTTAGACAATACTGCCTGATCGATACGCTGCTTACTAAAGTCCATATACAGCGCACCAACCTGCACGCTAAAATGCTTAGCACGCTTATCATCTTGCGCGAATAGCTGTGCAAGCGACCACGGGTGCTTTGCAAGCGTCTGTAGTTGCTGCCAGTATTTAGAATGTCGAGCACTGCTATATGCCTTATCGCCCTTTATCTCTTCCATCAGCTATTCATCATCTGCTAATTGATGCTTGGCAAAGTAGATGAATGCCTGCATATACGAGCGCATATCGCCTGCATCGTAGCTATTGCCGCGCATAGTTGTGACATGGACACCATATTCACTAATGAGCGCGTCAATCGCATCCGTCAGCTGAATCTCACCACCGACTGAAGCTTTAGTATTGGCTAGATAATCAAATATCTTATTGCTAAATATATAGCGCCCTACCACAGCCAGATTTGAAGGAGCATCAGCTAAATTAGGCTTTTCTACAAAACCAGCCACTTTAAAGCTAGCATTAATATTTATTTCTTCATCAATGTCATTAGTATCGCTGATCTTTTCATCTAGTTGAGCAATACCATATTTATGTACGTCTTCATCCGCTACTTGATCGACCAATATCTGTGAGTGACCATCTGTAGCAAACTGATCTAACATAAAAGCCAAATTGTCAGCTGACATATCAGTGGTAAATGGATCAAGCACGACATCAGGTAACAATACGGCAAAGTCATGCTCACCGATGATTGGTCGCGCTGCCAATACTGCATGTCCCAAACCTAACGCCTTACCTTGACGTATCATCGACACCGTCACATCTTCTGGCAACCAATTTAAGCTATTAGCCAACTCATCTTTACCTTTATGACGTAATTGATTATCCAATTCCGCATTTATATCAAAATAGTTTTCAATCGCGCTCTTTTGCGCATGACCGACTAAGACAATATGCTTAATACCCGCAGCAATAGCCTCTTCAACCACGTAATGAATAGCAGGACGATTGCCAAGCGGTAACAACTCTTTTGGCACAGATTTCGACAATGGCAGCATACGTGTACCAAAGCCTGCGACAGGAATAACAGCGTGAGTGATATTTTTCATATAAATAAGACTGTTTCAAAAGTTAAGTGAGAATAAGGTAGTAGATAAACGATGATAACTTAACAAGTATCAAGATACATTGTATCCATTCGGGTTCATGCTCTGCCAACGCCATGTATCTCGACACATATCAGCAATCGATAATTCGGCTTGCCACCCTAACAACTTTTTCGCTTTATCGGCACTGGCATAGCAACTGGCGATATCCCCTACACGACGTTCTGCAAACTGATAAGGAATGCTCTGACCAGATACATCAGAAAATGCAGATACCAATTCTAATACAGAAGTACCTTTGCCAGTGCCTAAGTTGATAGGTAAAAAGCCTACTGAGTTCTTTTTTGCCGTACCACTTCCGTTTGATCTGGTTTGTTTATCTAGATAATTTAGGGCAGCCACATGACCTTGCGCCAAATCAGTGACATGAATAAAATCACGGACACCTGTTCCATCGACAGTAGGATAGTCATTACCAAAGATACTGAGCCCATCAAGTTTGCCGACGGCCACTTGAGAAATATAAGGCATCAAATTGTTAGGAATGTCATTAGGGTCTTCGCCAATTTGTCCTGATGGATGTGCCCCTACTGGATTAAAATATCTGAGAGCAATCAGGTTCCAACTGTCATCGGACACAGCTAGGTCTTCTAATATGTATTCGACAGCAAGTTTACTTTGTCCATAAGGATTGGTACAAGAACGTTTCGAGCTCTCACCGATGGGTAAGGATTCAGGATCACCATAGACAGTGGCAGATGATGAAAAAATTATATTCTTAACGCTATACTCTGCTATAACTTCCAATAAGGTAATGGTACCGCTAACATTATTATTATAATACAGCAATGGCTTTGCTACTGACTCCCCAACTGCTTTTAATCCAGCAAAATGAATCACGCCAAAGAATTCGTGCGAAGCAAAGACTTCTCTCAGTAACTCAGGATCTCGTATATCCCCTTCTATAAACTCAACTGTCTGTCCAATAAGAGTAGAGACACGGTTAATCGCTTCACGGCTACTATTAGATAAGTTATCGTATACAACAATATCATAGCCTGCTTCGTGTAGTGCTATACAAGTATGGGAACCGATATATCCAGCACCGCCTGTAACTAATATTGTATTTTTCATAAATTTCTCAGGCACAAAAAAAGACACCTTTATGATAGAAGTGTCTTTATGTTATACCAAGGAATGGTTAAAGATACAATAAGATAGTACTATTTCTAATTAAATTTAGTATTGTCAAAATACCAGTTCATTGAAACACAGGTGAAAAAATATTTTTAATTTCATTTAAACATTTATGCACCGTTATAGTCTTCTTATCTATAGTATATGTTACAACCCAAGTTGTATTTTTATGATATATATCTTGGTGTTTTTGATTAAAACGCCAATTAAACTTATTGCCAGTTGATAAAGCAATTACCTTTTTACCCAATCCCCCACAAATATCTAATAAACTATTGGGCGGAGTAATTATCAGATCACAGCATTCTATTATTGCTGCAATATTTTCAATATCATTCTTTCTATCTATTCTTGGCTCATATACATTAATGTTGTTGAACCCCAATATACCAATGTTTACATATAAAAAATTATCATAAACTTCGAATATTTTATGATAATTTTTGGCAGAAAATATATTAGCTATTCTCTCAGGAGTATTTATTTCTGTACCCGTACAAACACCTATAATTTTATCTTTATCAAAACTATTAAATAACCCAAACCAATAAGCTTTCAGGTTTTTATCAGCCGCTAACGATACATAAATTTTCTCTAGGTCATGTCTAAAATATGAGAATAAATCTTGAGCCGGTACCATAACGTGATGGTCATTCAAAAAGTCATCTTGGTTCATATAGACAAAATCAGGATTAATTCTTGCAAATAGAGCTATCAACCTCTCATCACAAACTATAGTTATTTTTAAAAAACTCTCAGTAAGACACTTAAAAATTAAAGATTGTTTAACTTGGTCACCAATCCCGCCTTCCATTATCACTGTAATCTCTTTAGAATCTAGATGTAATGAATAATGACTTCCATTATCGATCAAATTGCAACTAAAAGGTCTAAAGTGCAATAGCTCCCATGCTTCTTGCAATCTGTGTGAGTGAAGTAGGTAAATATATTTAGCTTGGTTCCAGCCAGCCTTGTCATTAGTTTCTAAGTCTAATATTTCGGTATAACGACCCAAATCCATATATAAATAACTTAGATACTTATAAGCTCTCTTGGCATCCAACTCTATCAACTGCTTAAGTAATTTCTCAGCAGTATTAAAATCTCTGACTCCGTAAGCTGCTATTGCTGCATTAAATATTAAGCTGCTATCTTTAATAAAAATAGTACTATATTTTTTATAATATATAGTATAAGAGCGATTTTTTATAAGATTACTTTTAGCTAACAAGTTCTTTTCACTCAGAAGCAAGTTTTCTCTTAGTACATTTTTATAAAAGTTAGTTTTAGAGGTATTACAGTGTAATTTTATACTTTCCTGCCACTGATTGACTGTTATAGATTCCTTTACATCAGAGTTATTAAATAATATACCAAAATAAGTATCGAAAACCTCAAAATCTTTATTTTTACTTTCTTTCAAAAATGACTGAAACTCTTTGTATAAATTTCTATTTTTCATAGCATAATTGATACAGCTTTCAAGATCTTTAGAGTGAGTACATATTGGTAGAGGAAGGTTAGATGATTTGATAATACCCTCCACTTTATGAGAGTTGGAAGGCAATGCAACGAAGGGCTTACCGCCCAATCCGCTAAGGTAAATCGAGTGATATCTAGGTGCTATAATTAAATCTGCTGTTTGAAAATTAGCGACTGTATGCTGCCACTGATTGTAAGCTTCACTATTCTGTAATGGATAGTATGAAACATCATAGTCAGTTCGGACTTTGCTTACGATGGGATAGATAACTGACTCTACATGGGGATGCCAGTCATTTACAATTACCTTTGAACAAAAATCTATACTAATCTCATCACTGAAGTCAGCATTTACTATACTATCAACTGTTAGCCTACAGTCGATACCTTTACTACGCAGATACTCATAAGACAGCTGCTCTCTGACAGCTAAATCAGTCAAGCTTTTAAAAACATCATCAAAACCGTCTATCTCTTGTATAGTAGCATTAATTAAGAAAACAGGTTTATTGATACTTATTGCAAATTCCGCTATAGCTAGTAAAAACAATCCTCTATTATGATGTAAAGTACCTTCACCATTTATTATAACTCCATCACATAAGTGAACGCCGTTTGCTATATCACTACTTTGTATAAACTCAAGAGAAGATACACGATCCCCTTTCCAATACTGTTTGATTTCAGAATTGCTATAAGTTTTTACTTTTATATTTCTACTAAATAAAGATGTTAAGTGAGCATAGCATACTCCAATACAACCGATATGAGGGTCAATTGCTGTATAGTTGAGATAGATAATACTATTCATTAGAGTGACCGAAGCTATGTAATCTTGTATTCAACTCGCTAACTAATGCTTCTTTATCACCCTTATTTGGGACATCTACAATAGTCATTGAGCTATGCCATACATCAGTAGAGTCATTATTAATTTTTCTCCATGTAATTTCTGAAGAGTTGGAAAATAACCAAGTATTAACTCCTAAGGCACCAGCTAGTTCTGCAACTGTCGTAGCAGGTGCAATAACTAAGTCTAAGCACATCATTAAAGCTGCTACATCGTCTAGATCATTATATTGATCAATATTAGTAAAGTTAATCATCTTCCCAGGAAAGTGCTCTTCGATCCACTCTAACTCTTCTGCACAATCATCATATTGTAAGTTAATAAACTGTATTGAATCATTATGAAAAATAGGAGCTAATTGCTCAATATCTAAATAATGCTCCATACGGGTAAAGTTAGTAAGGCTACTTCTCCAATTTAATCCTACTAGTTTTTTGCCAGATAATTTATAAGATTGTAAGCGTTGCTTATATTTATCAATTAAATCAATATCCGCATATAGATATTTATTACCTGTAAAGTCTGCATAAGTGTCTCTAAATTTCCCTATGAAATCAGTTACTAAAAATACTTTACTGTAATTCTCTAGTTTTTTAAAAGCATTATTATCTAAAATGGTCGTGAGCGTCGTAGAGGGCAGTTGATCATAATCACCTACAGGATAGCTTTCACTAAAACCTCTTGTTCTTCGAATAGGCAAAAAATCTATATTTTTGAACGATCTACTAAGTAAGTTATACAATCTATAATCACACGAGATGGTAAACGACTTAGATGAATAAGCTTTTTCAAGTTCGCTATAGATAGACATAAATCTAATCTCGTCACCGGGACCATAGACTGCCAATATCAAACTATTATTCTCGATAGTAATGTCAGCACTTTTTACAGCTTTTCTAAAATTATTCTGTAATAAGAAACCAATATCATTAGTAAAGTTTTCGTTTATATAACATTCATATGCCTCACCAATTTTTCCTTTATGCTGTAATATTGGCAATTCAAAGGTAGTGTTTAAGCTCATCCCAATACTGGTACAATGCGCAATATGCTCTCCTGCCCTATCAAAATTTCCTATAAATATATTTAGTCTGACCAACTGCTTTGTAATAAATTCACTCGTATTGAACCTTGAATAGCTTTCGAGAATATCTATAGCCTCTAAATCTTTTCCCTCAGAATGTAAAAAATCGGTATATACCTTTAGTAGCTTATCAGGTCTAGTATTTTTAGAATTGTACAACTCCAAAAACAGTTTTTTAGAAGCTATGTAATCACCATGTTCGATCAATCCCATTAAACGAGATATAGACTTATCTGTGCTGAGATATACAGTTGAACCTATTAAGTCAAACCAGGTAGAACCACGACCAACCATGACTCTATATTTAGATATTAGTTCAGGATTCAATTTGGTAGAAAGTAGTACATAATCTATAATACATGGTATAGAATAATTACTTAGAATATATTTATTATCTATATATTGATTCAATGCCTTTCTATTATTTTTTTCTATATCAATCATCATAGACATTAGACTAATACCTAACGACTGATTGAAATTAAAAGTATTATATAAAGTCCTCGAAGCAGTATTGAGGTAGTTTATTTTGTTTATCGTGCTGTCTGGTAATCGTAACAGTTCTTCAATAGTTTTTAATAATTGAGAGAAATCACTTCGTGAACTAAAAAATTCTAATTTGCTTACAAGTAACTGTCGCTTCTGATTATTCCATTCTTCTAACTTTCTATCTTCAGAATCAACTTCAGAATCAACTTCAGAATTCGTCTCTTTTACATTATTTTCATTCGCATTATACAAATCATGAGATATGAGTTCAGATTCTGCAAAAAACTCTTGGGCCTCTATCAAACTTATACTTTTCTGTTTAGGAAAAAAACCTGATATCAATTTATTTAAAAACAAGTTATCTAACTGACTTTTAATAGAAAATAAAAAATCAATAAAAACATCTTGATCGCAGACACTCATAATACTAATTAGGAAGTCTTGTCTTTTTTCTAAAGACACTTCACCCCAAGTATAATTGAGTAAAATTGCATCTATTTCAAAAGGCTTGAAATAGATAAACATTTCTTTATACAGTCTACTATCGCAAGTTGCAAGGTTCCTCAATGTATGTTGAACCGTTAACTGCAAGGAAGGCTCCAAACCCTCATCCAACTCACCTTGATAATCAGCTTTATATGTTAATTGCAGCACTTCACTACGTATCTTATGGATAGTAGTAATCAAGGGGTAGATATTATTTTCAGAACCTTCTGCGACCCCTACTATATATCTCGGATATATAATATAAGCCCCGATAAATAACTCAAGCAAAGACAGCTTTCTATTTCGTCTGGTTAAGTCAAATTCACTTCTATCATCCGTTAATCCCCAACCTGCATAAAAAGGTTGACCTAACACAGTCACCTGTTTTCCTCTAAGTAGTGCCTCTAAACCAGTCAAAGAAGTAATAGTGTAAACATGATCTACCCTTTCAATTAAATCGATAATATGTTCATCAGGCGATAATATTTCAGCGAAAAGCTCTACATTTGTATTCTTAAAATTAGATTCTTGAAACCCTTTGAAGATTTCTGGATGAGGGCGATAACATATTTCGGCATTTGGATTCTCATATTTAGCTAATCGAACCATATCCTCCATAGACCATCCATCTGGATTTCCATATCGAATTGATGCATCGTTATCTACTTGTCCAATAACAAGTACTCTTTTCTTTAGTTTAAGACTAGTAGAGTGATACATAGCAGGAGGGTTGTACTTAGATACTTTCAAATCTATGATTGAGCTTAGAAGCTTAGAAGCTTCTTTTGCTAAATTATTATGAATGTTAAAGTCATAATAATTTAAAATTTTTTCGATATCCGAAGGTTGTGTAGAGTTATAATATAATCCTGATTTATCAAAAACAAGCGAGTATGGAGTGGCTCCATTAGCTCCCAAGTCTGCAGAACGTATAAAACCATCTTCTACACGCCATATATCTATATTTTTATAGCTTATATACCTGTTTAAAAATGTGCTTTCATTGTAGCCCCATATTACTACCACTTCAGGTTTGATAGATAAACGCTGCATTACACCTATCATTTTGTAGTTCGTTAATTTACGTGGTGCAAACGCTACTCTAAATTCATCTAAATAATCTGCAATAAATCCAAACTTCCAATCGTTACAACCTATAGCAACTGCTATAGGCTTATCTGTACCCTCTACCCAGTTTTTTCCTACTAAATATAGCTTTTCAAAACCACTATCTTCTCCAAATATCTCATAAGGGTCATGAACTACGAACTGATACTCTTTACCAGCTGGTACTTTTTTTTTCCAGTGATTTTGAGTACGTTTTGAAAAATACTCGGCTAACTCAGACTTTTGATGGGCTTTAGACTGTTTATCTATCATACTTGATATACTCTAATATATTACTTTGCAATAGCTTCGGATGTCACAGGCGTAGCATAATCAACATTGATTGATACTGTTTTGCCGATAATACTTTCTAACATCTTAGGAGGTAGACCAAAACCTGGTCTTACACTTCTGATAGAATCAGATGTAATTATATCCCCAACTTTCAAAGGTTTTACAAAGTACAGAGACCTTCTAAACTGTGCGTTACCTTCTTCACTTGACTTACGGCCGTAATCCACTCTACCTAATGCCTCCCAACAAATACGTCCAGCATCACATAAATGTTTTAACTCTGCTGCTTCCAGAGAAAAGCTATCATCTGGCCCACCGCCACTTCTATCTAGGGTTACGTGCTTTTCTATTATATTTGCCCCCAGTGCTACACTTGCTATTGCAGTAGTGTTATCCAATGTATGATCTGACAAGCCTGTAATCAGATTAAATCGTTGCTGCATATCTAGTATAGTTCTTAGGTTGTAATCACTAGAAGGGGCTGGGTAACCACTAACGCAATGTAGGATAGCTAACTGGTTACAGCCTGCTGATTTAGCAGCATCAATAGCTTCTGCTATCTCCTCATCGTTAGCCATTCCTGTTGAAATAATCATAGGTTTGCCTGTTTGAGCCACATACCTAATAAGTGGTAAATCAATTGCTTCAAAACTAGCAATTTTATACGCCGGTGCATTTAAGTCTTCCAACATATCAACCGCAGTTGTATCAAAAGGAGAGCTAAACATAGTAATACCTGTTGCCCTTGCCTTATCGAACAATGGCTTGTGCCATTCCCAAGGAGTGTAAGCAGATTGATAAAGATCATATAAAGTTTGACCATCCCACAAGCCACCTTTTATCTGAAACTCTTCTTTATTGGAGTTCAAGGTAATAGTATCCGCAGTATAGGTTTGCATTTTTACTGCATCAGCCCCACAACGCTTAGCCATTTCAATTATTTGAAATGCGTTCTCAATATCGCCATTGTGATTGGCAGACATTTCAGCAATGATGTAAGGAGCGTGCTTAGGACCGATTTGTCTATTTTCTATGAAAAAATCTTTCATCAATTAAACCTTATGATATATATATAAATTAAAGTTTGGACGATACATGCTGTCGTAACTAAAATTATTGGCAGCAAATACCTTCTGAGAGGCAATATTATTTTCATGTATTACAGCATGATATACATCTAAATCAGTAACTTTTATTACCTTATTAATTGTTCGTTTAGCGTAGCCTTGACCAGCATATTTAGGATCAATAGTTAGGGAGATTTCTGCTGTAGACTTTGCACTGTCTAATATCAAATCAAGTCTTACAACCCCAACAGTAATGTTATTATCTGCGATTTTAAATATTTCTGTTGTATTGCTTTTTAGCTTGTCATTAAACCATTTGATATGATCATCATACTTAGGAGTATTAGAATCCAATGCGAACTTCCGTATACCCTCTATACATTGAAGGCTATATAAGTAATCTAAATCATTCTTATTTATTGGAATTAATATAAGCGTATCGTTAATCATCTATTAACACCTTTTTTCATAAGTTAGAACAAGCTCTTTAACTACTCTATTTGCGCCTATTCCATCTACTAAGTTCATAATGTTATGTTTACGTGCTAGATATTTAGTGTTACTTATGGACAATCGAATTAAGTAGCTAAATATAGAATCAACAGTAATAGTATTTAAACTACCTAAATAGTCGACTAGGTCTTTTTCATGTAAGTAATGTACTAAGTCTTTTTGATTGTCTGCCACATCGATTAGAGCTGAATTCAATCCTAAACAGAACCTTTCCCATACTGTAGAACCACAGGCACCTAAGGCAAAGTCACTAACTTTCATTAAAGATGACATTTGATCAGTTTGCTCTTCTAAAAATATATGCCTGGACTGTTTGACCATATTCTTACAATAAGCAAGATCTTCTAAAGATAATTTCCCAGTAATAACATGAAATTTAAATTTGTTATATTTAACTAGTGCTGGTAGGAAAATTTTCCAGACTTCCATATTACCAACACCCCCAAAGTTTACTAATATAGTCTTCAACTCATCTGAAGGTTTTTGTGCTTTAGATTCTCGTAAAGAAACGAATTCATCTCTAAGCAGTGAATATTTTGGTCCTAATAACCTTGAACAATGACCAGACACTAAATCATCATATCTAGAGTTAAGATTTGGCCAATAATTTTGATCAATCAATAAGTCACAAGTATGTTTGCGGTTTGCCAAATCATCAATTACTGCTATAGGTAAAGATATCGCATTTTTTACTATATTTTCCCATGTGCTATCTATCGAGTAATGATCAATGACTATCATATCTATATGTTGCTTAGTAACAGCATTAATGAACTCTTGAGCATCTTGCTCTTGAGAAACCCCTAACCAATTTAAATGGTCTTCAGAAATATCTTCGGATGCAGCATACCCAATAATGTAATAAGTAAAACCGCTAATAACGATTAAACTCAGTAATTCTTTATCATATTCTCTAACGAAGAAAATACTTGAAATAGAGATCTTTTTCAGTTCACGAGCTAATGTAAGACAACGCTGTAAATGACCTGTTCCTATGTGTTTAGCTATGTCAACTCTAAAACCTATTTTCAACTCTATATCCTTAGTTTGTATCTTAACAATTTATCTAGTTACACTATTGAGCTAACATCATTTAGAAAAACACAAAAACTCTAAGAAAATCTTTGCCACTTATTGTTCCAAACTACCAAGCTGTCCATCCACCATCTACCACCAAATTACTACCATTCACGTAGCTAGAGGCATTAGACAGAAGAAATATAATAGCGCCTGTAATCTCTTTTGGGTGACCAACTCTACCTAGTGGCACTTTGTCTGCTAAAACTCTAACAAACTCTGGATTAGCCTTAATAACACTTGTTGAAGGGAATGGGCCAGGAGTAATACTATTGCATCTAATCCCTTCTAAACCAAATTCACATGCTACATACCTAGTCCATTGTAACATTGCAGCTTTCGCTGCCCCATAAAAAGGAGGGTTTGTAGTCACAGCTTCTTCATAAATTCTTTGATCAGGGCTTACTAGTCCATACATTGAAGATATATTAACAAATGAAGCTCCTCCCGACATTTTTACGGCTTCCCTCAACTTCGGTAAGAAAACATTTAATATATTGTGAGCAGCAACAACGCTAATATTGTAACTCTCTATGTAATCAGCTGCACTAGCGATCTCAACTGTTCCACCTCTTCCATTGTATGCATTATGAATCACTCCATCTAAAGCTCTAAGTTTTATACTGCTATTAAAGGCATCAATTGATGATTTATCAGTAACATCAAATACGGCAGCTTCAACGTTGTAACCAAGACCTTTCAATTCATCTACCATTTCTATACATCGTTTATCACTTCTAGAATTTATTAGAACGTGTGCTCTTGCCTTTGCTAAAGCTAAAACCATTTCTTTGCCAAGATATCCTGTTGCACCAGTAACAAGTATAGTTTTCCCTACTAGTGAGAACAAATCATTCGTATCTTTCATGCTATGTTTTCCATTTTGCAGGATTTAATAGAGAACTTGGGATTTCTGGACGTGATGACTCTATTTGGGCTATTTGCAAGGTATTTAATTTAGGATTCATGAGCAGCTTCATATTTTCTTTAAACTGTTCTACAGTCTCCATACCTATAACTAAACCATCTATCCATTCTGCTGAGTTTACGTATGCGATACATAGGTCAGATATACTACTCCGACCTAAGGTACATATAAGATGATTTAACCATGTATTGATAGTTATATAATCCTCGACACCTGCTTTTTGCCAGCTCCTATTATTATTAGATAGCAGCAGACCCTGTAAGTAGATACTGCGCACATGAATAGTTAAGTTACGCTCTTTCTTCTGTTTTAAGACTTCATGTACAACATCACCCCATCTATTGTCTAAGATATTAAATGGCAACTGTATGTACTCAATACTTTTGACCTTTAAAGCTTCTAATAATTCATCAGGCGACTGTACAGAAACGCCTAATGAATTAATTCTAGCTTGCTCTTTATGATAGTTTAGTCGCTCCCAGACAGCATGATCCCAATATTTTAAATGCTCAAATCTATGTAAAAGCAAAACATCAATGTTTTTTTTATCTAGATAAAAAAGGGATTCATAAATACTTTTATCAATAAATGCGTTTATAGCATTTTTATCAGCTATATTAGAACAAGCAGACAACGCTGATAATTTTGTTATAATCTGAACTCTACTAGCCCAACTACCTTTCACAGCTTTACCAATTACTTTTTCGCTATCACCATATTCTCTAGCTGTATCCAAATATTCGATACCATTGGAAATCGCGAGCTTAATTATACTTTCACTTTCTGTACTATCTGGTTGGCCTTTATAGTTGTTTATTCCATAAGCCATACCTAGTTGAGCAGTGCCAAGTACCAACTTATGTAGAGGATTCTGTGTTATTACTTGTGGACTTTCAACTTTCAACTGGTTGATAAGAGTAAACAACGAAGTATTCACTGGCTCATCAAAGTTCTCAAATACATTACTTACTCTCTGATAATCATCGAAGTCATCAATAGTACATCTATACAAACCGAGCTGATGATTCTGGTACTTAGTAAAAGTATTAGAACCATATTTTCTAATAATATAAGGCGTTACATGTTCACGATCATAATCATCATTAGTCTCTCTATTTGCTTCTCTGAGATCAGATAGTTTTAATACCTCAACACTAACCCCATAAGGCAATCCTGAAATTTGACCATTACAAGATAAGTATGTAGAACCATTTGCATAGAAGCTTTGTTCTAATTCATCAATTAGATTTCCATCTGGAAAGACGTTATCTGCTGTTAGTCTAAATACTACTGTATCATCGTCAAACGAAGATAGACCCTCCACTATTCTTCCAAGTACATCATTTAAACTTCCTCTGAAATAGGATATATTCCATTTCTCAAGCTCCTTAATTAAAAGATCATCATCTTTTTCTTTTGATGTAGCTACTATGACCTTTCGATTGGTATTAGCAGCTCTTTGCGCTGCTAATACCGCAAGTGGAATTCCTTTTATTGGTAGTATAACTTTACAAGGAAGCCGACTAGAGCTGGTTCTGGCCTGGATAACTATAACACTAGTTTGTTCCATATTATTCTCAATACCTATTCATCCAATTTTTAAAAAAAATAACAACCCATACAATAAAATATAGAGTAGTAAGATCAATCAAAGCATAGAAACCCAAGAATAATACAGACTTGCGTTAAATGTTAGCTATACAGCACTACCTCTTTGAAAGACTAAGGTCTTGATTGTCATGCTCAATTGATAGCCTATAGTTAACACTATGTCTGATTCGTTAAGAGTTCAGTATACTTTTAAGTGTACAAACCACCCTATCTTGGCTTTCAATACTTAAATCAGGATATAAAGGTAGACTAATAGCTTCTTCATAGTATTGTTCTGCTTGTGGAAAATCACCTAGTTTAAAGCCAAAATGCTCTTTGTAATAAGGCTGAAGATGTACAGGTATATAATGAAGATTGACACCAATATTAGCAGCACGCAAAGCTTTAAAAACTTCTAAATGCGTAGGTTTGATTTCATCTAGCTTTAATCTAATTACATAAAGATGAAGACCAGAATAAGCTTCTTGTATTTGAAAAGGCACAATCACGGCAAGACTAGCTAGTTTCTCATTATATCTATTTGCAATCTCATGACGACTTTTTGTAATACTCGATAGTCTTTTTATTTGTGAGACCCCAAGCGCTGCCTGCATTTCTGTCATACGATAGTTATAACCCAAGTCAACTTGTTGATAATACCAAGGCCCGTCGGGTTCGTGAGTCATGAGATCAGAATCACGAGTAATACCATGACTACGTAACAAATCCATCTTTTGCGCTAGCTCTTCGTTTTTCGTGGTTGCTACGCCGCCTTCAGCAGTCGTAATTATTTTGACTGGATGAAAGCTAAAAATCGTGATATCCGAATATTGGCAGTTACCTATTGGCTGGTTTTTATACTTACCACCTATAGCATGTGAAGCATCCTCGATAATAGAAAAACCATACTTTTTAGAAAGTTGATATATCCTCTCCATATCGCAAGGCTGACCACATAAATGCACAGGAATCACTACCTTTGGTAATTTATCTTGCTCTTTAGCAGCTTCGAGCTTATGTTCTAGAGACTGAATAGATAAATTATAGGTTCTTGGATCAATATCCACGAAATCAACTGTAGCACCGCAATACAAAGCACAGTTTGCAGATGCTACAAACGTAATAGGTGTCGTCCAAACAATGTCACCTTGGCCCACGTTCAAAGCCAAACACGCAACGTGGAGGGCTGAAGTAGCACTGTTCATTGCCAGAGCATATTCAACATTACAATATTCTTTAATTGCATTCTCGAATTCTGGTACTTTAGGACCTTGCGTTAAATAATCAGACTTGAGGACATTGACGACCGCGTCAATGTCCTCCTCTGTAATATTTTGGCGACCGTAGGGAATAAAATTCATTAGATTTTACCAATATTATCTTTGTTCTCTTGTATCCAAGATTCGAGCTCTTCTCTTGGCATCCATTCAGTATTATTATCACTTGAATAAACAAAACCTTCTGGAACTAATTTACCATCTTTTACTCTCTCAGGTGAATGACCCCAATTGTTAATAGTAGGTAAGATTTTAAAGTGTTCAGGGTATTCATAAGTATAATAAGAATCTTCAGCGCCAATCATTTGCTCATGTAGTTTCTCACCAGGTCTAATACCAACCACCTTAGTGGCAGCTTCTGGCGCTACAGCTTTTGCTACATCCATAATATTCATTGATGGAATTTTTTTAACGTAAATCTCACCACCTTCCATATCTTCAAAAGCATGCCATACAAGCTCAACACCTTCTTCCAAAGTAATCATAAAACGTGTCATACGATCATCAGTAATAGGTAGCTCACCTCTTTCTTTGATTGACAAAAAGAAAGGGATCACTGATCCACGTGATCCCATCACATTGCCATATCTTACGACAGAAAATTTAGACACGTGCTGACCGCTGTAAGCATTTCCTGCTACAAATAATTTATCAGAAGTAAGTTTAGTAGCACCATATAGATTTATAGGACTACTTGCTTTATCAGTTGATAGCGCCACTACACCCTTAACACCTTTATCTATGCATGCATCAATTAGGTTCATTGCCCCATGTACATTCGTTTTTACACATTCAAAAGGATTATATTCTGCTGTTGGAACAATTTTAGTAGCAGCAGCATGCACGACATAATCAACTCCATCTAAAGCACGGTATAGCCTTTCTTTATCTCTTACATCGCCAATAAAAAAGCGTACGCGTGGATCATCCTGAAACAGTTTAGCCATTTCCCATTGCTTCATTTCATCTCTTGAGAAAATAATAATCTTTTTAGGGTTATATTTTTCAAGAGTCATCGGGATAAACTTATGTCCGAATGAACCTGTACCACCTGTCACTAAAATCGTTGAATTACTTAACATTTATTTTTATCCTTGAATTACCATTATTAAACCAATAAAAAACACCCCATTGTAGGGGTGCCTTCTCAATATTTCAATAGAGTTTTAGTAGTTAATAGGCTTTTGCCTATTTTACCAACCAGTAACTTCTTTTAGCTTGTCGCCAAGCTTAGATGGGTCACGTGTATACGCGATACCAGCATCTTCAAACGCTTTGAATTTTTCTTCAGCAGTACCTTGACCACCAGAGATGATAGCGCCAGCATGACCCATACGCTTGCCTTCTGGAGCGGTAACACCAGCGATATAACCAACAACTGGCTTAGTTACATGGTCTTTGATATAAGCAGCAGCTTCTTCTTCAGCAGTACCACCGATCTCACCAATTAGGATGATAGCTTCAGTTTGTGGATCAGCTTCAAATAGCTTCAGTGCGTCAATTTGGTTCATACCAGGGATAGGATCACCACCGATACCGATACAAGTTGACTGACCAAAACCAAGCTTAGTAGTCTGAGCTACGGCTTCATAAGTCAACGTACCAGAGCGTGAGATGATACCTACTTTACCTGGCTGATGGATATGGCCTGGCATGATACCGATTTTGCACTGACCTGGAGTAATAACGCCTGGGCAGTTAGGACCAACCAAACGTACGTCGCCAGCTTCTTCAAGATAGCGTTTTGCTTTTAGCATATCGATAGTCGGCACGCCTTCAGTGATCACAACGATCAACTTAACGCCAGCATCTATTGCTTCAACGATAGAATCTAGTACGAATGGTGCTGGTACGTAGATAACAGAAGCGTCAGCTTGAGTCGCTTCCATGGCTTCCGCCATAGTGTTGAATACTGGTAGGCCTAGGTGCGTTTGACCGCCTTTACCTGGCGTCACACCACCAACTACTTTTGTACCATATTCGATGGCTTGTTCAGAATGGAACGTACCATTTTTACCAGTAAAACCTTGTACCAATACTTTGGTATCTTTATCGATTAATACACTCATTATATTTTCCTTGTATTCGGTTGTCTTGTAACAGTGGTCTTTATAACTATCATTATCAAATTTTGATAACCAACTTTTATTATAAAAACCACTATTACGATTTGACTACTATGCTTAAGCGTCTATCTCTAAACACTTATATTTAAAGACTTACGCTTTAACAGCATCGACAATTTTTTGAGCCGCGTCAGATAAACCTTGAGCTGAAATCAATTTCAGACCAGACTCTTCTAGGATTTGTGCGCCTAGCTCAGCGTTGTTACCTTCTAAACGAACAACAACTGGTACTTGTACGTCAACTTCTTTAATAGCAGCGATAATAGCTTCTGCAATCATGTCACAACGTACGATACCGCCGAAGATGTTGATTAGAACGCCTTCAACACTGCTGTCTTCTAGGATAATTTTGAACGCTTCAACAACGCGATCTTTAGTTGCGCCGCCGCCAACGTCCAAGAAATTAGCAGGCTTGCCGCCATACAATTTGATGATGTCCATGGTCGCCATAGCAAGACCAGCACCGTTAACCATACAACCGATGTTACCTTCTAGAGCAACATAGTTTAGGTCAAATTCAGCAGCTTTAAGCTCACGCTCATTTTCTTGAGTCTTGTCTTGTAGTGCTGCGATTTTTGGCAGACGATATAGTGCGTTTGAGTCGATACCGATTTTGCCATCAACACAAACGATTTCGCCATTTTCACGAACAGCTAATGGGTTGATTTCCATTAGAGCAAAGTCGTTTTCAACGAATGCCTTATAAGCGCCAGTCATCAATTTAACGAACTGGTTGATTTGCTTACCTTCTAGACCAAGTTTGAACGCAACGTCGCGCGCTTGGAAAGGCATCAAGCCAACTAAAGGATCGACATTTACTTTGAAGATTTTTTCTGGAGTGCTGTGTGCTACTTCTTCGATATCTACACCACCTTCGGTAGATGCCATGAAAGTTACACGACGAGTTGCACGATCAACGACTGCGCCAAGATATAGCTCAGTTTGTACTGGATACATATCTTCTGCAACTAATACGAAGTTTACTGGCTGGCCATCAGCATCAGTCTGGAACGTTACTAGGTTAGTACCGATCAGCTCTTCAGCAACTTGCTTAGCTTCTTCACGAGTTTTAACTAGCTTTACACCACCAGCTTTACCGCGACCACCAGCATGTACTTGCGCTTTAATTACTGCAATGTCAGTTGGGGTTTTATCAAAAGCTGCAGCAGCTTCTTCGCCGTTATGAGCGATGATGCCTTCTTGAATTGGCAAACCGTAGCTTTTTAATAGCTCTTTTGCTTGATACTCATGTAAATTCATTGATTGTATCCTTTATTTTTTACAATTAATAAAAAGTGAAATCAAGTGCGCACATATACATATTAATCATACGTCTGACGCACTCATGATTGTGGCATCACCAAGATAGCGATACCCCAATCAGGTTGTAAATCGATAATAACTAAACGAGCAACTACTTATTTTTTACGCTTTTTACGCTGGATAGCGTGGATAGCACGGCCATCTGCAGATAGCGCAGCTTCATGCACTGCTTCTGAAATAGTTGGATGAGCAAATGTCATCAACTGCAAGTCTTCGATACTAGAGACAAATTCCATCGCGATCATACCTTGATGGACGATATCACCAGCACCAGCAGCGATAGCATGCATACCTAATAGACGATCTGTTTTCGCATCAGCAACTACTTTCACAGAACCTTGCGCTTCGCTTTGCGCTAATGCACGACCGTTAGCAGCTAAGTTGAAAGAACCTGTTTTAACTTCATAGCCAGCTTCTTCAGCTTCTTGCTCAGTTAAACCTACCCATGCGATTTCTGGGTGAGTATAAATGACATTGATGATAGTGTCATAGTTAACTTGAGGTTTTTCGCCATGAATACGCTCAACAGCCATCATGCCCTCTTCCATAGCTTTATGCGCAAGCATAGGACCACGGACCAAATCACCGATAGCATAAACGCCATCAAGATTGGTTTTGCACTGGTCATTGACATCGATAAGGCCACGTTCAGTCAACTTGATGCCACTATTATCGCCAAGCAGTTTTTCAGAATAAGCGCGACGACCAACACAAACGATCAACTTGTCGAAGCTCTCTTCAGAAGACTCGCCTTTGCTTTCGCTAGTGACGACAACTTGGTCACCTTGTACTTCAGCATTGGTTACTTTGGTATCGACACGGATATCAAGACCTTGCTTCTTCAGCATTTTGCCAGCTTCTTTTGAGATGTCTTTGTCAGCAGCAGCTAAGAAACTAGGAAGTGCTTCATATACGACTACTTCTGCACCTAGACGACGCCATACTGAACCAAGCTCAAGACCGATAACACCAGCACCAATAACGCCTAGACGCTTAGGTACTTCAGTGAAATCAAGTGCGCCAGTTGAATCAACGATACGGTCACCGTCAGTTTTGGCAACAGGAATCTCGATAGGCACAGAACCTGCCGCAAGAATAACATTCTTAGCAGTGATCGTCGTTTCGCTGTCGTCTTCTAGAGCAGTAAATTTGACTTTTTTGTCAGCGCCCGTGCCGTCAACTAAAGTACCCCAGCCCTGTAGCCAATCAACACCATTGCCTTTTAGCAACGCTGCAACACCACCAGTCAACTGCTTAACAATACCTTCTTTACGTTCTATCATTTTTTCGATATTGATACCAACGTCACCAGTACTGATACCGTGCTCGTCAAGGTCATGCTTAGTAGCTTCGTAACGATGTGAGCTGTCAAGTAGGGCTTTTGATGGGATACAACCAACGTTTAAGCAAGTACCGCCAAGTGCTGGCTCGCCTTTATAAACGCGCTTTTCGATACAAGCAACACTCATACCGAGCTGGCCTGCACGAATAGCTGCTTCGTAACCACCAGGACCGCCGCCGATGACGACTAAATCATAATTGTCTTTCATAGTACGTTCCTATTTTTAATTGTATGTGTCATTTAAACTGGTTGTTATATCGCTGATAGATCAGCATTATCTACACTGAATAGTTAATACACTATGTCAATGAGATAGACTCACTTATCAATAGCAAGTCACCATTATTAAATTCATTTAAATACAGTTATCAGCGCATAAAGTGATCGCTGAGTAATAAAAATCATTATCTATACCAAAGTTAAAAAGCTTGTATCAGCGGTTGCCAATACAAGCTTAAAAGCTTACAGGTCTAGTAGTAGCATTGCAGGGTCTTCAACCAACTCTTTGATAGTTACCAAGAACTGTACGGCTTCTTTACCATCAATCATACGATGGTCATAAGATAATGCTAAGTACATCATTGGTAAGATTTCAACTTTGCCATCGACTGCCATTGGGCGGTCATTGATAGCATGCATACCTAAGATAGCAGTTTGTGGTGGGTTCAAGATAGGTGTTGACATCAATGAACCAAATACACCACCGTTAGAGATAGTGAACGTACCGCCAGTCATGTCTTCTAGACCAAGCTTACCTTGTTGTGCTTTACCGCCAAACTCACGGATTGTGCTTTCAACATCAGCCATGCTCATGCGATCAGTATCACGTAGTACTGGAACAACCAAGCCACGATCTGAAGATACTGCTACACCGATATCATAAAAACCATGATAAACAATGTCATCGCCATCTAGTGAAGCGTTTACTGCTGGGAAGCGTTTTAGCGCTTCTGTCGCTGCTTTTACGAATAACGACATAAAGCCTAAACGTACGCCATGACGTTTTTCAAACTTCTCTTTATACTTAGCGCGCATGTCCATCAATGGCTTCATGTTCACTTCGTTAAACGTCGTCAACATCGCAGTATCTTGTGATGCTGATAATAGACGCTCAGCGACACGCTTACGAAGACGAGTCATTGGAACACGTTTTTCAGTACGCTCACCCATCGATTCAGCAACTGGACGGCCGCTATCAGACTTGATACTGCTGTCTGATTTCAATGTTGGATTAGCCATATCAGTTTTGGTTACACGACCACCGCGACCACTACCTTCAACTTCTTTAGGATCTACGCCTGACTCTTTTGCTGCTTTACGAACTGCTGGGCTTTGATCTTTATGATCAGCTTCGCCTTTTTTATCTGTTGCTTGAACAGGCTCGCCACCATCAGCAGCTTGCTTTGCTTGAACTGGCGCAGCTGGTTGGTCTGGATCTACTGCTGGCGCTTCTTCTGCGCTAGCACCAGCACTTGCACCGGCTTCAAACTGAGCGATAAGCTCATCAGACAATACAGTATCGTCAACTTGCTTTACGATTTTGGTCAATACACCATCATCAGGTGCTACAACTTCTAATACAACTTTATCAGTTTCAATTTCAGCCAATAGGTCATCACGATTAACTTGTTGACCTTCAGTGACATGCCACTCAACGATTGTGCCATCGGCAACCGATTCTGGAAAAACGGGGGCTTTGATGTCAGCCATCGATATACTCCTTAGATTTGGATATTCATACTTATTATTAAGTCGTGATAGGCAGTCAGTAGTTTTCTAATAACTTTGCTTATATTTTATTAAAAAGCACTGACTGTCATCGCCTGATTCATCTATCTTCTATAATCTTTTGATTAGACAAGGTGTTACTGAGCTAATTCATCAACACTTATGCCAAGGCCACCAGCAATGAGTGCTTGCTGTTGTTGAGCGTGCAGTTTCGGTGATCCTGTTGCAGGGGCTGCACTAGGAGGACGCGCTACTGGCTCCATGACTTTTGCTTTGGTTGGATGCGGTACGACAATACGGAACATATGCGGTGCTAAATAGTACCAAGCGCCTTGGTTCAATGGCTCTTCTTGCGTCCATACGATTTCAGTTAAGTTGCTGTATTTTTCGATTTCAGCGATTAAGCGAGTCTCTGGTAATGGATACAATTGCTCAATACGAACGATAGCCACATGATCAAGACCTAATGCGCGGCGCTGCTCTAACAAATCATAATAAACCTTACCACCACACAGAACCATACGGGTCACTTTATCTGCGTTGTGATCGTCCATCTCTGACAATACCGTCTCAAACTTACCATTCGCAAGCTCTTCTAAATTAGAAGTTGCTAGCTTATGACGTAATAAGCTCTTTGGTGACATGACAATCAATGGCTTACGAATAGGACGTACTGCCTGACGACGTAATGCATGATAAATTTGCGCAGGAGTCGTTGGCGTAATAACCTGCATATTGTCTTCAGCACATAGCTGTAAGAAACGTTCTAAACGTGCAGATGAATGCTCAGGGCCTTGACCTTCAAAGCCATGTGGTAACAACATTGTCAAACCACAAACACGCTGCCATTTGGTCTCACCGCTTGAGATGAACTGGTCAATCACAACTTGAGCACCGTTAACGAAATCACCAAACTGTGCTTCCCAAACGATCAATGCGTTCGGTACGGTGGTCGCGTAACCATATTCAAAGGCTAGTACCGCTTCTTCTGATAACAATGAGTTGTAAGTAGCAAAGCGTGCTTGGTTCTCACTTAAATGAGACAACGGTACATACATGCTACCATCATTGACATTGTATATTTCGCTATGACGATGTGAGAAAGTACCACGGCCAACATCTTCACCAGTAATACGTACTAATACGCCGTCGTTATCGACCAATGATGCATAAGCCAATGTCTCAGCTGCACCCCAGTTAAGAGGCTCTTCGCCAGTTTGCATCGCTAGACGCTGCTCAACGACTTTTTGAACCTGACGTTGTAACTTGTAGCCCTCTGGCATTTCGGCCATACGGCGTCCATAACCTTTGAGCTTTTCGATATCAACACTGGTATCCCAGTCATCAACCAAGTCATGACCTAGATAAGGTTTCCAATCTACGAACAACTGCTCGTTAGGCTCTTGAACCAATGAGCTAACAACATAATCACCACGGTCTAACGACTCACGATAATCATCTTCGTACTGTTTCTCTTCTTCGGCATTCAAGATACCTTCTGCGATAAGTTTTTGCGCATACAGAGTACGAGTAGTCGGAAGCTTCTTAATAACAGCATACATCAATGGCTGAGTTGCAGATGGCTCATCTGCCTCATTATGGCCATTACGGCGATAGCAGAACAAATCAATGATGATGTCTTTGTCAAACTTATGACGATAATCTAATGCTAACTGAGCGGCAAATACGACTGCTTCAGGATCATCACCGTTTACATGTAGGATAGGAGCATGAACCATTTTAGCAACGTCAGTACAATATTCAGTTGAACGAACATCTTCTTGACGGCTAGTAGTAAAGCCAACTTGGTTATTAATCACGATATGCACAGTACCGCCAGTGGTATAAGCACGGGTCTGTGACATTTGGAAAGTTTCTTGAACCACACCTTGACCAGCAAAAGCAGCATCACCATGAATCACAATAGGTAATACTGAGTTGCCACCAGTATTGTCTAGTAGTGGCTGATCGTTACGGCGTACTTGACGGGCGCGTACTGAGCCTTGTAGTACTGGCGCGACAATTTCAAGATGCGATGGGTTAAATGCTAAAGCCAAATGCGCTTCGCCACCCGGTGTCATCACATTAGATGAAAAACCATTGTGGTATTTAACGTCACCTGAACCTTTTTCTGGCTGTACTTTACCATCAAACTCGTCAAATAAGTCTGCAGGATTTTTACCTAAGATGTTGACTAGTAGGTTTAAGCGGCCACGGTGAGCCATACCAATAACCATTTCTTTTGTGCCATATCCGCCAGCACGTTGAATGATTTCATTGATAGCAGGAATGAAGCTCTCACCACCTTCCAAACCAAAACGCTTAACACCCGTGTATTTACGAGCAAGGTATTTTTCTAGACCTTCAGCAGCCGTCAAGCGCTCAAGAATAGATAAACGTTTTTCTTTATCGAATTTGATATAGCCTAGATTAGTCTCTAGGTATTCTTCCATCCAGCGTTTTTCTGTACTGGTGGTAACATGCATGTACTCGACACCGATATGGCCACAGTAAACACGTTCCATGATTTCGATGATTTCGCGCAATGTCGCTTCATCTTTACCAATAACTAAATCATTGGTTGGGAATACGGTATCGAGATCAGCTTCTGACAAATTATGATAAGCAAGCGTCAAATCTTCTACTTCTGCACGTGGATGCAAATTTAAAGGATCAAGTTTGGCACGGCGATGACCGCGACGACGATATGCTGAGATTAGTTGCTGCACGCCCATCTGCTTAGGATCACAGTTGGCAGAGCTGCTAGATTCCGTATCAGTACTGTTACCCTTATTTGCCGTTTGATTACGAGCAAGTAGTAAGAACTGATCTTTGATAGCATTATGCTGAGCATCGTTCTGTGACTTATACTGTTCAAAGTACGTTTGCCAGTCAGTATCAACGCTATCAGGGTCTGTTAGGTATTGCTCGTAGAGAGCTTCTATATAGTTGGCGTTATCGGCAGCCAGTTCGGTATGTACTTGGCCAGATTTTTCTTTGGTTATACTATTCATAATAATCGTCTATTTGATAGATAAATGAATGGAATCGTGCTTATTATTGTGTCAGTCGTTGTATGCTCAGGTAGTTAGACAATGTGTCATATCCTGTTAAATACTATTCGATAAAACACTTTTATCCCTAAGTATTGCCATCACCATAGAATATTGCTGTCATTGTCTACAAGAGCAAGTGATGCTAAATAGTGGTAACAAGTCTTATTGCAATACCCGTCTAAAAATAAAACTATTTGTGAACGCTCAGTTTTCTTATCTAGCTCGTTTCACAACATTAATTTATATATACTTCTTTGAGTCATAACCAATCCATTAATGATAAGCTATTAATAGATAATTATATTTTCAGCTAACCTATAAACTGGTTATTGATGCTGAATTACCCTAAATTTGCTGATAAATCCTGCCTTTTCAGACAGACATACATTGCTGTATAGATTATCATGCCCATTTTTTGCGACATAGTTTGTTTGTTCAATACTAGGTATTTATGTAATGAATATCTATCATCAATTATAAACGCATAATCATTGTGCGCATAGTATTTTAGCCTGATAATGTCATATTCTGCTCAAACGGCACATATTAAGCGTCAAAAAGACGCTTTGATCATCTCATCAAATACTAAATACAATTATACCAAAATTCGACTATGTCTATATTCGATTATATAGGGTGATTGTCTATATATTATTTCTTCTTACATACAACCAACGTATTGACCATACAGTTTTACTTTAAAATCATTCAATACCTACTTTTTAATAGGCTAAATCCACCATATTTTTTAAATGACAAGTTAGTTATAAAAGTAGTAAACCTATATATCAGCTTTTTAACTAACAAAAACACCACCTAATGAATAGGTGGTGTTTTTCGTATAGTAACTATAAAGATCAATTACTTATGCTTAACCAGCTTGATCAATCAACATATTACGCAAGTGACCGATCGCTTTGGTTGGATTCAATCCTTTTGGACAAACTGATACACAGTTCATGATACCGCGGCAACGGAACAAGCTAAACGGATCGTCTAAGCGAGCTAAACGTGCTTGAGTATCACCGTCACGGCTATCAGCAACGAAGCGATAAGCATGTAGTAATGCTGATGGACCTAGGAACTTATCAGGATTCCACCAGAAAGATGGGCAACTGGTTGAACAACAAGCACATAGAATACATTCGTATAGGCCGTTCAGCTTTTCACGCTGTTCAGGCGACTGTAGACGCTCAGTTGGCGGTGCTGGCTGATCATTGATCAAGTACGGATGTACTTTTTCATACTGCTCATAGAACTGGTTCATATCGACAACCAAATCACGAACCACTGGCAAACCAGGTAGCGGACGAACCGTTACTTTTTCTGGTAGCGTGTTCATGTTGATTAGACATGCCAAACCGTTCTTACCATTGATGTTCATGCCGTCAGATCCACAAATACCTTCACGGCAAGAGCGACGGAAAGTAAGCGTTTCATCTTCTTTCTTTAGGCGTAATAATACGTCAAGCAACATACGATCTGAATCAAGTAGCTCAATCGTATAAGTTTGCATGCGTGGCGCTGCGTCCAGATCAGGATCGTAGCGATAGATTTCGATGGTGCGAGTACCTCGGCTCATAATGCTAAACTCCACACGTAGGTGATGGCGGGCATACAAAGATTGCAACATATTTGCGCTAGCTATTAATCAGTACTGATAACCAATATCGAATACCAATTAATAGCATAGTAGCGCTGGCATGAGCATGTAGCTGGCGGTCACCTTTTTAATAAATTAATAAGGGATAAAACGTTAACACTGCTGTTATCTATCAACTATATATAAAGTATGCAGTCTAGAATTAGTAGACGCGAACTTTTGGTTCGATATAATCAACGGTTAATGGCACTTTACGTACTGGCTTATAAATGATGCGATTGCCTTCAGAGTACCATAAGGTATGCTTCATCCAATCATGGTCATTACGGCCGTTAGGTGCGTAATCATCATCTTCTGGACGATCATAATCGGATACACTGTGCGCGCCGCGGCTTTCATGACGCTTCGCTGCAGATATCATTGTCGCTTTTGCTACTTCATACAAGTTAGCAACTTCGAATGCTTCAATACGTGCTGTGTTGAACACTTGTGATTTATCGCCAAGATGGATCTTGTCGATCTTTTCACCTAGCGCTAAAATTTTCTCAACGCCTTCGTCCATCATCGCTTGCGTACGGAATACACTAGCGTGTTTTTGCATCGTAGCACGAATCTCATCAGCCACGTCTTGCGCGTTGTAGCCTTCAGTAGACTGTTGCAACTTGTCTAAACGCTTCACTGTGAAGTCAAGTACGCGTGGGTCAAGTGGCTTATAGTTATGATCTGCATGATGGAATTCATCAACGATATGCTTACCAGCTGCACGGCCAAATACCAATAGATCTAGTAGAGAGTTCGTACCTAGACGGTTAGCACCATGTACACTGACACAAGCACACTCGCCGATTGCATAAAGACCTTTAACCACATTGCCTTTAGCATATAAGCCGTCTTCATCAGTACCCGCTTCTAGATCCGGTACAATCACTTGACCATGAATAGTGGTTGGAATACCACCCATCATGTAGTGAATGGTTGGGATTACTGGAATTGGCTCTTTAGTGATATCAACGTTAGCGAAGTTTTTACCGATCTCAAATACTGATGGTAGACGCTTCATAATGGTTTCAACACCTAGATGCGTCATATCCATTACGATATGATCAGCATTAGGACCACAACCACGGCCTTCTTTAATTTCTTGGTCCATTGAGCGCGATACAAGATCACGTGGTGCCAAGTCTTTCACGGTTGGTGCATAACGCTCCATGAACGCTTCGCCATCTTTGTTACGCAAGATAGCGCCTTCACCACGGCAACCTTCAGTCAATAGTACACCTGCACCATGAACACCAGTTGGGTGGAACTGCCAGAATTCCATGTCTTGCAATGGAATACCAGCACGTACTGCCATACCAATACCGTCACCAGTATTGATATAAGCATTGGTAGAAGCTGCGAAGATACGACCAGCACCACCTGTCGCTAGGACAGTAATTGGTGACTGGAATACTGCAATCGTACCCGTCTCTTGCTCAAGTGCGACGACACCGTTGATGTTACCAGCTTCGTCTTTGATCAAATCAAGGGCGATCCACTCGATAAAGAACTCAGTGCCCTGCTCTAGGTTTTTCTGATATAGCGTGTGTAGTAGTGCGTGACCTGTACGGTCAGCAGCGGCACAAGCACGTTGTACTGCTTTTTCGCCATAGTTAGATGTATGACCACCGAACGGACGCTGATAAATCGTACCATCTTCGTTACGGTCAAACGGCATGCCCATGTGCTCAAGCTCATAGACTACTTTTGGCGCTTCACGACACATATATTCGATAGCGTCTTGGTCACCTAACCAATCTGATCCTTTAACGGTATCATAAAAGTGAAAGTGCCAATTGTCATTACTCATGTTACCCAAACTTGCACCGATACCACCCTGAGCAGCAACCGTGTGCGAACGCGTTGGGAATACTTTGGTAAGGACTGCAACCTTCATGCCTGCTTCCGCTAAATGCAATGAAGCACGCATACCTGAGCCGCCGCCACCAACGATAACTGCATCGTAGTTTAGGGTCTTGATATTACTAATGGTATTGTCTTGTCTAGTTGCCATTACGGTTTTCCTAATGCCTGTTAATGCGTAAAAGTAAATCAAAGACTTTTTGAGACATCTCTATTACAGCTATAAAGGCTTACTATTTGGCCATTTCATACGCTTATAAAATAAAGAGTCTCAATAGTCGTTAACCACTTAATTTGCATATCTATCGTTATACTGAACTAAGCCTACTCAACTATAATCAGATTAGCTGATCAGTAATGCTAGTCCAATGCTATGACTATTCTTGGCTATCAACGGATGACTCTATAATACTGTGTCAACTAATGTAGCAGTTGAATGCATCCGTCGTTATATATAGATATCAGAGCTTTTTATGAGATGGTTAAACGGCAGCGATACCGAAACCGTTACCCCAAAAAATCATGATGCCCCAAAATAGAAATACTAAAATAGCGATAATCATCAATGACTGTAGTACTAAACGTAAACCTGCTGCGCTTGAGCCCAGTTTGCCTGTTGTAATATAGTCAGTAAATACTGTCCACATTCCAACCCACGCATGACCAGCTAGTGCAAGTACTGCAACCAAGCTGAATAGACGCATTGGTAGGCTGGTCATAAATGATGACCATTCAACAAAAGTGACATCGCCATGAGTCAAAAAGAAGCCCAGCAACACCACACTATAAACGGCTAAAACAACAGCACTAATACGCTGAATAATCCAATCACGTGAGCCTGAACCTGTCAGACCAGTAGCACTTTTGATTCCTGAATCATTTTTTATCATTAGAACATCACCCATACAAATGACGCGACAACTAAAATCGCTGCAATCACAAAACTGACCATAGAGGCAGTGCGGCCAGATTTTAGCTCTTCGTTCATACCCATATCAGCAAATAAATGTTTGATACCCATTACAAAATGATATGCAATGGCGGCAACAAATATCCATGCTAAAAAGCGCACAAGTACGTTGTCAAATACGGTCGCAAAACTCTCAGGCGATGCCAATGAGTTCTGTAGTATCCATAACATGACAGGAATCAATAAAAATAAAATAATGCCAGAGATACGATGCAAGATAGAGGCGATCGCGATCGGTGAGCGATTAACGCTAATCACTTGGCTTAAAGGCAGATCAATAGGTCGGTTGCTTTTCACAGCGGGCATCCTTTTGCGGTTATACTCCTGTATCTGCTATCAACGCCTGACATAAATAGTGCCAATTGAGCATTGAGCAACACACGAGACGAATAAAGTAAGGAAGAGCTAGCTGACTTCGTTTAGTTTGCGCTAAATATGAAGAAAGGATCATGTATATAAAGGTATTGATAGACTGTTCAATGTCGCTTGTCGAATCGACAGGCCTATCAAACAACCTATCTATTATACAACAAAGAGAATAAACATGAGTAACATCGACTAACCAGTCTATTTTAGAGGTCGTATGAATAGTAAGACAACGTTACTATGTCTTCTATATCAGAGCAGACCTTATATTAGGCACTTGAAATCTTGTGCCAAACAAATAAAAAGATTGGTTAAGAAGAAAATTCAAACCATAGAATGCGGTTTGGTCTATCGTAACACCAGACAATCGTAAATAAGCATGAATAGAAGACGCTCTGAACGACACTATAACATGGTCATTTATTAATTCGCGCAAAGCTAGTGCCAGTTAATTCCTACAATTATAAAATGCCTGAGCAATAATTACAAATTTATCCATTCAGTAAGAATATATACATATTTAATCAATAAATGAATGGATAAGAATAATGCTAGTTTTAACAGTGATTATTATGACAAACTTTAATCCGCTTACTAGGCATAGTCTGCCAGTTTTTGGTGTCATTATTTATGAGTTTTGTCTCTAAAATATATTTACAAACCCAAAATACTAGTCCGATAATGCTGCTATAAACTTGCTCAAAAACAGAGGAAATTTAAGCAAAATAACCTGACAGACATATTTTGATACAAAAATTACAGCGAATAACTACCGCCACACCGCGCCAATTGGACACATGGTCCATAAAAGTTTTTTCAAATCATCAAGAATTGCTGCTAATATACCCTGCGTACTAAATGAGTTGAATGCACTTTTACCGTTCAACCGACAATGACGCGAGGGTATGCGTCTGTAGTAATTTATTCTAACAAGTCAAACCAATGGAGAGCAATTTATGGCTGATACTAATGCCAAACTAACCGTGAATGGTGAAGAATACGAACTTCCTATTATTAAAGGTACTTTAGGGCGCCCAGTTATCGATATTGCTGCTTTACAAGAATCAGGATTTTGGTCTTATGACCCTGGTTTTAAAGTAACTGCTCCTGTTGAATCAAAGATTACTTATATTGATGGTGGCAAAGGCGAGTTATTACACCGCGGCTACCCTATCGACGAGCTAGCGAACAATGCTGAATACCTAGAAGTTGCTTATGCACTTCTACATGGTGATCTACCTACTGCTGAACAAAAAGCAGAATTTTTTGAAAAAATCCGCGAGCATACTCCTGTTCATGATCAATTGCGTAAGTTCTTTGAAGGCTTCCGCCGTGACGCGCATCCAATGGCTATTATGGTTGGTGTTGTTGGTGCCTTATCAGCGTTCTATCATGAAGACCTAGACGTGAGCAATGAAGAACATCGCGAAATCACAGCTATTCGCTTGATTGCTAAGATGCCTACGCTTGCTGCGATGAGTTATAAATACTCACAAGGCGAACCGTTCATGTATCCGCGTAATGACTTCAACTACGCAGAAAACTTCTTATACATGATGTTTGCAACGCCTGCTGACGTAGACTACGAGAAAAACGACGTTATCACTCGCGCGATGGACAAAATCTTTACCTTGCACGCTGACCATGAGCAAAACGCTTCTACCTCAACGGTACGTTTAGCTGGTTCTACTGGTGCAAACCCTTATGCATGTATCGCTGCTGGTATCGCAGCCCTTTGGGGACCATCACATGGCGGCGCGAACGAAGCTGTTCTTGAGATGTTAGACGAAATCGGTACTGTTGAAAACGTGCCTGAATTTATGGAAAAAGTGAAGAGCCGTGAAGTGAAGCTAATGGGCTTTGGTCACCGTGTTTACAAAAACTTCGATCCACGCGCTCAAGTAATGAAAGAGACTTGTGATGAAGTACTAGAAGCACTAGGTATCAACGATCCTAAGCTTGAATTGGCAATGGCATTAGAGAAAATTGCGTTAGAAGACCCGTTCTTCATCGAGCGCAACCTATATCCAAACGTTGATTTCTACTCTGGTATCATCTTGAAAGCCATTGGTATCCCAACGTCAATGTTTACCGTAATCTTTGCATTGGCTCGTACTTCAGGTTGGATCAGCCATTGGTTAGAAATGCACAGCGCTCCGTTCAAAATCGGTCGTCCACGTCAGTTATACACTGGTGAAACGCGCCGTGATTTTGTAAAAGTTGAAGATCGCAAGTAAGCAAAAATAATATTTATCCAATAAAAAATCCCGCCATCGTGCGGGATTTTTTATTGTTTTAACTCTCTTTATTCGATAATGACTACTTTATAAAAATTGACTAACTAAATAAGTTTATAAAAGTATAGTCAGTTACTGAAACTCTTTTAACGTTTGCTCATATTTGGCAATCTGCTCATCGTATCCTTCGATGGTTTCATTAAACTTAGTCATTAAAGCTTCAAACTCTTGTTGCTGCTTCTGTTTCATTTGCTGCATATCAACCACTTGCTGAGCTTCTATTTGTTCCCATACCTGATGCTGAATAATTAAACGAGCAAGTGCCGGACTTTTTGCACTTACTCTACCAGCAATCTCTGCATGCTCAAATAACTGCGGAACCAAGGTCGCCACATTGATTAATGTATCAGAATCCTCTGCGCTCAGCGGTGTTGTCACCGGTTGATATAAAGCGTCCATCGTTTGCTGATAGCGCTCTATGATTTGGTCCTCGGTCAACATAACAGGTTTACGCGGCTCAAGACTGATACGTTTTAAAACCGTTAAGTCACGCTCACCAACTTCAGTGCTAGTATTGACGTCAACCTCTGCATCTACATCTTTCGTGTCAACTTCTGAACTACCCGATGGCACCACTTCTTCAGGACTGGTAGCGGTAGTATTTGCGTTAGGAGCGGTATTATCGGTCGCTACTTCGTTATTACTATCTGTATTTTCACTATTATTAGTATTCAGTAATAAAAGCTCCTCACTGTCTGACGCATCTGCCGCTTGCAATGACTCATACTCTGCTTGCAATCGTCTCTGTAAACTCTGTGCTTGTGCGACATATATCGGCTGGAATTGTTTTATGCGCGCCGCAGCTGAGTCACTTTTTGGCATAGGCTGACTGTCTTCTACGCTTGTTTTTTCACTGGTTTGACTGTCATCAGCTACAGGTGATGTGTCAGACTGCTGACAGCCTGTCAAAAACAAAACTCCTGACAGTGTGGCTACAAGCAAGGTCGGTGGATATCGAGTATCAACATTAGGCTTTACTGACAAAAATTTAAACATGAGAGTACATATCCTTTGGTAAAGCAAAATTATTAAAGGGTAAATTACAATTGCGGTTCATCATTCTTTGATTTTTAGCAATACAACTGACTGTTAAATCGTCCAATATAGTTATCCAGTATTTATCCAACTGACCTGTATCTCAATTACTATATAACTCAATCGTTCTATAATTCGGTTATGACTTATCATAGCCAAGCTTAATCTTATTCTTGAAAACTAGATGACTGATGGATCATCAGTACCTGTTGCCTTAACAATAGGCTGCTCTGTCAAAAACGGAATACAAGCTTCCCACTCTTGGCAGTTCTGACCACGCTGACGACGTACAAAATAGTCTTGTACCATGCGTGCCTGCTGCTCGATACCATACTTAAAAAATGATTTGCCTGTTTCTAACACGTAGTCGTATTTTCGGTTGATGATCGCTCCGCGTACCACTTTTAAGCCTTGCTGTAACTGCCATACGTGCGTTAGCTCGTGTATGAGCCAGCTTTGTTTACTCAGTGGAGCTTCGCTAAAATCCGTAATCCAATCGACTGAATTAAAGTAAATATTGCCATTGGGGCTAACGGCATAATGTTTTAGTACCCACCACGCTGTCTTTAACTGCACTTCATCAAGTTTGATACTATTACCAAATACTGAATGCGCCAATGCTATTTCGCCAGCTGTCAGATAACGTGACTGCTGCTTGCCCGTATCACTACGCAAGTAACGATTGAATAAGCGTTTAAGAGTCGGTTCAGACATCGTTAATGCAATACCTTATATTTGATAAGCCATTTTTAGTGTTTAATAGTTAATAGTTAACAGTCGCAATTGGCCAACCTTTGCCATCGATACGGTAAAACTGTTAATAGTAGAGCCGTTAATATAGATGAATGATGAAAACTAAAGTGCTCGGGACACAAGCTATACGCTTAGTTAGCTTTCATTAACATATTTTTGCGCTAACCTAGCGCGTATGACTTATAACAAGTACCCTCCTTATAAACTAGCCTACTTCTACTGCTGATGTCTAATACTCATTGCTATTATAAAATTGCTGCGAAAATCATGCCAAACGTATATGAGTGTCGAAACTCAATAAAAATGATAAAGGTAGCCTAGCATGCTGTTATTTGGATTTAACTATAGAGACCTTGCCATTACTACCATTGCAGCAAGTAGATAGCTTTTTCATTTTCCGATAGAGAGTCTTATGCCACCTAACTTCCATGCTGATACCCCACTTGCTCAGCGTATGCGCCCTACTTCTCTTACTGATATTATTGGTCAAGAGCATCTGTTGGCAGCTGGAGCACCGTTACGACGTTTGGTAGAGCAAGGCCACCTGCCATCTATTATCCTGCACGGTGAAGCAGGTATTGGCAAAACAACCATTGCGATGTTGTTAGCTGATGCCGTTAATCGACCTTTTCATGCGCTCTCCGCGTTAAATACTGGGGTCAAACAGTTACGCGAAGTCTTAGATAGTAAAGATTCATTGGCATTTGAATCACCTGTAGTCTTTATTGATGAGATTCATCGCTTTAACAAAGCACAGCAAGATGCACTTTTGGGTGCGGTAGAGTCTGGTGATATTACTTTGATTGGTGCTACCACTGAAAACCCATCATTTAGTGTCAATAACGCTCTACTATCACGTTGCCAAGTATATCGTTTAGAGCCGTTAACACCTGAGCAGATAAGTGCCGTGCTACAACGAGCGCTTTCAGAAGACAATATACTCAAAAAGTTAACCGTCGACTTACAAGCAAAAGATACCATTAGTCAGCTGGCTCATGGTGATGCTAGAAAAGCGCTAAATTTATTAGAGTTAGCCATTCAGACTGCTGATACCAAGCAGTCGCCAGTGATTATCGATGATGAATTGGTTAGCCGAGTGGCACAGACTGCTTTGGTAAGATATGACAAAGATGGTGAGCAGCATTACGATATTATCTCAGCAATGATAAAATCAGTCCGTGGCTCCGATCCGGATGCGGCATTGTATTGGATGGCACGTATGCTGGTAGGCGGCGAACCTGCTGATTTTATTGCACGGCGATTGGTGATTTTGGCCAGTGAAGATATCGGTAATGCCAATCCTAATGCCTTACTCCTAGCTGATGCGGCATTACGTAGTGTGCAATCTATTGGTATGCCAGAAGCGCGTATTATTTTAGGTCAAGTCGTGGTGTACCTAGCGACCAGTGCCAAAAGCAATAGTACTTACAAAGCGATCAATGCTGCGATGGCGTTGGCTGAAAAAGATGCCTCACCTGTACCGCTACATTTGCGCAATGGCGTGACCAAACTGATGCGTAGTCAAGGCTACGGTCAAGGTTATGCTTACCCGCACGATTATCCTAACCATTACTATCCTCAAAGCTACTTACCAGATAATTTGGTTGGTACCAGTTTTTACGAGTTTGCAGATAATCAGCGTGAGCAGCATAGCAAGCAATTTATGAATTGGTTAAAAAGCCAAGCAGCGAGCAATGACTAACTTCGATACAGATTAATAAAAATATAACGCACAGATTTATGAGTCAGTTTTAATGTTCATTGATAATATTTATGACTATTTTTGACATACTGAACGATATAGTGGGAAGATGGCGCAGCACGTGACGCTGAAAAGCGTTAAAATAACCTCATAATGATATATACAAGCAATTAAGCGAGTCACTTTTATATCAAATTATATTGCTTATAGCGCGATTTACTTAACCGTAGTAGCGCTTTGCTTGACCGTAACAGCGCTTTGCTTGACCGTAACAGCGCTTTGTATTATCTACTGCTACAATAAGCAGATAGAGCCCTATATTCCAAATGACACCTATTTATAAATAATAAAATATTGAGATTTACTATGAGTTTAAATGCAATCCCTGAGATTATCGAAGATATTCGTGCTGGAAAAATGGTCATCTTGATGGATGATGAAGACCGCGAAAACGAAGGTGACATCATCATGGCAGCGACGCATGTGCGCCCTGAAGATATTAACTTTATGATTACTCACGCGCGTGGTCTAGTTTGTTTGACCTTATCACAAGCGCGTTGCCAGCAATTGGCATTGCCACTAATGTCAGATCGTAACGAGGCTAAATTTAGCACCAATTTTACTGTCTCGATTGAAGCGGCTGAAGGCGTCACTACGGGTATTTCTGCTGGTGATCGTGCACGGACTATTCAAGCGGCGGTATCTTCATCAGCAAAGCCTGAAGACATCGTTCAGCCTGGACATATTTTTCCAATTATGGCACAAAACGGCGGTGTTCTGCACCGTGCAGGCCATACAGAAGCGGGTTGTGATTTAGCACGTTTAGCAGGTCTAGAGCCTGCAGCGGTGATTGTAGAGATTATTAATGCAGATGGTACGATGGCGCGCCGTGACGACCTTGAAATATTTGCAAAAGAGCATGACATTAAGATAGGCACGATTGCTGACCTTATCAACTACCGTATCGCTAATGAGCAGACGGTAGAAGAGATTGAGTCACATCCGTTTGAAACTGAACATGGTACTTTTACGCTACATCGCTTCCGTGAGTTTGGCGCTGAAGAAACACATTTAGCCTTGGTAAAAGGTGATGTTAGCGAAGGCGTCAGCACTGTACGTGTACACGGTTTCCACCCATTACGCGATTTGTTTGCAGCTAAAAACGATATGACTGGCCGTAGTGGCTGGAGCGTACAGTCAGCACTAGAAGAAATCAGTGCTTCAGATCGCGGTGTGCTCGTATGGATTGGTAGCAATCAGCCAGTTGATTTGGGAGATGCGTTGGATAAAGCCGCGGACAACGAGTCGCAATCAACCATCACGCAGCAACCTTATCGTAGTATCGGCGTTGGTGCACAGATATTACGTCATTTAGGTGTTCGTGATATGCGCTTATTGTCATCACCAATGAAGTTTTTTGCATTGTCAGGTTTTGATCTAAACGTGGTTGATTTTATTCATGCGCCGCAGCAAGACTAACGACTGTTTAAGAAAATAGTTGCAGAATGAGTGATAAAAAAGGCACGCTAACATAATGTTAGCGTGCCTTTTTTTGTTTTTAGCTTTTAATTCAGGATAGTTTTTTTCAAGAAATGAATCATCGACTCATATAGAAACCAATCTAAAGCTCAGGTGTATGACCAAACTTGGCTTCCAGTGCTAGCAGCTGTTGACGCTCTGCTGCCGTCCATGGCAATTTACCTTTTCCCTCACTATCCAGACGCACTACGACTGCCTCTGCCGTAGCAACAATTGTTCCTTGTGCGGTACTATAGTAACTATATTCCATCGCCATACTTGTATTGCCCAAACGCTTACAACGAACTCCTAACAATAACATATCAGGATAAGTGACTGGACGTAAATACTGGCAGCTAGACTGAGCTAGAACGGTGACCATACTGCCGTCAAACATACCGAGCGTATGCAGATAACTTATGCGTGCTGACTCAGCGTAACGATAGTAAACCACATTGTTCAGATGATTGAAGGCATCCATCTCGCCCCACTGTATCGGCTGATGATGAATAACAGGATAATGAGCTAATAATTCAGGTCGGTGTTCGTTTGCTGTATCAGATATAGATGTTGAGCTTTCATTAAAATGGGTCATTGCTTACCTTACATTTTATATTTTCTGTATTAACTATTACGACTAGCTTTCGTTAGCGTTGAGGCTTATCCAAGACTTCTGTCGTTAATAATGGCGTTGGTTTGGGTGCATGAGCAATCAACTGATTTAGCCATACAATTACTTCTGGTATGTCACTCGGTGCTTTCATTGTCTCAAGATTACTTTGACCAGCGATTGGTTTTTTATCGGCTTGTACAATGCCAATCGCGCCAGCTTGTGCTGACTTTTTATTGTCGCTAGTTGAGGTCTTAGGCACCAACGTTTTTAACTGTTTACGTGCTTGCGTCAAATAGCTGACAAGTTGATCCTGCTTACGCATATTGCTGGCTTGGCTTGCTAGATTCAGCGTCATGATGACTTCATGGATAGTAAGCTGACGACGCGTTAAATTTGTACCACTAGTCGCTGAGGTATCAGTAGCATTGGTTACTTTAGGCTGCTGTTTATTTTCAGTAGCCGCATCCACCAGATCTCGACGCTGTAAATCCGTACCTTCATAGCTGCCAAGACGCTCATGACTGTGCAAAAATTCCTGAATATTTTGAATCGCCAGATTTTGTATTTGCCATGGGCTTGGCTGCGAGCTTTGCGCTTGCAGACGCTCAATATCTTTGAGCAAACTTTGCTTGATAACGATGGTTAACGCAGGCGCAATCTCATTACTGCTTTGCGATAACTGCCAATGTAGACCTCGCAATAACTCAATCGCGGCACTGTCATTACTATCCGCCAACAGTCTATCAGCAGCTTTGATTTGGATACGCAACAGGTCCAACTGATTCTGAGCTTGGCTACTCGCTTTAACTCTAGGTTCTGGCAGCGTCTGCTGACTCATAGCAAATAGACGATCGTCCATTTCGTTTAATCGACTGATTACTTGCTCATTACTTTGCAAACGATCGTTGACACTATGCTGAAAGCGCTGCTGACTAATATATAGCCACAATAATGCAGCGATCAGTAATAAGATAACCAGCCATTGCATCCGTAGCAGCAAAATATTTGCTTGCCGGCGCTGCTGAACAGTAGAAGGATCCTTAGATAAGGACTCAGAATTCATTGACATAAGGCAGTACCATTATTGGTATAGATAAACATGTTTAAAGCAAATGGAAAGTTTAAAGTATTATATTTTAGAGTGAATGGCTGAGAGAATCGTATCTGGCGACAAATCTTCTACTCGCCAGTAGCTCAACTGCTGTGCTGCAACCATATTGGCCAAACGCTTGCCCAGTACAACGTAAAAAAAATCATTTAACGTAAGCGAAAGCCGCTGTGCTATATCAGCCACTGCATCAGAACTTTGCTCTTTTTTTAACGTCTTTGATTGGCCATTATTGACGATACTTGACCAATGCTCAAAAGCTGCCGCACTGCTGATTACGACAATTGGCTTTGGCTGCTTCAGTAGGGCAATATCTGACGCAGTACTATGAGTAAGAAATGCTTGTTGCCACTGCTGATACTGAGTCAATGCATCGATAGGCATCGTACGCTCGTACCAAGCAATACTATCGATATGTACACCGCGCGCCTGCAATGTATCAACCAATAATCGTCGACCACCAAGCCCGCGCCATATCAGTAATTTATCGCCTGCTTGTAAGCTATCGATTTCAGGCATTGCTAGCATGCCCTCATTATTGGCAGTCTCAGGCTGAAGTATTTGATAGTCTGTTGTATCTATACGCACCTGACTAAACTCTGCCGCTGTTGCTTCACCAACTGCAATTAGAGGACTAGATAGTAACAAACCTTCTGATAATCTCTGCACATACTTGTCATTACTGTCTGTCGTTTTGTATTTACGCTTTTCATGTTCAAGTGATTGCCAAGCGACTAGCCCTGAAGCTGCCGCAGTTGGACTTACGATAACAAGCGCTTTGTACTCCCCCGCCATCCACTGATGCATTAATGCAATATCTAGATCAGTTGTTTGACGTGGTCGTAGCGTCAACATTGGCATCTCAACCACTAACAATCCTGCCGCTTGCAAATGCTGAGTCAATGGTGCTGCTCGCTCTACTGGGCGAGTATTGATGACAACTTGCGGCATTACTTTTGACTTCTCATTAGCATAATTCTTATGAGAAGTTATGTATGTAGATTGAATTGGCATTGATGACATAGGTCTACCATGACAAAAAACGAATGAAAAAGGCTTAAGTCTACAAAAATGGCTGATGCTTAGATCAGCCTATCTTACGGTTAATCAAACCTATAGCGACTGTACTTTTACTACTCAGGCTGATAGATCGCTGACAAAATAGCTCCTGCGCCATCAGCAAGTAGCATTTCTGCGACATCGATACCCAATTGGTTGGCTTGGGCTTCTTGCTCGGCTTGCGTCCCAACCAACGTAGCTCGTTTGTCTGCCTTCAACAATTCGCTACCATCGGCTTGACCCACTCGACCGCGTAGCCACAGCACATTCCCACTATCGTTATTGCCGTTATCACCATTGTTGTCATTATTAACACTGGTTTCTTCAGCTGTCTGCAGAACTGCATAAGCGGCGATCGGTACTTGGCAACCGCCTTCTAGGTGACGGTTCAGAGCACGCTCAGCGATAAGTCGAATACGGGCTTTATCATCATTGAGTGGTGCAAGTAATTTGAGTACTTCTTCATCGCCTTTACGGCATTCGATTGCTAAGGCACCTTGCCCAACTGCAGGCAAGCAAGCTGCGATATCAAGCTCACCGCGTATTCTCTCGTCCAGCTCAATACGTTGCAAGCCGCTCGTTGCCAGAATAATGGCATCATACTCACCAGCATCTAGCTTGCCCAAACGAGTGCCAACATTGCCACGCAACGTTTTGATTTGCAGGTCAGGACGATAGGCTTTGATCTGGCATTGACGACGTAAACTTGACGTCCCAACGACCGCACCCTGTGGTAACTCGTCGATACTATTATAAGTGTTTGAGACAAAGGCATCTGTTGGTGAGGCGCGTTTGCAATAGACACCTAATGTTAGGCCTTCAGGAAGCTGCATCGGAACATCTTTTAGCGAGTGCACTGCAATATCGGCTTGTTTTTCATACAGCGCTTGTTCAAGCTCTTTTACAAACAATCCTTTGCCACCGATTTTGGCCAAAGGTGTGTCCAAAATCTTGTCACCCTTAGTAACAATTTTTAGTAAATTAATCGTCAGATTAGGATACAACGCCAATAAACGATCACGAATATGCTCGGCCTGCCATAAGGCTAAAGGACTTTGACGTGTAGCGATATTTAGAGTAGTCAAAACAGGTTGCTGCGGATTGCTCATAAAGGGCCTCAATAAGTTCGATACTAATACTATAGTGGCTATAGTCCCTATGTCAGTACCATTCATATTTATACTGAATAGTATCGATATTACTCGATAGGGTAAGTTTGCCAAAGCATAGGCGACTCAAATTATTAATAGTAGATGCTGACGCAAAAAAATACCCCTATTTAAGCATAAATAAGGGTTTGATGATATGGAATGATTGGTCGCTATCAGGACAGCCTATTACATACTTTGAATTTTATCACGTAAGGCAGGTAAGTGACGACGACTGACCGCTAGCGTCTCATCAATACCTTTAAAACGTATCTGATACTGGCCTGCGTCTAGAGTTTCTAGAAAGTCCAAATAACTAAGGTTGATAATGGCATTGCGATGTACTCGGAACAGACGATCATCAAACTCTTGCTCTAATTCTTTTAGCGTTTCATCAATCAATACCATGCCATCTTTGTGACGCACTTTGACGTATTTTTGATCTGCTGCAAAATAGTAGATATCTTTTAGCTTAATCAGTTCAACACCGCGATGTGTACGAGCAGCGATATGTTCACGTATTGGACGTGCTGTCGGATCTTCAAGCTTGCGAATTTCGTTTAGTTGAGCGGCATTTAGGTTCTTTGCTTTGTTTAAAGCTTCTAGTAGCTCATCTTTGTTTGCAGGTTTCAACAAGTAGCCAATTGCATTGGCTTTTAATGCTGCGATCGCATAATGGTCGTATGCCGTCACAAATATAATCGCTGGTGGATGCTCAAGTTTGGCAAGTTCTTGAGCACAGCGTACTCCGTCCATTTCAGGCATTCGGATATCTAATAATATAATATCTGGCTGCTGGGTTTTTACAGCGACGATAGCTTCTGCACCTGTTGTGGCCTGAGCAACTACCTCATGGCCTGACTCCTGTACAATTCTCACCAAGCGCTCACGCGCTAGGGGCTCATCATCACAAACTACGATACGCATGCAAACTCCCATCCAAGGACATACTTAATATTTTTTTCAATAGTATTACGGCTATATTAGCACTCATTATCAATCACTTAGAATATAAAATCTAAATTATTTAATAAAGTTCTGACGAAAACTACCAGTTTTTATAGCGGACAATATACTCCTGCTATAGGTAGATTTTATATGGTGTAATTGTGTTTCACGGTAGTTATGATATTACTGATTCGTAATCATTATTTATCAAATACAAATTGTGATACCTATGCATGGTTATGCAATAAGTATGCCACATAGGCTTTTAAGAGTTGAAAAAATGGAGAAAGCTAATAAAGAACAGTAAGTTATAAACCGACGTCTTGTAGAGGATAGTCGATGATGGTGATAATCTGCGTACTGGCTACTGAGCTCTGGATATCAGCACTTTGTCCAAAATGGGCGCGCAAACGATCAGCTTGAATATAGAAATTCATATGTTGGCGCAAGTCATGGTTGATAATTAGTGTCTTTTTGGGAAGCGCAACATCAATCATGATTTTGACTTGGTGTTGTTCCCACGTGACTTCGATATTAATGCAGATAGTTTCTGTGGTCATCTCTACCACATTGAGGAGTATTTTCTCTAGCACGCTCTGTAGCGTCAGCGCAGTGATAACCATGTCATACATGATATCTTCTTCAGGTAGCTTCCAATTGACTTCGAGCTTGTCTGCTAAACGACTAGATTCGATTGCCAAATAATGCTCACAAAGATCGACCTCTTCTTCAAAGCTAATCTCGCGTGTACCACTAAAACTAGCACGGAATAGTGCAGAGACGTGCTGTAATAAGTCAGCGGCTTTAGGCGGGTTCGATTCAATCAGAGATACAAGTGTATTGATAGTATTAAAGAAAAAGTGCGGGGCCGTACGGGCTTTTATTAGATCATTTTGCGCAGTCAATTTATATTCAAAGGACAACTTAAGCGCATTAAGCTCACGGTAGCTACGCAAAAAATATAACAGAAACACAGTTGTAAAACCGCCAGATAACACTGTATTAAGCACAATATTTACTACAAACGTGCGACTATCATATGCTAGCCAACCGAAATTAATCATAGACAACGTTACTAACGCCATCGAAACTGCAGCAGCAAACATCAGTAACAGCACTATTCGCATACTTACGCTAAGAATACTGGCATTTTTAAATGCAGGGCGTAGGTAGTCAACTAAATACAGTGAGGGAATAACTGTTAGAGCGTTTTGAATGAAACTACGTAGAAACTGAATCATGAAATCTGACCAAGTGGCTAAGCTATGGCGCTCCATTACCGTTAGGAACAAGGACCAAAAAAAGATATATGTCAGCCACTGCCAAGGCCTCATGATTTCCATGAGTTTAGGAATAAAAAACTCTAAGCGTGTAGCTAGTAAGGCAACCTCATCATTTGCTATACTCGAGTTCTTATTCTTTTGACTTGTCTTGTAACGATATGAACGCCAATTCTTCAAAACCTAGTAATCCTGAATCAAGTAAAAGTTCATCTGACTCTGATTTTAGCACAGATGCTCCTATAACAAGTACCACAACGCAGACTACGCCTGCTAGTAGCCAAGGCCAACAAATGTGGGGCGGGCGCTTCAGTGAAGCGACAGATAGCTTCGTTGCCGCCTTTACTGCCTCTGTAGGCTTTGACCAACGCTTTGCTCGTCACGATATTCAAGGCTCGATTGCTCATGCAACGATGCTAAAAGAATGTGATATTTTAACTGCTGATGAAGTTGCCACCATTATCGATGGCCTGCAGCAAGTATTGCGTGAGATTGAGGCGGGTGAGTTTAACTGGTCGATCGCCCTTGAAGACGTGCATATGAACGTCGAGTCACGTTTGACTGACATTATAGGCGCCGTTGGTAAAAAGCTACACACTGGTCGTAGCCGTAACGATCAGGTAGCCACAGACATTCGCCTATGGTTGCGCGAAGAGACTGATAATATTATTGAGTTATTAGTACGTTTGCAAAGTGGTCTACTTGATTTGGCTGAGCAACATACTGATACTATCATGCCAGGCTTTACTCATTTGCAAACAGCACAGCCTGTTAGCTTTGGGCATCACGTGATGGCTTGGTTTGAGATGTTGTATCGCGATACTGAGCGTCTTGTCGATGCACGTCGCCGTATCAATCAGATGCCACTTGGTAGCGCAGCGCTTGCTGGTACGACTTTCCCAATCGATCGTACCATCACTGCCGAACTACTAGGTTTTGAAGGTATCTGTCAAAACTCACTCGATGCTGTTTCAGACCGTGATTTTGCGATTGAGTTTACTTCAGCGGCTTCTATCTTGATGATGCATATGTCGCGTATGAGCGAAGAGATTATTCTTTGGATGTCAGCGCAATTTAATTTCGTGCAGATACCAGATCGCTTCTGTACGGGCTCATCGATCATGCCGCAAAAGAAAAATCCTGACGTACCTGAGTTGGTACGCGGTAAAGCGGCACGTGTCTTTGGTCAGTTGATGACTTTGCTTAGCCTAATGAAGAGCCAGCCGCTCGCCTACAACAAAGACAACCAAGAAGACAAAGAGCCTTTATTTGATTGCGTTGATACTTTGACAGGTTCGCTGCTTGCCTTTGCTGATATGCTACCGAATATCACACCAAACAAAGAAAGCATGCGTGCTGCTACGATGAAAGGCTATGCAACTGCAACTGACTTGGCAGATTACTTAGTACGTCAAGGCGTGGCATTCCGTGATGCCCATGAAGTGGTTGGTAATGCTGTTGCTTTAGGCATCAAAGAAGGTGTTGATCTAAGTGATTTATCATTGGCACAGCTACAGCAATTTAGCGATGCTATCGGTGAGGATGTCTTTGATTATCTAACGCTAGAAGGCTCATTAGCAGCTCGTGACCATTTGGGTGGCACTGCGCCAAACCAAGTCAAGCAAGCGGTGGTTAATGGCCGTGCCCGCTTAAAAGCCTTTGCTTAATCATTAATTTGCAAATAACAGCCAACTTGCTAATTTAAACTTAACACCCGCTACTTATGCGGGTGTTTTTATTTGTCTTATGACCTCTACTGGTTTGGCCAATGTCATTTTCAAAATATCACTAGCTTTGAAAATCTTAATAAAAAGGTCAAACATAGTTAGTACTTGTCATACAACAACTACTAAAGGCTTTATAACAAATAGATAGAGGTCTAACGATATACATTAGTACCCTTTGCTAAATCTACCAAGACCGTTATCATAGACTCATATGATATTTGACTTAATCACTTAATATAATGAATAAGGAATGCCTTATGACTGAGACTTTTAACCCTCAAGCAAATACTGTGTTTTGCCGTAAATATAAGCAAGATTTGCCAAAGATGCCGCATCCACCCTTCCCTAATAAAAAAGGTCAAGAGCTGCAAGAGACCGTATCGGAAAAGGCGTGGAAAGAATGGCTTGAGCATCAAACGATGCTTATTAATGAGAATCATCTAAGCATGATGGATCCTGCTGCTAAAAAGTTTTTAACAGAGCAGCGTGATAAGTTCTTAGACAACGAAGACTATGAGCGCGCACAAGGTTGGACACCAGAAAGTTAGAATTTACTTACCTTCTACTAGGTACATTTAGTAGTTATAAAAAAACGCGCTTACTATAGCGCGTTTTTTATTATAAGATGAAAATCAATGTCTTTCTTATCAGCCTTCATCACTATCTGACGTTTCAAGCTCATTGGCTGGCAATGTACTAACTTGACGAGCAGCCAATCGGTCATTGGCTTCTTGCACCGCTTTTTCGACCATCGCATAGTCTGAATGTCGCACGTCCTGCCCACTGATATAGTTAATGACTAGCTCTGCGACATTTTGTGCATGGTCACCGATACGCTCAAGCGATCGTAATATCCACATGATATTGATGACTTTTGATACGTGGCGCGAGTCTTCCATAATATAGGTCATCAAGGCACGAATGGCTGACTGATATTCGGTATTGACCGCGCTATCATTACGCATCACTTCAAACGCTTGCTCCGCATTCGATTGACTAAAAGCTTCTAGCGAGTTGTTTAGCATCAGACGAACTTGATTGCTCAGATGCTGAACTTCAGCGTAACCGTATGCTGATTTACCTTCTGCCGCAATTTTACTGGCCATTCGCGCAATTTTTACCGCTTCATCGCCGATACGTTCCAAATCAACCACACCTTTACTGATCGACATGACTAAGCGCAAATCACTGGCAGCTGGCTGGCGCTTGGCGACCAATAATAAAATGTGCTCGTCGAGCTCGACTTCCATTCGATTGATATCGAAGTCCATATCGATGACTTCTTGTGCCAGTGTTTCATCTTTATCGATCAGAGCATGAATAGCTTTGGCCACTTGGTTAGCCGCGCTATCACCCATGAATAAAAATAAACGGATGGCTTCATCAAGATCTTGGTCGAAACTTTTGGAGATATGCTTATCACTTTGCATGAGAGGTATTCCCTAGAATCTATATTTTAATAGCGCAGTGTGCTTGTAAAGTTAGAAAGTCGGCTTATGACATGCTAATCAGCTTTGTCTGTTTGTACCGATTTCAATCTCAATCAACGTTAGCCATAACGACCTGTAATATAGTCTTCTGTCGCGGTTTGGGTAGGTTTGGTGAATATCTGATCGGTCTCACCCATCTCAATCATATCGCCTAGATACATATAGACCGTATAGTCAGATACGCGTGCCGCTTGCTGCATATTGTGAGTGACGATAGCGATGGTATAGTCGTTTTTCAGATCTTCGATCAAATCTTCGATAGCACCCGTCGAGATAGGATCCAGTGCTGATGTCGGCTCATCAAGCAACAGTACTTCAGGCTTGGTCGCTACACTACGGGCGATACACAGACGCTGCTGCTGACCACCTGATAACGACAGTCCTGATGCTTTTAGCTTGTCTTTCACTTCTGGCCATAGCGCTGATTTTTTCAAAGCCCACTCTACACGATGATCCAGCTCGTCTTTGCTTAATTTTTCATACAGTCGTACGCCAAAGGCGACATTGTCATAGATTGACATCGGAAATGGCGTTGGCTTCTGAAAAACCATACCAACTTGTGCACGCAGTAAGTTCACATCGATGTCTTTACCCAAGATGTTTTTGCCGTCTAAATTGATGTTGCCCTCTGCACGCATACCTGGATATAGATCGTACATACGATTAAAGGTACGTAGTAGCGTAGACTTACCACAACCTGAAGGACCAATAAAAGCGGTCACTTTTTTATCGGCGATATCGATATTGATGTTTTTTAATGCCTGAAAATCATCGTAATAGAAGTTTAGATCTCGAACTTCCATTTTGGCAGCAGGCATATTCTTAGGAATATCTTGAATCGTTTGCTTATTAAAATCAGCAGTGTTTGGTTGCTGAGCTTGGGCGCTAGTAGACATGGGTCTATTTAATAGGCTGCCTGTTGCCGTATTAAAGTTGTCAGCAGTCGTGTTCGTACGGACGTTGCTTAGGACATCATTCATAATATTTCAACCTAGCTCAATTAATTTCATATAAGTTTAAGTAAATGCTTAGCGTGTAGCGTGCTACGGTCTGGTCTGCTCTCAGCCCTTATTTGGGCTGACCTCTACCACCGATAAATCTTGCCAAAATATTCAACACTAGGACAGACGCGGTGATAAGTAGTGCTGCAGCCCAAGCCAATGTATGCCAGTTATCATAAGGACTCATCGCAAACTGGTAAATGGTATTGGGTAAGTTAGCAATAGGCTGACCCATATCTGTACTGAAGTATTGATTGTTAAGTGCGGTAAATAGTAACGGTGCTGTCTCACCAGTGATTCGAGCAAAAGCCAATAGCACACCTGTGGTCAGTCCCGCTCGTGCAGCTTTTACCGTAACCTGAGTGACCAGTTTCCATTTAGGAGTACCGAGTGCATAGGCCGCTTCACGTAGACTATTAGGTACCAGATTCAGCATGTTTTCTGTCGTACGCACGACCACTGGAATAACAATCAATGCCAATGCCAACGCGCCTGCCCAACCAGAGAAACTTTGACCTTTTACCATCAGTGCGTAGATAAATAGACCGATGACAATCGATGGCGCTGACAATAGAATATCATTTAAGAAGCGTGTGACCTTGCCAAGCATACTGCCTTTAGAAAACTCAGATAAATAAATACCGGTCATAAGACCAATAGGTGCACCGATAAACAAGCCTGAAAACGCTAGCATGACCGAACCAACAATAGCATTACGTAAGCCGCCCGCACTCATCGGTGGCGGCGTATCAGCGGTAAAGATTGGCAACTGCACCATGCCTTGGAAGCCTTCAACAAACAAAGTCACCAAAATCCATGACAACCAAAATAAGCCAAAAACCATCGCTGACATCGCAAAGCCTAAACCTAGTTTATTGGTCAAACGACGCTTGTTATACAGGCTTTGATTGTAGCGGGTAGCGCCGTTTGGCTTAGTAGGTAGTGGTGCATTGATCGCATTGTTAGCAGGCATAATATTTATTTCCCATATCTTTTATCAATATCTATCAAGGTTCAATAAATCGGTAACAGACTTATCGATTACCTGCTTTGTGATCCATGCGCATGAGCATCAGTTTTGCTAAAGACAGCACAATGAAGGTGATGACAAATAAGATTAAGCCTAGATGTAGTAAAGACGCAAGATGTAGTTCACTTGACGCTTCAGCAAACTCATTGGCCAAGGCCGAGGTAATCGTCACGCCAGAAGTGAATAGGCTTGGACTGATATTAAACGCATTACCAATCAAGAAAGTAACTGCCATGGTCTCACCCAATGCACGACCAAGACCCAAAATTACGCCACCAACGACACCAGCTTTGGTATAAGGTAGGATAATCTTGAACATGACTTCCCAAGTCGTCGCGCCCATGCCATATGCTGACTCTTTCAGTAAGTCTGGTACGACAGAGAAAACATCGCGCATGGTGGCAGCGATGAACGGTATGATCATAATGGCAAGCACTAGGGAGGCGGTAAACATACCCAGTCCCATAGGCGCACCTGCAAACAGTTTACCGATAATGGGCAAAGGGCCGACGTGCTCAATAAACCATGGCTGAATGTGATCACCAAAGAACGGCGCAAATACGAACAATCCCCACATACCATAAATGATAGATGGGATACCAGCCAACAACTCAATGGCGATACCAAGTGGCTTTTTGAGGAACTTAGGGCACATCTCGGTTAAAAATATCGCGATACCGAAACTGACTGGAACCGCGATAATAATAGCGATAAATGAGGTGACTAAGGTACCGTAAATAGGCGCTAATGCCCCGTATTCATTGGCGACTGTATCCCAGTTATTGCTGGTATAAAATCCCAAACCAAACTCTTGAATACTCGGCCATGCTCCAACAATTAGAGACACCAAAATGCCCCCTAAAGATAGGAGGACGAGTATGGCAAACGCTTTGGTAGAGTTAACAAATAAAGCGTCGTAACGTTTTTGTTTAGCCAGTTGGGACCTTAAGTCTGTCATAAGTGTCTCAGCATTGAATGGGATGAATCGAAATATTAAAAAGAGGTATATCAGGTTTTAACACAACAAACTTAAACGGTATGAGTAAGCATATTTCTCGAGATATATTCATCAAATTTGCTGTGTTAAAACCTCTCAAACAACTACCGGAGAATAATTATTCGAGAGGATAACTTGTCAGTTGCTAAATCGTATTTAGCAGAAACAAATTACTGAGCTGGCTTGTAGACAGGCTGTCCATCGCTACCTTTCACCTCGTTCCACTTCTCTTTGAACAAGGCCACTGCCGTGTCAGAGAATGGTACGTAGTCTAGTTCCATGGCGCTGTCATCACCTTGGGTATAAGCCCAGTCAAAGAAGTTCAACACGCCAGCGACTTGCTGAGGATTTTCTGGTTGCTTATGTACCAAGATAAAGGTCGCAGCAGCGATAGGCCATGCTTGGTCAGTTTCAGAGTTAGTGATGACTTTATAAAAGCCTTCTTGTTGTGACCAATCGATATCACCTGCCGCAGCAAACGTCTCAGCAGATGGCTGTACGATGTTACCAGCTGCGTTTTTCAGCGCAGTATGTGACATCTTATTTTGCTTAGCGTAAGCATACTCAACATAACCGATAGAGTTTTTCATGCGGTTTACGTAGCTTGAGACGCCTTCGTTACCTTTACCGCCTGCACCAGTCGCAGAGGTCGGCCACTTGACAGTTTTATCAACGCCAACAGTGTCTTTCCAGTCTGGTGAAACCTTGGCAAGATAATCAGTGAAGTTGAAAGTCGTACCTGAACCATCTGAGCGGAATACTGTTGTGATTGCGGCATCTGGCAAGGTCAAATCTGGGTTCATCGCCTTAATCGCAGGGTCATTCCAGTTGCTAATCTTACCCAAATAGATATCAGCCAACGTTGTGCCGTCTAGCTTTAGTGCACCAGGCTCAACACCGTCGATGTTGACAATTGGTACAACACCACCGATGACTGTTGGGAACTGAATCAAACCTGCTTCGTCTAACTCTTCAGGCGTCATTGGGGCATCAGAAGCACCAAAATCTACTGTTTTTGACTGGATTTGTTTGATACCACCAGATGAGCCAATCGACTGATAGTTGACTTGGCCGCCGGTAGCAGCATTGTAGTCATATGACCATTTCGCATAGATAGGCTGCGGGAACGACGCTCCTGCACCTGTAATATTCATAGCGATATTTTCAGCAGATTTAAAATCTGACGTAGCAGAAGATGCTGTCTGAGAGGTTGTTTCAGCTGTTGTCACAGCGCTACTGCTAGTATCAGCAGTTGGCTCCGCCGTCTCTGTTGACTTATTACACGCCGTAAGCATTAATGTACAACTGACGGCCACTGCTAATAACGAATAACGCATGTAGGACTCCTGAAGTTTAACAACGGTATAAAAAAGCATTGCTTGTGATATGCGTGTTATCTTGCCAAATCTTTATGACAGTTTAATGACAACTTCTAGAATCCTTCATTCGCTTTACATAATATTTGAATAATTTGTCTACAACCTAGCAATACTAAGCATCTTCATTTATTAACACTCAAAAAATTATTCACGAAAATATTGAACCGTGTGTTTGACACAGAATATTTGTATCCAAATACCATTAGCCGTTGGTACAGAATTTTGTTAGTATGAAGGCTGATTTACAACACTGACAGACTCGGGGTGCGGTGTATTTTTGGCTCACTTTATTAAACTTGTTTTATTAAAGTAGTCGCCTTGATACATTCGCTGAGAGATCACCCGCCGAACCTGATGCGGTTAGTACCGACGCAGGGAAGTCTTAAGCACTTTGTTATTTATGACAAAGGGCGCGTAGAAATACATTTTTATCGTCACTACTGTCTTAATATGCGTGATGCATAGCCAGATAAGAAGAGAGGATATAAAGCTGCGCCCAATATTTGATGACCACCATGCGCGACGATATTTTTTGGTCGAAGTTGTGGGTTCATAATATAAATTTGTCTAAATGATGGATGCCTACCCCCGCAGATACTGGCGGTGTTGATTTTATTCAAAAACCAACACGCTAGGACAGCATATGACTACTGCAGACACCACCTCAATTGCACCGAAAGCCCAAACGCATAACCCAGCCGACAACTCAACGCTTGCTTCAAATGCTGCTGACACGACTAACGTCAAAGCAGATAAAAAAGCAGATGCGCTAAAAACCCCTGCTCACCGTGCCGCAAGTGATGCCCGTTTCGAAGAAGATGCGCGCGACTTGCACCGTATTTTACCTGCCTCAAGAAAAGTCTATATCGAAGGCTCAAGACCTGACATCCAAGTACCGATGCGTGAAATCAGCTTGGCTGATACGCCTGTTGGCGGTACTGGAGATAAAGACGGTGAGCATAATCCACCGTTTTATGTGTATGACACCTCAGGTGTATATACCGACCCTAATATCGATATCGACCTCACACGTGGATTGCCAAAGTTGCGTGAGAACTGGATCGCAGAACGCAATGATACCGAGCAATTAAGCGGCTTATCTAGCTCATACGGACAAGCACGTGCTCGCGATATCAGCACTGCCAACCTTAGATTTGCTCATATTGATAAACCACGTCGCGCCAAAGCAGGACAGAACGTCACGCAAATGTACTATGCACGCCGTGGCATCATCACTCCTGAGATGGAATATATCGCCATACGCGAAACGCAAAAGCAGCATGAACTGACCGATATGCGTCAACATGATGGCGAGAGCTTCGGTGCCAATACGCCTCAAATCATCACCCCTGAATTTGTTCGTGATGAAGTGGCGGCTGGACGCGCTATTATCCCAAACAACATTAACCACCCTGAGTCTGAGCCGATGATCATCGGGCGCAATTTCTTGGTGAAAATTAATGCCAATATCGGTAACTCAGCGTTAGGTTCATCTATCGATGAAGAAGTGTCCAAAATGACGTGGGCCACGCGTTGGGGTGCGGATACCATTATGGACTTGTCAACAGGCAATCACATTCATGAAACCCGTGAATGGCTAATCCGTAACTCTCCTGTGCCGATTGGTACCGTACCGATTTATCAAGCACTAGAAAAAGTCGATGGCGTCGCTGAAGACCTTACATGGGAGATATTCCGTGATACGTTGATTGAACAAGCAGAGCAAGGCGTAGATTACTTTACTATTCATGCTGGCGTACTATTACGCTATGTGCCGCTCACCGCAAAGCGTCTGACAGGTATCGTCTCACGCGGCGGCTCTATCATGGCTCAGTGGTGTCTGGCACATCACAAAGAAAGCTTTTTATACACTCATTTCGAAGATATCTGCGAGATTATGAAACAGTACGATGTCGCATTTAGTCTAGGTGATGGCCTACGCCCTGGTTGCTTGCAAGATGCCAATGATGAAGCGCAGTTCGGTGAGCTACGTACGCTTGGTGAATTGACTAAAGTCGCATGGGAGCACGATGTACAGGTGATGATCGAAGGCCCTGGACACGTCGCGATGAACCGCATCAAAGAAAACATGGACTTGCAGCTTGAGCTATGTGCTGACGCGCCTTTCTATACTTTAGGGCCATTAACGACAGACATCGCCCCAGGCTATGACCATATTACTAGCGCCATCGGAGCTGCGATGATTGGTTGGTTTGGTACAGCGATGCTATGCTATGTCACGCCAAAAGAACACTTAGGTCTACCAAACAAAAAAGACGTCAAAGACGGCATTATCACTTATAAAATCGCTGCACACGCTGCTGACCTTGCTAAAGGTCATCCGGGAGCGCAGGCACGTGACAATGCGCTATCTAAAGCACGTTTCGAATTCCGCTGGGATGATCAGTTCAATCTGGCGCTCGATCCTGATACTGCACGTGAATATCATGACGAGACGTTGCCAAAAGACGCACACAAATCAGCACACTTCTGCTCTATGTGTGGCCCTAAGTTTTGTTCAATGAAAATCACTCAAAACGTGCGTGAATATGCAGCAGGGCTGGATAAAGATGCTGCTAACCAAAAAGTAACGCCGCAAACGGGCGACTTAACCGATGCTGGTCACTTAATCAAAGAGGTAGATACAGAGCTTGTCGGACAAGTTGGTGAAGCCACTGCTGAGGAAATTCGCCAAGGCATGGCCGAGATGACTAAAAAATATAACAACGAAGGACGTCAGTTATATAAAGAGGTGTAGGGTTAATAACCTATATTTTTGAAATAAGAAAAGCCCTACTATTTAAGTATTTGCGTACTTATCTAGTAGGGCTTTTTTTGGCTTATTTACTCATGATTTATGTACGAATGTTTATTTACTACGTTTACACTTTCGACGCTTCATAAATCTCCTCAATTGACGTATTAATGGTATCAGCAAACTCGCTATCGCTTTGTTGCTTACTCAAGCCTTCAGTAAAGGCACGCGAAAAGCTCGCAATCATACCTGGGTTTTGTTTGAGCTTGGCACAAGCATCGCTACGACTATAACCACCAGACAGCGCCACTACTTTGAGTACTTTAGGATGATCAATTAGCTCCCGATAAAACCCTGCCTCTTCTGGCAGGGTCAGCTTAAGCATCACTTGCTGGTCGTCACTTAAGCGTTCCAGATTGCGCAAGATATCTGCCTTTAGCAGTAGCTCGCACTCATGCTTTTGAGTGCTATCAATATTGACCTCTGGCTCGACGATAGGCATCAAACCTTTTGAAATAATTTGCTTAGCCACATCAAACTGCTGCTGTACCACAAGCTCGATACCATCGACATTTGGCTCATAGATGACTGAGCGCATTTTAGTACCGAATACGGGATAATTTTTTGCTTTATCTAATAATAGATCTAGATTCGGAATCGGCTTCATAACTTGTACGCCGCTCATTTGCTCAGCCAGACCTTTATCTACCTTTAAAAATGGTACGATATTTTTATCTTCCCACAGATAATTGGCCGTCGACTTGCCATTGACTTCGCGCTCCATGGTGTCTTCAAATAAAATTGCACCAAGTACACGCTCACTATCAAAACAGTCACACGTCATGATACGAGCACGCATTTCATGAACCAAATCAAACATGGCCTCATCATTATCATAAGCGTCGCTGCTGATACCATAAGTCTCTAACGCTTTCGGCGTGCTACCGCCACTTTGATCAAGAGCAGCAATAAAACCTGAACCATTTTTTATACGCTGTAATTGCTTATCGTATTCCATTGAGCCTGCATCCTATTTTTATTGGTTAAGTTAAATATCATAAACTAAGCTTTTTTATTCCATACAAGCCGTGTTATTTGTAGATAACCTTATCATAGGATGATTTATATGCCTATATAGGATACGTGACAATATAGCTAAAAAAGTTATGGAACCAGTACTTTTGGACAGAGTGCATTACGCCAAAAACAGTACCCCTACACAGCAGACTGCCAATACTAATCCTATTATATTAATACGGTTCAACTGCTCTTTAAACACACCTACGCCAATCAATGTCGCTACGGCAATAACGCCGACATTCATACCAGTAAAAACAATACTGGGAGAATCATGCAGCACTTGGTGTGCTCGTACATAGGCGTAGATATTACCCATGTTTAATGCGCCAAGCAGCAAACCTGTCATAAGTGCTTGTTTTTGCCAATGTACTCGCGTGGCAAGCAAATAGATTAGAAGTAATACACCTGCTACCCCGAAGCTAACCAGTAGAGTCAATGGAAAGGCCGCCCCTTGTTTGGCAACTTGTTTGAACAAAATATCAATAATGCCGTAGCCTGCCCATACCCCGAATAACCACAGTGGCGTATGCTTTGCTTGCCGAGTAATATCGTTATGCTGTGGTCGATAGACAAGCGCACCTAATGCAAGAAAACCTAACGCCAGTCCAAGTATACGTGTACCAGTCAGCACCTCACCGAATAGCAAAAAAGCCGCTACGATGGGAATAATGAGTGATAAGCGCTGAGACGCGTCGGTTGCTACCATCCCCACCGCTTCAATGGCTCGTCCGAGAATGATAAATACAGCAGGTAATAGTACTCCAAGTGCGATGATGATTCCCCAAGCGCTATCAAGCGCATGAATGGCACCTACATCAGGTTTTAGTAATACCCAAGTCAGTAAAAAAGCCACAGGATAGCCTGCCACGATGGTCTGACGAATATCTATATTTTTCTGGCGCAATATTTTCAAAAGTACGGAGACGGCGACACTGCATAGCACCGCTATTATTAAATACATCATTCACTGCTACCTTTTGAACTTCAATGTTGAGTTATTATTGTTCATCTATTTATAAAGACCATTAAATAAAATGCCTGCTAATCAGCTGATTTTTGCAATAAAATCATACTTATAAAAGCAATATTCAAACCATAAATAAGTTTGGATGTAGAATGTAACAAAATATGTTTTCTACAGCAATCTATTTATTATAGTTGTGAATAAGGCACTAAAGACACAGCTATTCTTAAGCAAATTACAATTAGCATGCAGGTATGATTAGTAATTTTGCTAAAATAGCACCTAATCCCAATCACAAAAGTAAAGATTCTAGATAACGAGTCCTCTCGTTCATCTTGACGTACTGCTATTGATGTTTTATTACTGCCTATGAATGCTCTATTTCGCTTTTTCGAAAACCGCCTACCCGCCTTTCCAGACACTCCTATGCCGTTGCCATCACCTCGCGATGGTATGCTGAAGTTTTTGTGGGCATGCACCAATGGCCTACGCGGCTGGCTACTAATCTTTATGATTTTGTCCGCTGGTATCGGTATTTACGAAGCCATGCTGTTTGCTTGGATAGGTAATATCGTTGATTGGTTGGGCGTTTATACGCCGCAAAAATTATGGGTAGAAAAAGGCGACATGCTACTCATCATGCTCGCTGTCATGATAGTAAGCCCATTATGGATTGCCCTGTCATCGTTTATCCACTTTCAAACCTTGCAAGGCGTGTTTCCCATGCAGATGCGCTGGCGTTTTCATCAGCGCATGCTTGGGCAATCCATGCAGTTCTATCAGGATGAGTTTTCGGGTCGTGTCTCAGCTAAGGTAATGCAGACAGCCCTAGCAGTACGCGATACCGTGATGACTGTCACCGATATGTTTATGTATGTCTCTGTCTACTTTATCACCTCAGGGGTGATTTTGTTTAATTTAGACAGCTTACTACTTATTCCTTTTGTCATTTGGCTGGTCTTGGTTGCCATCACCATTTGGTACTTTATCCCTAAGCTCAAGGAGACAGCGATTGTGCAAGCGGATGCTCGTGCCTTGATGACAGGACGAATCACTGATGCTTATGCCAATATCATGACCGTTAAGCTATTTAGCCATTCTCGTCGTGAGCTGGGCTATGCCAAAAATGCCATGGGACAATTCTTAGGTACGGTTCACGCACAAATGCGCTGGGTCAGCTATTTAGAAGTATCGACCCATCTTATCAGTGTGATCTTGGTCAGTAGTACCGCGGGTATTGGATTGTACTTGTGGCAACAAGGTGCAGTTGGTGTTGGTGCCATTGCTGCTGCGACCGCTATGGCATTACGTCTAAATGGTTTGACGCGTTGGATTATGTGGCAGACAGCCAGTTTGTTTGAGAGTATCGGTACAGTTCAAGATGGTATGCGTACGTTGTCAGCACCGCAAACAATCATTGATAAACCTGACGCGCCAGCGCTAGCCGTCACGGACGGACGTATCGTATTCGACCATGTTGACTTCAGTTATGAGAATGACGATGAAGACAATGGAAAAGCTGGCGAGATTGTTAATAGTACCAACATCGCTAAGCGCGCACCTAACTCATATATCAAACTGTTGGACAACTTCCACTTAGATATTAAGCCGGGTGAAAAGATTGGTTTGGTTGGGCGTTCAGGTGCTGGTAAATCGACCTTGGTTAATTTGCTACTGCGCTTCTTTGATGTCGATAGCGGTAAGATTCTGATTGATGGTCAGGCTATTGATGCCGTTACGCAAGAATCGTTGCGCCAACAGATTGGCATGGTGACTCAAGATACCTCGTTGCTACATCGTACCGTGCGTGAAAACATCGCCTATGGTCGTCCTGATGCTACTGACGAAGAGATTATGATCGCTGCCAAACAAGCTCAGGCATGGGATTTCATCAAAGATCTGTACGATGATAAAGGCAATACAGGACTTGATACCCAAGTAGGTGAACGCGGAGTCAAACTATCTGGCGGTCAACGTCAACGTATTGCTATCTCACGTGTTATGCTAAAAAATGCGCCGATTTTACTTTTAGATGAAGCGACCAGTGCGCTAGATTCTGAGATTGAATATGCCATTACCGAAAGCTTAAATGACATCATGACTGGCAAGACCGTTATTGCTATTGCCCATCGCCTGTCTACTATTGCGGCACTGGATAGACTGGTCGTTATGCATCAAGGCCGTATCATTGAGCAAGGTAGTCATGATGAACTATTGGCATTGAATGGTGTCTACGCTCGACTGTGGCAGCGTCAAAGCGGTGGCTTCTTAGGTGAAGACAACTAGGATTCATTAAGTCAGCTCAGTCATAAGAAGACAAACTGCAAAAAAATCACTCAAAATAAGTCACAAGGAAGTGTTTATTTTATGGAAGCATTCACAAACCGCATTAATCTTGGCGGAAAACAAGCACGCTACTATGACCTTAGCCAGTTTAATCAGCCGCTAGATTCAAGCTCTACTCCCCGCGCCCCAGCACATTTTTATAGTGGCAATAGTTTTACCGTCGGTACCTATACACCGCTGTTAAGTAAGCTAGCCACTGAATTTGATATCAGCTCACTTGCCCTACGTGGCTACTGGTATGATAAGCCGCACAGCCGCCGTCTGACGCGCGAGCAAGATGCCGACATGCTGATTGAGTTCTTAGAAAAGACCCAAGACAAGCCTGTCGTCGGTATTGGTCATTCGCAAGGCGCAACAGCCACAGCAATGGCCGCTGCCAAACGTCCAGAGCTTTTTTCGCATTTGTACCTGATCGAGCCTGTCACATTTACCAAACACCAAGCTACCTTATATAACCTTTTGCCACGCTCTTTCCTATTGAGCCGCGAGCCTTTTAAAAGCACGTTAACTAAGCAATCTACTTGGCCGAGCACCCGTAGTTATTATGAGAGCCTACGTGCGCAGCGTGCTTATAAGCGTATCAGCGATGAGCACTTGCAAGTATTTTCTGAGCAAAGCCTGAGCAAAAATGCAGATGGTAGCTATACGCTTATGTTTGCACCAGAACAAGAGCTGGCCAATTATTTTGGCGCGCCTCATATCGATGCCGCACTCAAAAACCTACGCTGTCCCTACACCTTGATTACAGGCAAGCCTACCCTGTTCATCAATGACAAAGTAAGAAAGCAATGGAAAAAGTTTGTCCCAGATAGCAGTCTTATTTCGCTGTCAGATTATGGTCATCTATTGCCAATGGAAGCGCCTGAACTATGCGCTCAAATCATCAACGAGCACTACCAAAGCAGTAAATAAGGATTTACAACGACTGAATTATGACCGATCTCTTTGCCCCTGCACCCACGGATAACTTACTACCCTATGATGGTAAGGTGAATGATCTAGGCGTGATTATCGACGATGCTACTGCCCTTTATAGCTTCTTGCTAAATGAGCTACCTTGGCAGCCAGACATCGTGACGTTATTTGGTAAGACCCATATAACCACTCGGAAAATTGTCTGGATGGGAGATACAGATGCAGACTATCAATACTCAGGACACGTGCGCCAAACTATTCCATGGTCAGATATAGTGTTTCACGTGAAACAGCACATCGAGCAGGCTTTAGCAGAGACTGGCATCACCGCCAATTTCAACACCTGCCTGCTTAATTACTATCCTTCTGGCGCTGATGGTATGGGCTATCACGCTGATGACGAAAAAGAGCTCTGTCATCAACCAGTCATCGCCTCCTTATCGCTTGGTGCTACACGCAAATTTGTTTTTAAGCATAAAAAAACTCAAGACAAAGTTGAACTTTATCTTGAGTCTGGTCAGCTTGTTGTGATGCATGGTGATACACAAACCTTTTGGAAGCATACGATTACTAAGACAAAGACGGTCGATACTGGGCGAATCAGTCTAACGTTTCGGCATATGCTTACATCTTGATACTATCGCTGACTTAACGAGTCATCTAATACTTACGCGAGACGATCTAAAAAACGCTCACGATAACACTGGTAAGCAGCTTCACAAACATTGGCAGTATAATTGGCATTAACACCACCTGCGACCACTGCGCCTACCGCTGGAATAATTTGCGCCGCTTTTGTCTTAACGATGTTAGTGGCTACTTTAGTCGCTGTTTGACGCAGTACACGAGACATGACTTCTTCGTTAATCTGATTGAATGCTTGAGTTTCTGGATCTTTGATCATTGCCTGAGTGTCATCTAACGCTGCTTTACGTTCCTCAACAGAGGCAGAAGTTGCTACAGCCAACAAAGACATAGCAAATAGCTGCTCGCCTTCATCATTGATATCAAAGCCATAGTACGTTGCATATTCTCCAATCGCACGTAGATTGGCTGTAATAAGCCCTACTACGTCAGCAGGGATACCTGCCCAGCCTACAACCCCTGTAGTCACCCCTTGTGCACTGGTTAGCGCTACATATTTGCTTTTGAAAAGCTTAACTTGTTTATCTACAACCGCAATGGGTAGACTTTTAATGTCAGCCAGCGTTTTGATAGAGGAATCGTTAATATCTGCTGCCTCTTGATAGCTATCGATAACGTTTTGAGTGTCCAATGTCCAGTTGGCCGCATCACTCAAAGCAGTAATCGTTTCCTCAGTTACTTTTTTTAGAGAATCGCCAAATTGTGGAGCTTCCATTAACGCATCACCTGCTGCTACCACAGGGGTATTAAGCACTGCTATCGTTTTATCCAAAATTCCTTTATCAGGGTTCTTCCATGCTTCTATTTCTTCACGGACTTTGGATTCATAAGCAATGTGGTCATCTGTTTTTTCATTGCTGGTCTTATTATTGATAGTCTTATTGTTGATAGTCATATTATTCCCTTTATTAGTATCGTTCGCTTTCTATCCTATGATAAATAAGCAAAGACTACAGGGACGTTCTGTTGTTCAAAATAAAACTTTTGTATGATTTGTTAAGTCATCAGTTAAGTTTACTGGGTTTCAACAGACATCCCCTTACTAATAAATCCTACCAAACACTATCTAATAATTAGGCAATCTTGATATTCACTCAGCAGCGGCCAAGACAATCTTGCCAAAAGCATCGCCTTTTTGTAGCTCATGGTGCGCTGCAACAACTTCTGAGAGTGGATAGGTCTTTTGGATTTTTAAAGTTAAATTACCATCGGCCACCTCCTGTAAAACACGCGCCATATCTTGACCACTACGCTGCGCTTTGTAGCCTGCTACTGCTAAGTCTTTTTGCTGACCGGCTTCTTTGAGCTTATCAACCCAAATAGTTGGCAACACATTCACGCGGGCGCCTGATTTGAGCACGCTAAGCACGCGGACACCTGCTTCATCACCGACTAAATCAAGTAGCATATCAGCTTGTAGGTCAGGAAACGCTTCATCTTTGGTATAATCTATCCAACCCGCCAGCTTAGATACGTCTATCAACTCATCAAGCTTGGCGTATTTTTCTGGTGAGCAAATTACCGTTACCTTGATGTTATCTTGCGCCACTTTATTCATGAGCAATTGGATTAGTAAATGACCGACACCGCCTGCTGGTGCATTAATCACCACATGCTCGCCTGTTTTTATATCAGCAAAATCCACAAATTGTAGTGCCGTTTGTCCGATACAGGGCAAAGCACCTGCCTGCTCTAAAGTGACATTTTCTGGTACTTTCGCAAGCAACTTGGCATCTACTGCCACATATTGCGCGTAACCACCACCGCTAAAGGTCAAAGCCGCTACTCTATCGCCGATAGCAAACTCATCGCTATTACTGCTGACTACTTCGCCTGATACATCGAATCCTAAAATAGCTGGCTGATTATTCTCAAACTTATCTTTACGAATGTTCTCTGCACCCCAGCCTTTACCTTGGCGGGTTTTATAATCGACAGGGTTGATCCCAGCATAGGCAATTTTTACCAGTACTTGATCGTCCTGTAGCTCAGGGACATCAGCACCATCTTGATATTTCATTACTTCCGGCTCACCGAACTCGCGTATGAGTACGGCGTGCTGTGTCTTAGGTACGTTGTGGTTAGCTTGCTGATTGTTATCAGTAGTAGAAGCTGTTGCCATCGTAGAATATCCTTATATTTTGTTTATTAGGCTGTACTTGTTATCTATTTTATTGAAACGTTGTGCTGCAAATAGCACTTTCAATCGAAAACATAATTAATCAATAATATGGTTAATAAAGACAATTGTTCATATATCGATAGATTGCCAATATAATACATTTAGACGAATTATTATAGTTAGGTATTAGGGCAGCATCAGCTCTGCGCTAATGGGCAGATGATCTGATAGCGATGACCAAGGTTTTCCAATGTGTACCCAAGCGTCCTTCACAAGCAAATTGCGCACATAGATACGATCTAAACTGAGTACTGGCAGTTTTGCTGGAAAGGTTGGCAACAGCTTGCCATGACAATGCTTGAACGCTTCTATCATACCGAGATCTGACGCCAGTTTGTCACAAGACATCTTTTTCCAATCATTAAAATCACCTGCCAAGATGAGCGGTTGATTCGGCGCAATCTCATTTCGCACATAATCACTAATCGCTTGATACTGCTTGATACGATCACGCTCAAACAAGTTCAAATGTGCACACAATACGACAACTGGCATCTCCCAACCGATAGGTTGTACCTCACAGTGCAAGACACCACGCTGCTCAAGCTTGTTGACCGTAATATTTACATTGTGTTTGGGGTCTAGCGGAAAGCGGCTCAATACTGCATTACCATGATGGCCGTTTTCGTATTCGGAGTTTTTACCGTAACTGTTTTGCAAATCTAAAAATTCGCCAAACCATTCATGCTGCGATTGATCTGGGTACTCGTTGTATTGCATATTGCGTTTAAGGTTTTGGCCTTGTACTTCTTGCAGGCACAGTACGTCTGAACCCACAGACTCTAGCGCCTGAGCAATACCTTGCATCTTCACTTGGCGATTCAGCGGTGACATGCCTTTGTGGATGTTGTAGCTGGTTAAAACAAAAGAGGTGGTAGTCATAGTTTGGTTAGTTGTACGCTCATTATTTATGGAGTAAAGATCAATAGCTCAGCTACTATAATACCCATAGTGATTGTAATGACAGACATAAAAAGAGCACTGGCTCGTATTGAACCAATGCTCTCATATTACACCTATGTATTATCAATGGCTAATTCATAAATGAACATCGCGCATAGGTGTCATCGTCAGATTAGTATCGAGTTACTAACGCTATTGGTTGATCTTCACCCATGATGTCTTGTGGCATAAATACAGCTTCGCCGCCATTATGAATGACGTGTTCGATGATTTCACCGATTGCATCATCTGTGATGCCTTCCGTAGTAGCATCATTGGCAGGGCTTAACGTTTGTGCCTTTTCATCAATCTTAGCGGATTGTATATAGCCACGGCGTACATAAAGTGTCTCGCCAGCCCCTTGGAAGGCACTGCGATATACTTCCTGCAAATCTGTCTGCAACATATTCGCACCGCGAGCTTTATCGATTTCACCCAATGCAGCTTTGTGCAGTGAGGTACGATACTCTTCTACGGCTTCTTGCACACTATCTACGATATGCTGAGCACTACCGTCTTCTAGATTGGTCGCATTCGATACTGTAGCGATGATATTATCTGGACGATCACAGACTTCTTTATAATAGCCAATATTTTTTGCATCACCAACTATAACAAGAGGCATTTTATGCTCGCCCCATAGCTCTTGGACACTTTTATCAACTTGGTTAAAGAACTCTTTTAAATGGCTACTCTCGTTATTTGATGAGCGATCTGAGCCACCGTCACCTGTTGTGTATAGTCCGTTGTTTTCGACAGGGAACTGAATGTTCTCCATGTTGTTTTGTGCATCGTCATCTTTATCGAATTCTCTCACAACACGGTCATTAGATGCTTCGATCAAACGAGCATTGTCACGGGTTAAGACCACCGTATAATAATGAACTGCACTTGCCATATCACGGACCAAGTCACGCGTAGCAAATCTATCTGAAATTACAACACGTTCTGTCGTATCAATTGGCATACGGATAACTTGCACATCATCTGTACTAGCAAATATAGCTAACGTATCGAGATTATAATTGTGATTGAGCTCACTGATTTTATTTTGAATGTTATCTAGAATGGTAGTCGCTGTGCGTTTATCGTACTCTTTTGTCAGACGATCTTCTGCAACCTTTAATTGGTTTTTTAGAGCGATAGGATCTTGCTCGTTAGCTGGATGTTCACGATGCGTTTTAACAAAGATACTTACGGCAGGGTTAGCTTTAGTTTCACGTAAACTTTTAAGAGTCGCTTTCATATATTGCTCCTTGTTTTATTATCGTTCATTTTTAACTTTATGTATTTCTTCACTCATACACTGTTATAAGTGTAGAAATTTCTATCCGTGTTTTTCTTGCATCCTGTCGATGCATAATATTTAGATTCCATTATCTTGATGCTAACAGCTATACCCCACTCCCTGTAGGGTTAATTTGCAAGCAAATGATAGCGCTTTGTAAGTAGAGCACTCTATATTGTTAAAAAACTGCCTTAACGAGCATAGCTACATATTCAGATAATTATCTTGAAAAGCTGAATCTAAGTATCAGAATTTCGACATTTACTTTCAGATTGCTAGCACTGTCCTAATTACTTGAATCGTATAAAAGTGCTTAGGTTGTATTTTTACCAAACGAACCCATCTTTTATATAATCTATATATAAAATAAGAACACACTGTATATTTCAATAGTAGCCAGACTTTTCTCATTCTCGTTTTGATTAATAATAATTCATTGATATCGGATACCTATATGACACCTTCTCCTTTAGATTTGCGCCTTGTCGATTTTGCCGACACTGCGCCACATACCTTACAAAACCATGTGATTGACGCCATTGATGCTGCCAATGCTTTTTTAGATACTTTAACCGTGATAGAAAGCGACAGTGCTGAAAAAATAAGCGCTGAACAAGCTTTGGCAGATGTGATGAGCTTTGACCATATTAATTTGGCATTAGATCGTAGCTGGGGTATTTTGTCGCATCTCAATAGCGTGATGAGCAACGATGAGATTCGTCATGTTCACCATGAACTGCTACCAAAGCTATCTGCTTACGGTACGCGAGTTGGACAACATCAGCCGTTGTTTAATCGCTATCAAGCTATCGTCAATGACACAGATTTCTTTGCTACGTTAGAGCCTGCTCGTGCACGTGCAATTGAACTGGCATTACGTAGCTTTGAGTTATCAGGCGTTGCGTTACCTCAAGCTGAGCAAGAAAAATTTGCCGCTATCCAAAGTGAATTATCGACCCTGTCTGCAACTTTCTCGGACAATATCTTGGATGCGACGCAAGCATTTGCCCTACCTTTAGAAGACTCTCAATTAAAGGGCTTAACAGAGAGTGGTTTGGCACTATTGGCAGATGCAGGCGAGCAATACAAGGCGCGTGAGCTTGCTAGCGGTGCTCTTGGCCAAGCTGATATAGATGCACTTCCTACTCCTTACTATGTGGCCAGTTTAAATATCCCTGTATATCTAGCGATCATGACTCATGCAGACGATCGCAACCTGCGTGAGACGCTGTATCATGCTTATGTCACACGCGCCTCTGAGTTTGATACGCATAGCAATGCAAAAGGCAACTCATTAAATAACGCTAACAATATGAGTCAAATCCTCTCATTACGTGAACAAAAAGCTAAGCTACTTGGTTTTGCAAATTATGCTGAAGTATCGCTATCGACCAAGATGGCAGACAGCGTCTTAGAAGTTGAAACATTCTTACGTGACTTAGCAACGCAAGCCACCCCTGCTGCCAAAGCAGATTTGGCACAGCTACAGAAATACGCTAGCGATTATGGCATTGACGAGTTGCAACCGTGGGATAGCGCCTACATCGCTGAAAAAGTAAAACAAAGTGAATTCAGCTTATCGCAAGAGGAAATTCGTCCATATTTCCCATTACCTAAAGTGATTAATGGCTTGTTTACTATCGTTGAGCGTCTATACGGTATCAAAGTACAAGAGCAAGGTCATAAAGATGCAGAAAGTGACTCAGTCTCTCGCTGGCATGACGATGTGAGTTTTTATCAATTATTCGACGCTGATGATCGCTTGCTCGGTGGCTTCTACTTTGACTTGTTTGCACGTAGTGGTAAGCGTGGCGGTGCATGGATGAGTGGTTTTCAATCTCGCTATAGCTACGAAGAACAGAGCCATCAGCAGCTGCCCGTTTGCTTTATGGTTGGTAATTTCACGCCAGCACTTGATGGCAAACCTAGTTTATTGACCCATGATGAAGTATTAACCTTATTCCACGAGTTTGGTCATGGCTTACATCATTTATTGACTCAAGTCACGGTCGGCGATGTCGCTGGTGTCAATGGCGTTGAGTGGGATGCGGTCGAGCTTCCTAGTCAGTTTATGGAAAACTGGGCTTGGGACGCTGAAGGTATCGCTCTTATCAGCAGCCACGTTGAGACTGGTGAGCCATTGCCTAAAGACAAGCTCGATGCACTATTAGCAGTGAAAAATTTCCAAAGCGGCATGCAAACGCTGCGTCAGATAGAGTTTGCCCTATTTGACTTACTCATTCATGCTTATACGCCAGCGCTTAGTTACGATGGCATTTTAGAGACGCTCAATACTGTCCGTCATGATATCTCCGTTATGCAAACACCTGACTATAACCGCTTTGCTAATGGTTTCAGTCATATCTTCGCTGGTGGTTATGCTGCAGGTTATTATTCATACAAATGGGCGGAACTGCTATCAGCTGATGCGTTTAGCAAGTTTGAAGAAGACGGTATTTTCAACCCAGCGACAGGCAAAGCGTTCCGTGAATCTATCTTATCTGTTGGCGGCAGTTTCCCAGCGAAAACCAACTTTGAAAACTTCCGTGGTCGTAGCGCCAGTATCGACGCCTTGCTACGTCATAATGGTTTTACTGATGCTAAAAATATTGATGCGGCAAATACTCAAACGACTCGCGAGGTCATTTAAATGCGTTATCAGTCATCTAGTCCTAAGCGCCGATTTTTAGCAGGGGTACGTTGTCCAAAATGTCAGGAGATGGACGCTGTGGTGCAAGTCAATATCGTAACCCCTACCCCAGATGAGTATATTGAATGTACTCAGTGCGGACACACAGAACACCGTCCAGATCCTGATGCCATTAGCGCCAAGAACCATTTAGAAGATCAAATGACTCGTGATGCGATGGCGACTGGTACTAGTGGCACCGTGAAATTTAAGCCTTAGTTATTTAGTTTTCATATCTAAAAACAGATTAAATACTTTATTATTTAATGGTCTATTAAGCCTATCTATCAATAGATAGGCTTTTTATTTTGAGTTTGCTATAGTATGGCTACTTATATTCTTGACATGAATCGATCATAATATGAAACGAGAAAACATTCGTCCTTTACCCACTCACGCTTCCAAGAAAAAAGCGACTAAAACACGCCGGAAAATTTGGACAGTATTTATTTTAGTACTGCTGATTATTGCCATCGGCTATTTGTTTTTGGGTAAGTCTGACACAGAATCTACTTTACCTGCTAATGCTGCCACTTCAGTACCAGTAACTGACCAATCACAGACAGAATTAGCCAAAGACAGCACTTCGGAATTAATAGATGATTCTGTGATTAACGATGGTGTGCTCATAGATGAAAACTCTGGAGCAGCAAATAATGACAGTATTGCGAAACCAAATCCTACTGCTATATTAGATGCGCCTCTACCAGAAAATGACAGCTTGGCTAAAGAAGAGATTGATCGTTTAGAAGATGAACGTCAGCGACTGGCCGAACAAGAAAAGTTAGCAGCTGAACAAGTGGCTATGAATAAGCAGTTGACTGATATGAAGGCCGAACAAATTGCACTACTTGAACAACAAATTGCTCAATTAGAAGCAAACGACTCTAATAAAGCGACGATTCAATAACCGTATACTTGATTTGGTTATAGAGAGGCTTACGATGGCGATTTTACAACTCACACATGCCTCTATTTTAAATAGCAATGCACAGTTGCTTGTTTTACCTGTCAACAATGCTGGTGTCGTTTTAGATCCTGTACTCACACGAGCAAAAACTCTCTTTCCTGATAATTATAGTCGCTATCATCGTGCGTGCCGCGATGGTAGTCTGAACGTTGGTAGCTGCTTAATTAATAAGCGTACACGTGAGCAAGTCGGACTTGGTATCAGTAGTAACGGTAACCAGCCAAACTATATTGCCAACCTCGTGATATCAAACCACCCTTATCATCCAGCGCGCACACGTTGGCTGACTGCTGCCTTGATTGATTTGCAACAGCAAATAATGCCGCTTATACGTTACCAAGGCATACGCAGAGTTGCATTACTTGCGCGGCCACTTATCTCAGGCAGACCACGTGATATCGTATCCAATGAAAGCACTACAGTAGATACCCTGCCTTTGGACTGGCATGCTGATACTTTGCCATTACTAACTGAGTACTTACAAGACCTACCAAAACTTCGTATTGATATACACCTGCCTAAAAGCATTGAGTTATAAATGGCCTTTTAGCTAGCCAGTCATCATCTTTTTGGACACATAAAAAAACCGCCTTGAATACTCATAACGAGCATTTCAAGGCGGTTTTTTATTACTTAAACCACATCAGATATTGAGTATTAGTTCTGCTCAACACCTTTCATAGTTAGTTTGATACGACCACGGTTGTCAACGTCTTGTACAAGTACTTTAACGATTTGGCCTTCTTTTAGATAGTCTGACACATTCTCTACGCGCTCTTCTGCGATTTGTGAAATATGTACTAGACCATCAGTGTTTGGCAAGACATTTACAAATGCACCGAAGTCGACGATACGAGCAACGGTACCTTCATAAGTTTTACCAACTTCAACTTCAGCAGTTAGTGCTTCGATTTTACCGATAGCTGCCTTGGTCGCTGCTTTGTTTTCACCAAAGATACGGATAGTACCTGCATCATCGATATCGATAACCGCGCCAGTTTCTTCCGTTAGCTGACGGATAGTTGCGCCGCCTTTACCGATAACGTCACGAATCTTGTCTGGGTTGATTTCGATAACCGCGTAGTTTGGTGCATGAGCATTGATTTCAGTACGGCTCTCAGGCAATACTTGGTTCATTGCTTCTAGGATATGGATACGACCTGCATGAGCTTGTTTAAGCGCTTGCTCCATGATGTCAGGGGTAATACCTTCGATTTTGATATCCATCTGAAGTGCAGTAATACCGTTTTTAGAACCAGCTACTTTAAAGTCCATATCACCTAGATGATCTTCATCACCTAAGATATCTGACAATACAGCAAAACGATCACCTTCTTTAACCAGACCCATTGCGATACCAGCAACTGGTGCTTTTAATGGTACGCCTGCGTCCATCAATGCCAAGCTTGCGCCACAAACAGAAGCCATAGAAGATGAACCGTTAGATTCAGTGATTTCTGATACCACACGAATCACATACGGGAAACGCTCACTATCTGGCAACATTGCTTGTACACCGCGGCGTGCTAGACGACCATGACCGATTTCACGACGTTTTGGAATACCTTCACGGCCCGTTTCACCAACTGAGAAATGCGGGAAGTTATAATGCAGCATGAAATGGTCACGAATCGTGCCACCTAGTGAGTCAATCATGTTGACGTCACGGCTGTTACCAAGTGTGGTAGTAACCAATGCCTGCGTCTCGCCACGTGTGAACAATGCTGAACCATGCGTATATGGCAATACACCAACTTGTACGTCAAGCGCACGAACTGTCTCAGGGTCACGACCATCGATACGCGGCTTACCTGACAAGATGTTGTCACGAACGGTACGATATTTAAGGTCGTTATAGATTTCTTTAAGCTCAGATACGGTATCAGCATAAGTTTCTGACTCAGCATCACCAGCAAGTGCATCAATAATTGATTGCTTAATTTCATCAAGCTTCGTGTAACGTGCTTGCTTATCAGTAATGGTATAAGCGTCAGCAACTTGCTCGCCGAACTGCTCTTTCATGCTGCTGGTAAGGGCTTGGTCACGCTCAGGAGCAGAGTATTGCTGCTTAGCAGTACCGATTTCTTCAGCCATTGACGCAATGTTATCGATAACAATTTGTTGTTGCTGATGGCCGTACAATACTGCACCTAACATCTGGTCTTCTGACAGCTCTGCCGCTTCAGATTCAACCATTAATACCGCAGACTTAGTACCAGCCACAACCAAATCTAGGTCACTGGTTTCAAGCTGCTCAGACGTTGGGTTTAGAACGTATTCGCCGTTAATGAAACCAACACGAGCGGCAGCAACAGGACCATTAAATGGTGCATCAGAAATAGCCAATGCTGCTGAAGCACCGATTAGTGCAGCGATATCTGCAGACTGAGTTTTATCTGATGACACAACTGTTGCGGTGATTTGGATTTCGTTTACATAGCCTTCTGGGAATAGTGGACGAATCGGACGGTCAATCAAGCGTGAAGTTAAGGTTTCAAATTCGCTCGCACGGCCTTCACGTTTGCCGTAAGCACCTGGAATTTTACCCGCTGCATACATTTTTTCTTGATAATTAACCGTTAGCGGAAAGAAGTTTTGACCTTCTTTAGCTTCTGATTTTACGACTGCTGCAACTAATACGGTTACGCCGCCCATGTGTACTAAAATAGAGTTTGCTTGACGGGCAATACGGCCTGTCTCGATAACAACCTGCTGGTTGCCATATTGAAATTCACGCTTAATGGTGTTGAACATTGTCATATAATCTTCCTAATGTTGACTGACAAAACTGATATCAGCGTTAAAAAAAGCTGATATCTGTCATTAAAATTCTGTGTATGTAGCTATCAGTTGACATGCTTTCTATCAGAAATCATCTCAACCAATGCTAATAACGTTACTTGGTTATCTCATATATTTGTCTGAGTTAGACATCGTACTATTATGTATATTCGGTCGTGCAATTTTGGCTTTACTATAAATACTATCAAAAAGACATTAAGTCAAAAGACTTCGATGCTAAAAACCCTACAGGCTATTTTCTAGGTTTCAAATATCAGCTATCTGCGCCGATTACCAAGCCAAATAATGAATATCTTATTAATAATCGCCATATCTGTAGCAGATGCGCTATCAAACTCACAAGGCATTATTTTACAGTGATTTATAGCCATTGACCAATTAATTGCACAGTAGCGCAATTATCGTTAGAAAATACCGTATTTGAGACTTGGTTGGTACAGTTTATACCAATATTCCTCTTAGCTGTTCTATAGAAGGAGTTATACCTCTTACTATTTGAACACTGTATCTAAAACGAATAAGCATAAAAAAACGGCGTGAAACTATTCCACACCGTTTTTAGAAAAATCTATTTTATCGATAATAACAAACAATTTCCAAGCGATTTAGCAAAAAATTCAGCATCCACTCGTACTATTGTCGTTAGATTAACGACGTAGACCTAACTGGCTGATTAGAGTAGTGTAACGACCAAGGTCTTTACCTTTTAAGTAATCAAGCAGTTTACGACGCGTGTTAACCATACGGATAAGACCGCGACGGCTATGATGGTCAGCTTTGTGTGCTTTAAAGTGGTTCTGCAAATCATTGATACGAGCACTCAACAAAGCTACTTGAACTTCTGGAGAACCAGTGTCATTTTCGCCACGTTGGTATTGAGCGATGATTTGTTCACGATCGGTATTAGTTAGCATAAATATCTCCGGCAATGCTAAAAACTTTAAAAAGCGGACTGCAATTTGAGTCAGTATTAAAGCAATAGAATAATAAATAAAATAACCTGTACGCCATTCAGGACAACCCTGCATTACTAGAGTTGACCTAGTGTACGACAAGCTCAGTTAACAACCATTTAGCATGTTTTGAATCGTACATTGTAGTTAACTATAGCACTACTTAATCAAAGTAATGGGCTAACTACAGTACATCATTCAAAACCTAATTTAAATGTGGGGGTAATTATAACAAAAAACTGCTGAACTAGCAGCAGTTTTTCATAATACTTGTAAAGCGACATTTAATTTCTAGTAGCTAGTATTCTATAGATAACTATCTATTAAGTGCCTACCTAGGCTACTTACTAACGTCAGACTCTGTCGCATTGCCGCCTAGTTCATCATCTTCAAGAGGCGCGGCAGTAGTTACTTCCGCTAAGCTGTCTGGGGCAGTATGCTCACTTGGATTGATTTCTTCTGCAAGCTTTTCAATCTCTTTTTCCTGCTCGTCCATATTATTCGGTGAATTACTCATATTAGCTCCTGAATTATTATTTTGTGGACTAACTGTCGTTGCACTCATCGATCATAAGACGTGCAAACTATAAACATATCAATGCCACCTATTACAGGTGGCATATTAAAAACTTACTTATTTTCTTTCGCGTTTTCTAAGTTAGCTGCGATGCGTTCTGCTGCTGCTTCGCTGTTTTCACTATGATTATCTTCAGTTTGACCTTTAAGTGCTGCTTCTGCTGAATCAGAACGTTGTTGCTCAAGCTTAGTATCGTTTGGATTAGAGTTTGACATAGTATCTTCCTTAGTTATGGTTATAAATGTTAGTTATAAAAATTCGAAATTTAATAGTACTTAATTAATTGAAATTGTTTAGTTAGGATTCAAAATTCTAAGATAAAGCTTTGTCTATGGCATCAACAAAATTGGGTATATCGTCTGGGTTACGCGAAGTAATAAGATTACCATCTACTTGTACTGTCTTGTCTACGTAGTTTGCTCCAGCGTTTTCTAAATCTAGTTGCAACGTAGGGTAAGCGGTAAGGGTTTTGCCTTTAGCAATACCTGTATTTATAAGAACCCAAGGAGCATGACAAACAACAGCTAATGGCTTTCCTGCTTCATTAATAGCATTGATAATTTGATGAGCCTTTTCATTACCACGAATAGTATCAGCGTTCACAGTACCACCTGGTAACACCAATGCATCATAGTCAGAAACGTTAGCATCTTCTACAAAGATATCAGCAGTAAAAGTATCACTCTTATCTACGTCTTGCTGCATGGCTTGCACTTCTTTTTTATCATTTGTTGTTATGAGAAGTGTTTTATAGCCTTTGTCTTTTAGCTGATTATTGACGTCTTCATACTCTGCTTGTTCGAAGTGATTATGTAGTAAAAAAGCGATCGTTTTCATAAATTTCCTTCTTCTTATCTATTAGTTTTTGTGAGCCAGTATATTTTTATAAGCTAATTTTATTATTATTCGGTAGTACATTTTCCTTTGAACTACTTTGTTTTTATTTAAATGCGTCCTTTTTGCATTGGTTTTTACTTTTGATTGGCTATTTCTAATTGTCTGTTATTTTAATTATTTGCTTCATAGCAATTTTTTATTTTTATAATATTTATCCATTTTATTTTTTAGCTCAGCATTCCCTATCTGATGAATCTAGAGTACAAAAAAAACAGGTTTCACCATAGGCGAAACCTGCAATAAAATGTGACGGTATGTGATTAGTGTAAACTATTAGTAAATCAGGCCAATGTTAGGTGGTAGTTTCTCTATTTAAGTAACATTGATGAAAACGTTACTATTAGCGCTGAATCAATTTCTTAGGTTGTAGACGTCCGTTTAAGCTCACAGACCCCAAACCAAGAAACTCTCCCTGCTCATTAAGTAGACGTATATCAACAGGTATTTCGTGCCCTAGGAGCTGAGGTACATCAAGATCAGTATCAGCTTTACCATTGGTACTAGCGTCATCATTGATACCGACAGAACTATTATTAGATAGTTGGTCAGAAACTATATTAGCAACATAATCTTTAAGCTTACCTGTTAGCTCATCAAATACGTTTAGGCGCTGCCCCATATGTACGCGGGCGCATTGTTCCTCTGTCAGCGTCAGTTCAGCATCGATATCAATACAAGCATCGATAGGCAGCAGCCAAGACTGACGCTCCTCTAAACTATGCTCTTCTAATGATGATAAAGCGAGCGCATCATCAATGCTAAAGCTCCCTACTTGTGTACGACGCAATGCCGTCAAATGTCCTAGCGTACCTAGCTGCTTCGCAATATCTTCCGCTAACACACGTACGTAAGTACCTTTCGTACAAGTAACCGTTAGAGTAATCTGGGAATCGTCTATCATCTGTAGATTGATTGCTTTAATCGTGATATCTCTGGGCGGTCTATCAACCTCAATACCAGCGCGAGCATATTCATACAATTTTTTGCCATCTTTTTTTAGCGCTGAATACATCGGTGGTATCTGCTGCTGAGCGCCCAAAAACTGCTGGGCAATAGTCGCTAATGAGGCTTCATCAAATTCTGGGATAGAAGTCTGCGTTACGATTTGGCCATCAGCATCACCAGTATCGGTTTGACTACCTAGCAAGATAGTCGCTTGGTAAGATTTATCAGCATCCAGTTGATAATGGCTAAACTTGGTGGCTTCACCCAAGCAAATAGGCAACAGGCCAGTTGCCATTGGATCAAGCGTCCCTGTATGCCCAGCCTTTTTACTATCGTGTATCGGTGATTTAAATAAATACTTCACTTTTGACACGACTTGCTGCGAGGTCATACCTTTGGGTTTATCCACCAATATGACACCTGAAACTTTTACTTTTTCAGGTACTTTACTGGCTTGTTTATCAACTTGCTTAGACGCTATAGACATAATAATAATTTACTCGTCATTCTCGTTTTGCTCAGTTTTAGTCACGGCCTTGCTAATCAAGTCCATCATATAGTTACCACGAGCAGTCACTTCATCGTAATGAAAACGTAGGCGCGGCGTAGTACGTGTCTTTAAGCTATGGCTTAATTCCGTACGCAAGAATCCTGCCGCTTTATTCAATACTTTGATGCTTTCTTCATGGTTGGTCTTGTTCATAGCATCATTGAGCTCAGGCTCCATGATAGTGACATAGACATCCGCATAGCCTAAATCTGGGCTAACTTTGACGCTAGAGATCGTGACAAAGCCTGTTAGACGAGGGTCATTGACTTCATCGCGAATAAGAACAGCAAGCTCACGCTGAATTTGATCGGATAAGCGTTGTAAACGTTGGTTCATGTTATTACCTTACTTTAATGGGCTTATTTTATTACTGTATAAGTCTGCTGACTAATAGGTGTTGCACTGATATGTGCTAAAAAAGGCCTAGCAGGATGTACCTGTTAGGCCTAAGTACAGCTGAATATTAGCAAAGTATCTAAACAGCTCAGCGGGTTACGCATATTGCATTGATACCTACTCTGCTATCGAACAACAGCTTTAGATAGTACGTGCGAACTCTTGGATTTCAAAGACTTCGATCTTATCGCCAGCTTCAACATCATAGCCACGAACGGCCAAACCACATTCCATACCAGTACGTACTTCATTAACGTCTTCTTTATAGCGACGCAACGATTGCAATTGACCAGTAAAGATGACTTGATCATCACGCAATACGCGGATAGGTTTGTTGCGATAGATTGTACCTTCGACCACCATACAACCAGCAGCAGCACCGAACTTACTAGAACGGAATACTTCACGAACATCTGCAACACCAAGGATTTTCTCACGATGTTCAGGCGCAAGCATACCGCTCATTGCTGATTTAACATCATCGATCAAACCATAGATTACACTATAGTAGCGAATATCCATATTAGCAGTATCTGCTTTACGGCGTGCGGTAGCATCTGCACGAACGTTGAAGCCTAACAGTACCGCTTCACTAGATTCTGCAAGGGTTACGTCGGACTCAGAGATAGGACCAACGCCTGAACTGATCACTCTGACTTTTACTTCATCAGTAGACAATTCGTTTAGGGCAGCTAGTAGTGCTTCAAGTGAACCACGTACGTCTGTTTTTAGTACGATATTCAAGAATGACACATCGCCTTGGCCCATCTGGTCAAACATGCTTTCTAAACGCATCGCATTTTGACGCTCAAGTTGACGCTCACGCTCACGGTTGGTTCTAAAGTCCGCAACTTCACGAGCTTTTTTCTCATCCGTCACAACTAGGAACTCACTACCAGCAGCAGGTGTTTCAGGCAGACCTAAAATCTCTACAGGGATAGAAGGGCCAGCTGACTTGATACGTTGGCCATGCTCGTCAGTCAATGCGCGAACTTTACCATAATGTTCACCAGCTAGAACCAAGTCGCCTTGTTTCAATGTACCTTTTTTCACTAGGACACTAACAACAGGACCACGACCTTTTTCAAGTCTTGACTCAATAACCACACCCTGAGCAGCACCGTCTAATGGCGCTTCTAGTTCCATTAACTCAGCTTGCAAGCTAATGAATTCTAGTAGGTCTTCGATACCTTCGCCTGTTTTGGCTGAGATACGAGCCATTGGTGTATCGCCACCCCATTCTTCTGAAACAACTTCTTTCGTCGTTAATTCATTAAGAACACGGTCAGGATCAGCGCCCGGCTTATCCATTTTATTGATAGCAACAATAATCGGCGTACCAGCTGCACGTGCATGATCAATCGCTTCTGCTGTTTGTGGCATCATGCCATCATCAGCTGCAACAACCAATACAACGATATCAGTCGCTTGAGCACCACGTGAACGCATTGCGCTAAACGCTGCGTGACCTGGAGTATCAAGGAAAGTAATAACACCGCGATCAGTTTTTACGTGGTAAGCACCGATATGCTGTGTAATGCCGCCCGCTTCACCATTCGCAACTTTCGTTTCACGAATTTTATCTAGTAGTGAGGTCTTACCATGATCGACGTGACCCATGATAGTCACTACTGGTGGACGAGTCTGGATGTTGCTGCTACGCTCATCAACTGCGTACTGTAAGTCATCTTCGACTTTAGTATCACTAACTGGTACTGGGTTGTGACCCATTTCTTCAACAAGCAAGCTTGCGGTTGCTTGATCAATCGTATCTGACTCACGAGCCATTTCACCCATTTTCATAAGTAATTTGGTTACTTCGCGAGCTTTAACCGCCATACGCTGAGCAAGATCGGCAACTGAAATTTGCTCACTAATCTCGACATCATAGACGATTTTTTCAACAGGTTTTTCAAACTTATGCTGTGATGCTTGAGTTGAACGCAAACCGTTTTTGCGGTTTTTGATTTCGCGCTCATCTTGGTTCTTACGACGACGACCACGAGTACCAGTACTGTTCGAACCGCGTTTGATTTCGCGACGCTCTTTTTCGAACGACTCTTCTAGTGCATCACCGACCAAACCTTCAGCCAATGGCTCATCTTTACGTACTTCAGTAACAGGCTCACGATCTGTATATTTACCAGCCATTTTGCGCATTTGCTCAAGTGTACGCTTTTGCGCTTCTTCAGCTTGTGTGCGGCGGGTTTCTAGTTCAATTTCACGCAGACGCGCTTCTTCTTTCTCACGAGTCTCGCGAGCTTTACGTTCAGCAGCGGTTTCAACTTTAGGCTTTGTTGCAGCAACTTTTTTCTTCGGCTGTTCTTTAGGCTTAACTTCAGCAGTCGCTTTACCGCCTTTTTTGACAACAACTGATGTAGAAATATCATCATTCTTGTCATCTGATTTTTTGCTAGAGCCTAAGCTTGCGCGCATTGCTGCTAGCGTTGCTGCTTGACGCTCTTCCGCTTTTTTCTTAGTAGCGGCGCGTTCTTCAGCTTCTTTTGCTGCACGTTCTTGAGACTCAATTAGAGCCTGCTCACGAGCGGCTAACTCTTCAGCCATTTTTTCTGGATCAGGCTTTTCGAATACTTTCTTTTTACGCACTTCTACGTTGACGCTCTTAGATTTACCAGAAGAGCCGGTCACACGTGCAGTACTGGTCGTCTTAGATTTAAGACTAATACGACGCTTTTCTTGTTGACCATGACTTTGCTTTAAATACGTCACCAGCTTTTCTTGCTCAAGCTCGGTGACTAGGTCATCCTCTGCGCGAGCAGGCAGGCCAGCATCTACTAATTGCTGCTTTACAGCATCTGTAGTTTTGCCTACCATTTCTGCCAGTTCTTTGACGGTCTTATCTGCCATTTATTATCACCTACTGTCTATTATTTGCTATATGTTCAATTCAGTTGTTGGCTACAAATGATTGGGTTAAGGCTGATACTTATAAATAGATATCAGCACTTTATTCTCAATAGCATATCACCAAAAGACAGCGATATGCAGTTACCGCTTATTCATCGAACCAAGATTCCCGAGCTTTCATGATGAGTTTTCCTGCAGTTTCAGAGTCTAATCCTTCGATATCTTCTAGATCGAAGACGGCTTGTTCTGCCAAGTCATCAACAGTAATGATGTCTTTTTGCGCCATTTTATAAGCCCAACTGACTGTCATACCTTCAAGCTCTTGAAGCTCTTGACTTGGCTCTTTCATGTTCTGTTGTTTGACCAGTTCATCAGCGATGACAACTTCTTTAGCACGCTCTTGAATCATATCAATCGCTTCATCGTCTAGACCTTCGATATCATAAAAAGTCTCAACTGGTACATAGGCAACTTCTTCGATACTGGTAAAACCAATATCAACCAATGCCTGTGCTAAATCTTTATCTACTTCTAGGCGCTCATAGAATAATTCAATAAACGCTTTTGATTCGTTTTGTTGACGTTGCTGATACTCTTCTTCGAGCATCATATTAAGCTTATAGCCCGTCAACTCAGACGCTAGACGTACGTTTTGACCTTGTGAGCCAATAGCACGCGCCAACTGATCATTGGTGCTAAAGATAATATCTGCTGTTTGCGTATCTTCATCTAAAATGATACTGCTTACGTCAGCAGGCTCTAGAGAGCTGATGATGAACTGGGCCGGATCATCTGACCATACCACCACATCAATACGCTCACCGTCTAACTCTTGCTGTACTGCTTGGATACGTGTACCACGCATACCAATACAGGCACCAACTGGATCAATACGATGATCGTTGGTCTTCACGGCTATTTTAGCACGAGTACCTGGCAGACGAGCGACGTTACGAATTTCGATAATTTGTTCTGCAATCTCAGGCACTTCTTTTTGCATCAATGCTGATAGCATTTCAGGATGAGTACGAGAGAGTAATAACTGTGCACCGCGGTTTTCACGGTTTACATGGTACAAGATAGCGTTGATACGCGATTTTGCACGGAGTTGTTCGCGTGGCAACATTTGATCACGTGACAAATAACCTTCGGCATTGTCACCCAAATCAATAATATAGCCATCACGAGTCTGTTTTTTGACTTCGCCATACATCATCTCACCAACACGCGGCTCGAAAGCATCTGCAACTAGTGCACGCTCAGCTTCACGAATCTTTTGGATGATAACCTGTTTGGCTTGAGTAGCAGCAATACGACCAAATTCGATCGATTCAATTTGCTCTTCTTTAATATCACCAATTGACCATTCTTCTTGGTCAAGATCGGTGATAGCAAGCTGACAAGCTGGCATTTCATGGTCTTCATCTGCAACCACTGTCCAGTAACGATAAGTATCGTAATCGCCAGTTGCACGGTCGATTGCTACCCGTACAGCCACTTCTGGCTGCTCGGTATATACTTTTTTCTTAGTCGATACCACCAAAGCGTCTTCAATTGCTTCAAAGATATCTTCAGGATTTAAGCCCTTTTCATTACTGACAGTTTCTACTACCGTTAAGATTTCACGACTCATGCTATACCTGTCCTATCATTTTTTAATTGACTTAAATTTTATAATTTGGGTGCTGCTATTATATAGTTGCTATAAGCCACATAAGCTATTGGAAGATAAAACTGTCTATCTATAAACAGTTACCCTAGTAAAAATTAGGCATCTTCATAAATCAAATTGGCTTTATCAATATTACTTAATGCGATTTCAAACTGCTCGCCATCGCTTGACGTCAGTTTTAAAGCGTTTTCATCAATACTATCTAAAGTACCTGTGGCTTTACGACGTTTTTGATCGCCTGTACCGATAGCTTGAATCAGACGCAAGCTCACAGTTTGACCAACATACGCATGCATTTGCTCATCTGAGAAAAACGCACGGTCAAAACCAGGTGAAGATACTTCTAAAATGTACTCACCAGCGATAGGATCATGAACTTCTAAAATACCGCTTACTTGATGGTTCACTGCCGCGCAATCTTCAATCGTTACTTGTTTATCTTGGGCTTGCTCTTCTGGCAATGCCTCAATATAGATACGTAGTAAAGAGCGACGACCTTGTGGCGCAAACTCGATACCCCATAATGACACATCACAAGCGGCCACGGCAGGGGCAATAATATTAGTCAGTTCTGCAACTTTAGTCGAAAGCTTCATAATCTCTTTGTATTTTCCTATTCACTTATCTATCGTACTTAGTAAACCGTATTAAAGATTGACTCTTATCTATATATAGCAATCTTATAATGATAAGAATCACGGTCAGTATATAATTTTAAATCACAAATATATGATACATATTGTGCATTTATATAGGGACGAGCGTAAAAAACATCAAGCTCGGCCAAACAATGCTTTTATTATTTATAAAGCACTACTATCGATAAAAGTATGAGGAATAAAAGATAGTGTTGCTTAAGAAGCATCGTGCCGGTAGCGGCCGATGATGACCAGTGACGAGTAATATCGTACTCTATAGACTTAGAGCTTAGCATAAGTAGGATAGATACCGCGATAACACTGACCTTCAGATACAAAAAAACCCACAAACATAATGGTGGGCTAATCGGTACTGACAAATTTAGTGTACAAAACATCAGTATAAAAAGTGGTAGCGGGGGCTGGATTTGAACCAACGACCTTCGGGTTATGAGCCCGACGAGCTACCAGACTGCTCCACCCCGCATCAATCTAGAACGCATATTATAGGGAGGTTTCGTAGAAGTGTCAATACTTTTTTTAAATTAATTATAAACTAAGTATTATCTGCTAAAAATCCAACCTGACGCTATGCTGCGCCTGTAAAACTTGGTGCGATTGGGGGGACTTGAACCCCCACAGCTTTCGCCACCACCCCCTCAAGATGGCGTGTCTACCATTCCACCACAATCGCATTGTACTGCTCTGTTCCTATCATCCAGTCTATAATCAATGATGCTTAAGGTAGGCACCTATAGAACAGGAGTTGCGAAAACAGGAAAGCATTGTAAATCTAACCTACCAAAATAGCAAGCGCTGCCTACTTAAAAGAGGCTTACTCGGAATGTTGAGTCATTGGACGCGGCGTTTGCGGTGCTGAAACTGGCGCATCTAGACGAAACTGATCTTCTGCTTGCTTACGAGCATGAACAGCAAGCGTCATACTAGTAATAAAAAATATGACTGTTAGTACTGCCGTAGCACGTGTCAAAAAGTTAGCAGTACCTGCTGCGCCAAACACGGTACCTGATGAACCGGCACCAAAAGAAGCTCCAGCGTCTGCCCCTTTACCATGCTGTATCAGAATCAAGCCGATCATGGCAATGGCCACAATAATATGCAGGGCTAATATAAACGTAAACATGGTGGCCTCTTTTGCCGCGTAATGACGACTGATAACGAAAAATAAAACGTAAGGTTAATAGAATGACAATCGGCATGATCAAATACCAAATCGACTATATAAATAAGGCGCATTGTACACGATTGCAAGGGCAGTGTTAAACCTACTTTTACCAACCGATAAAACTATACTCTCTATAAGCTATGATCTTGATATCTGAGCGTTATTTATTCATTTAAGCATTGGCTTGGTTAAAGGCATCGGCAATCGCTAGAAAGCTCTCTGCTTTTAACGAAGCACCGCCCACTAATGCGCCATCAATCATAGCGTCAGAAGCAAAGCTATTGGCATTATCAGCATTAACACTACCGCCATACAGCACGGTAATCGTATCTGTTATATCAGCAAAGCTTGCAACCGTTTGCTTGATATACTGATGGGTTTTACTCACTTCTGCCACAGTAGGCACTTTACCTGTACCAATGGCCCATACAGGTTCGTAAGCGACGAGCAGCTTTTTAGATAACGATGATGCTAAATCTGGCTGTTGAGTCAGTAAATCCTTAATAACCGAAAGTTGCTCATTGATAACATCGAGTGTTTGACCATTATCATACTGCTCTTGCGTTTCGCCGATACAAAATACCACACCTAATTTCTGAGAAAACGCATGAGACAATTTGCTTATCAGGCATTCATGAGACTCTTTGTGATATTGGCGACGTTCAGAGTGGCCAAGTAGCGTCCAAGTGGCACCTGCATCTGCTACCTGTTGGGCTGAGCAGTCACCCGTATAGGCTCCTGTATTTGCACTATAAGTGCTAACGTCCTGTGCTGCACAAAGTATTGAGCTATCTGCTAGACGCGTACTCACTGTATTTAAATGAACACAACTGGGCGCTACCATTAATTTACAGCGGTTTTCTAATGTCTGCGAGTTGGCTTGTTCTTCAGTATTAACTTTAGTCAATAAGTCGTCCAATAGTGCATTGACAGCACTGTTAGTCGCAGGATTCTGTTTCCAATTGCCAATTACCCAAGCTTGCATACTTATTTACCTTGTCTCATATATTCATGCCAATTCGGCTAATATGCGCGTCAGTATAACAAATAATTCGTAAGTGCTATAGTAGCGTGCGACCATGAGCAGAATCACTTCTGCAAACTTATCTACAGACAATATATCGATAGACCGTTATTTTTACGAGCTAGTCGTCTAATGGTATATATAATTTTTTCAAACTAAAGTAAAGTTCTATACTACAGAGTTCATTAAATCAAATATTGTTGCTGGTTCTATATATAGATATACAGGTAGATAAGATAAACAAAGCAAGACAGTTATAGCGAGTTATCAACTAGAAACAACAAGTATATAGCGTGCAATACCAAGCAAGTCTACAGAATATTTTGTATCAAAGGAGAGGTTATAATGTCTATCGCAACCAGTAAGTACGGTGGTCTAGCGCAGCAACTGATTAGCGACGGTGTCGTTAGCGAAGCAAATATGAAGACGGCACAGATTGAGTCGCAGCAGCAGCAAATAGGACTGGTGCCTTATCTGGTAGACAACAAACTGGCTGATGCTTATCAACTTGCCCAAATGCTGTCCCAAGCTTTCGGTGACCCTCTATTTGATCTTGATGCATTAAACGTTGATGTTATTCCAAAAGACTTGGTTGATGAAAAAATCGTTCGTAAGTTTAATGCTTTACCACTCTTTAAACGAGGACAACGTCTATTTGTCGCACTAAGTGATCCCACACGCGTTGATGCTATTGATGCGATTGCCTTTAATTCTCGACTGTCGATAGAAACCATTGTTGTCGAAGAAAATAAGCTCAAAAAGCGTATTGAAAATATTTACGCGGATACGATGCAAAGTTTTGATAGCTTTTCTGATAATGATTTAAGCGTTGGTTTTGAAGATGGTGATGAAGATAAAGAGGATGGCGAAACTCAGCTGAGCGACGGCGTCGATGAAGCGCCTGTCGTAAAATTCGTCAATAAAATGCTAGTCGATGCCATTCGTATGGGTGCTTCTGATTTACATTTCGAGCCATATGAAAAGTCTTTCAGAGTACGATTTCGTGTCGATGGCGTCATGCAAAAAATGGCCAATCCACCGGTTCAACTTGCGAATAAAATTGCAGCACGCTTAAAGGTCATGTCTCAGATGGATATCTCAGAACGTCGGGTACCACAAGATGGGCGTATTAAACTAAAAATTTCTAAAAATAAAGCGATTGATTTCCGGGTAAACTCATTACCGACGTTATTCGGTGAAAAGCTTGTTTTGCGTATCCTTGACCCATCATCAGCCATGCTAGGTATTGATGCATTGGGGTATGAACCAGATCAGCAGGAAATGTTTTTAGAGGCATTACACAAACCACAAGGAATGTTGCTTATCACTGGTCCTACTGGTTCTGGTAAGACGGTATCACTTTACACTGGTATCAATATCTTAAATACTGGCGCAACCAATATCTCAACGGCTGAAGATCCAGTCGAAATTAACCTTGAAGGAATTAACCAAGTCAATGTCAATGCCAAAGTTGGTCTAACGTTTGCCAATGCGCTTAAGTCTTTTTTACGTCAAGACCCTGATATTGTCATGGTCGGTGAGATTCGTGACCTTGAGACTGCTGAGATCGCTATTAAAGCTGCGCAGACAGGCCATATGGTTCTTTCTACTTTGCATACTAACTCGGCACCTGAAACATTAACGCGTCTACGTAACATGGGTGTTGCCTCTTTTAACATTGCCACATCAGTCAACCTAGTTATTGCCCAACGATTGGCACGACGTCTCTGTAAGAACTGTAAAAAACCTATTAGCATACCGCGTCAGAGCTTATTAGAGATTGGTTTTACTGATACTGATCTAGATAACACTGATAATGTCATTTATGAACCAGTTGGCTGTAATGAATGTCGTGAAGGTTATAAAGGCCGTGTAGGTATCTATGAGGTGATGAAAGTCAGCCCTGATATTTCACGCATTATCATGGAAGATGGTAACGCAATAGATATCAAAGACGCTGCCATTAAAAACGGTTTTCGCGATTTGCGTCGTTCTGGAATTTTAAAAGTACTGCAAGGTGTCACGAGTATCCAAGAAATGATGCGGGTAACTTCTGAATAATAAATGAAATTATAGAATATATATGCTATGCCTTAACATCTTGACTTTCAGTTGCTAGAAAAGTTATAAACTAGCAATGTTCTTTATCGTATAACTTTAAAAATAAAACAGATAAACACTGGTTTTTTAAGCTAAAATAAAGTATGCCTGACTAATATTTCAAGTCTGGTATTTTGTTGTAGGTTTACAATATCTATATTGGACAATTTTGAGGGTAGTAACATGGCAAAAGCTAAGACCGATATGTTGTTGGACTTTGTTTACGACGGTGTGAATCGACGCGGGCAGAAAGTTAAGGGCGAAACTACCAGTCGTAGTTTAGAACTGGCAAAAGCGACCCTACGTAAACAAGGTATCACGGTTAAAGGGATTAAGAAAAAACCAAAACCACTTTATACCTTCAAAAAAGCCATTAAAGCCATTGATATTGCTATTTTTGCTCGGCAACTAGCAACAATGATGAAAGCAGGTGTACCGTTAACCCAGTCTTTCGAAATTGTCGCCGACTCCCTTGATAATCCAAGTATGAAAGACTTAGTATTGCAAATCAAAGCAGATATTGAGGCAGGTGGTACCTTTGCTTCCGCACTGCGCAAACATCCGCGCTATTTTGATGATTTATTCTGCTCCCTCGTCGAATCTGGTGAACAATCAGGTGCACTTGAGACGATGCTTGAACGAGTAGCTACTTACAAAGAAAAGAGTGAGCTTCTAAAAGCAAAAATCAAAAAGGCGATGAAGTACCCTATTGCTGTTATCGTAGTTGCTATCATTGTCACTATAATTTTGCTCGTAAAGGTAGTACCTGTATTCTCTGGATTATTTGAATCATTTGGAGCGGAATTACCTGCTTTTACTCAGATGGTAGTAGCGATGTCTGAATGGATGCAGGCATGGTGGTTTATTTTGATCATCGTCATTGGTGGATCAATTATTAGCTTTACTGAGGCTAAAAAGCGATCTAAAAAGTTCCGTGACTTTTTAGATCGGGCTACCCTAAAGGCTCCAATTTTTGGAAACATTGCTTATCAAGCAATTATTGCCCGTTTCGCTCGTACGCTATCTACAACTTTTGCTGCTGGTGTGCCGCTTATCGATGCCTTAGATTCTACTGCTGGTGCGACCAATAATGTTGTTTTTTACAATGCAACTCAGCAAATTAAGAGTGATGTATCTACTGGTCAGCAATTACAGTTCTCTATACGATCTACCAACTTGTTCCCAAGTTTAGCTATTCAGATGGTTGGCATTGGCGAAGAGTCTGGTAGTTTAGAAGAAATGTTAGATAAAGTCGCTGTCTACTACGAGAATGAAGTTGATAACGCTGTTGATGGTCTAACTAGCTTGATGGAACCACTTATTATGTCGGTATTAGGTGTATTAATTGGTGGCCTAGTCATTGCAATGTACTTGCCAATCTTCCAAATGGGCGCAGTAGTAGGATAATGATTTGATGCAACTTATACAGTTACTACAAGAGAACAGTACCCTAGCTTTATTCGTATTTGGCCTATTAGGTCTTTGCGTTGGTAGTTTTTTAAATGTTGTGATTCATCGCATACCGCTGATGATGGTCTATGGCTGGAGACAAGAGTGTAGCCAGTTTATGTCTGAACAGGCCGATATGCCACGCGAGCATACACTGCCCATAGCAAATATTGTCGCTACTGACCAACCAATTACCTTAAGTCGACCTGCCTCTCGCTGCCCTCATTGCGCACATAAAATTAAGTGGTATGAAAATATCCCTTTAATAAGTTGGCTATTACTACGCGGACGCTGTTCAAGCTGCAAAGCGGCTATCGATCTACGTTATCCTCTTGTTGAGCTAGTCACTGCCCTCCTGTCCGTATTAGTAATATATAAGTTTGGGGTAAATGCTACAGGCTTGTCCGCATTGGTTTTAGTATGGACACTGGTTGCTCTAACAGGTATCGACTTTGACACACAGCTACTACCTGATCGTCTAACTTTTCCTTTAGCAGGCTTAGGATTGGCGGTAAACTCACAAAGTTGGTTTGTCACACCAACACAGTCGATATGGGGATTACTACTTGGGTTTTTATCGCTATGGATAGTAGTCAAGGTGTTTTACTTAATAACTAAAAAACATGGAATGGGTCAAGGGGATTTTAAATTACTAGCAGTATTAGGTGCTTGGCTTGGACCTATGATGTTACCTTTGATTATTCTACTATCTTCTTTACTCGGCTCTATTGTCGGGCTGATCTTGATGAAAAAACAGGGTGAAAGCCGACCTTTTGCTTTCGGGCCTTATATCGCTATTGCAGGTATCGTTGCCTTATTATATGGCTCAGATATCGTCAGCTGGTATCTCGGTATGTATGTCTAATAACTGACAGCGTACATTAGATTATTGTAGTAAATTTTCGGCAGTGACTCATGAACGAAACCTTAAAGGCCGATTATGAGTTAAAAGCTGCATTCATTGTTCTAACTGTCAGATAAGCCATTATTATGTCAAAAAATACATCGCATTCTTATTCACACCAGCCACAAGCCACGCAACCAAAAAGCAAGAAGCTTGTGGTTGGTTTGACGGGTGGTATCGGTAGTGGCAAATCTGCCGCTAGTGCTTGGTTTGCTGAGCAAGGCATCGATATTATTGATGCAGACGTGATCGCCCATGAGACTGTCGCTAAAGGTAGCGTCACTCTGCAGAAAATCCAGAAAAAATTTGGTGATTGGATACTGACGGATGATGGTGTTATGGATAGGGCTGCTGTACGTACACACGTATTTGCAAATCCTGAAGCGCTGATTGAGCTTGAGGCTATCACTCACCCAGCAATACGTGAGACAGCAAAAGCACAGCTAGATGCTAGTACTTCACCGTATATAATCTTATCTGCGCCCCTACTTATAGAGGCGGCAGAAGCAGGACTGGCCAATTTATGTCAACGTATTTTGGTCATGGATGCGACCGAAGACACGCAGCTTGCACGTGCCAGTCAGCGTGATGATCAAAGCATACAAAAAATTAAGGCCATTATGACCAATCAGCTGAGTCGTGAAGAGCGTAATCGTCATGCAGACAATGTCATACTCAATGAGAGCGACCTTGCCTCTCTATATCTACAACTAGAACCCTTGCACCAAGAGTATCTTACGCTTGCCCAGCAGCTAAAGTTCGCTGGCGATTAACCTCATACAATGCCATGCCAGTAGCAACACTCACGTTTAGGCTCTGTAGATTACCATGCTCGTTTCCTGACATTGGAATATAAACCAACTCATCACAGCTTTCCATTGTCAGGCGACGCATACCCTCTCCTTCTGAACCCATAATGATAGCGGTCTTGCCAGTTAGGTCAGCGGCATGTATTGGCTTAGCCTCTTCACTAAGTGCCGTACCAAATACGAAAACGCCTGCATTTTTGATTTGCGACAACGTGCGTGCTAAGTTCGTAACGCTGACGATCGGCATCATCTCTGCTGCGCCAACTGATACTTTAGCGACTGTTGGCGTTAGGCTCGCTGCATGATGCTTTGGACAAACCACTGCATCCACACCCATAGCCACTGCGGTACGTAGGCAAGCGCCAAAGTTATGTGCATCAGTAATTTGATCTAGTACCAATAATAAGCACTGTTCACGGCCAATAATAGTATCAAGCAAACCTTCATCAGCGAAACCTAACGGACGAGCATTGAGCACCACGCCTTGATGCTGCGGACTACCACATAACTGAGTCAGCTTGTCTTTTTGGGTCGGTTGAATACTAATACCGTTTGCTTCCGCTTCGGCCATGATAGCTTGTACATGACTGTCACTCTCACGCCCTTGCTGCACAAACAAACTAAGACCATCAAGAGGACGATGTTCAAGTAACGCATCAATGGCATGAATGCCGTAAAAATAAATGGGTTTTGCCATAATAGGCCTACTAAATATAAAGTGGATATCGCACTAGGCGACGGGATAAAAGAGGATAACGTCGGCTTTAAATGTCATAGCTCATTGATGATGAGAGAACAGTAAACCAAACGTCAAAAAAGAAATAAACAATACCAATCCGATATTGTTTATTTTCTCGAAACACTAATGTGTGATAGAACAGGCGCTAGAATGAAAGCTCAAGCGACCTATTAATAGTATCAGCCTTCTAGATGACAGACATATTGAACAATCTCTTCAGTACGTAGGTTAAAACCGCTATTGCCTTCAACGACAAATGATTGACCTGCACGGTAGTAGCTGAACTCATCGTCACCATTGATCTTCACTTCACACTCACCACTGGTGATTTCGATACGCTCAGAAGTGTTGGTGCTAAAATGATAATGCTCAACCAAGTTGTCACAAGGTAAGATAACGCCTAGCGTTTTATGACGACCATCCTCAAACATAATGGTATGGCTTGAGCAGCGACCATCATAAGATACTGTCGCTTGGGCATTAACTGTTACGTTAGTAAATTGCGCCGCTGTCATAGTGGCTTCCTTATCAAATAATTATGGCAAAACTAAAAAATAAGTAACGGGTTAAAGTACTGACAGAGTTGCACTGGGCTTCAAATACGCGACCAGTAAGCAAACATGCCTGCTTTAAATACTTTATCCCTCTATAGTAGATATCTGCGCGCTAAAGGTAGCCACAGGTTCTATGAAAACGCTTTTGAATAATGATCGAGTGGCATATTTTTCACCACTATACGCCTACAATTTTACAAAATTATGACTCGTTATTAGGTTGCATAGCGCATCAAACTCATAAGAAGAGTTTATCATTATGTGAGATTATGCTACCACATTATATCTATAAAGTTTGTTAAAGCGACGAGGAAAATTCTATTCGATGACAAGTATCTACCCGTTCGTTTAATATTCATTTGGTATTTTTCTAGGCGGATGCTAGACCGTCATTTTAGGTATCTTTTTATCATTATCAGTCAAAATACTTCTTCTCATACTATGCTTATCTTTGGATACCCAATGACCCTAATGATTAATATTATAGGTATTATGTCGATGATTTATTGTCAGTTTTTAATAGTTTTATGGTAATCTCCCAATAATAAATTCTGTTATACCTCGTCTTAAAGTTTGTATTTACGCACATTTAACACCATACTATTTGCCTACAATATTTATCTAACTAGCAAGTTTAAATAGATATTTTCAATTCCTTATTTATCCTATTTATAGATGGCTTCCTAAGATTTATATGATGTCCATTGTCTGTCCTGAGAGGCGTTGATGCTAGTATCGTTAACTTTACATCAGTTTGCGTTGATTGCTCAGCATGAGCTGAGCGTGGCTGAAGGTTTTAATGTCATCACTGGTGAAACAGGTGCTGGCAAGTCGTTATTGCTAGATGCACTATCACTATGTGTTGGTGAGCGAGCAGACAGTGCGATGGTCAGGCATGGCGCTGCGCATGCAGATATCTACGCTCAATTTGATGTAGAAAATAATAGTGTCGTCGCTGAGTGGTTTGCCAAAAATGATCGACCGCTAGAAGAGCCTGAAGTACTTATTCGTCGACAATTAAGCAATACTGGCCGCTCAAAAGCATGGCTAAATGGTTCACCGGTTAGCTTAGCGGAGCTAAAGAGTTTAGGCACTTTACTGGTCAATATACATAGCCAACATGCTCAGCAAGCATTGCTCAAGCCGCAATTTGTGGTGCAATGGCTTGATGAGATGGCACAGATAACACCGTTAGCCAACCAAACTACCAGTAGCTATCAAGCCTATCAGCAGCTAAAACGTCGCGCGGATGACATCGCGAGCCGCGAAGCCCAGCGTCAAGATCGTATTCAGTTATTGCAGAGTCAATTAGCAGATATTGCGCCGTTATTGGCTGTGGACTACGCAGAAGTTGAATCTGAACACGAAGAGCTCTCCAACATTGAAGCCCTAATGCAAGAGGCCAGTCATGGTCTGCATTTGCTCGACAATGATACCGATGAGCCAGACGTCATGACCTTGCTCGGACAAGCGATCAAACTCTGTGACAATCAAGTAAGCGTCAGTCAAACGTTTGAACAAGCTTCTGAACAGCTCCATCTAGCTCAGCAGCAAATTACTGAGGTGACTGCCCTGCTATCAGACTATGCCGAACAGCAGCTACCTGATCCTGAACGCCTGCAAACACTAGACAATTTAATCAGCTTAGGACATCGTTTGTCACGTAAGCATAGCTTGCCAGCGAGTGATTTAATTGATGAAGCAAAGGGCTGGGAAGCGCAATTAGAGCAACTAGAGAACGAGCCAAGTAGTGATGCAATGGCAGCGCAAATTGAGCAGGCTTGGCAAGACTATCTCGCTCTGGCGACACAGTTAAATAAAGAGCGCACAAAAGCTGCTCCGACAATTAGTAAGCAACTCATCAAACAGCTACAACCACTTGCACTACCCAATGCTCGCTGTGAATTTGTTTTTACCAAAAAAGCCGAACCTAGTCAGTACAATGCACAAGGCTGTTTCGATATTGATTTATTGTTCAGCGCCAATGTCGGTATGCCAATGCAGCCTCTACACAAAATCGCCTCAGGTGGTGAACTGTCACGTATGGCGCTCGTGATGCAAGTATTACAAGCGACCAATGCTGATAACAATGCCGCCAAGCCTATGCTGGTATTTGATGAGGTCGATGTCGGTATCAGTGGCGGTACTGCGCAAGTGGTTGGCGAACTGCTACGCTCGCTTGGCCAAACACAGCAATTGCTAGCCATCACGCACCAAGCACAAGTCGCAGCACAAGCGCATCAACATATCTTGGTACAAAAGCATCATCAAGAACAGACTGAAAGCGAGCTACTCATACTGACCAACAGTGCGCAAGTAGACGAGTTGGCACGTATGTCTGGCGGTGTCATTATCACTGATGTCACACGCGATCATGCCCGCAGCTTATTATCCGATGTTAAATAACGCTCTATCTGACCTATCTAACGTTAAATAATCATTCGTTTTCATCAAAACGGATGGTTATTTGAATCTATATGATCGTCAGCAGCAATTGGTGTGAATCTTGCTTTTCTATTGATTATCACCATATAGTGGTCTTTCACCCTTATTATTAGGTTGCGTTTGTTTCTATGTCTAAAACCAATTTGACCCATCATTTTTTGATTGCAGCACCAGAGCTGTCAGACCCAAGGTTTGAGCAGGCACTTATATATATTTGCCGTCATGACAAGCATGGTGCGCTAGGTCTGATGGTCAATCGTCCGCTTGAGCAATCTCGCGTAGGTAAGCTGCTAGAAGATTTAGATATTGAAGTGACCAATCCGCAGGTGATGGAAGATGTGGCATTAGAGGGCGGCCCTATGTATCCTGAGGTCGGCTTTGTGCTGCATACTGGTCAGCCAGAATGGGCCTCTTCTTTTGCTATTTCAGAGAACGTTTGCATCACAACTAGCCAAGATATTCTAAAACGTATCGCTGCAGGGCAAGGTGTCGGTCACTATCAGCTGTGCCTAGGTCATGCCAGCTGGGGCAAAAAACAGCTAGACCAAGAGCTGAGTAATGGTGATTGGTTAGTTTGCCCTGCTGATCTGAATTTATTATTTGATACACCGTTTGAAGAACGCTGGCAAATTGCAGCCGACAAAATTGGTGTTAATTTCGACTATCTTAGTAGTGACATAGGTCATGCGTAATCTCATACGCTCTGCGAATTTAGATAAAGACATAAAGGACACCCATTACTATGGTAGATAGCACTTTTACAGCCAGTAGCACAGACGCTATAGATAATGACATTGATATTGGTGTTGATACTCTCGATAACGGTAGCAATAGCACTGCTGAAAATATCGAGCCAGAAGTAAAGCCGCATCTTATCTTGGCGCTAGATTACGGTGTCAAAAAGATGGGCATGGCGCTCGGTAATACCATTACGCAGACGGCGCGTGCCTTTGACATTTTGGCAATGAATAACGGTCAGCCAGATTGGGACAATTTAATTGGTATCATCAAAGTCTGGGGCGTGGCGCAAGTCGTGGTCGGTCTACCGCTTAATATGGATGGCACTAGCTCCATGCTTTCAAAACGAGCGCACAAATTCGCTCGTCGTCTGGCCCATAGAGTGATGGAGCAACATTTGCCAGTGACCGTATCACTGTGTGATGAGCGGCTGACTTCCATCGAAGCAAGAGAAATCGCATGGGACAATGGTTGGATCAAAAACGAACGCGACCCAATCGATGATATCTCCGCTTGTATCTTGATGTCGACCTATTTTGCTGATCCTAATAGCAGTATCGCTATCGATGCAATCAAAGCAGAATAAAGCAGCCAAATAGGTAAAAGACACGTGTGCGGCTATAATGTCACTTCGATACATCGTACTTCTCAACGGATAAATGACTGATTACTATGACCACTGTCTCAGACCAACCCTCGCAACATAAGTCGCAACATGGTTTTGCTCCGCTTGCTATTGCCCGTATTAAAGGCGCACAACGTGCCAACCAAATAGCGATTTATCTCATTTATGCGGCTATTTTTGCATTTGTGGTCTTTGGCACGATTGCTAGTATCAAAGCTTTCCATGATAACCAGCTACTTTATCAGCTATTTTACAACTTACCCTATGCCTTAGTAGCCCTCACGATACCCATTACTATTTATGATGCGTTGGTCGTTTATCGTTATCGCTTAAATCAACCATCGATGATTGCCATGAGTATTGGTGTATCAACCCTTATATTGGTTGGCGGATTAATTTTTGCCGATACTGCATGGTTAGGACTATCTTGTTGGCTGGGTGTGGCATTTTTATTTAAAGTAAGTTTTAAGCGATTTTTCAACTTTTTAGAAGTAGCTGATGTACCTGATGCCGACGAAGAGGCTGAAAGTATTGAAGCGTAGACGATCTACAAAGTACGTCGCAATAAGCACTTAAGCAAACTACTCATCCTCAAATTCACTTATTTAGCTTTACGATAATGACTATGACCACTTCGATACCAGACACGCCTATCCACCATCACTTAGATACTCAAGGGCTGATCTGTCCTGAGCCCGTCATGATGCTACATCGCGTCATTCGCAAAGCAGATGGCGGTGAAGTGATTGAGATATTGGCGACAGATCCTGCTACCACGCGCGACATTCCAAATTTCTGTCGTCATTTGGGTCATGAGCTAATCGGTCAAGAAACATTGGCTGAAAACGTGAGCTTAGATGCTGACCCTGATGAAATCACCATCGATAGCGATGACGATGACGATGACGATGACGATACGCCTGCAAGCGTGACACTGTATCGCTATCTGATCAAGAAAAAAATGGCATGATAAGTTTGATGTTATATTCATAACTGTCTGTCATTGCTAACTTAACCCCTACCTGAGTATCGTCCTATGAGCCGTGATCGTGCCGTGCAACAGCGTCAACCTAAAGCATTAGCGGTCGATGATGAGCCAGCTTATATGACTGAGTTTCGTCAAGCCATGCTGGCGCGCGGTCTAGCGACGCGTACTCGTAATGCGTACGTCCGTGACCTACGCTCTTGCGAGCTGACCAATCCTATCGCCCTGACACGCTGGCAGCCTGATGATGTGCTGCACTGTCTGTCACTGCTTGCTAAAGATGGCAAAACTCCACGTACCCAAGCACGCATGCTCTCAAGCTTGCGTCAGTTCTATTTATGGATGATTGCCAGCAATCTACGCGAAGACAATCCTTGTGAGCGTATTAAAAGCCCAAAGCTTGGACGTCCCCTGCCAAAGGACTTAGCTGAAGCTGATGTCGATAATCTACTTGCCGCACCTGATACCAGTACCGCGCTTGGACTGCGTGATAAAGCCATGCTAGAAGTTTTATACGCCTGCGGTCTGCGGGTGAGTGAGTTGATTAACCTCTCATTAGAGCAAGTGAATCTAAACTCAGGCTGGCTACAAATCACGGGTAAAGGGAATAAAACGCGACTGGTGCCCCTTGGCGAATATGCAGCGGATGCATTGGAAGATTATCTTTCTCATGGACGTGGCGATTTGATTGCGCATTTAAAATCGGGCAATTGCCAAGCGGTATTTTTGACGGCGCAAGGTGGATATATGACGCGGCAGAACTTTTGGTATCTACTTAAGAAGTACGCCAAAGTTGCCAGTATTGATAAAGAATTATCCCCGCATACGCTACGTCACGCCTTTGCCACGCATTTGCTTAATCACGGTGCAGACTTGCGTAGTGTGCAGTTATTGCTAGGACATAGCGATTTATCCACCACGCAAATCTATACTCATGTGGCAACGGCGAGATTGCAGAAATTGCATGCCGAGCATCATCCACGTGGGTAGCCTTGCCATATTGCCATATGGGCAGCATTGAAATCTAATATTATTGATGATTGTAAGAGGAATATATTGTGTCGCAAGCTCAACCTTCTACCTTAACGAAGCGTCAAAACTTCGCCCTCCGAAACCTTACTATCATGGGTTATTTAGAAGGCACGTCTTTTCTATTGTTACTTGGTATCGCGATGCCACTCAAATATATGTTCGATATTCCAGAAGCAGTAAGCTATGTCGGTCCAGTGCATGGGGTATTATTCGTTGCTTATGTCATGGTGCTAATCATTACGGCGAGCAGAATAAAAATGCCGCTCTGGGCACTACCTGCAGGTGTGCTCGGCTCATTCTTGCCATTCGGGCCATTTATATTTGATCATTTATTAAAGAAGAGTTTGGGGAAATAGTTTCGAAAAAAAATTCAATATCAGGAACGATGTATAGCTGAATGCGGCTAACGATGATACTATTCTATTCGCCTGCTGTATCTATCACTATTTTGGGATTACGTGCTCGTATTTCTTGATAAAAGCTTGCTCTATCTTTCGGTGATATCAATACTTCTTTGTTCCGATATTCTATTTTAATCCTATCCAATGATAGTGCTGGCGCAGAACTCATACTTCGAGTCGGCATAATATAGGTGATATCTGTAAGCTCAATTTTTTGAACAGAGAACCCACTATCTACTTGTAGTTGGTCATTCGTTAATATGTACTTAGTACTGAAAAAAGGGATGAGCATTAGTGCTGCAAAAGGTATGAGAATAACCGTCATTAATATAGTTTGTATGAGGGATTTGTGAGCATCTCGCTTCCACTGCCATAATGGAACAGACACAGTAAATAAGCTCAAACCCCAAAGTAACAGTGCAAGCCAGAAGTCTACTTTAGATACGAATATAATGTCTGGCATAAATAATACTTAGCGACTATTAGGTTAAATTCGATTCTATATTAAGCGATACCTCTTATCTAATATCTCTAACATTTTTTCTTAAAAAGTTTTGCAATATAGCAAAATGCAGTTCTAGAAATAGATAGCTGCAAACCCATCCTTTTCTAGTTACAATACCCTTATTAAAGTGCGTCATGATATACATGCTGCCTAACTGGGCTGCGCACTACCTTTTTCCTATCTATTATCCGAGAATCCCATGAGCCATAGACCACCTGCTGACCTATTAAAAAATGCCGAACACTGGCGCGAAGATATCAATTTTCGCCAAGAAGTGCTGGGTAAGCCGTTTGATTTTGCGACCACGTGGGGCATTTTTTCACCGCAAAAACTCGATGACGGTAGCTTAATGCTACTTGATTATGTGGATTTTGAGCAAGATGATGACTCGATCGATTTGGGCTGCGGTTATGGCGTACTTGGTATGACGGCAGCACGTGAATGTCCAAATGGTCAGCATACGCTGATTGATAAAGACTTTATGGCGGTAGAATACGCACGCCGTAACTGTGAGAAAAATGGTCTAAACAATGTCGATGTGCATTTATCAAATGGCTTTAATCATGTGGCAAAAGACAAAGACTTTAGCCTTGTGATGTCAAACTTGCCAGCCAAAGTCGGTAAAGAGCAGCATTATTTATACTTCCTTGATGCCTATGCACGCATGCGTAAAGGTGGCCGTTTTTATGTCGTCACCATCAACGGCTTGCGCCAATTTGTGAAGCGCTCATTTACCGAAGTTTTTGGCAATAGCGATAAAATCAAACAAGGTAAAACCTATACGATTACGATGGCGACCAAAGACTAGTTTTAGCTTTGCCTGATTGAGTTTAGGCCATTTAAACTGAGGCTTAAATTGAAATCGACATAAAAAAGCACGCTAAATTAATTTAGCGTGCTTTTTATTTTGTATGATTAACTGTCATCTTACATCTGGCGTTTTATCAAATATCCGCCTAATAGCGCGCTGCCGATAATCGGCAATAGCACCATGAGCATCGGTGAAAAACCTGTCGCCAGCGATACAAAACCGACTAAGTCCTGAATATAGCTAAATAGTAGACCAAACAACAACGCCACGACGATACGCAAGCCTAAGCTGTGCGTCCGTAGCGAGCCAAAGACAAACGAGCAGGCGACAATCACTAGCGATAGTATCGATAATGGCGATAGTAGCTTTTGCCAAAATGCGACTTCATGATCTAAAGAGCGATTGCCCTGTTGACGCATAAACGTGCGATGCTCATACAGCTGCGTCAATGACAAATCCTCTGCCTTACGCGTCAGCAGATACACAGACTCTGGGGCAAAGGGTAAGCTTAACGTATCTGATGGTGAAATAGCTTGGCTACTTTCAAATCCCTGATTGATAGAGAGCTTAACCATATCATTTAGCTGCCACTCGTAACGATACTGCTCGCTTGGCTTTTCACTGTTCACATCAATTGGTTCACGGCCAGTATACTTTCCACCTTCCGCATGGACAGCAGTTTGCAAATTACCGTTGTTGTCCAAATGCCAGCGTTTCACCTCGCCAATATTACCTGCGACATCAGCATAATCAATATATAAAACATCGCTACCATCAGGTGTGGCACTGCCATCTTCTGCGGTTTCGAATCGTGGCTGTATCGTCCAGTAGCCGCGTACTGATGTGACCAATGAGGTGCTATCTTCATCATTAATCTGTTTCGCTAATTGGTTAGAAGACGGTAGGACAAATTGATTAATAGCTAATGCCAGTAGTACAAATATCAAAGCGGGCTGTAATACCCAACCGACGATACGATAAATACTGACCCCAGCCGCGCGCATGACTACCAGCTCGCTTTTATTGGCCAGTAAGCCTAATCCTATGACAGCACCCAATAGTGCACCCGTTGGGATAAATTGTTCTAAAAAATATGGCGAACGATAAAAGATATATTTGAGCGCCTCACCCATAGTGTAGTTATCGTCTAACGAATCAAGCTCTGATAAGTAAGAGAAAATCAGCTGTAATGCCCACAAACCAATGACGGCAGCGATAATAGCCAACAGAGCATTAAGTTTGACATAACGGCTAAGGACTTTTAGATTGGCAGGTTTTTTGGCCAATGGAACAGACTTGGCTGACTTAGCAAATAAAGAGCGCATTAAGACTGCCCTCCTTGTGAGCTGTTGTTCTGATTATCGATGTCGCTAACTGAGTCAGTTGCGGCAGCGGCTAGCCTATTTTCTTGTTTGCGAAAGCGCAATCGATGTTGCACGCGGCTACCCCAATTCATATAAAGCGCCAATGCCATAAATCCTAAGATAAGCCATGCATACGCCCATACGCTGATGCTGTCTTTGCTCACCGCGTTTTTGAGCGAGATGATACCTAATGCACAGCTGACAAATAATAAGATAGAAGGAAACAGGCGCAGCCAACGTCCTTGACGCGGACGGACTTGCGCCAGTGGCACGGCCAACATAGGTGCGATAATCATCAGCCATGGTAGTGCCAAACGATAGCCAAGCTCGCCTTGTGCAGCACGCATTGCACTGTTAGTGCCTGATGGTGAGCTACTCGTAGCGGCTTGCCACAATGGTCCAATCTTTTGCGTTTCAATGTTGTCTTCGGTGATAACTTCCTGTGAAGACTCAGTCAAGGTGATGCGATAGCGATCAAAAGCGACTTGATTATATTTCAGACTGCCTGCGCCGACTTCGTAACGACGTCCTTGAAACAGATCCAACTGGGTCACGCCGCTATTGCCGGTATCCACTTGCTCAGCACGCTTAGCCAACGTAATCGTGTCTTTGCTAATGTCCTTCGCACCGCTATTTATAATATTTTTTGGGATATCAGAGATGCCAATTTTTTCGGCTGTCTCATTATCAATCGTATTATTCATATCAACAGCGGTGGCAGTAGCATCGACGTCTTCAGTAGCACTACCTTTTTTCGCAGGTTCAGATTGGATCAAGATCACATCTTGTAGTTTTTTCTTATCATCGCTGAGACTACCCACGTACAAATGATAATTGCCGCTACTGATAAACTCGTTCGGGCGAATCAAATCAAACGCACTGGTCAATGCTTGCTGCTGCCAAACAGCCTCAGACGAACGGACACCCCAAGGCTTGCCAACGATAGATAGCGCCGCCTCACCAACGAACAACGCTAATATTAATGGTGTCATTAACCGAGCAAGCCGACCTCGAGATACACCGCTAGCATTGATCACTGCCATTTCTTGATCAACATATAAGCGGCCAAATACGAGCATCAAAGCGATAAAGAATGCTAACGGTAAAATGAGCTCTAAAAAATACGGCAGGTTATACCCAATGATCGTAAACAGTAGGCTGACGTCCAAACGACCTTCAGCAGCGATGCCAAAATAGCGTATCAAACGACCGCCGAGCATCATCACTACCAAAAACCCCAACACTAAGGCAGTGGTCGAGGCAACTTGTTGTGTCATGTAGCGGCGTAATATCACAATGGGTACTCTTAAACGGTTGGTATGCGCGCGATTGATGATGAGCTTATTGACTATTTAGGTCGTACGACGACATATCATCAGCATGATATGGGTCATCTAAGTACTCAAATAACGGTGAACGTTACTAAGCGACTGGTTAGTCATACTCAATAAACACAAGCGACAGATATAACCGCTAATGCTAGCATGTTTTGCCCAAAAATGGCTGTGAAATGTGTTTGAAAACATTACCTACACCTTGCTGAAAGCGCATTATCGACAGTAAGTAACGAATATAGCAAATATTGGATGAATAATTGATAAAACCTTAAATTACATCACACTAATAGTATTTATGGCGTTAAGTTTTTGCTTTATTTATTTTAGAAAGGTTTGTTTGTCATTCGTATCATCGAACATTTATCTCTACTATTAATTGCTAGACTGACTGATAGAAAAATATACTTATATCGTCAAACGGAGAATAATACTAATGAATAAAACGACCTCTACACCTTCTACCCTACTTGAGCTCGCTGGCGGCACATTCGATGCGCTTGACTGGTCAAATTGTGCGCTCGTTCTTATTGATTATCAGAATGAATATGTCGATGGCGCTATGCCATTAGGGGACGCTGGGGCAAAAGCCATCGCCAATGCGCGCCTAGTACTCGATAAAACGCGTCAGCAAGATTTACCTATCTTTCACATTACCCATCATGGTGCCGAGAATGGCAATGTCTTTGATCCTCTATCAGCTAACGTTGAGATCGTCGAACAGTTGCAGCCGCAAGATGGCGAAACAGTGATTGCCAAAAAGCATCCGAATGCTTTTTATGATACGCAATTACAATCACTGATTTCAGCAGCAGAAAAAAAGCAGATTATTTTTGCGGGTTTTATGAGTCATATGTGCGTCAGCTCAAGCGTCCGCGCTGCATTTGATTTAGGTTTCGATAGTTTTGTCTGCCATGATGCCTGTGCCACGCGCGATCTACCTAGCGCTACAAGAAAGCCGATAAGCGCTGAAATCATGCATGATACTGCCATGGCCGCACTACAAGACAGATTTGCAGCGATGGTAACGACCGATGAATTGATCAATGGCTAATATGTTGGCATCATCGAAAAATGATAATGTAACCGCTAAACCATAGCGCAAGTTAGCACAGCATAATAATTCAAACGTATTACCTAAGGCTTGCTAACTGCGCACGATTATCGCAATATGCTACACTACTGTGATTGCTCGATAGACCAAATAATCTAATAATCTGACAGGTATAAGCAGACATACAAATCCTGCAATTTTCATAACTCTAATAAGGATAACTATATGAATATCAAATTATCTCAGCATTTACCAAAGACCCATACGCAGAAAATCCTGAAAAAAGAAGCCAAAAGTAAAGACGATGCTTGTCTGGTTGTATTGGTCGATGACAAGAAAAATATTCTGGCTGAATCTGTGCTGACCGAATATACCACTCGTATTGAGCAGCTGATTGAAGTATCACATTTTAAGGGTACTACCTGTGAGACTGTTGCTGACTATGCGCTGGCAGGTGATAAAAAAACCACTAAGCAAAACCCTGTACAACTGCTATTGGTCGGTGTAGGTAACACTGATAAGTTCAACAATACAGTACTGCAAAAAATCGCCAATACCATCTATAGCAGCACACAAAAGCGTGTGTCTTCTATCACTGTTGCCTTGGGTGATGCACTGGAAGAAAATCACTTTGGTCAATTCTCCCTTAATCTGTTGGCAGCTAGCTACCGCTTTGACAAGTATAAGTCTGAGCAAGCAAGTCCTGTATTGACCGATGTTTATCTATTAGCGGATGAGTCACTACAGCCTGCACTTGCCTTCGCTCAGTCAGTATTTGCTGGTCAGAGCCTGACTCGTGATGTAGCCAATGAGCCTGGCAATATTTGCTTCCCAGCTTATATGGCTGAACAAGCTCAAGAGCTTGCGAAAACGTATCCTGACCTATTAACCGTGAAGGTACTAGGTGAGGACGAGATGTCAGCGCTAGGTATGCATTGCTTCTTGGCCGTTGCACAAGGCTCTACCAAAGAAGGTAAGCTGGTGCTCATGGAGTACCGTGGCAAATCAGAATTTAGTTCAAATGCAGGCACTACCGAGCAAACCACTAGCAACGCAAAAGTAAGTGGTCTAAAGGCTTTAGCCGATAAACTACCAACCAAAAAGTCAGCTAAAAATGCAAGTAAAAATAGCAATGACAATGCACAAGCGGCCAATGACGACGCACCTATCGTATTAGTCGGTAAAGGGGTGACTTTTGATTCAGGCGGTATCTCAATCAAGCCAGGTGCGGCGATGGATGAGATGAAGTTTGATATGGGTGGTTCGGCGTCAGTACTTGGTACAATCAAAGCCTTATGTGAAGCGCGTCTACCAATCAACGTCGTTGGTGCGCTAGCCTGTGCTGAAAACATGCCATCAGGTGATGCAACGCGTCCAGGCGATATCGTCAAAGCGATGAATGGTAAATCAGTTGAAATCTTGAATACTGATGCCGAAGGTCGCTTGGTACTAGCAGATACCTTGTGCTATGTGCAGCGTTATCAGCCAAAAGCCATCATCGATGTTGCTACCTTGACTGGCGCTTGTGTGGTTGCACTAGGCCATGTTCGTTCAGCCGTATTTAGTAATGATGAAGACGTCCTGTTTGATTTAGAAAATGCCAGCAACCTATCAGGCGATCTTATTTGGCATATGCCTTTAGATGACGAATATCAAGCTCAGCTTGACTCACCAATCGCCGATATGCAAAACATTGGTGGTAAAGGTGCTGGTGCGGTAACTGCGGCCTGCTTCTTATCGCGTTTCATTGAAGAAGGTCAAGCATGGGCGCATTTAGACATCGCTGGTACTGCATGGAATTCAGGCAAAGACAAAGCAGCTACTGGACGTCCTGTACCATTGTTTATGCAATATCTAAAAAACAGTGTAGAGATGGCTTAATTCATTTATGAAAATTAGTTTTTATGTATTAAGTGAGAGTAAGGCCCAAGATTTCTTGGGCTTTATTTGTCAGCTGACTCAAACGGCGCTTAACAAAAGCGCTCAGTCTTTGCTGATTTTAATTGAAGATGAGACATTACTATCAAATCTAGATACGGCACTTTGGTCACAAGACTCCACGAGTTTTATACCACATCAATGTCTTTCTGATAATGACAATAAAAGTACCAATGATAGAGATACTGATGATAGCAATATCAACATTAGTACTCATAAATCATTAGCGCCTGTACTGCTAGGCAATCATATGCCAGCTGATTTTAATGGTATCGTGCTCAATACGACGACACGTCCCGTCAACGATTTTATGGCTGCTACCAATAATTCAAAACCCTCTCGAGTCCTTGAGCTGATCCAACCTGATGCTACAAGTACACAAGAAGGTCGCAATAAATATAAAGCCTACCAGCAATTAGGTTATGATTTGACCCACTTTAAGGTGTAACTCTGCCGTTTACTTTCCCTTCATCTCTTACAGCGAAATGTCTTCCTACCTATATATCACTGCCTATATCGCTGCTTTTACTCTCCTATAAATGAGGTATTCTGAGTAGCTAGCCCTTGCCTATAAGTGCTGCATTCTTTTTATACTAGTTGTATAACTCTACTACCCCTCGGTTTGCACGCAACTGCTACTGCTACTGCTACTGCTACTGCTACTGCTACTGCTACTGCTATGAGTGGTATGCGAATATGTCAAAAAATGCTACCATTCTTCGATAAATTTTCTGTTGTGACAATTCACTTACTTTTAACGGACTTGAGGGTGTACAGATGCGTTCATTAATTGCGATGTACCAGCGTATAGGGCTGGTGCCGCTTATTATTATTGGTTTGGTGTTAGGGGTATTGATTGGTTGGCTAGCGCCAAGTATCGGCACCGCCATAGGGTTGCTCGGTACACTCTTTGTCGGCGCACTAAAAGCAGTCGCTCCTATCCTAGTATTTATTCTGGTTATGGCAGCCATTAGTCAACATCGCAGTGGTAATGAAGTCTACGTAAAGCCGGTGCTTATCATGTACATGTTCGGCACTTTTTTGGCAGCGCTAACAGCAGTCGGTGCCAGCTTTTTATTCCCGACTGAGCTGGTCTTGATCAACGCCGATATCGCGCAAGTACCACCTGCTGACCTAAAAGAAGTCTTGACGAACTTGCTCATGAACTTGGTCGCCAATCCGATCAATGCAATCGCTGAAGCCAACTATATTGGTATCTTAGCATGGGCAATTATTATCGGTTTTGCATTGCGTCAAGCCAGTGATACTGCTCGTAATGTCGTTGGCGATTTCGCTGATGCCATCTCACAAGTGGTTAAATGGATTATTGCTTTAGCCCCATTTGGTATCTTAGGCCTAGTCGCTAGCACGGTTGCTGAGACAGGCTTTGCTTCTTTGGCAGGCTACGCACGTATTTTGATGGTATTAATCAGCTGCATGTTATTCATTGCGTTGGTCGCCAATCCGCTTATCGTCCTTATTAAAACGGGTAAAAATCCTTATCCACTCGTGTTCAGATGTCTACGCGAATCAGGAATTACTGCCTTCTTTACACGTAGTTCAGCGGCCAATATTCCAGTCAACATGAACCTTGCCCGTAAGCTTGGATTGCATGAAGACACTTATTCGGTGACCATTCCACTAGGTGCCACTATAAACATGGCTGGTGCTGCGATTACGATTAACGTATTAACGCTTGCTGCTGCTCATACGTTGGGTATCGAAGTGACGTTTGCATCAGCGCTGCTACTCAGTCTGGTTGCTACGATTAGTGCTTGCGGTGCTTCTGGTGTTGCTGGTGGTTCGTTGCTATTGATTCCACTCGCTGCTAGCTTATTTAGCATTCCAAATGATATCGCTATGCAAGTGGTTGCGATTGGCTTTATCATCGGTGTGATTCAGGATTCAGCTGAGACTGCCTTGAACTCTTCTACTGATGTATTATTTACAGCAGCAGCTGACCCTACTTATTCGCGTTAATTTTTGCTGAAGTGTTTTATATAGACATAAAAAAAGGGCCTTTATAGGGCCCTTTTTTTACGCGTTATCTTGATTGTTAGTTTACTTTAGATTATCTATATCGACTTCGATGACTGGTGTTTGCTGCTCTATTTGACGTTTAAGTTGGCGCAGTTGCTCAACCTCATCTAACAGCTCAAGTATCAATCCAATGGCAGGTACGCTGGCTTCAAAATCACGACTCAATCGCGATGCACGGCGCACTGTCGTCAGCTGATAACCAGTAAATTTTTCATGCTCTGGTACATCATATTCAATGATATTTTCTTCGATTAATTCGATGACCCATTGGCGCTCTTGGCCACAGGCAGAGACCAGTTCATCTAAGCTCATGATGATGTCTGTAAATTCAGTCGAGTGGTTCATAGCTATTATCCTCGTTTTCTCTTTATTTCATCGGTATCGTATTCATCTCTGCTATTCGTTTATTACTTCAGTAATAAGTAACGGTTATTCATAATCTTGTTTAACGACTAATATTGGTATCAGCAAAGGCTTGTTTTAGCTGCTCATAAGCCTGTATCGACGCATCGTTACTGACATCAGGATTGACGATATTTAAAGTTAGATACAGGTCACCTGCTTGCTTGGCAGGGATACCTTTTCCTTTGAGACGTAAATTGCTACCGGACTTGCTATTCTTAGGAATGGTCACACCAAGCGTACCTGCTGGTGTACTGACATTGATTTTTTCACCCAATGCCGCTTCCCATGGTGCAATATTCACAGTTTGATAAACGTCTGCGCCTTCTATACGAATATTGGCATCATGACGAATTTTAACCTTCAAAAACAAATCGCCATTTTTGCCATTACTGCTACCAGCAGCGCCTTGCCCTGCCAAACGAACTTGCTTACCGTCAGTGATACCTTTAGGAATTTTTATCTTAAGGGTTTTATTATCGTAGTCGACATTACCATTGGGCTGACGAACAGGGACGTTTAGCTTAATGCTGTAGTCGTCGCCACTATAGACTGAAGACAAATCAACAGTAATCTCAGCATGCTGATCCTGACCTTTGCTATCTTGCGTCCCAAAGCCACCACCAAATTGATCGAAGCCGCTGCTTTGAGAGCGACTGCCGGTTTGCCCACCAGCTGACCCACGTGCGCCGCGACCAAATGCTGAAAAAATATCATCGAAGCGAAAACCACCATCACCAAAGGCTTCACCGTCGCCAAACTGATCTTTGATATCTTCCCAGCGAAAACCACCTTGACCTGCGCCAGTTTGCCCACTGCCACCAAACCCACTTGATCTACTTTGACCTGCAAACGGATTATTTAGCATAGCATCATACTCAGCGCGCTTTTCTTTATCTCTGATCGTTTCGTAAGCGTTGTTTATTTCTGCAATTTTATTATCAGCGTCTGGATGATCACTAACATCGGGATGATACTGACGAACAAGCTTGCGGTATTTTTTTTTGATATCAGCGTCTGAGGCGTCTTTTTTGACCCCTAAAATGTCATAGTAGCTTTTCTCTGCCATGTTATTTTCCCCAAAATAAAAACATATTAGTGGTATCAGTCTGCCAACTTCAAACGATACGGTATAAACGGCTACTAGATTCTGCTATAGCAGTTTTTGTAGCCTACTTATCATCATAGCAATAATTACAACAAACACCGTTATATAAATATTACCAGTAGAGGTGCCAAGCAATATCTACAATATTCTGTAATACAGGTAAGCGAACGCTTTTACCTTGAGTTAGATTTTTTAAAAATTTAGTATTATCAGCTCTATATTGGAACTACAAGAATGCCAAAAATTTTCTATTTACAGGGTAGTAAGAATATAGCAAGGTTTTTTTACATTATATTATCTATTACTATTTGAGTTTTCATAACGATAATTATGCTATATCGATAGATTTGGTCTTTATATATTACCTATTTATATTGCGTTGTTGGCTTTCCAGTATTTTGTCGGCTTCTTTATGAGAATCACTCTTTATAAGTCTAATCTTAGTATCTACGTCATCATTATTTTTGCTAAAAAATAGTTATTTTTCCTTAAAAAACAGCTATTTGACCTCATGAGTTTTTTACACGGCAGTAATAATATGACAAGCTAGCTCTTGTAGAATCCCCTATTATTCATACTCATAGGGAGTATAGATAACGTAGGCAAGAGCATCTGTCTATTTTATTAATTGCTTAAAGGTATTAAATGTCTTATTTAATCAAGTCTTTGGTTGTCACTTTATCGCTACTACTTAGCACCACAGTTTTCGCAGCCAATACTAGTTACTACGGTAGTAAGTTTCATGGTAAGCGCACAGCTAGTGGCAGTATCTTCAATATGAACTCATTAACCGCTGCACATCGTACGTTACCGTTCGGCACGAAGGTACAAGTAACCAATCAAAAGACAAAGCAGAGCGTCGTTGTAAAAATCACGGACAGAGGACCTTTTATTAGAGGTCGTATCCTTGATTTATCAAAAGCCGCTGCTGGTGAAATAAACTGTCAGCTTTGTACGACCACGATGGAAATATTGTCGTACGGTGATGGCAAATATCGTAAGGAATAATGTAATAAAAAAGGGATGGCTTATGCCATCCCTTTTTTATGTCTGCTTATATAATTAACTATCTAGAATGCTTTATGCGAACTTAGCTTCCATCTCTTCTAAAGTCGTCATTGATAGTAGTAACTTCTCTTCATTATCACTATGCTGCTGCTGTAGTGCTGTTTGCTCATTGAGCAATACAAGCAAGTCAGACTTACGGCTCTCTTCATACAGATCTGTATCAGCCAGTTTTTCTTCAAGCGTCACGAGCTGCTTATCAATCTTAGCCAATGTCTTTTCTATTTCTTCTATCTCGCGGCGGATAGGTGCTGTCATTTTACGTTGTTCAGCGGCTAGCTTACGCTGCTCTTCTTTACTAAGTGCAGGTGTAGCAGCTTTACTATTTGATGAGTTATCAGATGCTTTATTACTTGCTTGGCTATTATCTGTTTCACGTGAAACGAACTTCTTACTCTCTTTTTTACTTTTTTTCTTACCAGTATTTTTATCTGATGCGTTCTCTTGCTTGCGCTTCTCTGCTAGCCATTTACCATAGTCACCAATGTCGCCATCGAACTCTTCGATAATACCATCGTGTACCAGATACAGCTCATCACAGACATTGGCTATCAGCTCTCGATCATGCGAGACCAGTACCACTGCACCTTTGAAACCTTGTAAGGCGATAGTCAATGCTTGACGCATTTGCAAGTCTAAATGGTTGGTTGGCTCATCGAGTACAAGGACGTTTGGACGTTGCCAGACGATCAGTGCCAAGGTCAAACGCGCGCGCTCGCCACCTGAGAATAGCTCGCTTGGTGTATCAATACGCTCACCGCGGAAGTCAAAGCTACCCAAAAACGAGCGTAGCATCGCATCAGAGGTTTTGCCCGCTAGGCGACGTAACATCTCTATAGGCGTTGCTTTGGCGTCTAGGATATCCATTTGATGCTGATTGAAATAGCCAAGCTTTAAGGTATCCGAAACACGATACTTCCCTTTTAGTACGCCAAGCTCACCGACTAATGCTTTAATCAGCGTTGATTTACCAGCGCCGTTCATACCCAATAAGCCAAGACGGGTATCAGGTGTCACCTGTACATTGGCATTGTGTAGAAGCGGTGTCTCACTATAGCCAATATCTGCGTTGGTCAGCTCAATCAGCGGTGAGCTCATGTTTGCTGGCTCATAGAATTGGAACGAGAACGGATTGTCAGCCATCATTGGTGACAGCTCTGCCATGCGCTCTAACTGCTTAATACGGCTCTGTGCTTGCTTAGCTTTACTGGCTTTAGCACGGAAACGACGAATAAAGTCATCCAAGTGAGCCTTGGTCGCTTCTTGCTTTTCAAACGCTTGCTGCTGCTGCGCCATACGCTCGTGACGGGTACGGATAAACTGCTGATAGTTACCGGTATATAGGGTAATTTTTTGTTGCTCTACATGCAGGATATGACCGACTGTCGCATCTAAGAACGCTTGGTCATGCGAGATGACGATGACCAGACCCATGTAGGCATTGATCCATGTTTCAAGCCACAGGATAGCGTCCAAGTCCAAATGGTTGGTTGGCTCATCGAGTAACATCAGATCAGCACGGCTCATCAAGGTTTTGGCGAGGTTTAAGCGCATACGCCAACCACCAGAAAACCCTTCTACTGGCAGTTCATGCTGGCTAGTCTTAAAACCAAGACCTGCCATAATTTGTGCTGCTTTGGTCGGCGTACGATATCCGTCGATTTCATCGAACTGCTGGTGTAGCACACCAATTTGCTCATCACTGACACTGCTCAAATCATTTAGTGCAGCATTAATTTCATACCACTGCTCATCACCGCTCAATACATAATCGATTGCAGACTGCGTCGTAGCACCAACTTCCTGTGCCATGTGCGCCACATGCCAGCTATCAGGAATACTGACTTCACCTTTATCAAGGGTGACCTCTGTATCGCCTGTACCCATCTGCGTCAGTAATAGCGCAAATAAGGTAGATTTGCCTGTGCCGTTGTTGCCCGTCAGTCCAACTTTGTGACCTGGATGGAGCTGAAAGCTTGCACCTGCAAACAATTCACGACCATCACGGCGAACACCAACGTCTTTAAATTCGATCATATAATTTCTTCATCTCAACAATAATATAGATATAGGGCAATAAGAAACACACATAGGGTATGCCAACTGGCGGCTATTATTTCAAACGCTTGCCCCATAGGCAAACAATTAAATAACTATTTCAAAACTAAGTATTTATTACGCTAAGCACCTTAAGTTGCACAAGCGACTCTTGAGCTCATACATGGTTGTTACTATTATAAAGGTTATGGCCGTAAAATACCGTAATATGACTAATAAGCTTTAAGACTGCCTAATATTACTAAGTAGTGTTTTATATAATCACACCCTATTATTTTCAGTCTGGTTATTGGTTTAGCCCATTGACGCAGTTATTTTAAACAACTCAACATCAAAATTAGACCACTGCTATTTATTAGTAAAATTCAGTAGTTGCATCACTCTTGACAAACGAATCAGCACCCCCATTATGATATACTGCTAAAAGATAAGTGCCCACTATCAATAGAGCCAATAAAATATTGTGGTGGCACAAATACTATTTTGAAATTGTACAAACAGCTTATAATGCACCAATAGCTTTGCCATAATGACAGCACCCAATTAAATCAAACGCCGTGCGTATCTTTATTTGCAAGTACCCTATTGCAAACCCAAACAGGACGACGACCGCATTTGATCCTAGCAACTGAGGTAGATATGAACGAATCAGCCAACCAATTTAGTCCAAGCTCAAGCCAGCCAGTAGACCCAACCGTATTAAGCCTAACTGATAGTGCGGCGCAAAAAGTACGCCGTCTACGCGAAGAAGAAGGCGATAGCGATCTTATGTTACGTGTCTATGTGACAGGTGGCGGTTGTTCTGGTTTCTCTTACGGGTTTAACTTTGCCAACGATCTAAACGAAGACGACGCCAATTTTGATAATGGTGATGTGACGTTAGTCGTCGATTCGCTAAGCTATCAATACTTGCAAGGCTCTACCGTTGACTACACCGAAGGACTGGAAGGGGCACGTTTTGTTGTGACCAATCCAAATGCCACGACCACTTGCGGCTGCGGTTCGTCATTCTCTATATAAGCTAAATAGACGCGGTCGCGCTATGATTATCAAGATAATGCGATAGTGTGCCAATACTATGTCAAATGGCTTGTAGGCATAATGAACAAAGCATCTATCTCTCAGGTAGATGCTTTTTTTATCAAACTGTCTTGATAGAATAACGCTATATTCGAGATGAATTTGTATTAAAAACAGGGTCAAAATCCTCACAAATCGTGTTGCCTAAAGCTTATCGTATTTGTAATTGTCCGTGGTTTTCAAGACAGCTTTAAGCTAAACTGACGGAATTATTAACCTAACATTTACCTATTTTATGGACAAACGCTTATCGTGTTTTGATCCGCCATAATAAATAACAATAGATGACTATTATGAGTAATTTTGCGAGTAGCTTTGTTAATTTCGAAATCCCTAATTGGTTTGATAGCCAACACTTAACGGGTATGCTCCGCGGTATTGAAAAAGAGGGCCTGCGCGTAAAGCCTGATGGTTTCTTGGCCCAGACCCCGCATCCAGCCAAACTTGGGTCAAAGCTTACCCACCCTTTTATCACTACCGATTACTCAGAAAGCCTGCTTGAGCTCATCACCGAACCAAAGTCTTCACCAAAAGAAACCCTCAATATGCTGCGCCAATTGCACGTATTGGTCTATCAAGGCATACCTGAAGGTGAGCTGATGTGGCCATTATCGATGCCATGCATGTTGTCTTCTAAAGATGAGGATATCCCACTAGCTGATTATGGTAGCTCTAATACGGGTAAGCTAAAAACCCTATATCGTAGTGGCCTTGGTATTCGCTATGGTCGCCGCATGCAGACGATTGCTGGTTTGCATTACAACCTGTCTTTTGGTGATACGTTGTTTGAAACATGGCAAGCCAAAACACCGACTGCACAAAGCCAAACGTTGACAGAGTTCAAAAACGAAAAATACCTAGGGCTGATTCGTAACTTTAAACGTCTGACCAGCCTTGTTTTATATTTGCTAGGTGCCAGTCCAAGCGTATGTCCTTGTTTCTTGGCAGGGCGTGAGCACGATTTAGAATTGCTTAATGATTCGACTTATTACAAACCTGCGGCGACTAGTCTGCGTATGGGCAAGCTTGGCTATACCAATAGCGTGCAAGAGCAGCTTGATATCCGTTATAACTATCTGCCAGAGTATGTCGATGGTCTACGCCGTGCCATCCAAACACCGCACGAAAGCTTTGCTAAGCTTGGCCTAGAAGACGAAGATGGCACTCCGATCCAAATCAACAATCATATTCTACAAATAGAAAACGAGTACTACAGCCCTATTCGTCCTAAACAAATCGCGATGAGCGGTGAAACACCGACCGAAGCGCTTGAGCGTCGCGGTATCGCCTATGTCGAGTTCCGTGCTATCGATCTTGACCCATATAGTGACGTAGGTATTCGCCTATCTAGTGCTTGCTTCTTGGAAGTGATGGCGCTGTATTGCCTGTTCAGTGACTCCCCAGACCTGCTACCTGAAGAAGAAGACACGCTCGCTATCAATCTTGAGCGGGTGGTCAATGAAGGTCGCCGTGATGACTTGCATATTATCAATAATGGCCAAGAGCAGTCACTCGAAAGCTGGATGCTCACTCATCTAGAACGTATGCAGCCGCTTGCTGCACTGCTTGATGCTCACTATGGTGGTAACGATTACCGCGCGGCCGTAGCATTGATGCAAGGCAAAGCAGGACACTCTGAGTCGACTATCTCTGCACAAGTAAATTCTGACAGTAAACGCTTAGGCAGCTTATGGCAGCTTGGATTTACGTTGGCTCAGCAGCATCGCGAGTCTTTACTACAGCAGACACTTAGTCCAAACACTCAAGCTAAATACGAAGTATTGGCAGAAAAATCTATCTTGCAGCAAGCTGAGATTGAGCAATCTGAAACAGAAGACTTTGCGGAATTTTTACAGCAGTATCGCTAAGTTGCTAGTTATTAATTGCTAAGTCCTGACTGTGACATTTTGACTGCTTAATCTTGATTGCTACCTCACATCTATTATAGATAAACCCATAAGAGTAACCGCACAATGCGACAGCTAACCACTTACCGTAACCTGCAAGTATTTTTGGTGATAATGGCCATCATAGGCATGAGTTTTGCGCTGTTCTATTTACAGCGTCATCTAGGGCTTTCACCTTGCCCGCTCTGTATTTTTCAGCGTGTTGGTCTAATCGTCATGGGCGGTTTTGCCCTCATATCAGCGTTGTTTAATCCTAAATCTAAAGTGATAAGACTACTGCTATGGCTTGGTAGTCTAGTAGGTATTGGTTGGGCAACTGCAGTAGCAGCGCGCCATGTATGGCTGCAACACCTGCCTGCTGACCAAGTACCTTCTTGTGGTCCAGGACTGAACTATTGGCTTGATACCCTCCCTATCCTACAAGTATTCAAAGAAGTATTTGCAGGATCTGGCGAATGCGCCTCTGTTGATTGGACGCTTATGGGATTAAGTATTCCTGAGCAGTCGTTGATTCTATTTAGTGTGCTGCTAATCGTACATGTGTTAATATTAATGCGTATCGTAAAGTCTGCTAATTAAGATCGTATGACTCAATAAGACGTTAAGTTTCTTTCTTACTTCTGCTTTTAAAACAGACATTGCTATCTTCGATACAATGTCTGTTTTTTTATCTACTATTAACCCGCCCTTACAAACCATATTAGCGATACCTATAGGACTTTCTACTACCAACTTATGTCTTTTAGATATATGGGCAACAACAAAAAGCCCACAGAGATATTTTTAAGCCTTTGATATCTTTACTCAGCTTACCTTATAAACGGATAAGCATTAGATATTTGTCGCTTTCTACTCATAAGCTATCTGTATTTTGAATATAAGATAATGCTATCAAGTTCTTAATTTATATTATTACTACGCGCCCATGCCTTATTATCCTTATCTTTGACAATGGCTTTACGTTGTCGATAGTATAGATGAGCTTGAAAAATACTTGTTAAAAACTGTTTTTGGTATGACCATGATATATTTTGCTCCCGTTCGCTCTACTACGCTTGCTATCGTAAAACGGTGGCGTCCTTCGTTACTTGTAGCGTCACTATGCGTGCTACTCGTAGGCTGTGATAGTGCCTCGTCCAATACCGATAAAGACATGGTATCTACGTTCGCGTCGACTGGTTCTGAATCGCAGGCGGCTTCACACTCATTGCAAGATGACAATGCTAAAAATGCTGAGCTAGCGAGTGATGATGAGACAGGCGAGATGGTGGAAGGGCAATCGCTGATTGCTGCTGCTCAGTCAAATAAGGATACCTATGCAGACAGCTCTATGGAGCGATCAGAAGCGAAAAGCAGTATGCTGCAAGCAACATTGATGGGCGATTACGGCGGCATGGTCTCTTGTACAGATTGCGACAGTATCGATGTCACATTGAACTTATTCGCCGATGGTTCCGTACTAAAAGCAAGTTATTATCATAATCCTGAAAAACCAAAAACACCCCTACTCGAATCCGGTATCTACCGACAAGACAATGACAAAATCACCATTGTCTATGAAGGAAAAAATATCGAGACCTACCATATCCAAGACAATCACTTGATACGGATTGATGAGCACGATAATTTAGAGGATGACTATACGTTATCTCGCAAATAAAAGCGTCATCATGCTAACTATTAGTTGGCGTATCGCTGCATACTAAAATAACCAAATTGTATTAGCTACATAGCGCCTACTTGTTAGGCGTTTTTTATTGGTCATCGAACAGGGTTTACTTTACAATGATTGCTTGTTTGCCCAGCTGATGTATTGGTCGTTGTTTATCAAAGTGGTTATTTTTACTGATGATAGCTAGGCACCTCATACTTTATTTTATCAGCTCTCTATTCTTTTCATTCAAGCGCGTACGGAACGTCTATGCATATTCATATTCTTGGTATTTGTGGTACTTTTATGGGCTCACTGGCATTGCTAGCACGTGCGCTTGGACATACGGTCACGGGTTCAGATGCCAATGTCTATCCTCCTATGTCCACTCAGCTCGAAAATGCTGGCGTTACTATCGAAGAAGGCTATCTGGTAGAGCACTTGCAACCAACGCCAGACTTAGTCGTCGTTGGGAACGCGATGAAGCGCGGCATGGATGTGATTGAGTATATGCTAGATAATGGCTTGCGCTATACCTCAGGTCCGCAGTTCTTATCTGAGCAAGTATTGCAGTCACGCCACGTAATCGCCGTTGCAGGGACACATGGTAAGACCACAACCACGACTATGCTTGCATGGATATTACATTATGCTGGTATCGATGCAGGGTTTTTGATTGGCGGTGTGCCATTGGTTGATACGACTGACGAGCACTTACAGCAAGTGTTTGCCCATAGCAGCTATTTGGGTGCTGATAAAAGCGATGATGATAAATCTGGTTACTTTGTGATTGAAGCAGATGAGTATGATTCTGCGTTTTTTGATAAGCGTTCGAAGTTCGTTCACTATCGTCCGCGCACTGCTATTTTGAATAACCTTGAGTTTGATCATGCAGATATTTTTGCAGATCTCAATGCAATACAAACTCAGTTCCATCATATGGTGCGCATGATTCCAAGCACTGGCAAAATCATTATGCCAGCCGCGACCATTAGTCTAGAAGATACGCTAGAAAAAGGGGTTTGGACGCCTATTTGGCGTACTGCTGTCATCGACTCTACTTTAGCTGATACCAGCGAAAATGCGCGTGCTCTGAAAGATAGTAGCGATTGGCAGGCTGAGCTGATTCAAGAAGACGGTAGCCAGTTCAAAGTCAGTTTTGCCGCTAATGAAGATGCCTCTGCTATCGTAAACTGGTCAATGAGCGGTATCCATAACGTCAATAACGCTTTAGTTGCTGTAGCTGCTGCCTATGATGTTGGTGTCAGTGTTGAGACTGCTTGTGCTGCTTTATCAGATTTCGCTGGTATCAAGCGCCGGATGGAGCTGATTGGCGACGTCAATAACATCTTAGTCTTTGATGATTTTGCCCATCATCCAACAGCTATTACGACCACATTAGATGGTGCCAAAAAGAAGCTAGCTGATAGACGTATTTGGGCCATTATTGAGCCGCGTAGCAACACCATGAAAATGGGTATTCATCAAGACAGTTTGGCTCAATCAGCGGCACTTGCTGACTACACATTATGGTACGAGCCTACTGGTTTGGAATGGGGCTTAAAAGAAGTCATCGAACAAGCTAAGGCTACTAGCGACTCTATCGGCAACCAACAAGTGTTATCAAGCATTGACGCTATTATTGAGCATATCAGCAGTCATGCAAAAGCAGGTGATGCGATTGTGGTTATGTCAAATGGCGGTTTTGAAGGGATTCATCAGCGTTTATTAACCGCATTGCATAATGGTTAATGCTTCTAGCTAAGATAAAGAAGCAGCTCTTATAAAGAAATAACTCTTATAAAGAAATTGATCTTCTTATTCCCTTATATAAAAACGCAGTTCATCTAATAGATGGCTGCGTTTTTTATTTCTAATATTTATATGTCTTCACTATATGAGTTCAGCACTACAGGCACCACATTGATAAACGCTGTTAGCACCACTGCTACCTTTGTAACCTTTCGTTTACTTATTGCCCTTACTCGATAGCAAATCGGACTTTTTCCTCACATAGCCCCTACAGTAGTAACATTTTGTGCTTACTTTTGCGTCCGAGGAGTGTTTACAATAGATTTATCAAAACTTGTAACACATTATAAATATTAATAATATTAGGAGAATAACATGAGCTTTATTTGGATGATTATTGTAGGTTTAGTCGCAGGTTTATTAGCACGTGCTATCAAACCAGGTAACGACCCTATGGGTTGGATTATGACTATCGTATTGGGTATCGTTGGTGCAATGCTAGGTGGTTTCTTAGCTGGCCTAATCGGTATCAACGCTGATGGCGGTTTTACTGGTCTTATATTCTCAGTGATCGGTGCAATTATCTTATTGTTCTTGTATGAAATGATCGTAAATAAACGCCGTGCATAATTAGTCATAAGCCATGCATAATTAGTCATAAGCCATGCATAGTTTAGTCATAAATGATTACTAGCTAATTAGAATACTATATAAACAAAGCCTTGCGTTAAGCAGGGCTTTTTTATGTCATTTATCATCGAAATTTAGTCTTTCTATATGCATATAGCATCATATGACTGCGAAAGTATTGATAAGCATTACTTTTGTCCCCATTTATCTTATAATATCAACCCTATTTTGTCCTTATCATTGAGGTGAGCGTTATGGCACTACTCCCTATCTTAAGTTACCCAGATCCTCGCTTGCGTACTATCGCCAAGCCTGTCAAGGAAGTGACTGCTGAAATCAAAACCTTAATCGCAGACATGATCGAGACGATGTATGATGCTCAAGGCATCGGGCTTGCAGCCAGTCAAGTGGATCATCATATTCAGCTTATCGTTATGGACTTGTCTGAAGACAAAAGCTCTCCTAGAGTTTTTATCAATCCAAAAGTCACGCCACTGGTAGAAGAAAAGCAACCGTATGAAGAAGGCTGCTTATCTGTACCTGATGTCTATGACAAAGTCGAACGTCCTAATAAGGTCCGTATCGAAGCGTTAGACGGTAACGGTGAGGTCATCGACGAAGTCGTTGAAGGACTGCTTGCTGTTTGTATCCAACATGAAATGGATCACTTAAATGGCGTAATATTCGTTGACTACTTGTCTCGTCTTAAACAGACTCGTGCTCGTGATAAAGTCCGCAAAGTTCTTAAAATACGTGAAAAGCAAGAAGCTCAATCAGCAGAAAAACAGACACAAGCCGTCAATTCTTAAAGCTCTACTCTTTATTCTTATCTTTTTTATTTCGTCTTTATCCTTCACATAGTTACGTCTACAGTGAGTGTTAATATTTAGCATTCACTATTTGGCGATAACTTTTATAACCGATACAGTTTCCACAAAAGGTTTACTACTATGACAATGATCAAAATTGACCAATATTTTGAACCTGCCAGCTGGCAGAAATTTACCAAGGCTGCTGAAGGTCGCGAGACGCCTTTCTTAGTAGTTGACCTTAGTCGTATCGAAACCAAATACCATGAAATGGTAAGCCTGTTTCCTAATGCAAAACTGCATTATGCAATGAAAGCTAGCCCTGCGGTGGAAGTAATCGATCTACTAGCAAACCTTGGTTCTAACTTTGACTGTGCCTCTATTTATGAGCTTGATCGTGTGCTTGGTTGCGGCGTTGAGCCATCTCGTATCTCGTATGGCAACACAATTAAAAAAGCTGAGCATGTTAAATATGCCTTTGAAAAAGGCATCGATCTATACGCGACCGACTCAGAAGCAGATCTAAAAAACATTGCCAGACACGCTCCAGGCTCTAAAATATTTGTTCGCATCTTGGTTCAAGGCTCAGAGACAGCAGAATGGCCATTATCACGTAAGTTTGGTTGCCATCCTAATATGGCCATCGACCTACTGGTTCAAGCACGTGAGTTGGGCTTGGTTCCTTATGGTATCTCATTCCATGTCGGTAGCCAGCAAAAAGACGTCGCTGCATGGGATGATGCATTATCCAAAGTTAAATATATGTTTGACTGGATGAAAAACGAAGAAGGCATCAAGCTACAAATGATCAATTTGGGCGGCGGCTTCCCGACCAATTACATTAGCGAAGTCAATCCTATCAAAGTCTATGCGGAAGAAATTACCAGCTATCTGACTGATGACTATAATGATGACGAAATGCCGGAGATTATTCTAGAGCCGGGTCGTTCGTTGGTTGGTGGTTCAGGCGTATTGGTCAGTGACGTGGTACTGATATCTCGTAAATCTGATACTGATTTGACTCGTTGGGTATATACCGACGTTGGTCTATTCCAAGGCTTAATCGAAACGCTAGGTGAAGCTATCAAGTATCCTGTGTATACGCCTAAGATGGAAACGTCTACCAGTGAAGGCACAGTAGTACTGGCAGGTCCAACTTGTGACTCAACCGATATTATGTATGAAGAAGCAGGCTATCAGCTACCAGAAGAGCTTGAGATTGGTGATAAAATCTACTGGCTCACCACTGGTGCTTATACCAACTCTTACTCATCGGTAGAGTTCAATGGTTTCCCACCGCTAGAAGTGGTTTATATTGACTAGTACTTAATATTGCTCCACAAAAAAGCGCGGCACGGTTAATACCCGTGTCGCGCTTTTTTGTGCATAATGATTTGCTTGGTGAACTAATCAATCCGCAAAGAAATAGGCACGCTATTATGGTTATTAATAGTTCGGCTACCGTTACTAGCGCTACTACTTGAGTTTTGTGAAATCTGTCCAATCGTCACCCACTGTCCACGCGGCACGATAATCGTACTGTTCAATCTTTGACTTCGAATAGCATTGCTAGCACTGTTAGTAGAATTGTTAGTAGAACTCATTTTATTATAAGGTGAATTCGGCTGCACTAAGCTTTCTTCTACTTGGGATAGTTGTACTTCCACTTGCCCGCTAGGTAGCAATCTTGGTGTGACGGCAATCCCTTGTGTCGTTGGCAGTAGTATTTGCTGCTGAATCACAATCTGTGGTTTGAAGTTATCGTTAGCTGAACGATGATAAGTTGAATAGTTATTAGCATTATAGGTTTGAGTTAGCGAATAAAGCGTACCTGTGCTGATACTCGCCGCACTGCCAGATAGTGTTTGTACTTGATATAGATTACTACCCTGCTGCTGGCTGCTACGCTGACTAATAACCCCTGCACCTTGGATACCGCGATTGGTAATAATGACCTGACCCTGCTGAATATTGCCTTGCCCGCTACTACTATTGCCAACACGTACGGCGACCGCCAATGCCTGTGGCTGACGGTCAATCTGAGACAATAACTGCTGTACCGCCTGATAATTACGTGCCGTCGTTTGCAGTACCAATTTATCTTGATACGTAGTCACTGTTCCACCGTCGGAACTACTATTTAGTTGCTGCCTAACTGCAGGTAACAAACTAGCCCCACCATAAGTATGGATAACATAGGTTTGAGAGGTGCTGGCTTGTACGGTAATTGGTAGAACCGCTAGACTCAGTGCACCAACAGACAGACAGACACGGCTCGTAAGGTTGATGGTACAAATAGCACTAATCAGTCTATGACTAATATAACGTTTGATACTATTCATACCTGCTCCCTTATTACTATTAAGTCATCAGTTATCACGTTAAACTTGACCGTCAACTATAAATAGTCGTTAGTCACTTAATCCAAGCACGTCTTGCATATTGTACTGACCTACTTCTTGCTCAACGACCCAAGTTGCGGCACGTACTGCACCAGCGGCAAATGTCATGCGCGCGCGCGCACGATGGGTAATCTCGACCACTTCGCCATCTGCGATAAACATCACAGTATGATCACCTACGATTTCGCCACCACGTACTGCGTGAATACCAATTGTCCCAGATTCGCGCTCGCCAGTTTGTCCTTCGCGGCCATAGATAGCAACGTCTTTTAGGTTCTGTCCGCGCGCTTCTGCGACGGCTTCGGCCATCATATATGCGGTACCAGAAGGCGCATCAATTTTATGCTTATGATGGGCTTCGATGATTTCTACATCAGCATCATTTCCGAACGCTTTGGCAGCCATACCGAGTAGCTTCAATGATAAATTAACGCCTGTCGAATAGTTACCCGCATATACGATAGTTATTTTCTCACTTGCTTTTGCCAGTACTTGTTCTTGCTGTTCATTGAATCCTGTCGTCCCAATGACCATAGCGACGTTATGCTCAGCACAAACTTGCATGTTTTTTTCAGTAGCGTCAGGCAAGCTAAAATCAATCAGCACATCGATATCACTAATCACAGCGGCTAAGTCATCAACGATTTGTACATTTAAATGACCGATAGCAGCAACTTCGCCTGCATCAGCACCGACTAGGCTAGAGCCTTGACGCTCAATCGCTGCTTTTAATGTAGTTTGCGGGTTATTCTGTACTGCCTCGATTAGCATACGACCCATACGTCCGCCTGCACCGATTACCCCAACGTTGATAGATTTATTATTCGCTTGTTCGCTCATGTTTTTACCTTAGATGTTTTATATTTGGTGAAACTATTTTTGACTACCATTTATCGTAAGTTTAGCAAATATCATCCCACGAAGGGCTTTTTATACCATCAATAAAAAGCCCAAAGGTTTCATGTGAAACCTTTGGGCTTAGTTCAATATTAGCTACTTAGTTAAACTATTTCTTAATCGAACAAATCACCGATTTTTTTGAAGAATGACTTCTTATGTGGCGACTGTTGATGCTTGCTGTCGTCATCCAATGTGTCTTGGAATTGGCGTAATAAGTCTTTTTGCTCACGAGTCAGATTCACTGGCGTTTCAATAACCACACGGCAAATCAAATCACCTTTCATAGTAGTACGGACTGGCGTCACACCTTTGCCGCGTACACGCAGTAACTTACCACTTTGCGTACCTTCTGCCACTTTGATTTTTACTTTGCCATCTAAGGTTGGAATTTCGACTTCTTTACCCAATGCTGCATCAGTGATGCTTACTGGCACATCCATATATAGGTCAGCGCCTTGACGGGTAAAGACATTATGCTGTTTGACACGTACTTCGACATATAGATCGCCATTTTGTACGCCAGCGCCGCCCGCTTCACCTTCACCTGCTAGACGAACGCGATCACCATCATCGACGCCTGCAGGGATAGAAACTTCTAAGGTGCGTGATTTGTCTTTTACGCCGTTACCATGACAGTCTGAACAAGGGTTTTTGATCTGTTTACCAGTACCGCCGCAATGAGGACAGGCCTGCTGTACTGCAAAGAAACCTTGCTGCATACGTACTTGACCTTGGCCATGACAAGTCTGACAGGTGACCACATCGGACGCATTTTTTGCCCCTTTACCATCACAAGTATCACAAGGCGCAGGAGCCGTGAAACTGATTTCTTTTTTGCAGCCACGTACAGCTTCTTCTAATGTAAGCTCAATCACATAACGTAAGTCAGAGCCGCGACGCGAACGCCCACCGCCGCCGCCACGCTGCTGACCGAAGATATCACCGAAGTTACCAAAGATATCGCCAAAGATATCTTGGAAGTTGCCGCCACCTGCGCCGCCGAAGCCGCCGCCACCCATCCCGTTTTCAAAGGCTGCATGGCCCATACGGTCGTAGGCCGAACGTTTCTCTTCGTCGCTCAATACTTCATAAGCCATTGAAGCTTCTTTGAATTTGTCTTCCGAATCAGGATCATCAGAGTTGCGATCTGGATGGTATTTCATGGCAAGCTTACGGTAGGCTCGCTTAATTTCTTTGCTGTCAGCGGTCTTGCTGACACCTAATATTTCATAAAAATCGCGCTTACTCATGCTCTCTCCTATCGTCTTTACAGCCACACCGGTTCGTCAAATCATCAGCTCAATTGATAGTTGTCTTAATCTTATTCGTGATTCTTAGCTGATGGATATGTATAACGTTTCACATGAAACACAATAATTCACCATGCTATAGAACCATAATGCTTAGACTTAACCAACAAATACGGTGAAGGCTGCTTAGCCAAATCAATTATAAAAAGTTTGCGCTATTTATGGAGATGGTCTGCTGATTTATCAAGCTCTTAAATGATGAAATTAGCAGTTGGCATCGCTGCGGCAAAAGCCAAACGATTCATTAAGGTTACTGCAAAGCTTTTCGTACCTGAGCGGTGCCCAGTCGTGCTAATATTTACCGCCACATCTACGGTCATTTATACTCATAGTGATGACGATTGCGACAAGGTATCAAGTCTTATGAAAAAGCTGGTTATTCTATTAATCATAATTGCGGTAGCAGTGTATGCAGGCTCGCCTTATTACAGCGCTTATCAGCTCAAAAACGCTTATGATGATAAAGACGGTGCCACTATCGCAGCGGCTATTGATTATGAGCAAGTGCGACCAAGCGTCCAAAATCAGCTAACCAGCCAATTTGCGACGACAATGACTAAGTATCCATTAATTTCTGAATTGGGCGGTGAGCCGTTGACCGAAGCCGCGAATAGTTTTATCGCGCAGGCAGTTGAAGGTGCCATCACTCCGCAGAATATCGAAAAGGTAATTAATACTCAAGGTCAAGCCAATACAGCAACTAAAGAACTAGCTGCAGCATGGGCCATCGCTAGCGATCAAGTTGACTTGAAAAACCTAATTCAGAGCTTAATCATTCAGCGCGGTGATGTCGATGCCGTGGTTAAAAGCCAAATGCAGCAAGTCATGAAAAAACAAGCGGCAGAACTTGAGCAGCAAGTCGCCCAAGGCAATGACAGCGAAAAGCCAACGCTGAGCTACTGTGGTATCAATTGCTTTAGTATTAGTGGTCAGGTAAAAGGCTACCCTCTCACTATCGAGATGCAACGTGAAGGGCTTATCAATTGGAAAATCGTTGATATCGTCTTACCATAAATTATTTAAGACAGCTTTTGAGATGTAAAAATATCTGAATAGAACCATAAAAAACCGCCTTATGAATCAGTTCATAAGGCGGTTTTTTTACGTTGTTTAGCAGTCAAATATATTAATTTTTTAAACTAAAAAACACTTAACCCTACCAGTTGATTATTCAACACCCAAGAATCCTAGAAATTCTGGACTCTCAAAACTCGCCTGATATAGCACGCCATCTTCACGATAGATGGCAGGCGTCGCCATTACCGCAAGTCCAGCTGCTTTTTCACGATTAGGTGTCACATGGTCAACCGTACAACTTGCTGATGCAGGTGTCATTTCACCTGTCAGCATCGCCTTATCAAATGCCTGACGACGACTGTCCTCATTCGCTTGGCACCAAATACCACGCATCTGCTTCGGTGACGCCTCATATATCGGATAGCCGATGACATTGACCGTCACGCCTTTTGCATTGAGTGATGGCACTTGCTGATGTAGTCGGCGGCAGTAAGGGCAGTTCACATCATCTGCCACATAGATAACGGCTCTTTCAGTAGTGGTCGCTGGATAAGTAATCAGCTGGCTTTTGTCCAATGACGCAAACACAGACTGGTTTTTGCGTTTTTCAAAGTTCTCATCAAGGCCGATAAATTGACCGTTTTCGATGACTGATATTTCACCATCGGTAATGTACTGCGCATCGTCCGATAGTAAAAACGGCACACCTTCTAGCGTTGCACCCCAGATGACACCCGGTACTGCGGTATAAAAGAATGGTGTTTTCGCGCTCATGTTCTTAAGCGCAGCCATATTTGCTAGCATGTCAGACTTGACACTCGCATTGACAGGTTCGCCTACCTGTGCACTTGTGCTACGTACTGGTGTTTTAGTGACAACTTGCTTGCTTGGGTTTTTCTGTAGCTCACCCTGTATGACGTAACGACCATCTTCGGTGATGTGCAGCGGCAGTTGTCCGGCCAAATTCACTTGATACATATTAGGAAGTTTGGATGGCACAATAGAGGTAATCTGTGTTTTGATGCCTGCTTGGGTCAATATTTGACGCAATCGCTTATCAACAGTCGCACTCACTGTCTGAGTTGCTTGCGAATTTGTAGTGCTTTGCGTTACGTTATTACTGTTGGCATCCGCTGAACTTGGCTGAGCGCAAGCAGTGGTTGCTAATAGTATGACGCTGATTAGGCTAGCGGACTTTAATACAGGTAATGTCACAGAGAGATTCCTATCTGGTTTTTAATAATGACGATTTTCGATATTAAGACCAATTCCAAAGCTATTACTAACTCAAAGGTAGCAATACATTTTCTGATTAGTCAGATTTTTGGAATTGGTTTAAGGGTTGTCTGTCATAAAAATATAGATAAAAAAGACTGTAGCATATGAGATAGTTTTGCAAAGTATTAAATGGCTAATGTCGCAAAACTGCTACTTAGCTTTAAGAGATAGGCAACACAGGTAGGTAGTAGACATAAATACAATATAGCAGACCGCAAAAAGCAGCACACTGGGTAGCGGCTGCTAATGGGTTTAAAACGGTAATTTCAAGACAAACACTAATGCCAAAGCTTAATAGTTTCAGTGCTTATTTCTTAAAACTTGGCAACTTCTTCTGGCGTTAAGAAACGGCTATCGCCTTTTTCTAGGCCTTCTAGATTGATATGACCGATACTAGCGCGGTGCAGCTCAGTTACTCGATTACCGAAGTAACCCATCATACGTTTGACCTGATGGTATTTGCCCTGCTCTAATGTCAGACGTGCATGTTTTTCATCAATGAACTCAAGAACAGCAGGCTTGGTTGGCTCGTAATCCCCTTCAAGCAAGATGCCTTCAGCCACTTTCTTAACGGCTTTTTCTTGTGCATCACTATCCATTGCATCTGCCAAAGTCAGCTCGTACACCTTTGCATGCTCGTGCTTAGGACTGGTGACACGGTGCAGCCAGCCGCCATCATCACTCATCAGCAATGCGCCAGTAGTATCGACATCGAGACGCCCAGCGATACGCAAGCTGCCCAATTCTGGTACAGCAATCAGTTCGGTGACAATTGGATACTCTTTAACTTTTAGCGTGCACTCAAAACCTTCAGGCTTGTACAACAAGATATAGCGATTGCCCGCAGCGACCGATAATGGCTCGCCCGCCCACATCACATCATCATTGACGACATCGACATGTAGGCCAGGATCTTTAACCACTTGATCGTTTACAGTGATTTCGCCGGCGTGCATGATCTTTTTTGACTCTTTACGCGACAGCTCGGTGGCTTTACTAATGAATTTATCTAAACGCATACTATTTACTACCATCGGTTTTATTATACCAGCCCTAAATCAGAAACTAACGACGCCAGCACTCAGCCGTGAGCGGCTCGTTATCTTCGATGGTTAGAAATGGTACTATAATGAAAAATTAAATGAACACTGTGCTCAATACAAAAGCCAGTGAAAGTCAGACCAGTTTAACATATCCAACCTAAGCCTGATGAAATATGAGCTATCAAACGCTAAAACGTGCCGTTACCACGCGCCTCGAAATTAAAAAATCTGAGTTTATCGCTTACGCCTATCCAGTGACCTCCCGTGAGCAAGCAATGTTTCACGTGGAACAACTGCGCGAGCAATATCCTGATGCACGGCATTTCTGCTGGGCATATATCATCGGTGATCCAGATAATACCACTAGTGCAGGGTTTGATGATGATGGCGAGCCTAGCGGTACAGCGGGTCGACCGATATTGAATGTACTGCAGCATAAGTCGATCGGCAACGTGATTATCATCGTGGTGCGTTACTTCGGTGGTATCAAGTTGGGTGCTGGCGGTCTCACCCGTGCTTATGCGGGCTCTGCTCAAGCGGCCATCGATGAGATGATATTAAACCCTTATGTACCGATGACCCAGATTCAGATACTGGCAGAATTTGCGACTGAAGCGCAATGCCGCTATATGATAGAGAGCCTTGGCGGTCATATCGACGATGTCGCCTATAGTAAGCAAGTAACCTTAACCGCCACACTTGCTGAAGCAGATGTCGAAAATTTAAAAGCGCGACTAGCAATGGATGGTCGAGTATTGGATAAGCCAGAAGACTAAAAATCTGACTGATTATGCTCGTCGCAAATTTTAGACATCTCTCTTTTCAATATACTTATTTACTAGCTTTTTTACAGTAACTGTTTCTCGGTAAATGATTTTGAACCAATAATTTTCAGTAGCTGTTTTCAGTAACTGCTTTTCAGTAATCATGCGTTCACTGAAAATTATTGGTTTTCACAGGTACTGGCGTTATGATGAAAAAACCTTATCACACTACTCTATTTATTTTTTCACGATCATTAAATAAGACCAATATATGTCAACTTCAACCAAACCTTTTTCTCCAGCACCTTTTAAGCCACCATTTTGGCTGACCAATCCACATATGCAAAGCATCTTGCCCAAGTTTTTTGCGCCAAAGTCACCGACCTACCGCCGCGTGGTCGAAAAAGACTCATTGGACGAGAGTGATATTGCCTATGACTTTTATGATGCGCACCCTGTAGAAGCATCAAAAGATGGTGAGCTTGAGCAAACGCCATTGATTGTTCTATTCCACGGTATGGAAGGCAGTAGTGACAGTCATTACGCTCGCGCACTAGCGTACCAAATGCACGCGCAAGGCTGGCATTTTGTGGTGGCGCATTTCCGTAGTTGCGGCGGTATTCCTGCTAGTGGCACGGTATTTTATAATGCAGGCGACACTGACGAGGTGCATCATGCGCTACAGAATTTGCGTGAGCAGTATGCCAATATCTATGCGGTTGGCGTCTCGTTAGGAGGCAATGCACTGGCCAAATATATGGGCGAATATGAGGACAAGGTTCTTTGTAAAGGTGCCGTTGTTATCTCCGCGCCAGTCGATATGTCTTCAGCTGCCATTACTATGCACAGCTTCTTGAGTCATCGTATCTATACGCCTTATCTGCTTAACCCAATTATCAAAAAAGCATTGGCAAACGATCTTACTCAAGATGAGATCAATTCTATCAAAGCTGCCAATCGTATCAGTGATTTCGATGATATCTTTACTGCGCCGCGTCACGGATATCGCTCCAAAAACGACTATTACCATACTGCATCCGCCATGCCGTATTTGCGCAATGTCACTCACCCTCTGCTATTAGTCAGTGCAAAAGATGATCCTTTCATTGGCTTTACTGCTACGCCAAATGATGTCTCTGAGAGTGTCACTATCTTAGATACTGAGCATGGTGGACACATCGGTTATCTGAGGTATCGCTCAGACAACGGGCATTCCAAAAGTAAATCGTCTATCACCAATGATAAAGAGTCCAAGACTTCAAAATTCGATATCAACTGGATACCTGAAACGGTCAGCGCTTATTTTAATTGGATTGGTGTGGCTTCTATTAGGGCGTGTCCTCAATTCAATCGATAGTTATCTAAATGGGTTAAAAATGGCTAAATCTTGCCAAACGGCGTCAAATAGCTGACTAATATCTCGATATTATCTGCACTATTTTCCTCGTTTGACTGCGATTTATCTCATTTTTATCACCATTTTTAAAATGAGGACACGCCCTAGAGAACCTTATCAAGATGCGGTCTCTGACAATAAACCATCACTGTCATCAATGACAAAATAATAACGCCAACGTTTATAACCTTTTGAGAGTGTTTTATGTACCCATTTATCCGTTATGCTAGCACCATTGCTCATGCTGCCCTAAAAGCAAAAAAGGGCGACACACTGACGTTTAAGGACACCAGTGAGATTCAGTTTCGCTGCCGCTTATCCGATATAGATAATTTTTTGGAGATGAATAACGGCCGCGTATTTACGCTTTATGATTTGGGTCGTATGGACTTTGCAGTACGGACTGGTCTTGGCAAGCAGTTATTAAAACAACGCTGGGGTTTGGTCATCGCTGGCAGCACTATTCAATACCGTAAGCGTATTCGCGCCTTTCAAAAAGTCACGCTCAAAACCAAAATCGTCGGTATCGACGCGCGCTGGCTGTATATTGAGCAATCAATGTGGGTCAAAGGGCAGCCCTGCTCATCTGGTCTACTGCGTACCGGTGTGACCAAGGGCGGTAGAGTGATCGACACGGCACAAGTATTGGCTGCACTTGGTCAATCTGACTGGGATCTACCGCCAACAGGTTACGTGGCTGAGTGGATCAAAAGTGATGCTGATCGTCCGTGGCCGCCTGTCGATACAGCTGACTAACTTAACTTTATAAGCTAGAAATCCATTACTTTTATCTTATTTAACAGATAGTACAAGCAAGCAACCTTATAGCTACTATTTCATAACAACTCATTATATAAATACATATAATAAATGTTAGGATAGTAGTGAGTACATACTCAGACAAAACAAATATAGTCTTATAAGGAGAATAATATGGCTAATACAACAGATTATGTCGGTACGTTATTTGATAATAGCGAATCAAACCCAAGCAAAATTACTTTAGCGTTTACCATGGCAGGCGTGGCATTGAAGAAAGGCCATTCTGCTACTGTGATATTAATGGTGGATGCCGTACATCTGGCAAAACCAAATGCGCTAGACAATGTAGATATCGGCGATCCGTTTGAGCCAGCTGGTGAGTTACTAGAAGCCTTTATCGAAAAAGGTGGTCAAGTATTGGTCTGTGGCGCTTGTATGAAACACAACGGTGTAGAAGAGTCAGATATTGACAAGCGCTTTGAAGTGATTAGCGGTGATGATGTGGTTGAGCTGTTGATGAATGCGAAAGGGTCGTTGCAGTTGAATTAAGGAGTAGGATTCTATGCAAATCAACTCTTAAAAGAATCTCCAAGATTGAATGTAAAATAGGAAAACTCTAGCTGAGTTTTCCTGTTTTTTTAAGTTTGTGAGGGCAATCCACTCAGCAAACCTTTCTCTATTACATATCTCTCTCTTCAAAATACCATTACCACCATGAAAAGTATTTATCTGAAGTGGTAACCTCTATATTGCTTTTGGACTTATTACAAGTTTCACAAGTTAATTGAATATTACAAGGATCATTAACTCCATACATATCTAGAGGAACAATATGATCAAAATTGCTTTTCTTATAGTGATTAATCAAGTTTGTTAGATCTGTATTACAAAATACACACCTACCCTTATCTCTATGAAAAACAGCCTTTTTCACCCATACCGGTATATGACACCTTTTAATTGTTCCTTTTTTAGTCATATATTCACTAGGATAAATTACATTCTTTTCATATATATGAGTAGAAACTATCTTATTGAATTTCAGAAGAAGCTTTCTATTATTAAATAAAACATAGAAAGCCTCTTCAGACATTTCAAAGAATAACTCATAAAATTTATCCTCATTTTCTAAGAACCATTCATATGCACATGGATCCTCTTTGTCATCATTTTCCACTATTTTTTGAATATTAATACTGTAAATATCAAATTTCTCATACCAAATTGATAGGTACTCATCATCATAACAATCTTTGTTCTTCCTAAAATCACGTCTATAAAAATTAAATGCTGTAATAACAATATACTGATGCAACAGAGTATCTTTACTAAATTTAGCTGAATGCTTTATAAAATAATCTTCATTATAGTTCCAAAACTCCGTTTCTAAGTTTATGTGTTCTTCAACAAGATTAATTAGATCATAAATACCATGAAAACTATAGTTTTGTAGCCTACTCATCTTTCTAACCTAATCATTCTTCAATAAATATATTATACAGTTAAGACGAGTCAGATTGACACTATCCCCTTAACTACAAATCCATAGCCAACTCTTTTAACTACAAAACTGTAGCCAAAATCAATCACCCTATTCAGCAACTAAATAAACACTATCTCACATACCATTTACTCAGCTCTGTTAAAGTAAGTCATGCAAACACCCTACTAAAAAGGCAGCCAGTCATGAGCTTACTTGATACTCTGAATTTAACCTACCCTGTCGTCCAAGCACCCATGGCAGGAGCAACCACACCTGAACTGGCAGCGACGGTCAGTAACTTTGGTGGACTGGGCTCATTAGGGTCTGGTATGACCGCGCCAAATGTTTTGACTAGCCAAATTGATACCATTAAATCGCTCACCGACCGTCCGTTTATGATCAATCTCATGGTATTGTCTGAGCAAGAATCCACGACCTTTGATACCGAAATTCCCGCTTGGCTAAGTCAATACTATCAAGACAATAATATTGAATTTGCACTACCTGAACGCCCAGCGCAGATCTTCGCAGAGCAGCTACAAGTGCTCTATGACAATCCCGTTCCTGTTGCCAGTTTTACCTTTGGCATTATCAGTGCTGAGCAAGTTCAGCGTCTGCAAAGTCTCGGCACACGCGTCATCGGCACTGCCAATCATCCACTAGAAGCGAAAGCATGGGCAGATATTGGCGCAGATGCGGTATGTGTACAAGGGGTCGAAGCGGGTGGACATCGCGGTGGTTGGTTACCGCAAAGTGAAAGCGATCCATTAGGATTATTGACTTTGATTGGCCAGACGCGCGCCTGTACTGATATTCCTTTGATTGCAGCAGGTGGCATTATGACGGGACAGGATATAAAGGCAGTACAAGCGGCAGGTGCTGAGCTTGCACAGATGGGGACGGCGTTTTTGACCACTGACCAATGCGGTATCAATGATACTTATAAACAAGCCTTACTCGATGCCAGTCACAGCAGGCGCAGCTCAGAGACACGCTTAACTCGATTATTTTCAGGTAAGCTCGCTCGTGGTTTATTAAACGATTATCTACGTGATTTTGCTCAATTTGAAAGCGCTGATGAGCTACCGCCCTACCCGCAATTAAATGCCATGTCCAAATCTATGCGAGCTCATGCGTCTCAGAATATGGATGCAGAACATCAATCTTTATGGGCAGGACAAGGGATAACTTTGGTCAAACAAGAGAGCACGTTTGAACTGCTTGAGCGACTGGTAAAAACGTTATAGGCTTAAACATTTTTATCAGTCCGCACTACTCTAATAAAAAATCTACCGCCGCAGCTGCATGAATAGCTGTGGTATCAAATACAGGTATGGGGCTGTCGGCTTGTTTGATAAGTAAACCAATCTCTGTGCAGCCCAAGATCACACCCTCTGCCCCTTTCGCTGCCAAATCTTTAATCACTTGACGATAATACTCTCGTGAGCTGTCTTTAAACTCACCGACACACAGCTCTTTTTTGATAATGCGATGTACTTCTGCTCTCGCCTCATCTTCTGGTATCAATACTTGTAAATCCGCATCAATAAGACGCTGCTTATAAAAATCTTGAGTCATCGTAAACTGAGTACCAAGTAAGGCTATTTTGGTGAGATTTTGTTTTTTGATAGCATCAGTAGTCGCATCAGCGATGTGAGTCAATGGCAAGTCTGTGGCGGAGCGCACGTCATCGACCAGTTTGTGCATCGTGTTAGAAGCAATCATGATTCCTTGTACGCCAGCTACTTGTAGACGCTGAGCACTGTTAGCCATTATCACACCTAGCTCGTCCCATCTGCCTTGCTCCTGTAACGTATTGATCAACGCAAAATCCACACTATGAATCAACAAATCTGCTGAATGTAGTCCACCAAGCTGATGCTTGACACCTTCGTTAATCAGACGATAATAGCTCTCGGTACTCTCCCAGCTCATACCACCGATGATTCCTAATGTTTTTTGTTGAGACCCTCGTTGTTCTTGAACTGCCATACTATACTCCTAGTTGTTTTTGGTCTTAGTTATAGTAAGTTATCGTAGCAAAATCGACTGTTGAGAACGTGCTGTTTTTAGAGATACTCCTTTTAGCAATAACCTCTTCAAAAAGCTTTAAAATGCTGCCTTAAAGACAATAATCATATTAATAACATATCGCAAACCCTACCATTGATAATAACGATTTTACCCGTTTGACCTCACGGAGTATGATGAACACTGGTAGCCAATACCTTATCCATTTATTATGCCTGCTCACCACCTAACTATTAACTTACAACGTATGCCCGCATCATAGGCTGGGCGTAGCTAACATCAAGTAGGACAACCGAATACTATGGCCAACTTCCCCACTATCAGAATACGTACGCGCCGCAAATATTACCGCCTTATCTTTACAGGTCTGATGGCGATGATGATGTCACTGATTATCTCAACAGCCCTGTTGGTGGTCAAACAAGGCTTTATCGACGGATTTTTTATGGAGTTGATGCATTCGTGGGGACTGGCCTTTATGTTTGCGTGGCCAAGCGCATATATCTGCGCCTATCTAGTACAAGAGCATGTACTTAGTAGAATAGAGTTTTATTAAACAGTATCGATAGCTATCATAATTCTGAGTCATCGTCGTTATAAGATAGTTTAGATATAGGGCAAGCAAGTCAAGGTTCTATAGAGAATAGACTGAACTGGCCTAATGCCGTATTCCATATATATGCGATTGACTATCTAACGCTAGAGAATATTACTGATGTAAGCCAAGCTTTCTATAACAAAATCCCGTTAGCGCAAATGTATCCAACGTCTAGACGACCAGTCTATTTTTGAGTATAGTGTCTTTGTTAGTTGATAACCTATCAGCATCATTATCATGGTATCGTTTCTACTAGAAGAAAAAATACATTGGTGAATGACCTTGATGACATGATGTTTATAGTCGGTTATTCATACACTTATAAATAAGTTAAATCATAAATACATAAAGGAAATTATTATGCGTAGTGCTATTCATCACAGCTTTGGCAAACCTTCTGACGTGTTGAGCGTGGGCGACAGTCCTATGCCGCAGCCTGCTGCCAACGAAGTCCGTATCAAAACCATTCTCTCACCTATTCACAACCATGACATGCTGACAGTGAGTGGACAATATGGCTATAAGCCTGAGATGCCAGCCATCGGTGGTAGTGAAGCGCTAGGTATTATCGATGCGGTAGGCGCTGACGTGACAGACTTTAGTGTTGGTCAGCGTGTGGCGTGTGCCAGTGTGCATGAGACGTGGGCGGAGTATTTTGTCGCCCCTGCCAGCATGGTATTTAACATGCCTGATAGTATCGAAGACGAGCTGGCTGCCCAGCTGATTGCTATGCCGTTGTCTGCCTTAATGCTATTAGAATTCTTAGAAGTAGATAGCGGTCAATGGATCATCCACAACGCGGCAAACGGCGCTGTCGGTAAAACCCTTGCCATGCTCGCAGCAGCACGCGGCGTGAATACGATTAACCTCGTCCGTAGCAAAGACGCGATAGAAGAGCTGACCTCACTCGGTATCAAAAACAATGTGGTCACTGCTGATGACGACTGGAAAGACCAAGTCCGCGCCATCATTGGCGATGACAAAATCACAGCAGCCGTTGACTCAGTCGGTGGTGAGTCGAGCAATGAACTGCTATCACTACTGGGTAGCAAAGGAACGCTGGTCTCATTTGGCATCATGTCAGGCAAGCCAATGGCACTGGACGCTGGCAGCTTGATCTTTAAGCAAGCAACTGTCAAAGGCTTCTGGGGTAGCAAAACCAGCCAAGAAATGGATCTAGACAACAAACAGCGTCTGATTACTGAGTTGCTAGAACGCGCATCGAATGGCGATTTAAAGCTACCGATTGAAGCTATTTATAGTCTGGACGATATCGCAACCGCCGTCTCTGGAAAAGTACAATCTAGTAAAAAAGGCAAGGTTCTTTTAAAACCTTAATTCCTGCACTCGTCTCGTAATCTCGTAATGAGTGCAAAAACTAGCGGTGTTAGAAAAAATAAGAAAGCCCATGTGTATTAGCGATAAGATACGGTGGGCTTTTTTAACCATTCTGCAGTAATAATATCGCTAAGTTAATGAACACAAATAATAAAATTTAATAAGGATATAACCATGTCAAACGATACAACTTTTAAAGCCTTAGTCGTCGAAGAAACCAGTGATGGTGAATTCAAAAAAAGCATTCAAGAACGCAAAGTTAGTGACTTGCCAGAGAATGACTTGCTCATCGAAGTACATTATTCATCGTTAAACTTTAAAGACGCGATGTCAGCATCGGGTAATAAACGAATCACCAAACAGTACCCACATACTCCTGGTATCGATGCAGCAGGCGTGGTGATTAGTGACAAGTCAGGCACGTTTAGTGCAGGGCAAGAAGTATTGGTATTCGGCTATGATCTCGGTATGGATACCGATGGTGGTCTCGGTCAGATGATCTCAATCCCTGCAGACTGGGCGCTGGCTTGTCCAAAAACGCTGACGCTAAAAGAAGCGATGACCTATGGTACTGGCGGCTTAACCGCAGCGCTAAGTGTCCAAAAATTAGAAAAAATGGGTGCAAAACCAAGTGATGGCCCAGTTGCTGTGACTGGTGCAACAGGTGGCGTCGGTACGATCAGTATCGCTATCTTAAAGCAGCTCGGCTATGAGGTGATTGCGTTCTCAGGTAAGCCAGAGCAAAGCGAGCACTTAAAGGCATTGGGCGCAAGCGAAGTACGTCATCGCGATACTATCAATGAAATCGGTAACAAGCCTGTCGGCCGTGAACTATGGGCAAATGCCATTGATACCATCGGCGGTGACTACTTACCCAACCTACTCAAGCAAACCAAAGCTGGCGGAGCAGTGACCAGTTGTGGTCTAGCAAGCGGCGCTGATTTTTCGATGTCAGTGATACCTTTTATCACCCGCGCGGTGTCATTATTGGGCATCGACTCGGTCTATATTCCACTGGCTGACAAAGAGGCCATTTGGAAACGTGTCGCTACCGATATGAAACTGCCCAATCTTGAAAGCTATGGCGAAGAGATTACGCTAGAGCAAACACCAGAATACCTAGATCGTTTTATGTCTAGCAAAGTGGTTGGGCGTTATGTGGTGAATGTGAAGGGTTAGGGTTTAGTTTGGAAGTCTAATTTTTTAGAAAAATGGTAGTATTCTTTTTGGGGTGCTGCCTTTTTCTAGTTTTGGGAGATTAAATTTGCGTTCGCTTGCGATTATTCAAAACTCTAAAGTACTCCTGCAATTAGACAAAGATAGTATTAAAATGTTCTGAGACATATACTAACCATATCAAATAGAAACAATCTTAGACGACTAAAGGGATACAAATGCCAACACTCAATTGGATTGGTAAAGAAGCAGTAGAAAAGCATCATAAGGAAGTACCATTTCGTCTATTAGAGCCTGTAGAAGCGTTATCTTGCGGGGATGCTGATAGTGGAAATCTTATCGTACAAGGTGATAATTTAGATGCTCTAAAAGCATTATTGCCGCGTTATGCTGGAAAAGTAAAATGTATCTATATCGACCCGCCTTATAACACGGGTAATGAAGGTTGGGTTTATAACGATAATGTGAATAGTCCAGAGATTAAAAAATGGCTAGGCGAAGTGGTCGGTAAAGAAGGTGAAACCTTAGACCGTCACGACCGTTGGTTATGTATGATGTATCCAAGGCTATTGTTGTTAAAACAGTTTCTGAAAGATGATGGTGTTATTTTTGTCTCTATAGATGATACAGAAGTAGGATCCCTAAGGTTACTTATGGACGAAATATTTGGTACTGGAAATTTTATTGCAAATTTTGTTTGGGAAAAAAGAAAAAACAGAGAAAACAGAAAAGTAATATCTATGAGACATGACTACATTATTTGCTACGGTAAAAATAAGTTTGATGCAATCAAAACTTTTAATCAACTGCCAATGAATGCTGAAGCTTTAGCTCGCTACGTCAACATAGACAACGACCCAAGAGGCTTGTGGAAATCAGATCCTGCTACAGCACAGTCAGGACATGGAACTAAATCACAATTTTATACATTAACTGCACCAAATGGGAAAAAGCACGAGCCACCAAGTGGTAGATGTTGGATTTATACTGAAGAAGTAATGAATGAAGCAATAAAAGATAATAGGATTTTTTTTGGAAAAACAGGAAATAATGTACCTAGAGTGAAAACATATTTAGATGATAAAGAACGTGGTTTAACTCCTGAGTCAATCTTATTTGCTAAAGACGTGTCCACAAACGAAGAGGCTAAAAAATCTCTTAAAGAGATGTTTGATGGAAAGACACCATTTGAAACTCCAAAGCCTATGGAGTTGATTCATCATTTGATAACTATTAGTACTAGCAAGGATAGTATAATAATGGACTCATTTGCAGGCTCTGGAAGCACTGCACACGCAGTTTTAAAACTGAATAGTGAAGATAATGGCAATCGTAAGTTTATAATAATTGAGATGGATAAAAACATAGCAAAAAATGTAACTGCTGAGAGAGTCAAAAAAGCTGTAAATGGTTATACATCTTTAAAAGGTAAGAAAACCGAAGGTTTAGGTGGAGGTTTTCAATATTTTAACTTGTCTTCTGAACCTCTATTTAAGGCCGACGGCCCTATTCGTTCCGACGTCACCTTTGAGCAGCTAGCCGAATTTGTTTGGTTCATGGAAACAGGAACTGGTTTAAATGAATCTGATTTGAAATCTATAGATAAGAAAGACAGTACGCCCTATCTAGGACAATACAAAGATAGAGCGATATTTTTGCTTTATAACGATATCCTAAAAGATAAATCTGACGCTGGTGGCAATGTGCTTAATGGTAGAACTCTTGACCTACTAGAAGAGGCTTTGCCAGACTTTGAAGGACAGAGGATTGTCTATGGTGCACGCACGCGATTTGATAAAACAAAACTAGCCAGACTCAATATTACTTTTCACCAACTCCCTTACGAATTGGCGGTTAAAACATGGTTCTAAATAATAAATCACTAAAAAATTACCAGGAAACTTTACTTGAAGAATACTCAAGTTATCTGTATCGCTGTAGAGAATTAAAAGATCCCGCTGCCGCTTTTGCAGAATCTACCAAACTGACGACTTCAGGTTTAGCCCAACCTTACTATCCATTACCAGATATGGATCATGTTCCTTATGTTTGCCTTCGAGTACCTACAGGTGGTGGGAAAACTCGTATTGCAGGACAGTCTATTAAATGTGTTAACGATGCGTTCTTAGCTACAGAGCATTCGTTAGTACTCTGGCTAGTTCCCTCAGATCCTATACGTGAACAGACATTATATGCGCTCAAAACTGAGGGAGAGCTACTTCATCAAGATATGCGCGACCTATTTGGTGCAGTTAACGTATTAGATATCAATGAAGCACTGTATATGCAGCCTGCTACGCTGAATACTGGCAATACTATCATTGTTGCTACTATGCAAAGCTTTAAGCGTGATACAGCGGATGGGCTACGAGTTTATCGTCAGAACGGTGCACTTATGCCACACTTTGAAGGTGCAAGTACCGAACAAAAAGGTGAGCATTCGTTAGTAGACGTTATTCGCTTGAGAAGACCCTTCGTTATTGTGGACGAAGCGCATAATCAAGGCACTCAATTAGCATCTGATACTCTTAAACGCTTTAATCCTAGCTGCATTTTAGAGCTTACCGCCACACCAGATAGATCTCATCAGCCCTCTAATGTATTACGTAGCGTTTCTGCCGCTACTCTACAGTCAGAAGACATGTTGAAGCTGCCATTAGAGTTGGCTATTCATCCAGAATGGCGCGTTTCATTGACAGAAGCAATCGCACGGTTACGCCGACTAGAAAAACATGCTGAACAAGAGAAACAACTCACGGGAGAAATCATAGACCCAGTAGTTATGCTGATTCAGGCTGAACGAATTGCTAAAGAGAAAGAAACCTTTACGCCAGACAAAGTAAAGAAGCATCTCATTGACGACTTTAATATTCCTGAAGAGTCGATAGCTATCGCAACGGGTGCTGTTGATGAATTAACAGGTAAAAGGCTAGGCGACCCTGATTACCCACAATTTATTATTACTGTCGATAAACTGCGTGAAGGTTGGGACTGTCCGAATGCATACGTTTTATTTTCTTTTAGAAACACAACTTCTGCTACAGCTGTAGAGCAAGTACTCGGTCGTATATTACGTATGCCTCATGTTGTACGTAAAAGTGAAGAAGCTCTTAATCGCAGTTATGCTTATGTTGTTTCGAATGAGCTTGCTACTACCGTTCAGAACTTAAAAGATGGGTTAGTTCAAAGTGGTTTTGAGCGTTTAGAAGCGAAAGACTTAATAGTCGCTCGTGGAGAAGAACATAGTGGAGATTTATTTTCGCAACCTACCGATTTGATTATTCCTTTACCTGAGCATAATGGATTTTTGTCTCTTCCTGATGAAGACTTAGTTTTAGCGTTACCAAAATCATTACGTGAGAAAATCGAAATTTCGCCAGAAACATCTACATTGACCGTAAAAGAGGGAGCGACTTCCAAACAAATTCAGCAGATATCAGAAACCTTTAGACGACCCGAAGTCGCAAAATCGGTAAAGGAACAACTTAATACTGCACTTGCAATTCAGGCAGCACCACCCACGCAAGAATTAACGCCTGCAGAAAAAGGAGTCTCGGCTAAAATACCTTTACTTAGTTATACTCAATTTAGTTTTTTTGATATTTTTGATGAAACTCCATTATTAGATGCTGACTGGGAGATTTCAGATTTTGATTACAAGCTAACAGATGGTGAATTTTCTCCAGACATAGAGACTATGCGCCGCGCTTCATTAAGTATTTCTCAATTAGAAAAAGTAGAGTGTGATATTTATGATCAAATGGATAGCCAACTAGCGATTTTTGGTAAAGAGGAAGGCTGGCAAGTAACAGATCTCGTATATTGGCTAGATAGAAATCTATATTTTCCGTATTCAGAACGTGATGTAAAAGTTGCTTGGTTGAATGCTGCCGTTTCTTACCTAATGAATGAAAAGAATTTCACATTAGATGAGTTAGCTTACCGTAAGTTTCGTTTACGAGGTGCATTACAACGGAAAATGGCTGCGGGACTAGTAGAAGTGAAACAGCGTGTTTTTGACGATTTATTTGCTGATGAAGATAAATTCGAAGTTAGAAATGAGCACGCTATTACTTTTGAACAAGGTCGATATGGCTATGACAGTGTTTATAATGGTTTCATTCCTTTAAAAAAGCATTTCTTTAAACCTATCGGTAATCTAAAAGATAAAGGAGAGGAGTTTGAGTGTGCCGAGTATATTGCGCATCAAATGCAAGGAGTTGAATGGTGGGTACGAAATGTAGAAAAGAAATCTACGTCTTTTTGGTTACAGACAGCCTCTGATAAATTTTATCCTGACTTTATTGTTAAACTTAACAGTGGAATAATTTTAGCTATTGAATACAAAGGAAAAGATCGCTCTGTAGAGATTGGTAATCGAGACAGTATAGAGAAAAAGCGTATTGGTGATTTGTGGGCAAAGAGAAGTAATGGAGCTTGTGGTTTTGTATGGGTAGAAAATAAAAACTGGCAGACCTTGAGGGATGCCGCTGTAGAATACGGTTCTTAATAAGACGTTTATCATACTAGGTAAGGTATTTTTACAGGTCGCTGAGTTTTGATAATCGCTTAATCTACGACTTGTAGAGCTTTTTAGCCTTGATTGCAGCGGTTATCCTTGTTTGATCACTAGATTGCAGCGACTTAGCTCGCTGTGGTATCGCGTAGCAGAAACACAGCGGGCTTTAGTCGCGGCTCTAGTGGACAGACAAGATAGTAGCGGAAAGCGAGATTAGCTCCAGATATTTCTAGGCAAAAAAAACACCCAACCAAGTTGAGTGCTTTTTTATTTATGACAAGCTGTTCATCAATTCAAAAAATTTGAGTAGCGAGGAAAACGAGTGATAGCACTACATCAAGTAGGCTGAACGAGTTTGACGACGCTAATCAGATTTTTAGTTTGATGTTATTCCCACTCAATCGTTGCAGGTGGCTTGCTCGAAACATCGTAAGTCACGCGTGATACTTCAGCGATTTCATTCATAATGCGGTTCGATACGGTCTCGATCAAATCATATGGCAGATGCGCAAAGCGAGCCGTCATAAAGTCTACAGTTTCAACCGCACGTAGCGCGATTACCCATGCATAGCGGCGGCCATCGCCGACCACGCCGACAGATTTGATTGGTTGGAATACGGCAAATGCTTGTGCAGTCTTGTCATACCAGCCTGAACGCTCAAGCTCTTGCATAAAGATCGCATCGGCCAAACGCAAGATATCAGCGTATTCTTTTTTAACTTCACCAAGGATACGCACGCCCAAACCTGGACCTGGGAACGGATGACGATAGATCATTTTGGCTGGTAAACCCAAGGTAATACCAAGCTTACGCACTTCATCTTTGAACAAATCACGTAACGGCTCAATCAGTTTAAATGCCAAGTCATCTGGCAAACCGCCTACGTTATGGTGGCTCTTAATCACATGCGCTTTGCCTTGATGCGACTTAGCAGATTCGATCACGTCTGGGTAAATCGTACCCTGTGCCAAAAACTCAACGACTTTACCATCGCTCTGCTCGCTCACTTGACGGGCGCTATCAGCGAATACGTCGATGAACGTCTTACCGATGATTTTACGTTTCTTCTCTGGATCAGACTCACCTGCTAGCGCATCTAAGAACAAATCTTCAGCATCAACACGGATGACTTTTACGCCCATGTTTTCTGCAAAGATTTGCATGACTTGGTCACCTTCATGCAGACGCAATAGGCCGTTATCAACGAACACACAAGTCAGCTGATCGCCGATTGCTTTGTGCAATAGCGCGGCAACGACTGAACTATCAACACCGCCCGATAGACCTAGCAATACTTGCTTGTCACCGATTTGCTCTTTTAGCTGTGCGATACGCATATCAGCGATATTGTCTGGCGTCCACTCACCTGCACATTCACAGATTTGATGCACGAAACGACCAAGCAGCGCTTGACCTTGTAACGTATGCGTCACTTCTGGATGGAACTGTAGGCCGTAGTATTGCTTATCATCATTGGCCATAATCGCGATTGGACAGCTTGGTGTGCTAGCGATGATGTCAAAGCCTTCAGGTACTTCGATGACCTTGTCACCATGACTCATCCAAACGTTTAGTTTGGCAGCAGCGCCGTCAGTCTTACTGTCTTCGATACCGTCAGTCAGCTGCGAGTGACCATTTACTTCGATGGTCGCTGCACCAAACTCATGAATATCACTGGCATGAACTTGCCCGCCGAAACGATCTGCCATTGCTTGCATACCGTAGCAGATACCTAGTACTGGCACACCTAGATCAAATACCGCATCGTTGATACGTGGGCTGTTTTCTGCGTGGACGCTCTCAGGGCCACCTGACAAGATGACGCCTTTTGCGCCAAAATCGATGATGCGCTGAGTGTCGATATCATAAGGGAACATCTCACAAAACACCCCAGAATCGCGCACACGGCGGGCGATTAACTGGCTATATTGCGAGCCAAAATCGAGGATTAAGATGCGATCTTCTTTGATTGCAGGAGTGGCAGCAGCAGTGGTCATAAATCGATATCCATCAATAGATAAATTGGTGCCCTATTTTAACAAGTTTACGCCCTCTATTGGCTATTAGATGATTAATTATTCACGATTATTATTCGCGCATACCCTCAATTTGAATAATTACTCTCTAAGTAATGACAAAAATAAGCAAAGAGTAGATAGCAAACCCAATTACGAGCAAACTATCTTCTTCTCTATTCATCAGCCATTTACTAGGTTTACTACGTAATATCACCTAACGCTGAGTGCATACGATTCAACCCTTCTAATAGCAATGCTCTAGGACATGCGACATTAATACGCATTTTAAGATGCCCTTCTTCACCATATTTGAATCCCGCACTCAACTCAACCTTGGCAGCGCGAAGGGTGTCATAAAGCACTTGATCCTCTTGAGCATACGCTGAGCAATCTACCCAAATTAAATACGAGGCTTCTGGGCGCATGACCTTAATCTTCGGCAAATGCGCTTCTAAAAATTGCACGGTTAGTTCAATATTGGCTTCGATATAACTAAGCGCCTGCTCTAGCCACTCACCGCCTTGCTCATAAGCCACACGCATAGCCGTATAAGCAAATAAATTCAGCTCATACTCGTCATTTAGGTTTTGCTGCTGGCTAATTTTTTTGACTAATTCCTTATCTGTTGCAAATATCATAGAGCCTTTGATGCCTGCGATGTTAAAGGTTTTGGTCATTGATGTCAGGCTAACCACGTTATGCTCGTAGCCTTTTGCTAGTGTTAGAAATGGTATAAATGTGTGGTCCGTTAAGGTCAAATCTTGATGAATCTCGTCACTAACAATCGCCACATTGTGCTTTTTGCAAATCGCAAGTAGCGCTTCCAGCTCGTCCTTCGTCCATACACGCCCGCCAGGATTATGCGGATTACAGAGTAGATAAAGCTTAACCTCATGCTCGATGATTTTGGCTTCGATATCAGCCAAGTCTAAACGATACTTACCTTCGTCTTCTTTTAATGCAGAGAGTACAAGCTTGCGACCATTTTGCTCAACCTTAGTCGTAAAAGGCGTATAGATAGGATCGTTGACCATTACGGCCTCGCCTACCTTGGTAAAAACATTCATCATCAGCGCTAGGCTTGGCACAACACCCGGGGAAAACAAGATATTTTGCTTCTCTAACTGCAAGTTATAACGACTGCCATGCCAGTTAATAATCGAATCGTACAAAGCGTCAGTAGGTTTGGTATAGCCCAATATGCCATGCTGCACTGTTTGCTCAATTGCGTTTAAGATAGGCTGCGCAGCCTTAAAATCCATATCCGCAACCCATAACGGAATCGTGTCATCGGTATAGTGCCATTTGAGTGACCCTGTATTACGTCTATCGACTATCTCATCAAAGTTATATTGCATTGGTACTCTTCTTATTTGGAATAATAATGGTTTGAAACGTCAAAAATACAGCGCAATATGTGCACTATATTATAAATATACGCTACGCTATCTGCTGTAGTAGATTAAGGCGTGTTCGATTTTTTACACATAATTAAAGTGCTTTTAGACCTTAATTATCCATTTATCGGCTTAAATAACCTTCAAAGATATAAAGTAAACATTATTTCAATAATGGTTAAAAAATAATGCTACATTAAGGTTTCGGACTCTACCTATCATAAAGTTATTTGTGCCAGAGTGCGCTGATGTTGCCATGATTATAATCTATCAACATCTACCCAAACTATCTAATAAGCCATCAAGGCTAACAAAAAGGAATGAAGAATGAAAATGGACTTTTTACCGAAATCAGTACTAAAGATTAGTGCCTTCACCTTTGCCATTGCCGCAACCGCTTCTTGCACTGCTATGGCAACAGGAACTGACCATCAGACTGCAAACGCAACTAGCAGCACCGCTATCACTCTTGGCAACGCTGCCACAACTAGCGGCACCAATGATACCGTTGCCATCGGTAGTCAGGCCAATGCAGGTCTAAACTCAGCTACTGCTGTTGGCGGTCAAGCTAACGCTGCTGGTCTAGGCTCAACCTCTATCGGCTGGCAGTCAAAAGCCACCGCTGAACGTGCACAAGCTTTTGGTCATCTAGCCAATGCAAGCGGTATGCGCTCTACCGCTGTTGGTGAAGCGGCTATGGCACAAGGCGCAACTTCCGTCGCGGTCGGTAATAAATCTATGGCGGGCGGCATGAACAGTATCGCTATCGGTAACGAGGCGAAAGCATCCAAAGACAACCAAGTCGTCCTAGGTAACGCTGGACAAGTGCAATCGAGTACCGCAGCACAATCAGGTACGGTCAGAATCGTCACGATCGATGACAACGGCACTTTGGGTACTATGATGGTTGATTACTACCAAAAAGCTAAATAATTATAGTTGAGTGGTTAACACTGACGCTATTGTAGTCAGTCATACTAGATAAAACAAAAAACCTTGCGATTGCGAGGTTTTTTTTGGGTGGTATGTTTGGTTCGCTTGATGGTGTTTTGAAGTGCTGCTTTAGATTTCGTGGTTATTAGAGCTACTATAAAATTGGAGCTAATCCTGCCATCCGCTATTATCTGCTTACCTAGGCGTGGCGCGGCCATGGTTTGGGGTATTCCTGTTTGGTCACGAGACTGCCCCAAAACCTAGCCTTCGCAACACGCCTATTCAAGCAGGATAGCCGCTACTGTCAGGGCTAAACCGCATCTCAAGACAAAATCTATAGATATATCGAAAATTAATTAAGAGCTGTAGAATGAGTTAACGAATCATCAAGCCTGATAATATCCATTAATCCTAAGTTTTCAATTAGTTCAGTCTTTGCCGAACTCAACTCTGGTACTGTAATAAATAAATTCTGTATAGCCCTACTTACAGCAACATATTTTAGTCTATGTTCTTCTGATCCATCTAGATCAGGAGCAGTTATAAAATTAAGTTTTTTCTCATCGTCTAGGACAAGTAATACATTCTCAAACTCAGCACCTTTTGATTTGTGTATAGTTATATTATTACTGGTATCTTCAACAATATTTACACACAAAGCTAAGCTCTTATAATGAGTGTTGTCATAGAAAATCTTAGGTTTTCCACCAGATATTTTTGGTAATTTATCGATATTAGAATCTATTCGTAATATATTATAAAAATTTATTAGTGGTTCGTCACAGTATTCACTATATCTACTATTAAGCAGAAAAAGTAAGTCAAGTGCATACCGTTTACTCTGATCACTTCTAGAGAAATACTTCTTAAGCTCGTTCAAAGCTTCTTTAATTTTATTTTCGCGGCATAGTTCCACTGCTTTCACACATGCGATAACTAGTCTATAACGCTTAACATTATCAAACCCTTTTAATTCATCAAAAAGTTTATCATCTAAATCTATTCCTTCCACATCTTTCTTCAAGGCATTAGCTGTTATATTTCTCCAAGAAAGAGTTATGACCTCCTCTCCTGACTGTTCATTTTTTATTTTTTGTAAAACATCTAATCTATCTCCAATGTAAAGGACAGGCGTGCTTCCATTAAAATCGTCTTTACCCTGTTGTTTAAAGTTAGGCCTTATATGGTTTAATAAGTTAATAATCTCTTTCGTACTACGTCTATTATTATCTATTTTATAATCTCGTATGCCTTCTAGCCGAAAATCACCAAACTGTTTTGGGAGTGCGCCTTGAAACTGAAATATAGACTGCGCAATATCACCAATAATCCCTACAATAGTGTCTTGCGCCCCAATCTGACGCAATAATTCAACTTGAATAGGGTTACTATCTTGAAACTCGTCTACAAAAAAATAGGGGAACTTAGCTCTTAAAACATCTAAGACAAAAGGATGTTTTTCGATTATTTGAAAACTAAAAAATAATACATCATCATGATGCAAGAAACCTCTGCTCCAATGCAGTATTTTGAACGCCTCTAAATCTACTTCTAAAAGTTCAAGACATTTTTTTGACAAAGGTCTTCCCTCTATACGAGACTTTGTTCTATCCGCTGTTATAACTAAGTTTTCATTAACATCAAATTTATAATAGATAGAAGAAAGCCAGCTAGCTAGTCTAGTTAAATTTTCCGGAGTCTTTAACTGCTTTAAAGTGTAGGGATGCTTTAGAAAGGATTGATTAGTATGTTGGTTTAGCCAATCTCCAATCGTCCTTCGGCTTATCGGTACATTATCATGACCATCCAACCTAGAAGTATCAAACCCATAGTCATCTGCGATAAAATATATATACGGCTTTATAACATGTCTATATAGAAAACTATGGATTGTTGAAACCTCTACTTGATTAGACGATGAACCTAGCCTCTCTCTAATTATTTCTACTGCTGTATTGGTATAAGTAATACAAGCGACTTTTCTACTTTTATCTAATCGCTCAGATGTGTGTAAAACTTCTTTAATATGATTAACGAGCCAATGAGTTTTACCTGCACCGGGTCCAGCTAACACTCTAAAATGATGTTCGATATCACTAAGCTTATCACCCGAGTCAATTCCTGTAGGCTCTACTTGCATATCCATTTTAGAGCCTCCTCAATATACTTAGGGACAACAAAATCTTCGGTATTGTTAGTTAGATTTTCCTCAAGAGCATATGCTAGCTCTAGCGCATTCTCTCCTTTCCCAATTGAATTTAAATATCTTGAGGCTATAACGGCTTTTATTTTATCTTCTTCACTCCAAGTATCACCTAGTGCTTCAATCGCTTCCTTAATTCTTTGATTTTCTGTACTAAGCTCTTTATTAGGGTCACTTCTATTACCTAATAAAGCTAAACAATCACTCAAAGTACTGCTCTCGTTTAAGTCCATCATTTTCTGGATTTCAGATTTATTAGACATGCTTTCAGTCAGTAATAACTTACATTTCGGATTGTATAAAGCAAAATCATATTCAAGTGTCTTTCCTTTGCAAACTTCTTGACTAAAAAATCTTATATTTTTATGGTTTTTATATTTATCTATTGGGTCTTGCGAATGATTTTTATATTCAACATTATCACTAGGTACTCCATATTCAAACGGATAACATTTATGAAATTTGCCATTATTATTCTTTCTTTCTGGATCTCTATCGGTCAGACAGACCACTTTTTTTAGTATTGCCGAACTATTTAGATGAGTATCAAAAATTTTCAAAAAATGATCGAAATATCTACCTCCTATATTAACGACAACAATATGATTATCTTCCAAAGATAGACCTAAATACTTTGCTAGTACACTGATAAGTAGCTGTTCTGCTATCCCTTCTACCAATATAATTTTTTCAGCAAATAGCATGTTTGACTTAGTTGCATCTAAAAAACGTTGTATATATTTCTTAGATTTTTTATCTTCAACAGAATCATTGAAGATTTTACCCAAGTATCCAACCCTAGTGCTTTCATCAATATCATGATGTAAACATATTATCTCGTCTAACTCTGTCGCTGATGTTATATGGGTCGAATGTGAAGTAATAAAGATTTGTCTAACAGTATCATTGCTAATGTTAGTTTTCAGAAACTTTAGAAATTTATCTTGCATTGATGGATGTAAATGCGCTTCAGGTTCCTCAATGACTAGCATAGGGAATATTTTAGAGTTACTTCCTAAGTATCTTTCATCGGAATCTGCTTGCATTTGTGCCAATAAAATAGAGATATAAATGAGGTTGTTATATCCTAAACCATTATGAGAAGCAGGAATCTTAAACCCTGTCTTTTCCTCAATAATTAACCTCAAAAAACCTAACATTTCAATATCTGATGTTTCACCCTCAAAATTAGGGGTAGATTTTAAAGAAGCACCTGTATCATTGGCATAAGCTAAAATTTTATTTTTACCGCTATCTATTCGCGTATCTAATACTTTAATAAGCTCTGAAGCTTGATTATAAAAACTTTCTCTATTATTTTTTAAATCAATATCCTTCTGTTCGTCTGTATCCTGTGAGATTTTAATATCATAGTCTATGAAAAAACTTAGGACATTTTTCAACATGATATTACGCCCTGAGGTAAGGTCTCTTTCTACGTCCCTAATAGCATCAAGAAACTGAAAATCAAACTTTTGCAATAACTCTCCATCAGCTTGATTTTGATTAGCTACTTCACCACCCCAAATTTTATATGTGTAAAACCGAAGGAATTCATTACTAATAGTCTTAAACGCCTCATTTTTCATTCTACTTATAGGGCCTACGAGGGGTCTACTCAACAGAATATATTTCATAGTATATGGAGCGCAGAAGCCAGAACGATATGAACCTAATATGTCATTCATTCTGTCAAAATATGCATTTTCATATCTCTCAGGCAGAAAGAATTCATAGGTAAGCTTCGCCTCATAATCTTCAGTAAGTGAAGTTAACCATTCGCTGACCGTAACTAAATCATCATTGTTAGAAGTATTACCCTTAGAGATCGTTACCGTAATAGATATTTTTGGAGAGAGCTGTCTTAGCTCATCTAAAGAAGCATGCATGTTGAAATCATGAATACTTAAACGCTTTTTAGAATTTGGATTTAAAACCAACCCTAAAGCGTTGATTAGATTGGATTTACCAGCATTATTATGACCTATAATGACATTAATACCATCATTAAACTCAATTTCATTACTTCTAAAGTTCCTAAAATTTTCTATTTTTATTTTTGATATATACATTTAATGTTAGCCTTTAGATTATGTGTAAAAGAGAGTTATTTCCCCTTAAACTCAGCCTCACGTCTCTCAACCATCGCCATTACACCTTCTTTGGCATCTTCTGAATGAAACAGTGGCGGCAGATAGCTATGGATATTGGCCAATGCAGTCGCTGCACCATTACGGCTGGCATCTTGTGCTGATGACAATGCTCCTCTCACACCCAAAGGCGCGGCTTTGCAGATCTCTTGGGCAAGCGTTAATGCACGCTCATATTCAGTGCCGTTTGCTACCACTTCACTGACCAAATTCAGCCTATCAGCCGTTTGCGCATCGAATGCTTTACCTGTCAGCAGATAGGGCATGGCTTTTTGCCAGCCAGCAGCGGCTACAAAACGTACCGTCGCCCCGCCAAATGGCATGATGCCGCGCTGTACTTCCATTTGTGCAAAGTTGCAGTTATCACTAGCGATAACCACATCACTGTTGAGCATCAGCTCGATAGCCACGGTGAAGCAAGTACCTTTTACCGCGACGACCACTGGTTTGGTACGCAGTTTTCCACTGATACCCCATGGGTCGATTTGATCATCACTAAACTCAAACACGCCATCGTTTAGCTTGTCTTGTAGCTCTACCAAATCTAGCCCAGCGGTAAAGTGATCTCCATGCGCAAATATCAGCGCACAGCGTAAGTTATCGTCCGCCTCGTAGCGAGTCATGGCGTCAGACAGTTGGGCAATCATATGACTGTCAAAGGCATTGCGTTTATTGGCGCGATTTAGCCCGACAAGGCAAACATGGCCTTGCGTGTTATAAGTGATGCGGTTTTCTGTGGCGTTACTATCCGTAGTCATGGTTCTATCCTTGTTAAAGTAATCATTGGCATATAATGAGTGGTTATATAGTCAAATCTCGATAATTTATCTATAGAGATTGAGCGATAAGTCACCTTTAATATAGACACCCTCGTTCTATAACACAAGCCATAGAGGTGACTCGCATAGTGCAAAAATCGATAAAAGTTGACCTCATTTACGATAAGTGCAACTATGTTGCAGGTCTAAATATGGTTCAGAGTATTTTATGGAATTTTGGCACGGTTTTTTACTCATCACTAGCGTACATCTATTGGCTGCGGCCTCACCTGGCCCTGATTTTGTCTTAGTCTCGCAGCAGACATTAGCAAAAGGCCGACGCACAGGTTTGATTTGTAGTCTCGGTATTACCTTAGGTCTTGCCGTACACATAATCTATTCGGTGCTAGGACTGGCAACGGTCATCGCACATTCGCAGCCACTATTGACTACGATTAAATTGCTGGGCGGTGGCTATCTGATTTATCTCGGTTGGCAAGGCATCCAAGCAAAGCCTAAAAAACCAGCAGATTTAGACACAGCTCATCTTTCAGAAAAAACACATGCTTTGGAAAAAGCAGACCCGCAAGTAGGTTCAAGCGCTCACTTTTCACAAGATTCGCTTACTAGCCAGACCACATCTGCAACAAAAGAAACCACTATCGAAAAATCGCCTAGTAATGGCGAATCCACCTTTGCCACGTTGCGTCGCGGTTTCCTTTGTAATGTCTTTAATCCAAAAGCGCCTGTCTATTTTGTAGCCATTTTTACTCTTGTATTGTCGCCTGACATACCGCTTTGGCAATTGGCTATTTATGGCGTATGGATGATGGTGTTACAGATGGCGTGGTTTAGTACGGTCGTCATGCTACTTTCTATCCCTGCGGTACATCGACGCTTCCAAAGGTTTGAGCATTGGATCGACCGTGTATTGGGTACTGCGATGATCGTATTAGGGCTTAACTTGATATTGCGTCATCGATAAGCGACCGATAAAGCGCGGATAAACAATTAGCAACCTGCGAAATCTGCTACACTGGCTACTTATATCCATATATCGTAGCCTGACATTATGACAAGTAAGCCCATGACCCGTAACCCTGCAAATAGTAAACACAGAAACAGATCTCCTGCGACCGCAAAGAAACTCGGTCAGCTGCACCCACGCAACCCGCACCAAGGTCGTTATGACTTTGCGGTATTGACTCGCGCCTTACCCGAGCTTGCTGACCACACCATTACCAATCCTAAAGGTGAGTCGACGATTAACTTCTCGGATCATCAAGCTGTTCGCGTGCTGAATAAAGCACTATTGGCGAACTATTACGGGGTTAAGTTTTGGGACATTCCTGAAGGTTATCTATGTCCGCCTATTCCTGGACGTGCCGATTATATTCACTATATCGCGGACTTGTTGGCGCAAACCACTCACGTAAACGCCGATAACACACCGCCAACGGGTAAAGAGATTCATGCGCTTGATATCGGTACTGGTGCCAGTGCTATCTATCCTATCGTCGGTAGTCAGAGCTATGGCTGGCGCTTCACGGCAAGTGACATTGACCCTATTTCGGTCAACACCGCAGCGCTGATTTGTGAAGCCAATCCAAAGCTGAAAAGTGCGGTCAAGGTCAAGCTACAGCCTGAGCCTAAGTTTATCTTTAAAAACATCATTGGTCGTCAAGATTATTTTGACGTCGTGGTTTGCAACCCTCCATTTCATGCTTCATTAGAAGAAGCGATGGAAGCCAATAGCCGAAAGCAACATAACTTGCAGCGCCATCGTGGTAAGAATGAAAGCGAGCAAATCAGCCGCAATTCAACCAAATCAGGCAACGCTGCGCAAAACCTAAACTTTGGTGGTCAGCACAAAGAGCTATGGAGTGAAGGTGGCGAGATTGCGTTCTTGACTAAGATGGCAAAAGAAAGTCAGAGCTTTGCTGAGCATGTGGGTTGGTTTACTACTTTAGTATCAAAATCTGAAAACGTTAAGCCATTGCAATTATTGTTAAAGCAGCTAAACGTCGCTCAAATGCGTATTATCGAAATGAGCCAAGGTCAGAAAAGCACTCGCGTACTAGCTTGGCGTTTTGATACTGACGAAGAGTAATCACTAAGCAAAATTGTAAATTCGAGTTTCACGTGAAACAAAAAAGTACCGCTTTGATATTCAAAGCGGTGCTTTTGTATAAATACTCAGTAAAAATCTAAATAAATTAGCTAAAAAACATCACTTTTAGACCAATCGCAATAAGCACGATACCGCCCAATGCTTCAGCTTTATTCTCTAGCCATGTGCCTGAGCGACGTCCCAAATAGACCCCGAGCCAGCCAAATATAGCGGTTACTACAGCGATAATAAGGCAGGCTAACCACGCGTTCAGTGCCAATAAATTCAGCGTAAACCCTGCCGCCATTGCATCAATACTGGTTGCAACCGCTAATGTAAACATAGTGCGATGATTGATATGTCCATGCTTACTCGTGGCTGTTACTGTGTCACTACCAGTATTAATAGCATCATCATTGACGTCCAGATCATCACTGTCAGTATCTGACTCATCAGCAGTAAACACTTCGTAAAGCATTTTCCCACCTAGAGCAATCAAAATAGTACCACCAATCCAAGGTGCAGCAGCGGCCAACCAACCCAACATTGCCGCACCTAATAAGTATCCGATAAGAGGCATGACACCTTGAGCAATACCAAAGTAAAGCGCAGCATAAATAGCCAAACGCAGTACATATTGATGACTGTATTTTTGAGCCTTAGCACCCAGCCCAATCGACACTGCAAACGCATCCATCGCCAAAGCAATAGCGAGTAAAATTACTTCAACCATTTGATTCCCACAAATTATAATTATTAAATAATAGCAACGTTAAAAAATGAGTTTCACGTGAAACAAAAATACCGCCTTGAATATCAAAGCGGTATTTTTATAAATTGTCAGTAACCAATTTTAAATTTAGATATCTAAGTTCGATACTGTTAGCGCATTCTCTTCAATGAAGATACGACGCGGCTCAACGTGATCACCCATCAAGCAAGTAAACATATGGTCAGCGGCGATAGCATCTTCGATGGTGACGCGTAGCATACGACGGTTTTCAGGATCCATCGTTGTATCCCACAGCTGGTCGGCGTTCATCTCACCTAGACCTTTATAACGCTGGATAGCTAGACCACGACGCGCATCCAGCATCATTTGTTGCCATAGGTAATCGAAGTCACGCACTGGGATGTCTTTCGTTGTTCCCGCACTTGCTTCACGGCGGATAAAAGCATCGCTCTCAAGCAACGTATTCCACTCGCTTGATAAACGTAGCAACTTGCCATACTCACCCGAGTTGATGAAGCTAGCATCTAACAGATAATGGTGTGCCAGTTGATGCACGTATACCGTGACGCGTGGTAGCCACTGTGCCTTGGTAGATAAAGCCTCACTATCAGATGCTTCGCCTTCTTCAGTTCCTACTACTGGCGTCATACCCAATAAATCTGCTGCGGCTGCATCCATGTTTTTTGGCTGCGGCGCATGGATATTAACCAATTCAATCTCAGGGCTTAGATCGCTACCGAAGTGATCAAGCTTAGTCTGCATTGCTGCTTTCCATTCCTGCATGGCAGACTCATCATAAGTCATATCAGTGCTAAGTTTTGGCGTATGCGTCAATGCGTCCAAAATCACCGCTGGGAAGCGAATCTGCAGACGTGCTTTGATCAACTGCGTTTGGTTGTAGTCGTTAAGCAGTGTCTCAAGCGCTTGACCAGTAATCGCAGGCGCATCAGCACTGATATGCAGCTTAGTATTATCAATTGTTGAAGACAATAGATACGCTTTAAGCGCTTCATCATCTTTTAGATATAACTCTTGACGACCTTTTTTTACTTTGTATAGCGGTGGCTGAGCAATATATACATAACCACGCTCGATCAATTCAGGTGTTTGACGGAAGAAGAACGTCAATAGCAACGTACGAATATGCGATCCATCAACGTCGGCGTCGGTCATGATGATGATTTTGTGGTAGCGTACTTTATCAGGATTATACTCATCAGGACCAATACCACAACCTAATGCAGTAATCAGGTTACCCACTTCGGCAGATGATAGCATCTTGTCAAAACGAGCACGCTCGACGTTTAGAATCTTACCTTTTAGTGGCAAAATTGCTTGCGTTTTACGACTACGACCCTGTTTAGCTGACCCACCTGCAGAGTCACCCTCCACAATGTATAGTTCAGATAATACTGGATCTTTTTCTTGGCAATCAGCTAACTTACCAGGCAGACCCGCAATATCCAAAGTGGTCTTGCGACGTGTCATTTCACGCGCTTTACGAGCCGCATCACGTGCTCGCGCTGCATCGATAATTTTATTAGCAATGGCTTTACCAGCACTTGGATTCTCTAACAGATAGTCATTAAATTTATCATGCATGGCTGATTCAACAGCAGATTTCACTTCGCTTGATACTAGCTTATCTTTGGTCTGACTTGAGAATTTTGGATCTGGTACTTTTACAGAGACAATTGCCGTCAACCCTTCACGAGCATCATCACCCGTTGCGGCTACTTTCTCTTTTTTGAATAAGTTTTCACGATCCATATAACTGTTCAAGCAACGCGTCAATGCTGAACGGAAACCAGATAAGTGAGTACCACCATCTTTTTGCGGGATATTGTTGGTGAAGCACAGTACTTTTTCGTTATATGTATCTGTCCACTGTAGCGCGACTTCTACGCTGATACCGTCATCTTGTTGACTGGTGAAATGGAATACATCGTTGATACCGTCTTTACCAGCATTGATATAGCTAACAAACTCTAGCAAGCCACCTTTATGCTCAAACTCATGACGCTTATCAATACGCTCATCAGTCAAAACAATACGCACACCAGAGTTCAAAAATGACAGCTCACGTAAGCGTTTTGCCAAGATATCGTACTCAAAGATCGTACCGGTAAACACATCACTGCTAGGATAAAAACGGATTTGTGTGCCCGTCTGATCAGTTGCTTCCATCTGTTGGATATCGCTATCAGGTACACCATCAGTATAAGTCTGATGGTAGTGATAGCCTTCACGCCAGATATTCATCTCAAGCTTTTGAGACAGAGCGTTAACTACTGATACCCCCACACCGTGCAAGCCACCTGACACTTTATAGCTATTGTCATCGAACTTACCGCCTGCATGCAATACCGTCATAATGACCTGAGCTGCTGATACACCTTCTTCTGGATGAATATCAACAGGCACACCGCGACCATTATCCATCACACTGACAGACTCATCTTCGTGAATAACGATATCAATCTGATCACAGTGACCAGCAAGCGCCTCATCGATAGAGTTATCCACTACCTCAAAGACCATATGATGCAAGCCTGTGCCATCATCGGTATCACCAATATACATACCAGGACGCACACGTACGGCCTCTAACCCACGCAATACGCGAATATCTTTAGAACTATAATCAGAAGGTAACACTTCTGAAACTACAGTAGGCACGGCGGCTTCAGTAGCACTGTCGTCTATCAATTGCTCGTGGTCAATAGGTAATGAATCACTCATGTACATTCCTTAATCTAGCCATAATCAGCCATTTACGATTAGCGCACTTATAAAAAGTCCGCTACATAATGGCATCTTAGAATTAACGTCTATTATTCATAATCTAGAGTGCATATGAGCAGCTAAACCACTAACCACCGTTAGCCTCAAAAAAGGCCGCACAGAGATAAAATTAGTAAATTACTTATTAGTAATAGTCTTTGTTTTTCTAACCATTGTTAAAACTATTGAAATAAATAAAATACATAATTATCAAATACTTATAGATAATTTAAAAATAGAAATTTTTTCTATGATGCTATCAAATAAATTGCTGAGCACAGGACAAAAATAAAGGGTTATTTTAACATTTTTTTGCTTCTAAGTCACTGTTTACTGAGAGTTTTACGGTCTGAGGAAGGTTGTTTTAACATAGTAATTGTTAGGACAAATAGTAGTGGCTAGTGTACTGAGTAATGAGAGGTGAAAGTAGATAGGTTATGGTCAAAAGTATAAGCAGAAGAATGAAATATTAGTTAGTAAGCAGAATCTCACCTTGTTTCACGTGAAACACATTTGGTTGTGGCCAAAGTTCATTAACTAAAGGTAAAATATCATCTGTCAGACTGGTCATGAATACTTGGCAAGGGAGTTTAGCAAGGGTCGATAGTAGTATTTCTATAGCTCTATCATCTAGTTCTGCAGTGATATCATCTAAGAGCACAATAGGTGTCGCTCTCGATGATAAATCATCATTGAGTGAGCTACTGCGCTCTTCATCGTTTAGCAACAGTGGCAGTTGCGATAGGCGCAGTGCCGTAATGAGCAGTTTCTTTTCACCGCGAGACAATACATTTGCTGCCTGCTCTTTCAAAGTCGGTAATTTGGTTTGAATACTATGTGCTGAAGCTGCTGTTCTGTGATCTGTCGTTTGGTCGCTTATAGACTCATCAGAACGCCAATGTACATGAATATCAGCACGATGATTGCCTATACGGGTATATCCCAATTGCAAATCCTGCTCTAACCGCTCATTAAGCTGCACATCTAGTGCGACACTGGTGTCGTAACCAGCGTTATAGCTTAGGCTCAGTTGCTCAGCATAAGATGGCAATAGCTGTATGATGCTCTTGGCAAAATAAGGCTGCCATTCAGTAAATACTTGCTCGCGATAATGATGAATCAAAGCAGCATGATTGCTCAGTCCTTTATCCCATGATTTCAGCTCAGCAAGCTGTACTTGGGTTAAATGACGAGTAATTTTTAGTAAACTATTGCGCTGTTTTAGGAGACGTTGATAAGCCATCCATTGTGGATGGAACCCTTGTTTCATGTGAAACACTAACCAATCTAGCAGCTGTCGACGGCTCGCACTTCCCTGCTCCAACATATCCATTGTCGATGGATCTATCAGTAACGTGGGTAACTGCTCTGTTAAGATACTTTGGTTGTAAACAGTGGTTTGATTGAGACGTAGGATAGTCGTAGCATCGGCTTGCTTTTGAATCGCTAAAGTACGACTATCATTGAGCTTAGCATGAACAGTCGTGTTATTTTGATGATGCTGGATATAACGTTTAGGCTGGTGATGGCGAAAGCTCTTACCTCTTGATAATAAGAATATAGCTTCTAGCAACGAGGTTTTACCGCTGCCATTTGCACCGATAATAACGTTGCAAGCAGCAGGCTCTAAGCTAATTTGAGTAAGGTTTCTAAGATGGGATATTTGTAGACGTTCAATCATAGTATCGATAGCCGCCCATTAAAGCCTGCTATTTAATCAGGCAAAAGTTTATTAAAAATAAATATTCAGTATTGGAAACCAAACTCTTTGAAACGTACTATTTCTATTCGATTTTATTTATTTCCAAAGAAAAACTCACTATATACGCATTGGCATAATGACATACTGATGGAACTCATCATTTAGTTGATTGACCAATACAGAGGCATTCGATTGGCTCATATGCATTTGTAAATCGCCTTGGATGACACCTAATACATCTTGCAGATAAGCAGCGTTAAACGACAGCTCCATCGGCTCACCTTGATACTTAGCTTGTATCATCTCTACTGCTTCATCCTGCTCAGCATTGTTGGCACGTACTTCGACCATACCATCGCTAGCAAAATTAAAGACCACACCACGAGATTTTTCATTACTCAAGATGGCAACACGACGTAGTACGTCTGTCATTTTTTCTTGACTGAATAAAGCCAGCTTGTCAGTATTGCTCGGCATCACACGGCGATAATCAGGGAACTTACCATCAATCAAACGCGCGGTAAATGTCACCATTAGATCTTGGCTAACTTGCCCTGCACTATCGACATCACCAAATGGTAAGCTTACTTGTAGAAACTCTCGACCGAAGCTCAGAGTAACTACGTTATCCTGATCACCCAACATTTTACCAAGCTCAGAAGCTAAACGCTCAAGCTCAATCACTGCCTTACGTGGCAAGATAGCTTGCATATTGAGATCTGCACTTACATTGATAACACTACGGGCTAATGCCAATCTATGGCCATCTGTTGCTACCGTTGTCAGTTGCTGCTGTGAAACGTCAAACAACATACCTGTTAAGTAATAGCGTACATCTTGAATTGCCATCGCAAACTGCGTTTTGTGAATCAAATCTGTCAGACGATTACGGCTAATAGTCAGAGGGGTGATATTTTCAGGGTTACCCAAGCTCGGATAGTCTTCGCTTGGCAATGTTCCTAATGTAAAACGGCTTTTACCACTAGTTAACAAGCAACGCTCATTTGCTTGAGTTGCTAGATTAACTTGCGCCTGTGCAGGTAGCGATTTACAAATATCTTTTAGCTTGGTTGCAGGAAGCGTCGTTGTACCTGCTTCTACACAAGCACCCGCAGGCAATTTCAATATCGATGTCAGCTCTACCTCTAAATCTGACGCTGTTAAGATAAGCTCAGAATCTGATAGCTGTAGCTTGATATTACCCAATATAACCATATTGTGGCGTTTATCAGCGGCTTTGGCGATCAAGTTGATAGCTTTTAGTAACGATTCTCGATTGATCGATAATTGCATGCTTAGTTACTCTTATTTGAATGATTCTTTTATAAAAATTTGTCGTAATGACTCAATAATACCTTGTCTGCTGACGATAATCTACAGAGCATCTGTGCACTTGTATTTTCGATATTATAAACCATCTGTATCTACTAAAACACAATGATATCTGGCGCTTTTATCCTGCCTGTAACATTAGAGCTAGGGTTTTATAATCCTTATCAAATGCAGGATCGGCTGCTCTTAACTCATTTACTTTATCGCAAGCGTGCATCACCGTCGTATGGTCACGTCCACCGAACGACTGACCAATTTCAGGGAAGCTATCGCCTGTTAATTCACGCGATAAAGCCATCGCTATTTGACGTGGTCTTGCAATACTACGCGTACGTTTACGTCCCATGATATCTTTGACCGTGACATCATAGTATTCAGCAACTATCTTACGAATGTTATCCATATTTACTGCCTGCACACGCATCGCAACGATGTCTTTTAGTGCGTATTGCACCATCTCAAGAGTAATCTGTGCCCCTGTTAAGTTAGCATTGGCAAACACTTGATTTAAGGCACCTTCTAAACGTCTGACATTAGACACCACATTTTGTGCAATGAATAGTGCACATTCCTTTGGCAATACCATACCGTAGGAGGCTGCTTTTTTCTGCAGAATTTGCACTCGAGTATCAATTTCAGGAGGATCAACGGCGACTGTCAAACCCCAAGAAAACCGCGATCTAAATCGTTCATCAAATTCTGTCATTTGAGAGGGATGTCGATCAGAGGCTAAAATAAGTTGTTTATCTCCACTAGTAAAATCTGCAAATAATGTTAGAAACTCATTACTACTTTTAGTCTTTCCTGCCAATACATGAATATCATCTACAATCAATAAATCTACTTTTTTTATTTTCTTTTTGAAATCTTCTATTTTATTATTTCTTAATGAATAAACTAATTGATTTATAAATTTCTCAGAAGTGAAATAATAAAAACTTTGATTATTTTTTAAATAACGATGAGCTACAGAATGCATTAAATGCGTTTTTCCCAATCCAGAAGGGCCGTATATAAATAAAGGATTGTGACGATTTTTTGATTGGCGCTTACCAAGCTCATAACAAGCCTTGTAAGCCAGATTATTGGATTTACCTGTCACAAAGGTTTCAAAAGTAAATTCGGGGTTCAGATAGCTTAATGACTTTGTATCAGCAGACTCAACTGGTTCATTATGACGCATGTTCGCGTCGATATCTGCTTTTGCATTGTTATGATGAATAGATTCAAATTTATGTTCGGATGGGGTAGGGGAGACGTCGTCTTCTACAAACAAAGAACCTGATTGACTGTTATCTTCTGCATTGCGGCCAGCATTATCAACACGTACAACGACCTCTTCAATACTACCTTGACTGTGTTTGGTCACCAACTGCTGAATATCTTGAAGATGATTCTTCTTGATATACGTCACAAAATAATCATTGGGAGCAAGAATAATCAAAGTTTGTGCTTCTTGATGAGCTGACAGAGGTCTCAGCCACATAGTAAACACGTTGTCTTTGACGTTATAACGCAAATCGTTTAGACATTTATCCCAAATATTTGCTGTGTCTATCATGAAAAGTACTGACCTTGTAATCTGAAATAATAGTTATTTTTTAGCAATATAAATTGCTACCTAAGCCTCGATATTACACGTAACAACTAACCAAAGAGTTCGTACTGATATCCTATACGAAGGTGTATATCAAGTAGCGCCTAATTTAACACAGATACCCTGTGGATAAAACCTTGTTTTTTGTGGATAAGACTGTGGACAGTTCTGTGCATAACTTTTACAAGCTAGTTATCCATATTTAACCCACAGTTTATCCACAGGCTTACCCATAGCCTAGTAAATTGATAATAAAAAGGAAAATAGACTTAACCACAGATAATCATAGTCCCAATAATAACAATACTATATTTATATTAATTAATTATTATTATAGTGTTTGAGCCAACCTGTGGATAACTTTGTAAATTATAGAATATATAACCATAAAATTTGGTTAACTAGAAATAGGTTTTAAGGAAATATCTTTACTAGATTTGTATGAGGTATTTCCTATTTAGGGACAAAGCAAATTAGTTTATTGACCAAAACTATACTGAATGGTATAATCCTCCGTTATTACGAATTTAGTCCATTATTTTGATAGGTGAGTTATGAAACGTACATTCCAACCAAGCGTGATCAAGCGTAAACGTACTCACGGTTTCCGTGCTCGTATGGCAACTAAAAAAGGCCGTCAGGTCTTAGCTCGTCGCCGCGCTAAAGGACGTCATCGCCTTACTGTATAATCAGTAGATTGCGATAAGCATGGCTAACAGTGCTTGTTGTGTTCTTATTGTTTATAGATTGCGATAGTCAATCATCACAACTGACACTTAGCCATATATTAAAAGCGCCCACATAGGCGCTTTTTTTGTCTCTATAATTTGTTATTATTTCTTCTATCGTTATTCTACTAGGTTGTACTATGTCCAATACTCTATCAGATACACCTGCAGCTAGTTTCACTAAACAGCACCGCCTGCTTACCCCTGCAGCCTTTCGTGAGGTATTTGACGCACCTGAGCGCAAGATTCATCAGAGTCATTTAATGGCTTTTGTACGCGCCAACGAGCATGCACAGCCGCGAGTCGGTATGGCTATTACTAAGCGTAAAGTACCTACTGCTGTCGCTCGTAATCTAATCAAAAGATATCTGCGTGAAGAGTTCCGTACCAAAGCTTTTAAAATGGAAAATAAAGATATTGTTTTTATTGTCAAAAAATCTATTAAAGATATAGATAATAAAGAACTAAAAAATCAAATAATTAATATTTTAAAAAAAATAGAAAAAAAATAAAATGAATATTTTTTTTAAAAGAATATTTATAAATAAATTTTTTTATAAAATATTTTTTAATTTAATTATTTTATATCAAAAAATAGTTAGTCCTATAATACCTGCTCGTTGTCGCTATTATCCAACATGCTCAAATTATGGCAAACAAGCTTTAACATGGCATGGTGCCCGTAAGGGTGGTTGGTTGTTGTTAAAACGTCTTAGTAGGTGTCACCCTTTAGGTGGGCATGGTATAGACTTTGTACCCTTACCCTTAGCTTCTTATATATATCAATACATATCTTTGACTGATATACCAAATACTGACAATCAGGGTTTGGGTGTCTATCGAGACATTACTAGCTATGCTTCACAGCTTAATTATTTGATGAAATCAACATAAAGTCGACATCTTTAGTCTCAGATAGATACTCTATTGAGTTACCCACAAGTTATCCACACTCTTGGTATCATTTGAGACAGATTTTTAGTAAAATGATGCACATTTTATGTAAATGACTACTGATGCAGTTGCAATGTGACAGGACAGCTGTGTAGTACAGTCATGACACATGCCCTAATTTTTCATTCCCTAATTTTTTAATCTAGGAAAGGTTTATGCAAAAGATATTTCGGGTGATGATCATCATTGCGATGCTAATTACCGCTTATCTGCTGATTTTGGCATGGCGAGATGATTATGCCGATGCTCCAGCTGTAGATGCGGTGCCAGAAACTACGAGTTCGGTAGGTGCTGACATTCCTTCTACTACTGGTGCAGCAGGTGATATCCCGGTACAGACATTACCTGTGGATAACAGTGCCGTGACAGCGACTCCTGCGAAAAACGCTGGTCTAATCACGGTAACAACTGATCGCTATGATATAAAAATCAATCCAGAAGGTGGTGATATTGTTTATGCTGCGCTCAAGCAGTATGACGCAACGCTCGATAGCGATAAGCCTTTCGTATTGTTAGAAAACAATAGTAACCGTGTGTATGTGGCTCAATCTGGACTTATTGGTCAGAACGGTATTGATACAGCAGAAGGTAGAGCGACTTATAGCCATACTGCTAACAATTATGTGATGGAAGATGGACAGCAAACGTTGTCAGTGCCGCTTACTTACAAAAAAGACGGCGTGACGATCACCAAGACTTTCACTTTCACTGAAAATAAATATCCAATCGATATTAGCTATCAGATCCAAAACGCGTCTACCAATGCTTGGCAAGGTCAGATGTTTGCGCAATTAAAGCGTGATGATAGTAAAGATCCTGGTATGTCTGATAAAGGCGCGCTGAGCATGGCGACTTATCTAGGCGGTGCTTGGGGTACACCAGATGATCCTTATAATAAGCTGAAATTTGGTGACTTTAGTGATGGTGAATTGACGACAACTAGCGATAAAGGCTGGGTTGGTATCGTACAGCATTACTTTGTATCTGCTTGGACGCCTGAAAACTTCACTGGCAAATTCTTCACACGTGAAACAGGTAGTGATTACTTTATCGGCTTCAATAGCCAACCAGTGAACGTAGCACCAAACAAGCAAGTTACTTTAAATGCAACACTGTATGCAGGTCCAAAAGTTCAGTCTGAGCTAAAAGACGTTGCGGTAGGCCTTAACAAAACAGTTGATTATGGTCTGCTGTGGCCAATATCAAAGGTCTTGTTTGCTATCTTGGAAGGTGTGCATAAGGTTGTTGGTAACTGGGGTTGGTCAATTATTTTACTGACTATCTTAGTAAAAATTGCCTTAATGTGGTTCTCTAATAAGAGCTATTACTCGATGGCTAAAATGCGTGCCATTGCGCCGAGACTCAAAGTGCTCAAAGAAGAGCATGGCGATGATCGTATGAAAATGTCGCAAGAAATGATGGCGATATACAAAGAAGAAAAAGTCAATCCGATGGCAGGTTGTCTACCTATCTTGATGCAGATGCCTATTTTCTTGGCTTTATATTGGGTATTGGTAGAGAGTGTTGAGCTGCGTCACGCACCATGGATTTTGTGGATTCAAGATCTGTCAGCGATGGATCCATGGTTTATCTTGCCGTTGTTAATGGGTGCATCAATGTTTGTACAGCAGCAGTTGAACCCGCAGCCAGCAGATCCGATGCAAGCAAAAGTCATGAAGTTCTTGCCGATTATCTTTACTGCATTCATGCTATTCTTCCCAGCAGGTTTGGTTTTATATTGGACAGTTAACAACTTGTTTAGTATGACTCAGCAATATATCGTCAATAAAAAAGTTGATGAAGAGCAGAAGCGTCGTACGGTAAAAGTGGTCGATTAACTAGCTTTTAGTTAGAAATACAAAAAAACCATCGCGCAAGCGGTGGTTTTTTTATAGGTGGTGGACAAGTGATAAATGTTATCCACAGCTTATCAACATCATCCACAGCTTATAAACATTGAAACGAAAATATGTCTGATGCGGCTACCTTTCAAAGTTTGCTTTGTCAGTATGAGTTCAGACGTCTATAATGGAGCTTTTAAACATTGAGAGTCATTGTGGATTCCTTAGAGACAGCATTAGCCGTACCTAATTCTTCTGAAAAATCTAATACATCTGGATTGGCCACAATTGCTGCGATTGCAACGCCGCTTGGGCGAGGAGGTGTGGGTGTCATACGTCTATCAGGTAGTCGTGCTTACGACATGGCATGCGCTCTAACAGGTAAGTCTGCTTTTACCCCGCGGATGGCCAGCTTTTGTCGTTTTTATCAGGCTGATGGCACTGTCATTGATGAGGGATTGGTCTTATTTTTCAAAGGTCCGCATTCATTCACAGGTGAGGACGTTATTGAGCTGCAAGGGCATGGTGGTGTTATTTTACAAAACCAATTGCTCGCGCGCGTATTTGAGCTAGGTGCCAAGCAAGCAAGTGCAGGAGAGTTCTCTTACCGTGCTTTTGATAACGATAAGTTGGACTTGGTGCAGGCAGAAGCAATTGCCGATGCGATTGATGCGACCAGTGCTGCCGCGGCCAGTAGTGCAATTCGCTCACTAAGCGGTGAGTTTTCACAGAAGATTAACCAGTTATTAGAACAACTCATTCATCTTCGTTTACATGTTGAAGCAGCGATTGATTTTCCTGATGAAGAGGATGTGGACTTTTTGTCTGATGGCGTCATACAAAGCAAGCTTGAGCAAACGCAAAATAAGATACAACAAGTTTTAGCAACGGCAAAGCAAGGTCAGCTTTTGCGCGATGGTATCCATGTCGTGCTAGCAGGTAGGCCAAACGCAGGTAAATCTAGCTTGCTCAACCGTCTTGCAGGACAAGAACGTGCTATCGTGACTGATGTCGCTGGTACTACACGTGATACGCTGCAAGAGACAGTTGTGTTAAATGGTTTGACGCTACATCTGACTGACACAGCAGGCCTACGTGAGACAGAAGATACTGTAGAGCGTATCGGAATTGAGCGTGCCCGTACTGCCATCACGCAGGCTGATATGCTATTGATGGTCTATGATGTGACTCGCGATGTTGAAGAAGAGAGCACACCGTTACAGCTTGCTGAACAGTTATTTGGTGAACTGCCAGAAGCTAAACGTTTACTAATTATCGCTAATAAGAGTGATTTATTGAGCGATAATAATAGAGAAGAAAGTGCTGCTAAGACTCAAGCTGAAATCAAGAATAGAGGTTATCAGCAAGTTAATGTTTCATGTGAAACAGGGGTTGGTATTGATAATTTGGTTGAAGCACTATGTGAGAAAGTAGGCTTTCATCCACCAGAAAATAGCTTAATCGCTCGTACCAGACATTTAGACGCGCTTAGACGGACAGCTAATTTCTTGGCAGAAGCCCATGAACAATTAACCGTATTCGAAGCAGGTGAGTTGGTTGCTGATAGCTTACGTCAGGGACAGCAGAGCTTGGGTGAAATTACAGGTGAGTTTAGTGCTGATGACTTATTGGGTAAGATATTCGGCAGCTTTTGTATTGGTAAATAACTGGTAAGTGGTTTCTGTTATTATCCAATAACCTGAACCATTGTAAAAACACTGCTCTTATTCTCAATCGTAAAATAAGGAAATGCTATGCACTGTCCGTACTGTAATGCGTCAGAGACCAAGGTTATTGACTCACGTCTTGCTGCGGAAGGGGCACAAGTGCGTCGACGCCGTTCGTGTAACAGCTGCCAAGAACGTTTCACGACTTTTGAGATGGTAGAAGTTGTCATGCCAAGGATTATCAAATCAAGCAACAAGATTGAACCTTACGATAATGAAAAGCTGCGCCGTTCTATTTTACTACCCTTACAAAAGCGTCCTATCACTATCGATGAACAAGAGGCGATGATTAGTCGTATTGAAAAGCGTGTTAGGCAGATGGGTGAGCGAGAAATCAGTAGTAAAGTCTTGGGTGAAATCATCATGAGTGAACTCAAAACTTTGGATGATGTCGCCTATGTACGCTTTGCTAGCGTGTATCGCGACTTTCAAGATATCGATGCATTTCATCAAGAAATTGCCAATATTCGTCCAAATGAAAAGTAAGCGAAGTAAGCTTTTAAGTAAGCCCTAATTGATAAGTGATTCCTAGTTATCAATCAGTTTTCAAAGCTTATTTTCTTATATAGAACCTTCAATCATTTATTAAGCCTAGCCTTATGTCTATTCAAAGCCATGCTCAAGATGCACAAGACCGCTACTTTATGATGCTTGCTATTGAACAAGCGAAGCGCGGTTTGTATACTACTAGACCGAATCCTGCAGTAGGCTGCGTTATTGTTCAGGCAGAGCAGATTGTTGGTCAAGGGTTTCACCCTAAAGCTGGTGAGCCACATGCAGAAGTGTTTGCGCTGAAAGAGGCTGTTACACAGGCAGCAGGGGCAACTGCTTACGTTACATTAGAGCCATGTAGTCATACGGGACGTACACCGCCATGTGCATTGGCGTTGGTTGCCGCGAAGGTGAAGCGCGTTGTGATTGCAGGTCTAGATCCTAATCCGCAGGTCGCAGGTCGCGGTGTGAAACTATTAGAGCAAGCTGGCATTGAGGTAACAGTCGGTGTCCTGACAGAGCAGGCAGAGGCACTAAACCGTGGGTTTCTAAAAGCCATGCGCACTGAAATGCCATATGTACGATTGAAAATAGCAACCAGTTTAGATGGCCGTACAGCGATGGCATCTGGTGAATCAAAGTGGATTACCTCGACAGCTGCCCGCGAAGATGTACAAAAACTACGAGCACAAAGTGGTGCGATTATCACAGGTAGTGAAACCGTAATAACTGATAACCCGCAGCTCAATGTACGCTCAGAACAATTGGACGTGCCAACTGAGAAAATACCTAACCCTAAAATAGTCATACTTGATAGGCGTCAGCGTTTAAAGCACAGCCTACAGTCTGAGTATCAGCTGTGTCAGCATCCAGATACTATTTATTGGAATGAAGATGATTTGCCAGCGTTGTTGGCTAAGTTAGTCAGTGAGCACCAGTGCTATGATGTGTTGGTGGAAGCGGGTGCTAGCGTTGCAGGTAGCTTTTTGAGTCAACAGTTAGTAGATGAGTTAATCGTTTATCAAGCACCTTGCTTGCTTGGTGATGACGCTCGTCCAATGGTTGATTTCAATCCTATGTCCCTTGCTCAGCAGTTACGGTTTGATATAGAAAGTCATCAGCAGCTTGGTCCAGATCTCAAATTAACCTTATTACCTTTATAAATATTTTTCAAATAAGTATGTTGTCCATGAGTTCTGATAATAAGCCCAAAATGTGGATGAATTAGTTATTGGTTTACGTGTTTCACATGGAACTGTGTATAACTTTGTTTCACATGAAACAGATAAGATATGTTTATCTTAAGTATTCTAATAAATATTATTTTAAATCAACAACTTAGATTTTATTTTCTAGATGAATGCGTACCATGAAAAATTTACATTTATTGTGGATAACTATGTATTTATAGCGGCTTCTAGCTATACCTCTATTGATTTATCCATACTTATCCACAATATATCCTATTAAAGGTCAAGTCCAACGATGTTTCACTGTCAGTTATTTGAACAAGTTGTGATAAAGAATTGATAGATGATTTGATAAACTAAAATATTCGCCTATGAAGGCAATACAGTAATGAGACGAGGGTAATATGTTTACTGGAATTATAGAAAGCATTGGAAAAGTTAAATCTATGCAGGCGACAGGCGGTGACATACGTTTAACAGTAGAGTCTGATGACTTAGATTTCAGTGATGTGAAGCTAGGCGATTCTATTGCATCAAATGGTATTTGTTTAACTGTGGTGGAGCTCGGAAGTAACTACTATTCTGTTGATGTCTCACGTGAAACTATTGCTAGAACAGCATTAGAAGGTTTAAAAGCAGGTCATACGGTCAATCTAGAAAAGGCCATGCTACCAACGACTCGTTTTGGTGGTCATATCGTCGCCGGTCATGTAGATGGAGTAGGGGTCGTTAGCAAATTACAACAAGATGCTCGTTCTATCTATATTGAGATTGAGATACCGCAAGAGCTAGCGCACTATACAGCGACCAAAGGCTCTATTACCGTAGATGGTATTAGTCTGACGACCAATTTAGTGCGTGACAATATTGTCTCTCTAAATATCATTCCGCATACTGCTCAAGTGACGAATATCGCTAAGCATTGGTTAGTAGGCAACAAAGTGAATATTGAAGTAGATATCGTTGCCCGTTATCTAGAGCGTCTACTAAATAAATCTCAATCTGGCGGTATGAACGCGTCAAGCCCGCAAAGCCAAATCACAGAAGCATTTTTGGCCGATAATGGGTTTATGAAATAACAACTAAGCTTACCGAAATATTATCCTCGCACCAAGTTTTTGACCCTATCGATATTATTTTGATTAAGTGATATCGATAGGGTATTTTTTATTTGCACTAGAGATTTACTGTATAAAACTCTGCAAAACAGATTCTAAGTCTTTCTTACTAATGGGTTTGGATAAAAACTCGTCCATACCAATTTGCATACAAGCCTCGCGATCTTCTTCTGTATTATTTGCAGTTAGCGCCACAATCGGTATTTTATCACCTCGTGAACGAATCACTTGTGTGGCTTGCAAGCCATCCATAACGGGCATTCGGCAGTCCATCAAAATCAAAGAAATCTCTTCACGTTGGCTTTCGAGTTTCTCGAGAGCTTGCTGTCCATCTTCTGCGACAATACTACGATAACCAAGTTTACTTAACATCTTACAGGCTATCTTTTGGTTAGTAGGACTGTCTTCTACGACCAAAATCAGTGGAGACAAGATTTCTTTCTTAGGTATATCTTCTACAAAAGATAGACTGCTTTCATATTGATGTTTGACCAGTATGTTTAGCGTTTTCCTTGCAAACAAGGTCAAACGTAGCAGTTCAGAAAGTAATAAACTTGCGTCCAAGGGTTTGGTCAAAAATCCATCATATTGGCCTAGTAAAGTAGAAGGTATATGCCTTTCAAGTTTCATGCTAAGTAATATCTTCGGTAGTGAAGGCGTAGCGACTAGGTCGTTTAACACCTCTTGTTGCTCACTATACTTGTTGCTCGCATGAGCTGATAAGGTGATGGATTCGCTGTATTCATAATCTAATAACAAGACAGGAATGACGGTTTGCTCATCTTGTTTTAATTTATTTTTTAGCTGCTGTACAGTCGCTCTATCTAAAGTGCTGTAGATAGTCACGGATATCGTTAAGTACTCGCACAAACGTTGTAAATGTTCAGCAACTAGAGGCTGATTGATGATAGCGATAAGGTGAATATGGGGCAGCTGCGAACAACGATGATATACCGATTGATAAGTGGCATGAGGATAAGGAAGGTAGAGGCTAAATATCGTTTCTTTATCCACCGCATTACTTAGTTCGATGAAACCGCCGAGTAACTGAGCAAAGCTATTGGCATTACTCAATCCAATATTACTGTCTTCAACTAAGTTATGATTGGTTTGCTCACTGTTTTGATTCAAGATATTGACTAATTGATTTTGTCTCTCAGGAGTAATAGTTACTCCAGTGTCTTTTACGCTAAACCGAATCCAATAAGATGTCTGCGCAGGCATTGTCGTGTCATTGTTAGGAGTTAAATGCTGATTACTTATTCGCGTTACTTTATCTTCAGATACACGATCAACAGTGAGCGCGACATAGCCTGATGTTGTAAAACTAATAGCGTTTTTCAATAAGTTTAATAGGATATGGTGCAGTCGAATGTAATCGGTTTCGATGTAACGAGGACAGTCCGGCGCAAAGAAATAGATCAATTCTAACCCTTGTTGTCTTATTTCTTGTGTGACTAAATTGCTAACCTCTTTGCTTACCTTATAAATATCAACCGTTTCGATACTTAGACGTGTTTTTCGGACTTCAACTTCCTCTGTTGTTAGCGTCTCATTGAGCACAGTCAACATGCTTTGACTGGTTGCAATCAATGTATTTAGAGTTTTTTTGCCTTGAGCCGTCAATGTTGAAGGGTCGATGGGTTCCAACGAATCAATTATCTTCTCTAGTGGTAACCTTAACTTACGACCTATAAATGCTTGGGCTTCGTTTGATTCATCAATTTGTAATTGCAGTTGTTGGTTGTGCAGCTGTAATTGTTCAGATTGATGGAAAATCTCATCGACATTATTAAAAATCACAGTAAAACCGTGAACTTGCCCATGTTCACCGAACCATGGTGTTACGTGTAGTTGGTAGGCTTGTTTATTCTCCAAGCCATAAACCATGAGTGTGCGAGCAACGCGTAAACTTGAGATTGTTTTTAAGAGTATTTGAGTGGCCTCGTCTTTCCCTTCAACGAAATCAGTCAGCTCATAGCTCTGTTCACTCTGTGTGGGAGGGGTAAATACTTGCTCAAAACGCTGATTATAGAAACTAATTTGACCATGTCGTATACTCATCAACATCGGTAAGGGTGCCTGATCAACCAGACGTTCTAACCGATGAGTCAATGTTTTTATACGCCGATAGTCATTATGTAGTTGGTAGCTGACGCGACTTAGCGCATGACCTAACAGCATGAACTCGGTAGTAGATTTCTTTTGTAGAAACGGCGGCGGCGTATAAGACTCTTTTGCGCGGCTACTCAAATTATCCGTATAAACCAGTAATTGCTCCCAGTTGGTTCGACGATTGAGCATATAGAGCAATGCCATGAAAAATAGTACGATGGCGACCATCAAAGGAAGCCAGTAACGGTAAGATATCCAATCGATAACAAAAGGTTCGTGGCGTAATACGATATAAATCTGATGTCCGCTTTTTAGATTAATGATTCCTGTTAGTTCATTACTATTGACGGTATAAGAGCTATGGTCGCTGCTAGAAGCTGATGTACCGATGGTAGGGAAAGCAACGGTAGAAAAAGCAGATTCATTAGGACGAGTATTATGATGAATATAGGTCTGCCCAGAAGGCATCATTAAAATCAGCTGATAACTCAGTTGATCAAAAGTAGGCTGTTCTAAGATTTTTTTTATTTCACTATCTACAGGCGCTGCATGCTCAATAATACTGTGCTGTAGGGCATAAAAAGTGTCTATGCTATGTTGCTCACTATGTTTTTTCATCCCATCAAACAGTGTGACATAGTACAGCAGTAACATAACCGTGAGAGACAAGGTATAGAAAATCAATAAGCGCTGTAAGGACTGAAACTGTTGCATGAAAGCGTGGCCCTATCTCGACACGAAAAAATATAGTGAAATAAAAACGAAGTTTCTACATATAGTAGGTGAATTATACGACAGTTGAATTGTCTAACATTTCTAGTGTTACCTTCTATTTATAGCAGAATAACGGCTTACTGTTTATAAAGAGTGGCTATTAACACCAAATTGTTTTGTAAAAACTATAAGCAGAACGTTCGATGTTCTTGATATTATAAAGGCAAATAATGTCATTGGTTATCATGAAGTGAGGTCATTACAATCATGGCACTGCGCCGTAAACTCACCTATAATGAACAAATAAACCTTATATAATGCATGATTATGACTACAACTGCTCCTACCTTTGATACATCCAACTCGCTTACTGACCATGATAACCCAACTACTAACCGATTAAGGGTAGTATTTGCGGGTACGCCTGAATTTGCTGCTATTAGCCTTGAGTCATTAATTAAGCAGCAAGAAGCGCTGAATATAGAGATAGTCGCTGTTTACACGCAGCCTGATCGTAAAGCAGGTCGTGGTCAAAAACTGTCAGCCTCCGCGGCAAAAGAAGTTGCATTGGCACATGATATCGCTGTAGAGCAGCCAGTCACTTTTAAAAAGTCTAGTGCAGAAGGGCTGGCTGCTAGGCAAACTCTGCGCACCTACCAACCAGATGTGATGATTGTCGCCGCTTACGGGTTGATCCTACCTATCGGTGTATTAGAGACGCCTACTCATGGTTGCTTGAATATTCACGCTTCACTGTTACCACGCTGGCGCGGTGCTGCACCTATCCATCGAGCACTCTTGGCCGGAGACGATGAGACAGGAATTACCATTATGCAGATGGACAAAGGTCTTGATACAGGTGACATGCTTTATAAAGTTAGCGAAAGTATTGCCTCTGATGATACCGCTGCTAGCCTACATGATAAGATGGCTGCACTTGGTGCGACAGCCATTAGTACGGTGCTAAAAGATTTAGCTGCTTATCAAGCTCAAGCTATTGCTCAAAATGATAGTCAAGCCAACTACGCTGAAAAACTGGTCAAAACCGAAGGCGAAGTTGATTGGTCGCAGCCTGCTGCCACTATTGAACGCCAAATTCGTGGGCTGACACCATGGCCAGGTGCTTATACTTTCCTAGCAGGGCAGCGCGTCAAAGTGTTGGCTAGCTTACCTGTAAATACATCGCAGCAAACCAATGAACCTGCTGGAACGGTTATCAGTGTCGGACGAAAAGCGATCTTAGTCGCTTGTGGCAAAGAGAGTGACGCTGAATCATCAGCCACCACTTTAGCTATTACTCACTTGCAGTTTGCAGGTGGTAAGCCAATGACAGCTGAACAAATTTGCCATGGCAACCAATTAAATGACGGCGATCAATTTACGTCAGAAACAAAATAACGTTACTTATATTTAACCTACTTGCACAAGACGCTATCGATCATACGTCAAGGAAATGAAATTTAATGAGACAAAACAGTACTGCGCCTAGAAACAATAAGCTCAAACCATCAAGCAATCTTATTATGAATGGCAGCGTACGCGTGCGTGTGATTCGCACCTTACTGGCTATTCAAAATGGTCAGTCGCTCTCAAGCGTCCTTGATCCATTATTGAATAGTTTGCACGATGGCGATAAAGGTTTCGCCCATGCCTTACTGCTCACGACATTGCGCCAGTGGTACGCACTGGCACGTTTGCTCGACAGCTTAGCAGACAACCCTATCGACGAAGTTGAAGTGCGTACCACTATTCAAGTCGGCTTAGTACAGTTGCTATATTTAGAAGTGGCTGACCATGCTGCGATTCATGAAACCGTTGAAGCAGCCAAAGAGATTGAATTCGCTCACTCGACTGGTTTAGTAAATGCTATTTTGCGTAAAGTCGCTAAGAATCCAAGCAAATTCCGTAAGAAATGCGATAAAAAACATAGTCTACCAAATTGGCTTGCTTACCAGCTTAAGCAAGATTGGAGCGAGCAGTATGATGAGCTGACACAAGGCTTACGCCAACCAGCACCGATGTTTTTACGAGTGAATTCGGCGGTTACTTCGGTAGAGGATTATCAGCATGCATTGGATGGCGCAGAAATTGATGCAGATATCGTCGAGCTAACGACTGGTTTTAATGTAGCAAACTCATCAGAGTCTGCCACTTCTACCACGCTATCAACCAAAGGTCTTAGACTACATCAAAGCACTGCCGTTAACGCTTTGCCTGATTTCGCCTTAGGAACGGCTAGCGTACAAGACATGCATGCTCAGCTCGCTGCACCAATTATTAATCAAGCATTGATGGCTAAACTTAGCGCTGAAAAATCTGATACGGAAAATACGAATAATGAGATACATATTCTAGATGCTTGTGCAGCACCTGGTGGTAAATTGGCTCACTGGTTAGAGCTTATAAGCGCTAATGATGAATCATCGTTGTTTCACGTGAAACAAGACAATAATGAGATATCATCTGAAACGTCACCTGCGATTACTGATATCAAGGTAACGGCTATCGATAACGAAGCACCACGTATCGAGCGTATTCGTGAGAATTTACAGCGCCTAAATCTGAGTCAGCATGATTTGCAGCAAGCAGATAACAGCATTGGATTGAACATTGTCTGTGCAGATGCGACCAGATGGCAGCATGGCAAAAATAAAAAAGCGGCGACAAATGAGCCGGTATTTGATGCGATATTATTAGATTCTCCTTGTACTGCGACTGGCGTGATACGTCGTCATCCAGATATCAGTATCTTACGTACTGAAGAAGACATCGAGCAAACGGCACTGTTGCAAGCAGATATCTTGCATAACTTATGGCCACAACTCAAAGCTGGTGGTTATTTGCTGTACGTGACATGTTCCATCTTAAAGCAAGAAAACGTCGAGCAAATGCAGGACTTTATCACTCATCATAATGATGCAGTAGTGATCGAGTTTACTGAAGATTGCAACTGGGGTATCGAACAAGCAATCGGTCGTCAGTGCTTACCGATTGATAGCGCGAGTGGCGATGGTTTTTATTATGCATTGCTACAAAAAACCGCTGAATAAACCATTTTTAACTATTGAACAACATTATTGTAGACAGGACAATCTAATGAAATATATCAGTACCCGTGGTCAGACAGCGCCGATGGATTTTAGTGATGTGCTTTTGATGGGTCTTGCCCCAGATGGTGGTTTGATGTTGCCTGAGCATTATCCGAATATCGATAGTACAACCCTTGATGAGTGGCGTACGCTCAGCTATCCGCAGCTTGCGATGGCGATTATACAGCGTTTTGCCACTGATATTCCTATGGCTGATTTGCAAGATATTATTGAGCGTACTTATACCGCCGAGGTGTTTGGCTCTGAAGAGATTGTTCCTGTCCGCAAACTTGAAGATAACTTATATATTCTAGGATTATCAAACGGTCCGACATTGGCATTTAAAGATGTTGCCATGCAGTTTTTGGGCAATGCCTTTGAATATGTGCTTAAGAAAAAAGACGCGCGTATTACGATCATTGGTGCGACCAGTGGTGACACGGGTAGTGCAGCAGAGTATGCATTGCGTGGCAAAGAAAATATCGAAGTCTTTATGCTGTCACCGCATGGCAAAATGAGTGAATTCCAGCGTGCGCAGATGTATAGCTTGACGGATACTAATATTCATAACATTGCGATCGATGGTATGTTTGATGATTGCCAAGACATCGTTAAAGCGCTACAGCAAGATGCTGAGTTTAAGGCCGCTTATAACCTAGGCACGGTAAACTCTATTAACTGGGGTCGTATCCTAGCGCAGATTGTTTATTACTTTAAAGCTTACTTTGCGGTCACGACGAGCAACGATGAAAAAGTCAGCTTTAGCGTACCATCAGGTAACTTCGGTAATATTTGTGCCGGTCACATCGCTCGCGAAATGGGACTGCCAATTGACCGTCTGATTGTTGCAACTAATGAAAATGACGTGTTGAATGATTTCTTTAACCAAGGTGCTTATCAACCACGTCCGACTGAAAAAACCTACGTAACCTCTAGTCCGTCGATGGATATTTCAAAAGCATCTAACTTTGAGCGTTTTGTTTATTTGCTATTAGAAAAAGACAGCGTACGCGTTCATGAGTTATTTGAAGGGGTGAAATCTGGTCAAGGTTTCGATTTATCTGAGCTAATGGAAGCAGTTAATAATCGCTATGGCTTTGCTGCTGGTAAATCTACTCATAGCGACCGCTTGCAGACTATCAAAGCGCTTTATGAGCAGCATGGTGAATTGGTTGACCCACATACCGCAGACGGAATTAAAGTCGCCAAAGAGCTACAGCTAGATGGCGAAATCATCGTTTGTGCAGAGACAGCATTACCCGTTAAGTTTGCGGACACTATTGTTGAGGCTATTGGTCAGATAGATATCGCTCGCCCAGCACATACTGAAGGGTTAGAAGATTTATCACAGCACGTAGTGGTACTGGAAAACAAGGCTGAACTGGTTGCTGAACAAATTCGCCAACATGTCGCACCGAATTCTGCTTAAGTAACTACGGTCTTTAGGCTTCTTATCAACAAGGAAAAGTATCCGTGTAAAAGTTACACCATTGTAATAAAGTGTTTATGATTGTGTTATGGTAGATATAATTGTAATATTAGAAACGGCGTCAGCAAGTCATCATCGTGCTAGGCGCTTTTTTAGGAATTATTCTAGCCAATTACACTGAACAGTTACCCTGTAATTTTCATAAGAATTTTATTAATAAGTTACTGATATAGTTAAATTTTTATTAATTTAAAGTGTTTTTACAGTGATAAGTTAAGTACGGTTCTTTATGATAAGCACAGTGGTACATATTGTGGATATAACGATGAAGATGAGCTTAAAAAAGATAGCAAAAGCACTGTTAATTACGACGTTTAGTAGTGCCATGTTGATGACCACAGCCCACGCAAACAATCCACCACCTACTATCAAGGCAGATGCCCCCAATCGTTATATCGTGAAAAAAGGCGATACATTATGGGATATCTCAGGTCGTTATCTAGATAGCCCTTGGCGTTGGAAAGAAATTTGGGCCACTAATAAACAAATTAAAAATCCAAACCTTATTTACCCTAATGATGTTCTCATCCTTTGTGTGATTCAAGGTAAAACGCTAATTGGTGTTGATACAGGTGAAGGTTGTGCTGGCGTTGAAAAGCAGCTTACTGGGAATGTAAGTACAAGTACTGTGGCTCTTACCTCGACGGCTAACAGTGTTCCTCCTATTCCATTATCTGCTATTCAGCATTGGCTTGATAAAACACTTATCGTTAATCCTCAAGACTTTAATACCACGCCTTATATTTTGGCTTCTAAAAACCGTAACTTGATTACTGCGAGCGGTGATAAAGTCTATGCTAAAGGCGTACCGCTTATCGTGGGTCAGCGTTACGGAGTCTACCGTGAGGGTGAGCTATATGTAGACCCCAAAACGCAAGAAGTGATGGGTTTAGAAGTTACTCAGGTAGCGACTGGTCTTGTTACTTCTACAGAAAGTAATGGTGTGACTAGCTTACAGCTTATTGATAGTTATGGCAAAGAAGTACGTGAAGGGGATCGCGTATTCGTAGAGTTAGATAACGCTATTCCTCCTGTCTTTTATCCAACGCCTGCAAGTGTTAGTCGCGGCGGTATGATCGTACGTGTGATGGACTCTATCAGCTCGGCTGCGAAGGGGAGTGTGGTCGCCATCAATTTGGGTAGCTTACAAGGTGCTAAGCCTGGTGATGTGCTGACGGTTTATCAAAAAGGGCCTTTGGTACGTGATACTAAAGATAATGACACACCAGTCCGTCTACCAAACGAGCCTAGCGGTATGGTAATGGTTTTTAATACCTTTGACCACATCAGTTATGCTTATGTACTAGACTCTGAGCTACCACTTAATATTGGCGATCAGTTATTACCACCTCCTTATTTATAAATAGCTATAAGGCTGTATTAAGCAATATATTGAAATAAATACTAATCTAAGCTTGCCTATACGAGACAGATGACAATGACGGCAGTCACCTCTTCTTTATCCGACGATCAGCGCGCTATCTTAGCGCTGTGGTACGAGGTGAATGCGTCGTTATCTGCTTATCACAAACTGATCACTTCTTTCGGTTATCCGCAGCTTGCTTGGCAAGCCAAAGTAGAGGCATGGAAGCAGCTCGGTATTCACCATACCCATCTCAAACGTCATGAACAGCCAGAGCAAACACTCGCCAATATCGATAAGATTCAGCTAGCATTGATAGATGGGCGCTATGGCTTGCTATTCGCTGATGACGCCGATTATCCTGCCCAACTTTCACAAATCTACGACCCACCGCCTTTATTGTTTTATCGTGGGAATAGCGCGCGCCTACATCAAGCACAAATCGCTATAGTAGGTAGCCGAAAACCCACCGCGCATGCGCAAAAAATCACGTTTGATATGGCGCAGTATTTAGCGCAAGCAGGGTATATCGTTACTAGCGGTCTAGCTATGGGTGTAGATAAACGCGCACATTTAGGTGCATTAGCACAGGCAGACCCTGACTATCATGGACGGACGGTTGGTGTAATGGGTACGGGGATCGATGTGAACTATCCCAATCATCGAGATCAGTTATTTATTCAAATTGTTGAGCAAGGTGGCTGCATTATTAGTGAGCTACTACCACACACTCAGCCGCATAAACATACTTTTCCGCGTCGCAATCGTTTGGTAGCTGGGCTGAGTCTCGCGACCATCGTAACGGAAGCGACAATCAAAAGCGGCTCGCTTATCACAGCACGTCTCACGTCTGAACAAGGTAAACAGGTCTTTGCCATTCCCAGTCATATTGACAATAGCAATGCAGAAGGTTGCCATCATTTAATACGTGAAGGTGCGACCTTGGTTTATCATCCTCAGCAAGTACTAGAAGACGTCAACGGTCAGCTTGACTATGATAAAGGCGCTTATAGAACAGCGAACGCTACTACTTTCAATAGTAATCACTCTAATAGCAATCACTCTAATATCACTCAGACTTCCGATGCGTTTGAGATAGAGAAAAAATCAATCAAATCTACTAGCCAGCAACCATCCTCTGAGATAAAGCCTGCGCGCAGCACAGTCGTTGTGCCTGAGAATTTAGCTGCAATTTATGAGCAGCTTGACTGGCATGGGCAAGATTTAGATGCGCTTATTAGTGCAACCAAGCTTGCACCGCCGCAGTTGATTGGTCAGCTAATGGAGCTTGAGTTAATGGGTCTCATCAGCGAACAAGGTGGACGATATTTACGCGTTTAAAGTATCGTAAATATTCCTTATTAGACACTGCCATAGATAGCCCTTAGTTATAGTCTCTCCTAGACAATATCCCTCTTGTGGTATTATTAGAATTTACTTCTACGAACCATTTAAGTCATGAGCCAACCTACACCTCTTATTACTGATTCCGCTATCCAAGCTGCTAAGTGGCTAAAAGAAGGGCAACTGCTCGCGTATCCTACAGAAAGCGTTTGGGGTATTGGTTGCGACCCTTATGACCAAGCAGCTGTTCAGCGTATTTTGGATATCAAACAACGTCCACAAGCCAAAGGCATGATAGTTGTTACTGATAGTGTGTCTCGCTTAGCACCTTTGCTAGCCTCTTTAGATGATGTTCAGCGTCAAAAGGTTATTGATAGTTGGCAGACAGACGATAGTATAGATGAACAGCAAAATCGCCAAGCACATACTTGGTTATTACCGATTCCTCAGTCGCTTGCGAGTACTGTGCCCACTTGGATTACCGGCCAGCATCAGACTATTGCTGTTCGAGTTATCTCGCATCCTACAGTTCGCCAGCTTTGCCAACAGATGGTCAGTGAAGAGAACCCATTTGGTCTATTGGTTTCTACAAGCTGCAACCCGTCAGGTCAAATACCTGCTAGCACTTTTGAGGCCGCCTATGCTTATTTTGATGAGCAAATTGGTTACTTGCAGGGCGATACATTGGGTTATACCTTACCTAGCCAAATTCGTGACGCAACGACAGGTTTCGTCGTTCGATAGCGTTGTCTATTAAAACTCTTGAACTTCCCAGATGCGATTGCTTGCAATGCAAAGTGATAGGTGTCGCTGTGCTTTATTTACGTGAGCGTTTATAGATTAATTATTTGCTAGCTTGCCTATTTTTCTACCCTCCTTTACCAAAAGCATGTAAAAGTCGTTTTGATAAAAACCACAAAAAAGCAGACGATGGTTATAACAGTCTAGTTTTTATTGAACGATAAGTACTTCAACAATAAGTAACTCAACGATAAGTCATAGTGGTGATATTTGAGGCATATAGGGAGTAGGGTATGAAGGTTTTGATCAGCGGTGGTTCAGGGTTTTTGGGAAGTGCGTTTAGTCGAGAGCTACTAGCACGGTCTTGCGCGCAAAATAAAGACGTGGCGATTACTTGGCTAACTCGTAATAGCAGTCAATCACATCCCGATGATATCAATATGATGACTTATGATGAGCTTGCAACGTCTGATATGAGCTTTGATGTCATACTGAATTTAGCAGGCGCTGGGATTGCTGATTCTCGTTGGAGCGATGAGCGAAAAGAAGAGTTGATGGCGAGCCGTATCAAACCTACTCAGTCGATATTGGATTTTATCGCACGTGCTAGCACAAAACCCAAGTTACTGGTAAGCGGATCAGCAATCGGTTGGTATGGTACGCAAGGCGACAAGCCATTGACTGAAAATAGCGATTATGAGACAGACTTTGCCAATACATTATGTGATGAATGGGAGCAATTAGCGCTTAAAGCAACCAATCATGATGTTCCTGTAGCTATTGTCAGAACAGGTGTAGTCATTCATCCTGAGGGCGGAATGGTGGCAAAATTGTTGCTACCATTCAAATTTGGTGTCGGTGGTCAGTTGGGTGATGGACAACAAATCATGAGCTGGATCAGCCGCGAAGATTGGGTCAATGCGGTCATCTTTATTATTGAGCAGCAGCTTAAACTTACTAAGGAATCAGACGTTAATCACATCGAAAGCTTAGCCCAAGATAATACACCTATTAGTGACAGCACTATCAAGTCTGCAAACAGTATCGCAAATGATACACATACAGTCGTGTATAACCTTACTGCTCCGAATCCTGTGACCAATCATACTTTTACCAAAGCACTTGGTTCGTGGCTACATCGCCCAACATTTTTCACTTTACCAGAGTTTTTGCTTAAGCTGATGTTTGGCGAAATGTCCACGTTACTTATTGATGGTCAAAAGGTGCTGCCACAAGCGCTATTGGATGCAGGTTATTCATTTAAACACTCGACACTGCAGCAAGCATTAGAAAACCAAAAATAGTTATATGGGTGTTGTTTCATGTGAAACATTACAAACCATCTTCTGATAATCAATTATTGAACCGTATTTATGTCTAAGGGCAGTCCATGCGTTACGCATTTTTCCTCACCATCTTTTTGCTATTACAGCTATTTAGTCTGGGTACAGTATTAAGTATACAGTGGTGGCTCCAGCCTTGGATAACGCCAACATTACAGACAATGATATGGGCGAGTGTATTTATTATTACTAATGGCCTATTAGCATTGAGCGTAAAAAGGGCATTCGCTAACAGTTATCGTTGGATTAGTGGGTGGATGCTAGTCATGCATTTTATGATATTGACGGCGTTGGCAGTGAGTCTACTCTACGGAGGGTATCTGCTAGTAATTTCTTTATCAGGCAGTACGTTGCACCAATCGAATGAAATGGCTATAGGGCTAAGAGTACTAGCGCTATTCCTATTTATCGGACTATTTATTTATTCATTATATAGTGCCTATGCGCCTGTCATACGCGAGCTGTCTATTCATATAGATAAGCCTTTAGCCAAGCCACTGCGTATTGCAGTCGCTAGTGACTTGCATATAGGGCGACTATTTGGTGTAAAAGCCATAGATAGATTGCAACAACTTATGATTCGCTCTGATGCAGATGTGCTGCTGATGCCAGGGGATATTATGGATGATAATACAGATGCCTTTAATGAATATCATATGGAGCAAAACTTAGCAGAATTATGCAGTAGTCTGCCACGTGGTGTCTATGCGACATTGGGTAATCATGATTTATATGGTCATGAGCGACCTATTAGCGAAGCATTGCAAAATGCAGGTATACAACTGTTGAACGATGATGTGCTCTGTATCGAGCATGAGGGTCAACCAGTATGGTTAGTTGGACGTTTTGATAATCATAAACGTCAACGTGTAGCAACTACCGATCTGCTGACGCAAGTAGATACATCGCAGCCAGTGATATTGTTAGACCATAGACCGAGTGATATAGATAATCACAGTCAATTACCTATAGATTTACAAGTCTCGGGACATACTCACAACGGTCAAGTATTCCCCGCTAATTTCATCGTAAATGCTATTAATCGAGTAGGTTATGGCTATGAGCAGATTGGTAAAGGACACTTCGTCGTGTCCTCTGGCTATGGTTTTTGGGGCATTCCGTTTCGATTGGGATCGCGCTCAGAGATTTGGTTGATTACGCTATCTGGCAATACAAATTAATTAGTTATAGAAATCAATAATTGGCTGGCTAACTAAATAACTAACGGTCTATGCAGCTAACTGGGATTGTGTACTGATGATCTCACGTACAAAGCTGCTAAAACCATGAATGATATTGTTTGTCTCTTGTCCAAGACCTTGGTGAACACTCATAAAATGAATAAAGCCATGCGGTGCACCAAGCACAGTATAGCTCTCTACAGCAACGCCGTAACCTTTTAGCTGCTTTGCATAAGCAAATGCCTCGTCACGCAATACATCGAGCTCAGAAGCTACAATATAAGTCGGGCAAACTTTACTATTATCACCTAGCATAGGTGAGTTCAGTATGTGTAAACGAGGCAGCGGACTATTCTCTAGGCAAGCAGCATCAAATACTGCTACATCAGCATGATCTAATAGTAGACCCTCACCATATAGCTCCCAACTAGGATAATCTGTCTCAATATCAGTGACTGGATACAAAGGCATCTGCGCTAGAGGTTCGGGTAGTTTTTCTAATAGATTAAACATTTTCTGTCCATCTAACCCTAGGTCTGCCCATGCGCTTTTGCTTGGTGCGGTCAGCTGCTGCGCAATCAAAGTTGATAAACCACCACCTGCGCTATCACCAGCTAAGACAATACGAGAGGGTAATGCACCCAATGTGTGACAGTGCTCAACCAACCAAGCATACGCAGTGATACAGTCTTTTAATGCTGCGGGAGCAGGACATTCAGGTGCTAAGCGATAATCGACACTAACCACAGACCAGCCAGTCTGCTCACAGACCGCATGACAGAACTCATGATGTGTATCGACATCACCAATACAGAACCCGCCACCATGAAAAAACAGCATGACTGTTTCATCAGGATTATGAATACGTTTTCTTCTAAAACCAGATTTTTTGCCGCCTGCTTTATAGCAACGGACAGTCATGTCGCCATCATCCGCATTGGAAATCGTTTCATCTTTCCAACTAACAGGTGAATCACTTTTTTTAGTGAAGGGCTTTATATTGCTTAGCATAGTCGTATTGGCTTGTTGCCATACTCTAGGTGATTGCATGGCTACCGCATCAGCAGTAAATCTCTCACGCAACTCCGGCATTGGAGTTAGTTCTAACGGTGTTTTGAGGTAGCTATTTACTGCAAAGATGAGACGCAGGTGAGCGTTTGCATGCAAATATTGTTTTGAGTTAGGGCCTTTAAGATAACCAATCGCCCCTTCTAAAATAGGGTCTGGTAAGTAGCCGAGACTTTTCATTGCATAGTGCAAAGTATGCGGCTGGTAGTTTGCCACAGGATTATAAGCGAGTATTTTCTCTTTAACGCTTTGACGTTTTCCTAATAAGTCAGATTCTACATCTTGGTTCGATGACTCTTTTGACGTTGGATGTTCTTTGGACGCTAAGTGCAATGTCATCAATGCTTTATTGAGCAAAGTATTGATAGATAAATTTTTTGAATTAGACATAACAGCTCTCATAAATGATTTTTAGCGTGCATTTGAGTGTGGGCGATAATATTTATAGCAATGATAAAATAGCTAGCAGAGTAATAGGGTATCGTTTGGTAATAGCTTGATTAATAAGCGTAAAGCAATGGGAATAAATAGCGGCTTTTTGTTCTTTTTGTGAGTAAATATTGAGATTTATTAACATGGAACAAAAACGTTAGATGCATCTCTCTAATCAGACTTCACTAATATTTGTCATAAATGGTAAAAATTCCTTTGCTCTAGGCTTGAAATTTGTCCTCATCACCTTTATCAAGCAGCTATTGAAGCGTATTAAAAAAACAATGAGTCAGAAACATCGAGCATTTAATAATGGCATAGTAAGACCAGTAATTATTCGGTCTACTGTGCCGTCTCTTAATCTTCATTATTGAAATTCCAAGGAGCTATCATGAGCGAGCAAAACCCGAACCACGAAAATCTTGACCAAAATGTGGCACATGAGAATATTGATCACAATGACAGTATCTTAGAAGAAACCATGAAAGAGTTTGATCCACAGAATAATTCAGGTGAAGAAACGACTATCGAAAACGAAATCAACCTTGATACTTTCAAAGCGCGTATTGCTGAGCTAGAAGGCGAAGTAAAACAAGCCAAAGAAGGTACTGCACGTGCTAATGCTGAAGCGTACAATGCGCAAAAACGCATGGAGCAAGAAGCGGATAAAAGCAAAAAGTTTGCACTACAGAAATTTGCTAAAGAATTGTTAGACATCGTTGACAACTTAGAGCGCGCTATCGAAAATGCCGATGCCAATGATCCAGTCGCTGAGGGTGTGCAATTAACGCACAAAGCATTGGTTGCGGTATTGACCAAAAACGGCGTAGAAGTGGTCGATCCACAAGGCGAAAAATTCAACGCTGACTTCCATGAAGCAGTGGGTATTGACCCAGAAGCAGCGGCAGATACAGTGGGTACGGTCTTACAAAAAGGCTATAGCCTAAACGGTCGTCTATTGCGTCCAGCTATGGTTCGTGTTGGTCAGTAATATTTTTAGGGCTAAACCCTACTAATATGAAGGTTTTTCACAAAAAATGACATGAAACACAGTTTTTGCGTGATTATCACCTTGAAAAATACGACGGGTAAACCGATATATAGCAACAAGTGACCGACTACGGTCTGGATAAATAAGTATTTATAGTTAAAAACAAATTAGGAGCAATTGATTATGGGTAAAGTAATTGGTATTGATCTAGGTACTACTAACTCGTGTGTAGCAGTAATGGAAGGTGACAAAGTTAAAGTCATCGAAAATGCTGAAGGTACTCGTACCACACCATCGATCGTCGCTTATAAAGATGACGAAACGCTTGTTGGTCAGTCAGCTAAGCGTCAAGCAGTAACTAATCCAAGTAACACTTTGTTTGCGATTAAGCGTTTGATCGGTCGTCGTTTTGATGACAAAGTCGTGCAAAAAGATATCGGCATGGTTCCTTACAAAATCGCTAAAGCAGACAACGGCGATGCATGGGTAGAAATCAACGGTAAAAAGCTTGCGCCACCACAGGTTTCTGCTGAAATCTTGAAAAAAATGAAAAAAACAGCAGAAGATTATCTTGGTGAGAGCGTGACTGAAGCAGTTGTAACTGTACCTGCTTACTTCAATGACTCACAGCGTCAAGCAACTAAAGATGCGGGTAAAATCGCTGGTCTAGATGTAAAACGTATCATTAATGAGCCAACTGCTGCGGCACTTGCTTATGGTATGGACAAGAAGCAAGGCGATAGCACTGTTGCTGTATATGACTTGGGCGGTGGTACTTTCGATATCTCAATCATCGAAATTGCAGACGTAGACGGCGAGCAACAGTTCGAAGTACTAGCGACCAACGGCGATACTTTTCTAGGTGGTGAAGACTTTGACTCAGCATTGATTGATTTCTTAGTTGCTGAATTCAAAAAAGAGCAAGACGTTAACCTAAAAGGTGACTCTCTTGCGATGCAGCGTCTAAAAGAAGCGGCAGAAAAAGCGAAGATTGAGCTATCAAGTGCACAAAGTACTGAAGTGAACTTGCCATATATCACTGCTGATAGTAGTGGTCCTAAGCATTTGGTTGTTACTATCAGCCGCTCTAAACTAGAGAGCCTAACTGAAGAATTAGTACAACGTACAATGGGTCCTTGTAAGACTGCACTTGAAGATGCTGGCCTAAAAATTGGCGACATCAACGATGTAATCTTGGTCGGTGGTCAGACTCGTATGCCACTAGTACAGCAAAAAGTACAAGATTTCTTCGGTCAAGAGCCACGTAAAGACGTGAACCCTGATGAAGCAGTTGCAGCTGGTGCAGCGATTCAAGGTGCCGTATTGTCTGGTGACAAAACTGATGTATTGCTACTTGATGTGACGCCATTGACTCTAGGTATCGAAACGATGGGCGGTGTTATGACACCAGTTATCGAGAAAAACACCATGATTCCTACTAAGAAATCACAGGTATTCTCAACGGCTGAAGACAACCAGCCAGCTGTAACGATTCAGGTATATCAAGGTGAGCGTAAAATCGCTAACCAAAACAAAATGCTTGGTCGTTTTGACTTGACGGATATTCCACCAGCACCACGTGGCCTACCGCAAATCGAAGTGTCTTTTGACATCAATGCTGACGGCATCATGAACATCTCTGCAACCGATAAAGGTACTGGTAAAGCACAAAGTATCCAAATCAAAGCGGATTCTGGTTTGTCGGACGAAGAAGTCGAACAAATGGTTCGCGATGCAGAAGCCAATGCTGCTGAAGATGAGAAGTTCGCTAACCTAGCGCAAGTTCGTAACGAAGCAGATGGTCGTATTCATGCTGTACAAAAAGCGCTAAAAGAAGCAGAAGATAAAGTCACTGATGAAGAAAAATCAACAGTAGAATCTGCTATCACTGAGCTTGAAGCAGCAGCGAAAGAAGATGACCATGACGAAATCAAAGCTAAGCTTGAAGCATTAGACAATGCATTCTTGCCAATCAGCCAAAAAATCTACGCTGATAGCGGCGCTGGCGCAGAAGGTATGGATCCAAGCCAGTTCCAACAAGGTGCTGACGATGCTAGTAGCAACAAAGCTGATGACGACGTCGTTGATGCTGAGTTCACTGAAGTAGACGAAGACAAAAAATAATACCAAATCCAAAAACGCGATTAGCTGCGTCAAACTCGCTTAGTCTACTCAATGTAGTACTTACGCTCGTTTTCCTTGCTACTCAAGTTTTTGAAAATGGTATAGTCGATACAAATCGATAACTAGTTAAATTAAAAAACGCATCCTTTGGGGTGCGTTTTTTTATGGCTGCTATTTCTAACTGTTGTTATGCCTATTAGTTACCGTTCCTACTAGCCACTATTTTTACTATCAGTTAATAAATTAAGGTTTAAACGCGCTCACTATGAGCACTTCATAGGTTAAATTAACCATGAGCTGTCCTGTTTCGTCCACTTCTGAAAAATGTTGCCAATAGTCTGACTCAAATTGCTGTAAACGCGACTTTGTCCATACAAAGGTTTGAGTATCTTCTGATTTAACTTGCGTTTGATTGGTCGATACGCCGGTGAGTTTCATATGTTTTAAGATAGCGTAGGGGGTTGGAAATGGTAAATCAAAGCGCTGAGTTGAGAGTTTGATATTCTTAAAGCCAGCACTATCTAATGCCAATTGCCATTCATCAATATCTGGGTAGTGAAGTCCTTGACTCGTGAGAGTCTTAATTTGCAAAAAGTTATTTGGTGTAAAAGTACTAAAGAGCAGCTGACCTCCTGATTTTAACCGCTGCGCTGATTGCGTGACGAAACTCAACGGGTTATCAAACCATTGCACGGCATTGGCACTAACTATCAAACTATGATTCTCTGCTAAATCTATGGTTTCAGCATCACCAATCATTATGTCAGCAGCAGGCAGTGTTGATTGCAATGTAGCCGTCTGCTCATTACATAACTCATTAATAACCCAGTGTTCGCTCTGTACTTGCTCAGCAAGTAGGCGCGTCATTTGACCTGTGCCTGCACCCACTTCTAGCACACTACTTTGCTTGGTATGATCAATACTGTCTAATAAATACTGACAAACGATCTGCTGAATACTGGCATGCTGGTCATAGTCGCTTGCATTGGCAAAGTGGCGAGCGATGGTTTGTTTTCTAACACTGAGATCATCAGCTGTGTCGAATGTTGTCATAGGCTTTATTATGTCCAAGTGCGCCAGTTGTCTATCAATATTAGGAGTAAACTCTGTGTCAAACGATAAAGTTACAACTGCTTTATCAATCGCTCGCAGTCTTCGTTAGTCAGTTTGGCATTCATAACTAAACGAATGCGAGCAGTATTTGCAGGCACAGTAGGCGGCCTGATAGGCAGCGCGTAAAATCCAGCGGCTTGCAACTGTTGCGCTTTGGCAAGGGTACTCGCATTATCGCCTAATATATAAGGAACAATAGGAGACTGATAATCTATATCTTTTACAGTTGGCGATACACGGTGCTGTGGGTCAATGGCTTGACTAAGCGTAGTAGATAACTGTGCTAGATGCACACGTTGGTCAGTTAAGGTCGGCATTTTTGCTAAAATAAATCGTGTCCATGCATGGTTTATCGGAGGGAGTGCGGTACTAAAAATCAGCGGACGCATGGCATTAATTAGCCATTGTTTGACGACTTCATCACACATTATATAAGCACCCATTGAAGCAAATGCTTTACCAAAGGTACCCACCAAGTAGTCAATATCCGCCAAGGTATGCGTTTCTTCCGCCAATCCTAGACCTGTATCGCCAAGCACTCCAACAGCATGTGCTTCATCGACATACAGCTCAATACGAGCATCTTTGGATTTTAATTGTACTAGTTCAGGCAAGTCAGCACGGTCACCATCCATACTAAATATACTCTCGGTGACAATAATGATGCGTTCAACCGTCTCGTCTGCTTGTTCAATAAACTTAGCCAAATGCTCGTAATCGTTGTGACGGTAACGACGATAGGTGACAAGTTTGCTTTGGCTCAAGCGCATCCCATCGATAATGCTGGCATGTACTAGCTTATCAGCCAAAATGAGTGTCTTGACTGGTAAAGCTGTCAATGCTGGCAAGATACCTAGGTTGGCGTGATAGCCACTGTTCAACACCAGCACCGACTTTGAATCGGTTAAACTCTGTTTCTTTATGGCACTGTGATACCAGTTTTGCAGTTCTTCTTCTAGAGCTTCTAACTGTATATCGTTGCCTGTCAGTAGGCGTGAGGAAGTGGCACTCATTTTAGGAGTGTGCGTAGTAGATAGCTGTCCCACCTGAGCAAGAAACTCAGCTTGCATCTCGGTATCGCCGCCTAAGCCAAGATAGTCGTTACTCGCAATATTGAGTAAAGCCTTACCTTTGCTAATAACGTATCGGCCATCGTGCTGCAGGTTTGGTAATTGACGGTACTGCTGCTTTGCTTTTAAGTCTGCAAGTGAGCTTTGCAAACGTTCAGTGATTGGATTTTGCATTTTCTCTCTCTAATTATTGTTATATCAGTCATAGTTAGCTGATTTGTATAGCAAGAAAACTGTGAAATGAGTACGGATTATTGCATAAACTGGGTGGATGTAACAAAAGGTTTCATATCTAGGCCTTTGTAACCCACACACTGATAAACGCTTTCAATTCTTAACTCTCATACCATTAAACACTGACAGAGTGTCTGAAATAGTTTGTTACTATGTATTCATCGTTAGCAGACAAGGCGATAGGGCCACAAGGCCAATATAAATAAATAACTTGTTTGTCCAAATTTCTTTCAAGGAGCTAATAATGAAAACTCTACAAAAAACAATACTTGCACTAGCAACTGGTTCTTTACTTTCTGTAGGTGCACAAGCTGCTGTTAACTATGGCAACGGCTACACAGGTCAGCCATATGTTGCTGCTAAAGTTGGTCAGTTCGATCTAGATGTTGATGGCGCTGATGACCCAACTGCATACGGTGTAACTGCTGGTTATAACTTTGATCCTAACTTCGGTATCGAAGCAGAATACGTAGGTTCAGATGATGCTGACTATAGAGGCGGCGACATTGATGCTAAGACATACGGCGCTTATGGTACTTATCGTTATGCATTCCCAAATAGTGGCTTATACGCAAAAGGTAAGCTAGGTGTTGCAAAAACTGAAGTAGAAGCTAACAACACTAACTTTGCTGGCGCTTCTGATTTCTCAGACGACGATACTAACATCGCTGGTGGTGTAGGTCTTGGTTACGCAGTAAACTCTGACTTCAGTGTCGAAGCTGAATATGACATGCTAGGTAGCGACGCTGATCTTATGACTGTTGGCGCACAGCTAAAATTCTAATTACTTAGAAAATAAGCTTTTAGCTAAACAGCTATAATAAAGAAACGATCACTTTAAGTGGTCGTTTTTTTTTGCTTAAAATTTATGATGAGGCTTTTAGGGTAATAATTTATAAGTAGCTCACCGATAATATATCATTACTGTTAAAGCGTTGTTATCCTTAAAAATGTGCTACATTAAAAACTGGAATGATAAAGATAGGAATGGTGGCAAGGATGGAGTTACTTTGGATGATTGAACCTTGGCATTGGTTAGTATTAGGCTTCTTATTATTAATCGTTGAGATGTTTGTACCGACGTTTGCCAGTCTGTGGTTTGGTGCCGCTGCCATCATCGTTGCAGCGCTATCATGGCTGCTACCTATTTCTGTCTCTGTTCAGATTATCGTCTGGTTAGTGCTCTCTGCTGTGTTTTTGCTGGCTTGGTTCAAGTTTATTAAACCGTTGTCAGTAGATCGTACCAAAGCTGGGCTGGGCGGTAGTGTCATAGTTGGTGAAGTGGGGATGATTATCGTGTCACCGCAGCTAGATAAAGCTGGCACAGTTAGGTTTAGTGTTCCTATCGTTGGTGCGGCTGAATGGATGTGCCGTACGAGAGGGGAGCAAGTGGCAATCGGCGATAGAGTGGTAGTGACGGATATCGTTGGCAACGAGCTGATTGTGAGCAGTACAAAAGCGCAGGCAGCGATGCATAAAAGTATGCAGGTATAATAATAAGGGATGAGTTATGGAAAGCTTTAGTATTGTCATGGTGGTATTGATTGCACTGGTGGTATTCACCGTGTTTAAAGGCGTACGTATTGTACCGCAAGGTTATAAATGGGTGGTGCAGAGACTGGGTAAGTATAGCCAAACGCTAGAGCCTGGACTCAACCTCATCATCCCTTATGTAGATGATGTGGCTTATAAAGTAACGACCAAGGACATCGTACTCGATATCCCGTCACAAGAAGTCATTACTCGTGACAACGTCGTTATTATTGCAAACGCTGTTGCTTATATTAATATCGTGCGTCCTGATAAGGCCGTCTACGGTATTGAAGACTATGAGTACGGTATCCGTAATCTGGTGCAAACATCGCTACGCTCGATTATTGGTGAGATGGATCTTGACAGCGCATTGTCTAGTCGCGACGAGATTAAAACCAAGCTAAAACATGCAATTTCAGAAGACATCGCAGATTGGGGTATTACCCTTAAGACAGTAGAGATTCAAGATATCAACCCTTCGCAGACCATGCAAGCATCTATGGAAGAGCAAGCAGCGGCAGAGCGTTTACGCCGTGCGACCGTGACCCGTGCTGACGGTCAAAAGCAAGCTGCTATCTTAGAAGCGGATGGTCGCTTGGAAGCTTCACGCCGTGATGCTGAAGCGCAAGTGGTACTAGCCAGAGGTTCTGAAGAGTCGATTCGTTTGATTACTAGTGCGATGGGTGAGGAAGAGATGCCGATCGTATACTTGCTGGGTGAGCAGTATATCAAAGCGATACGAGAGTTGGCTGAATCTGACAACTCTAAAATGGTGGTACTACCAGCAGATATCTTAAGTACCGTAAAAGGTATGGTCGGTGATAAGTTAAAAGTGTAAAAGCTATAGCACTATTAAAAAAGGACCTCGTTTGAGGTCTTTTTTATGTTTAATAATTGACGAATGACTCGCTAACTTAGATAACTTTCGAAAAGCGGTTTTGATGTTTCTTTTCTAAGTATTCATCAAATACCATGGCGACATTACGGCCAAGCAAGCGACCTCTGGGTAATACGCGAATACCTGCTGCATCCATATCAATCAATCTATCGTCTTGCATAGCGCCCAACTGCTGTATCTCGTTAATAAAATAGGTAATGGCATCGATACCAAACTTTTGATTCACATCTTTAAAATCGAGGTAATCATGACACAGTAGGTTCATGATGACGTATTCACGCAAGCGGTCTTTGATAGAGGTTTTTATGTACTTTACCGCAGGCATGACAGTTGGATTGATTTTCGCCATATCAATCTTGGCTTGATAGCTCTGTAGATTAGTATCGTTTTGCAAAATATAGCGCGTATTGGCATTAGAAATCTGACTGATTGATGAGACACCAAAACCTAATAAGTCACAATCACCCATGATGGTGTAACCCTGAAAATTACGATGTAATTTACCTTCACGCTGGGCGATAGCCAATACGTCATCAGGTTTGGCAAAATGATCGATACCGATATATTGATAGCCAGCTTCGGTCAATGTATTGACAGTACTACCGAGCATCGTTAGTTTGGCAGCTGGGCTAGGCAAGTCTTCATCTTTTATCTGACGTTGGGCTTTAAATCGCTCAGGCAAATGCGCATAGTTAAAGACTGACAGGCGATCTGGCGACATCTCGATGATACGATCTACGGTTTTGTCCAAAGTATCAGGCGTTTGATGCGGCAAACCATAAATCAAATCAATATTGATAGAGCGAAAACCAAGCTCACGTGCTTCTGTTAGCACGCTTTCAATAAGCTCTGCTGAATGCACACGATTAACGGCGATTTGTACCGTTTCATCTAAATCTTGCACACCTAAGCTGATACGATTGAAACCGAGATTACGTAATATCTTTAGAGTGTTTTCACTCAGCTCACGAGGATCAATTTCGATAGAGTAGTCACCTTCACCTTCACCTTCAGCTTCTGGCAAAAACTCAAACTGAGTTTGTAAAAACTCCCACAACTGCACCATCTCTTCGTCACGCAAAAACGTTGGTGTACCACCGCCCAAATGTAGCTGTTTGACTAAGGGTTTGTCGCTGCCTTCTGGCGCAGATAACAAACGGCGCTTATGAGTAATTTCAGCGATTAAATACTGCAAGTAATCACCAGAATCACTATTTTTTTTGGTAATAATCTTATTACAAGCACAGTAGTAGCAAAGGTGGCGACAAAACGGAATATGAAAATATAGCGATAAGGGAGCACGCTCTTCACGTTTCTGCAGGATTTTCGTCTCAAGACCGATATTCTCGAAGCTATCCGGTATTGGAGTAAATTCTAAAGCTGTCGGATAAGAGGTATAACGTGGCCCTGAGCGATTGTACTTATTGATAATTGCCTCATCAAATGCTGGTAGCTGCTTGCTAGTAATGCTGCCGCGTGTACTGGCATAAGGATTGTCAGGTTGCATAACAGGGCGCACAGTCGTGGGCGGCTCGTCCGCACGGTTGTAGGGCTGTTGAGTGTTCTGTTCTGAATAGTCTGTCATGCGTTATTCCTCGTTTTTACTCTAGATACTGCTGGTTTCTGGATTAAAAATGATTTCGGATGTGGTATTTATTTTTCAATTTTATGACTGATTGATAATAAATTTTGAATACGTCATCGGCAGCAGTATGTATCGCTAAATGTATAGTAGATAGTATAACAAATCCTTGTTAGCAGTGAGGTGGTTGGTGAGTATTCTTAAATATTAAAATAGAGCTATCATTTACACATAAAAAACCCCAGAACGACGCTGAGGTAGTGGTGATTCTCTCTACACCAGCAATAAAACACGACATTTGCGCGTTGATAAATAATACTTTATTATCAATGACACTCTGTATTAGGAAGATGCTGATGTCGTTTGCCCAAGTCTATACCCGTTCGGTGGTTGGTCTGCATGCTCCCAAGGTCATCATTGAGGTGCATCTATCGCAAGGACTACCTGCATTGACCATTGTTGGCCTACCTGAGGCCGCCGTGCGTGAGAGTAAAGACAGGGTACGCTCCGCCATTCTCAATTCAGGTTTCCAGTTTCCTAATCGCCGCCTCACGATTAATTTAGCCCCTGCTGATCTACCTAAAGATGGCGCGCGTTTAGACTTACCAATTGCTATCGGTATACTGGCAGCAAGCGGACAGCTTGAGCCAGAGGTGCTATCAGGATTTGAGTTTATTGGCGAATTAGCGCTCAATGGCCAGTTGCGACAAGTAACTGGTAGTTTGGCAGTCGCACGAGCAATCAAAGCTGAAAAATTGGCAATAGCATTGTCGCAGTTAGCAGCGAGTGACCAAGAGCAAAATAACTCGGATACCTCGCCGCCGATAACACCGCAACTGATCGTACCGATTGATAATGGTCGTGAGGCCAGCCGCGTTGATGGCGTAACGATACTAGCTGCTCAGAGTCTAAAAGCGGTTTGCGATCATTTGCAGTCACTCGCTAACCCAGGTGCAAGTTATGCAAGTTTGTCAGTGGTACAGCCTAGTCCTGCACAGCAGCATGTTGGCTATCAAGTGGATTTAGCTGATGTCAAGGGACAGCACCATGCTCGGCGCGCGTTAGAGATTGCCGCTGCGGGTGGTCATTCATTGTTATTTACAGGCCCACCGGGTTCTGGCAAGACGCTCATGGCATCACGACTGCCAACGATATTGCCAGACTTGAGTGATGAGGACGCACTAGAGGTTGCCAGTACCTATTCGGTGGCAGACAGCGACTACGACTATGGGACGCGGCCGTTCAGACAAGTACATCATACGATATCAGCAGTAGCATTAGTCGGTGGCGGTTCACGGCCAAAACCGGGCGAGATTACGCTAGCTAATAAAGGCGTTTTATTCCTAGATGAGTTACCAGAGTTTGATCGGAGTGTGCTAGAGGTATTACGTCAGCCGCTAGAAGCCAAACAAATCACTATTAGTCGCGCTAACTCTCAAATGACTTTTCCGGCGAATTTTCAACTGGTCGCTGCGATGAATCCTTGCCCATGTGGCTATGATGGCGATACATCAGGACGTTGTCGCTGTCGACCTGAGCAGATCAAACGCTATCAAGACAAACTATCTGGACCTCTCTTAGATCGTATTGATTTGCATATCACTGTACCTGCATTACCGATTGCTGATCTGCAAAATAGTCAGGTAGGTGAAACCTCTAAGCAAGTACGAGCTCGCGTAGTGGTCGCGCATCAGCATCAAATGCAGCGCCAGCAAAAGGTGAATAATGAGCTTAGCCCTAGCGAAATCGATGAATACATCCAGCTAGGCGACAATGAAAAGCAGTTACTGCAACTTGCTCAGCAGCGTCTAAATTTATCAGCGCGTGGCTACCACCGAGTATTACGAGTCGCACGTACAATCGCTGATTTGGCTAACAGTACCGATATTAACAGCGCCCACGTATCTGAGGCGCTGAGCTATCGCAGCAAAGCATAACCTCTGTTTGAGCAAGTTACATCATGATAATTGATAGATTCAATATACACTAGGCTTTATCTTTCATAATCCAAGCAACTAAGTCAGCAAAGTAATCAAATGCCTCAGTCGGATTTAATTCGCGAATATCTTGCCCATAGTTGTAGCCATAAGACAGGCCGAGCGTGTCCATATTGGCGTTCTGTCCAGCCAACATGTCGTTTCTAGAGTCCCCAATCATTACTGCCTGCTCGACACTAAATTTGAGAGTCTCACAGACGTGTAGTAGGGGCGTTGGGTCTGGCTTTTTGACAGGTAAACTGTCACCGCCCATCACTTCACTAAATAAGTCTTGCCAGCCAAACGACTGTAATATCTTCGGTACAAATCGAATGGGCTTGTTGGTAACTAAAGCAAGCGTATAGCCAGCTGCGTGCAACTTTTTGAGTCCGTCATCGACATCTGGGTAGGCAACGGTTTTGCTACCACTAAGATTCTTATAAGCCTCAAAAAATATTTGCTCTGCGTGATCGGCTTCCTCGACCGTTAGCTCACCTTCTGCTACTTCTACCTTGCCAACCAAAGCGCGTTCTACGAGCAATCGTGAACCATTTCCTATCCAGTTACGTATCGTCTCGATAGGGTAGGTGACTTTACCCAATGTGGTTAGCATGGCGTTGGTTGCATCGGCCAAATCGGGCACGCTATCAATAAGTGTTCCATCAAAATCAAAAATTAAAAGCTGCTTATTCATTATTCCTCACTATTAAAAATCGTTATATTTATTATATTGGCCATACCTTAGTATAGTAGTGTTTTGAGACCAGTCAATTTAGTTACCTGTTGTGCTTAATGTCTTGAGTATTAGCATCTATTCAACATCTTTATAGCGTTCACGATGCTCTTTCTTCATTCTTAAATAGTCTTCGTTCTCACGGCACTCGTCCCACTTAACTTTAAAGATTCGTGCAGATTCTGCTTTAACTGGGTCTTCCTCTTGTCGTGGCAATTCTTCGCGGCCATGAGCACCGCTTTGACCTTTTTTATCATCAGGTACTGCGCCTTTATATTTTTTGCCACCTTTATGATTGGCATAGCGACGAGCACGGGTATAGCCCATTTGGATAAACTTGCGCGCCATATCTGCGCCGACGAAGTCGTTGTCAGCCAAGTAATCTAAAAACATCTGATAGATAGCTTCACTGCTCTCGCGGGCGATGTCGGGAGTCGCAAAACGCCAATGGGGTAAAATCTCAGACTTATAAGGCTCTACCAGTAATACGCCTTGCTCACCGCGACCGACACGGTACAACTCAGGCTGAGCGCGCAAATCCAAACTCTTATAATCCAAGTCGTAATCAAACTCTCTCATAGCTATGACCTATTATTTTTATCTACTCGTATATGGTTATTGAGTATACTTAGCCAAGCTGTTTAGAAAAAAGCACAAAAATGTTATGCAACCGTGACAGTAGGTATTTAGCATCAAGAGCGTTAAGTAGAAATGGTTATGATAAATACAATGCTGCGAGAGTTGTTATGTTGAGAAATAAGATATGTGTAAATGAGCTGAGCCGTTTGCGATTGTCCAAAAATATATCAGTGGCATGGCTATTGCTAATGACAAGCGTACTAGCTAATACGACTGCCCACAGCGCGTGGTTTGAACGTTTGATTCCGCAAGGGGAGACGTATACGGTACGCGAGATAGATCGCGATTTGGCATTTGTGATAGATGGCTTTATCTATGATGCGCGTACGTCTTGTTTTTTGGCAGTGGGTGATCGAGTGATATTTTTTGAAGGGCGTCACGGTATTGATTACCGCGCAACTATATACGACTTGGATTCGCGTGAGCGCTGTAATTTACTCTTACGTGGTCGGTTGTACGAATAGTGGTCGGCTCTACGAATAAAAGCAACGCATGAATAAAAGCGACGCATAAATAGAATGAACGCTAAAGAATACGATAAATTTTAAACATAAAAAAAGCCCCGAACATCGCTGTTCAGGGCTTTTTAGAATTCTATTAACGAATGGTGGCTCGAGGCAGGATCGAACTGCCGACACACGGATTTTCAATCCGTTGCTCTACCTACTGAGCTATCGAGCCGTCTTCGTTGAGGTCGCTATTAAACTAAATATACGCGCTTCTGTCAAGCTGTTTTTGCATTATATCTGATAAAAGACGATAAATAATCAGATATTAGTAAAATTAACCGTTTTAGCGCTTAGTTTAGTCCTTCACACGCAATAGTTCGTACTCGCTCATGATACGGTGAATATCAGCGTCAGCAGGGACAAATTCACGTACGCCTTTTTTAACTTCGCAATCATAGACCAGTTTAATAAACTTGGCATCGATAGCACGTTTACGATTCTCCGGATGCACAGTGAGATATTGCAGGCGCTTAGCATTGGTCTGCCCGTCATCAAAGCAGGCGACCGCAGCGATAGGCTTATCATTGAACATCCCGACATAGAGATACTGTCCACGTTTAAACCCTTGCTCAACGATATTCAATACCTCAAGACCGTCAGGCTGTGCATCATCACTATCGTACAACGCCTGCAAGCGCTCTGCTAGCTCGTTGTCGCGAGCAGGTTTTTTGATAAGTGGCGCATCCAAACTATTAATGGCGATCGCTTCTAAAGGCATAGCAGTTCCTATAAATAGAGGGTTTCTATAGTATAAATTAGCAATATGAGACAGCACGATGTCATAGCGTGTAGTGCCGTAAGTAAGGGTCTTCAAAGTCAGCGCGAGTCATGATTGATAATACTGAACACACTATTTTAGCAGAATGACATGATTTTGTGCGTGGTTTACCGCTTGGTCGTGGCAGTAAATGTTAGGGTTTGCTATGATGAGGCTATATAATATTTAGTATGTATAAACCCTAATATGTTGATATCTTTTGTATATATCATTTTTTGCTAAGGTCTGACCCAGACACTAGTAAAATATTTTAGGCAGGTTTTTGCCTTATTTATTGACCGTTTTTCACTGATAAAAAACTGATAGAGAGTAGCCATGACAGCCAATGCAACGACGACTGCTGCCACACCTGAGCAAACTGAGTCAAAAAACGTAAACCTATATGGTCGCCCTGAACGTATCGCGACCGTTGAGCGTATCACTGCCGAAACGCAAATCACTTGTACCGTTAATCTTGATGGTACGGGTAAAGGTACGGTAGACACTGGTGTGCCATTTTTGGATCATATGATTGATCAAATCAAGCGTCACGGTTTGTTTGACTTAGACATCAAATGTACCGGTGATACGTTTATTGATGACCATCATAGCGTCGAAGATACTGGTATTACCCTTGGCCAAGCCTTTAACAAAGCATTGGGTGACAAAAAAGGCATCCGTCGTTATGGGCACTTTTATGCGCCGCTAGATGAGTCATTGACCCGTGCTGTCGTCGATCTGTCAGGACGTCCTGGTCTACACATGGATATCCCATTTACACGCTCGCACGTCGGCCGTTTCGATGTTGATTTGTTCAGTGAGTTTTTCTACGGCTTCGTCAATCACTCGTGGATGACCGTGCATTTAGACAATCTCAAAGGAAAAAACAGCCATCACCAAATCGAATCGACCTTTAAGGCTTTTGCTCGCGCCCTGCGCATGGCTTGTGAATATGATGAGCGCGCGTTAAATACATTGCCATCGACCAAAGAGGCTTTCTAAGGCGCATTTAAGGCTCTTCTACAAGATTACTCAAAAGGGCCAGTCAAGCTTGGCGTACTAGCTGTACAGCCTGCGCTTGACTTCCTTGTAGCAAAACCTTATCTACACCCGCGATAATAGAAAAGGCAATAGCCAACAATATAAATGGTCAATAATATAAATAGTACAGTAGTCAAAATATTTAAAAATGAGAACCAATCGATGACTAAAGTAGCACTATTAGATTATGGTATGGGCAACCTGCACTCTGCTAGCAAGGCCCTATCGGTAGTCGGGGCAGAAGTCTCTATCACCAATGATCCAAAAGTCGTGGCGGCGGCTGATAAAATCGTTTTCCCTGGTGTGGGTGCGATGCGTGATTGTATCGCTGGCATGCACGAGGCAGGCATTGATGAAGTGATACGGCATGCAGTATTTAATAAGCCCGTTATGGCCATCTGTGTGGGCATGCAGGCGTTGTTTGAGCAGTCAGCTGAAAATGGTGGCACGGACTGTTTGGGCATCTTAAACGGCACTGTAGAAGCGTTTGACCCTACGTGGAAAGACAAGCAGGGCGCAACGATAAAAGTACCGCATATGGGCTGGAATACCATCAGCGGTATGGATTTTGACCATCCGCTTTGGCGCGGTATCGAAGACAACGCGCATTTTTACTTTGTGCATAGTTACTACTGTGATCCTGCTAATAGCTCACAAGTGGCGGCGGTATGTGACTATGGTCAACCGTTCTGCGCCAGTGTGATCCAAGACAATCTATTTGCCACCCAGTTCCATCCAGAAAAGAGCCATACTGCTGGCTTGCAACTGCTCAAGAACTTTGTAGAGTGGAATGTGTAAGTAGTTGATAAACGTGAAGTGAATATTTAATTTAGTAGAAGGTAGATTATCAATTGTATAATCTGCCTTTTTTATGCTCAGCCATCACTTTGTAGCTGCCATTCTTTAGCTATTATAGTTTAGCCATTATGGTTTAGTGATACGCTCAGTTATTTTCTACTCGCTTATATTTGGAATATTTCAGTGGATTTTACTGCCTTTAAAATGAATGTTGTGGAAACAACTGGCCTTGCCAAAGATGCCTTACATATCTATGTCGGTGTCGGTGTTTATCTGCTGTGTCTGGTTGCGCTGCGTCCTATTATCAAAAGCCAAGGTATTCGGTCATTTATTGCATTGATCGTCGTGACTTGCATTGCGCTGTTGGGTGAGTATCTGGACAATCGAGATACGATTGAATCGCTTGGCTTGGCAGGCTTGAGCCGTGATCAAATACTCGCAAGTATTCGTGATTTGATTAATACCTGTATGCTGCCGTATGTGCTCTTTGCACTGAATAAGTGGACGACTATATTTCGACCAACCAATAAATCGACTTCATTGACCAAACGCCATAAAAAAACGGACTATTAATTAGTCCGTTTTTTCGTTTTGCTATTTGAATTTATGATTTTAGCAGCTCATCTTATTTTTCGGCTTCATCATAAAGCTCACGTACGACTTCACCGATGGCTTTGATACCATCAGTTAGCGTCTGCTCATCGGCGGCGATACTCATGCGGATACACTCGTGCGCATGCTGATAATCGCTAACATCGACACCAGGGAAGAAGTACTCACTTGGTACAATAAGCGTGCCTTTTTCTTTTAGGCGCTCGTATAGATCCAGCGTGCTAATCGGCAAGTCTTTAAACCATAACCATAAGAATATCGCGCCTTCAGGTTTATGAATGACCAACGGATAGTTGCCCAAGGCTTCTTTTAACAGCTTAACGGCAAGGGTGGCCTGCTTTTGATAAAACGGCTTGATGTCGTTATCAGATAACTGCTTGATACGGTCGTTTTCTACCAATGGCGTGGCAATCGCTGCACCAAAGCGTGTCGGTGCTAGATTGACCACGGCATTCATCGCGCTAACCGCTTCGATTACTTTGGCGTCGGCCACGATAATACCAGTACGCATACCGGGCAAACCAATCTTCGACAGGCTAAAGCATAGAATCGTATTGTTATCCCAATTCAGGTGCGCGTCAGAGTAGATGATATTGGGGAAGGGCATACCGTAGGCGTTATCGATAATCAGCGGTATGTCATAGCGTTTAGCGATCTCAGCCAAATGTGCCATTTCGTCATCGGTCAGCACGTTACCAGTTGGGTTGGTCGGGCGTGAGCAGCAAATCGCGCCGATACTACCTTCTTTTAGGGCTGGCAAGTTTTCTAACGCGTCAAAATCCACACGATATTTAAAGAAGCCTTCCTCACCATCATGCGTTACTTCATCGATATGCGGTAATACCGCGGTGAAATGCTGACCTTCCACATGCACATCGCTATAGCCAATATATTCAGGGGTCAATGGCAGTAGAATGGATTTGTCTACAGACTGGTTCTGTTCATCAGCGAAAGCGCCGCCAAATAGGTTAAACAGATAGAAAAACGCATTCTGTGAGCCATTGGTCAAGGCGATGTTTTCTGAAGTGAGGTTCCAATCATAATGACGGTTAAAGAAGCCAACCAACGCATCAATAAAGGCGGCATCCCCTTGCGGATTAGAGTAGTTCGCCATGCTGATAATCGCGCTACTATTGGCCTCACCCGTATCGTTATCTGTGCCTAGTGCCTTATACGTCTCCAAAAACAGCTCATTGACGGCATCAATTTTGGCAGGGTTACCACCGCCCAGCATGTTGACTGGCTGATCGCTTTTTAGCGCATCGCCCAAATCGTCCATCAATTGTGAGATGCCAGTGGGCTGGGTAAATTTTTGACCGAACTTTGAGAATTTCATAAGGCTACCATGCTGTTTGGGAGGGTGTTATAAGTTGGTATTGAACCGATAAAGTTGGGCTAGTATAGCAAATGAGGGCCATAAAATAAGCAAAGTGCGGGGTGGATATTGACTTATATGTCTATACAGCTTATGAAGTAAAAAAACGCCTTCTAGGTGAGTAGAAGGCGCTTAGGTTTGACGTTTTAGTGGTTGAGAATTTTGTAGCTAGTACTGCTTTGCGTTTGTAGTTGGCAGGCTGTGGCGCATAGCACCTAAACACAGTAGCGTTCCAACGTTCGAGCGACCACTTCTGTGCCAGGTGCTGTAAGCCCCAGAGTCTACCAAACTATCGCTTCAATCAGGGCTAAAAAGCCTTCTTATGCAAGGTTCATTACAATAATAAAAGTATTAAACCGAGTCCGAGTTTTGTTTATATAGATAGTTTGTATTGCTATTAATTTAATCTATACTTTCTACAATAATAAATATGAGTAAATATATAATGTCTAACAATAAAAAATTAGCAACTCTTTATTTTGATGAATCGGGATTTACAGGTAATGACTTACTTAGTCCTAATCAAACGGTATTCAGCTACGCATCTGTAGAAAGTAGCCAAGAGGAGTCTGAAAATTTCGTTAAATATCTTTTAAATAAATACCATGTACAAAATGGTGAAATCAAGAGTTCAAAATTACTTAGAGGTAATAAAGGTAAAAGATTGATTGATGAGGTGTTAGAGCATTATGAGGGACGGTTTAAAGTAATGATATGTCATAAAAAATTTGCCTTATCAGCCAAATTTTTTGAATACATTTTTGAGCCAGCTTTATCAAGATCGAACTCTTTATTCTATGGTGTCAATTTTCATATGTTTATTAGCAATATGCTATATTTGGAATTATTTCTAAAGCACCAAAATGCTGAAGATATCTTTTCAGATTTCGCACAGCTTATGAGAGAAGGTAAGCTTGAAGAGTTAAAGGTGTTATTTAAAGGGTCTAATGAAGATGAACCTACATTCTTAAAGCTAATCACAGAATTTGCAATATTAAATAAGGAAGCTGTAATCTCAGAGTTATCTACCTTAGAAGGAACAATGACAGGAAAGTGGATATTAGACTTAACAAATACTTCACTTTTCAGTCTACTAGGTGAATGGGGAGAAGAGTATGAAGAGTTAGTAGCATACTGCGATAAGTCTAAGCCATTAGATGATGATCAAGATATATTCAACGCAATGGTAGGAAGGAAAGACAAAGTTTATATGAACTACGAAGACTTTAAGGCACCAATCACTTTTAACTTAAAAGAACCTTTAAATCTGGTAGATTCTAAAGAGTACTATGGTATTCAAATAGCTGATGCTATAGCAGGTGCATTTGCTTATGCTTTTGATGACAATAAGCATGAGGATAAGTATAAATTGAAATGGAAAAAAATGGGTGAAACACATCTTTCAAAAACTAATTTGTTCCCTGATATTTCATACTTAAACATGGCTATTCCGGAAGTCCAGTTAAACACAATACTACTAAGAGAGCTTCTTAATAGGAGTCAAAAAGGTACAAGTCTTACAGAGAATATGGGATCCTATATAAATTTCATCAAAATGCAACTAGAGTTAGAACCTATTGAGTTGAAATAGAGATAGCGTAACTTAAAAACTATTCTTAACAAAAGAATAAATATTTATTTCAGCACTAACATATAATGAAAAATGAAGAGTAGTCACCGCATAGACTGGTAGATAATAGCGATCAAAAAACCCCTACAAAGGGGTTTTCTTGTATAAAGTTAAAGTTGGATATGCTTAAATCATAGCCCTGACCCTTGCCATAATCCCGCGTCCAATCACCAGTCTTACATAAATAATGGCAATGGCAAACAGCAATACGATTAATGCTGCACCGCCAATCGCTAAGCTCGTCCACGGCACACTAAACTGTAGATTAAACCATTGCGTGATGGCTGCCCATGCACCAACGCTAGCGATAACAACGGCAAAGGTCGCCGCACTAATCCCAAGCACACCCAGCTCTAAGATATTGAGCATATACAGGTCGCGCTTTTGCATACCGAGCAGTCTAAATGACGCGCTGTCCTTCATGCGGTCTTGCGAAGTAGACAGTAGCGAGCTGATCAGCACCATGACCCCAGTGAGTAGAGCAAGCAAGGTAAACACATAGACCAAGCGGCTCATTTGTACCACCAGCTCTTGGATTTGCTTCGCAATAGCAGTACCATCGATCGTAGTGACAGCAGGGAACTCGCGTACCAGTTTGCCTTGTAGTTCTGGAATGGCATCTTCTGATACGTGGGCAGTAGCAAACTGAATCTGCGGGGCAGCGGACAGCACCGACGGCTCAAACAAGAAATAGAAATACGGGCTTGGGCCACGCTCATAGCGCGTGCGAATACTGGTAATCTGCCCGATGATTTCGATACCTTGAATGTTAAAACGCACCTGATCGCCCATACCGACATTGAGCATACCTGCGGCAGTGTCCAAGATAGACAAGGGTTTGATTTGTTCATTTGTCGCATCGATAGGGGTGTATAGCGCGTCGTCTGTGAGCGATTCAGTGATGTATTCGGTATCCATGACCGTATCTGCATAGCTCAAGTTAAACACTCGCGTGGGATCATCAAAGCCATCAGCAGGCTCGATATCTTTTGCCGCCACATCATTTGCCGTCTCTACACGCGCACGAATGACGGGATAATAAGTGACGGGCGCCTCAATGATTGCATCAATATCGTCATGTTGATCGCTCTGCACATCGAGCAAAAACAGATTGGGCGCGTCTTCAGGATAGGCGTTGATAAACTGCGCATTGATACTGTGATTGAGCGTGGTGATAAGCGTCAGCACCGCCACCGATAGTGATAAGGTGACAAAGAACAACGCAGATTGGTTGCCTTTACGCGCAAGGTTATGAATGGCAATACGCTGCATCCAACTGACCTTAGTATTGCTTGCCAACTTGTTAAGTAGCCACAACCACCCACGCGCCAATAGCCAAAATATCGCCACAAAGCCAATCAAGCCGCCCAATAGCTGTGCCCCTAATGACAGTGAGCCAACTTCATAAGCAAAGAAAGCATACAGTCCTGCCAGCACCACGCCATACCATAGTAGCGGCATGCGTCGATACCAAGGCAAGTTTTGCGTTTGCGTACTCGCTCCTTGATTGAGTAGGGTAGCGGGTTTGGTCGTGTTAAGTGCGCTTAGACCACGCTGCGCAATCAGTAGCGTCAGGGCTAAAGCAATCACAATGGTTTTAATAGCACTGATTGGATTGATGGCTAGACCAACGTCGGCAGGCAAGATAGCCACCAGATACGGCTGTCCGATTTTAAGTAAGCCCAGACTAAGGGCAACCGCTGCGATACAAGCAATGACGGTTGTTACGATAAGCAATTGATAATAGCTACGTTTGAGTGAGCCAAGCGGCTCGCCGAGCGCCAAGCGAATGGCGTTATTGGACTGCTGCTTACTGACAAACGCACTAATGACGCCGTACATGGCGACCGCAGATAGTAGTAACACCGCGATGACCAGTAGCTTTAAAAACATCAGCACATTATCAGAGATACGCGAGACCGAAGTATCTGCTGACTCGGCATCAGAGAGCTCGATATCAGGATAATTGGTCAGGATATCTGTAAGCTGTTCACGCTGCGTGGTTATCAGCTCTGGATCGCCTGACATCTCAATACGATAGTTTATTCGGCTACGTTGTCCCAACAGATTGGTCGCCGGGAGTGCATCTTGTTTCATCAATACCCGTCCACCAAAACCAAAGGTAGTCAGTGGACGGTCAGGCTCTTTGGTCAGTACATCACTGATCGTAAACTGCGCATCGCCAATGGTGATACGGTCGCCGACATCAGCCTGTAGACTACTGAGCACTTCTGGCGCGACGATCACACTGTCAGATGTTAGCTGATCCCACAGCGGCTGTCCTGAGGCAAGCTCCGCTGTACCGTACAGGGGATACGATGGCGAGACAGCTTTGACGCTGGCAAGCAAGGTTTGCTCATCATTGACTAGCATAGCGCTAAACTGATAGTCATACACCGTCTGTGAATTAGGGATAGTTTCTACCTGTGACAATACTTCGCTTGGCCAGTCTTGCTTACTGTTTAGGATTAGATCCCCACCAACGAGCGCGCGCTGATTGTCATTGATGTAGCTATCGACAGACTGCTGTACAGAGTCGAGGGTCAGGTAGGTTGCAAGTGATAAGGTCAAGGTCAGTAGAAACAAAACGGGATATACCCAACGCTGCCACCAACTACGGCTGAGTGCTTGTGAGCCTAAGGTTTGACGGCTAAAGAAACTGCTCCCTTTAGTATCAGTAGCTTGATTATTGATAGCCGTATCGCTTTTTTTGATCGTAGCTTTAGTCATAATTTTTTTGCTTAATCGGTAGACGTATTAAGAAATTTTAGAATGTGTTATCAGGTAACCAGATATAGATAAAGTCGAACAACTCTGCATCTGTCATATCAGTTAATGAATGAACGAATTTTTTATCTTTGACTGTTTTATATACTGCGCTAGCTACTACTTTATGGTAAAGAAGAGACTTACCTTTCGTTTGTTGTTCAAACCAGTGTTTATTTATTTTGCTAGGTAAATTATAGAAAAAAGAAAAATCTAGCTGTTTACTGAGGAGGTTCAACTTCTTGTATTTGTAAGTATCAAAGTAATATAAATGTCTTAATGCATCATTTTGCAGTGTATTTTGCTCATTCTGTAGTAAGTCTAAAAAACAAAGGTATTCGTCATCATTTTCCATAAAGTACGTCAAAGGGTATAGGAAATAATTATTTGCTCTTAAATATCCCTTACTTATTGCTTGTAGAATAAGCTGACTTATCTCGTCTCTGTTGGCATTGATGAAAGGTTTTGAGTAATGCTCTAATATAAAAGAGAGCGCAAAAATAATGGAATAATCATCTGAGTCAGCCATCTGTTTCAAATAATAAAGCGCATTATCTAATTTATAGATCGAGATTAACTGATTAATTGTTTGGCTATAATCTTCGGTTTCAAAAGTGAACTTTCCAGCAAGTAAGTCTTTTGCCACGCTTTCTATCTCAAGAGTTCCCATTGAACTAACCTTATTAAATTAGAGCATTAAAGACTAAGGGATGAATGCCTATTTATTCTTCAATGCGGCCGTCATGCATGGTGATGACGCGATCTGCCATCTCGGCAAGTGCAGGGTCATGAGTCACGACCACCAGTGCTGAGCCAACCTGTTGGCGTAAGTCTAATAGCAGCTGCATGACTTGATCGGCATTTTGCTCATCTAAGTTGCCCGTTGGCTCATCAGCAAACACAATCTTTGGGTGCGATACCAGTGCTCGTGCCACCGCTGTACGCTGCTGCTCACCACCTGACAGCTGATTGGGTAAGCTGTGACGTCTATGACCTAAGTCGACCGCATCTATCAGCTCGTCTACGCGTGTTGGGTTTGGACGTCTGGCAATATCAAGTGGAAAGGCGATATTTTCAGCGACGGTCAGTGTGGGCAGTAGATGAAATGACTGAAAGACAAAGCCCATATCCTGCTGACGAATGACGGCTAGCGCATCTTCGTCAAGACTGCTAAGCATTTGACCTGCCAGCGATACCGTACCGCTATCGGGATAGTCCAATGCTGCGAGCAACCCTAACAGAGTAGATTTACCCGAGCCTGATTTACCCATGATGACCACAAACTCACCCGCGTTGACGTAGATATCCACGTCTTTGATGATGGACAGTTTTTGCTCACCGACTTGCACGGTTTTATTTAATTGTGAAGCGGTCAGTAGAGCTTGTGTCTTAGCGTCTGCTTGTGGCATTGCTGTGACAGTCGAAGATGATGATGTCATTACAGTATCTCGTTTAATGGTCTCGTTAAGTAGTCTCGTTTGTCTTATTTTTTGTCGTATTGTCTTGAGCAGTCGTAGCTGTGTTATCGGTATCAGCTGTTTTTAACTCTTCTAGCTCTTCTAACTCTTTTAACTTAGGCTCTAGAATAGGCAAGATATTGTTATTAACGATAATCTCATAGCCTTCTTTAGTCGGGTGAATCGCATCCGCTTGGTTGAGCTCTCGGTCACCGCCGACACCCTCTAAGAAAAACGGAATAAGCGTCAAGTTCATATCTTTGGCAATACGAGGATAAATGTCTGAGAATGCCGCAACGTATTCACTGCCTAGATTGTCATAGATCGACATACCACCTAAGATGACGACACTGCCATTGTCTTGCAGGTGCTTAACCGCAGTGCGAATATTGGCTTCAATTGTGGCCACATCGATACCGCGTATCGCATCGTTAGCACCAATAGTCAATATGGTGATGTCGGGTTTGGTTTGCGATACCCAGTCCAATCGATTGACCAATCCCGTACTGGTTTCACCGCTTAGACCTGAGTTAATAACTTTGGCGTTAGCATAGCCCATTTCTTGCAGACGATCTTCTAACTGAGCAGGATAGTTGTCGTCTTTGTCCACTCCCAGACCTTCTGTCAGTGAGTCACCAAGCGCTAAAATAGTAAATGATGAGGATTTGACTTGTTGATCAGTTGATGCTGCGGTTTCAGTTGCTACTGGAGCAGTGCTGGCTTGACTGTTAGTCGCTTCAATACTGGTACTCTGCGTGTCAGTAGCAGATGTGGTTTCAGCATCTTTTTGACAGCCACTAATAGCCATTACAGCTGCGAGTATGGCAATAGCAGGCAAGCGCTGAGCAAAACGAGAGGAAAATTTCATCATGGGTGTTATGTCCTATATGCAATCAAACCAGTGTATAGTCAAATCCTATCTAAAACAGATACAGTATCAGTCGGATAACTCGTCAGGCTCGCTTAATCTACTATTGGTAGTACTTTCACACGCCATCTTTTTATCCAGCTTATATTAAGTATCTAAGTTATATTGAACTGACTATAGCAAAATAAGACAGTGACCTATATTGCCCTAAGGTTAATTTAAGGCTGCTTTATTGCGCGTTAGCAATCATAGCCTTGTAGACCACAAAAACTGATAGAAATGAAAGCTGATAGCAATCAAATAGATTTGCCATCGACCATCACTGGACGACTAACAAGCCAAGCAATCACGACGTTGACAATCATCAGTATCAGCATAATAAAAAGCGGCATACTCCAGCTACCAGTCATCTCGTGCAACAAACCTGTACCTAACGGTCCAAAAAACGCAATGACATAACCCACTGCTTGAGCCATACCAGACAGCTCACTTGCCTGATTGGTCGTATAAGTACGCATAGAGAACAGCATCATGCTTAAGGTAAAAATTGCTGAACAGCCCATGCCCATCATGCCTGACCATAGCCATGCCAAGTCAGTCGATAGATAACTGACGCCCAATATACCAATGACATTTAGCACAGCAGCAAATACCGCCAACGCCTGAATAGGGCGGCCGCGATTGACCAGCCAAGTTAAACTTAATATAGAAACCGGTGCCATAAACTGAAATACAGAACCCATTTGTCCAGCACTGACGGCGGATAGTCCCTTACTGACCCAAATCGACGGTAAAAAACTGGCAACGGTATAAAACAATAATGACTGCAAACCCATAAAAATAGCAATCTGCCACGCAAAGGTGGTTCGCCACATAGAGATATCAGAAGAACCTAAAGCCGCAGGGATAACCGCTTGATGGTTGGATGAACCCAAACGTACACGTAAGAACAGCCAAATAACAAAGGCAAAAACACCTAGTATCGTCCAACCACCCAATGCCCACTGCCAACCAACTTGCTCCGATAATGGTAGTACTACACCTGCGACGATACCTGCTGCTGTGGTCATCGTTAAACTAAACAACCCTGTAATCAGCGGAATATGTTGCGGGGTACGCTGTTTAATGACTGGTGCTGCTAACGTATTAGCAAAGCCAATGGCGAGGGTAAGTAACAAAGTACCAATTAAAAACCCACTCCATGTCGGGATAACGGTACGAATAATCATCCCTACCGTTAACAGTCCAATCATGGCAATCAGTGTGTTCTCAAGCCCAAATCGTTTGCCAATCGTTGGGGAGATCAGAGCCCCAACAGCAAAGCTCAGCATAGGAACCGCCCCTAGCCAACCTATCTGAAACTCAGAGATATCAAGCGCGTCCTTTACCACTGGGGCGATAGAACCTAGCGCGACGATAGGTGCACGCATATTGGTGGCTAGCAGAATCATGGCACACAGCACCAACCAAAAGGTAAAGCGTGAGGAGGGCAGGCTAGATGAAGCAGATAGATTGGACGAGGTAGACATAGCAGCACAACGATGACAGCGAAAAAGAACACGTTATTAAACAGCGTCAAGCAATTGCCGCTTATAAAATAACACCAGAGAGCATTTACTCAGACACGTACCTAAACGGTAAGCGATATCGTAAATTAGACCGAAAAATATATGTAGCGCGTAAGACACACAATTTGCTGAACTGACTTTGCTAAATTGGCAGGCAGCTTAGTCAAAATATATGTGTGGTTACTTCGAGTTACGGCTTTAGAATCGTGATGATAAGAGATGGCGATAATAAGCAATCTTAAATAAGCAGCCTTATCGCACAATAAAAATAGCGCCAAGTCACTTTTGAATGACTTGACGCTATTATAAGAACATATGTCAGGTAAATGCTACCAACGTATGGTAACCAATAGGCTATTAAACCGATTTACCCAATTGAGCAGCTCTTAATGCATTCTCTTGCTGTTCAGCGATTAGTGAATCGCACTTATTGGGATCATTGCCACAAAACGAGCAATTTTCATCGCCCATCAATTTGGCAACACCGCCACAAGATCCTCTAAGCGGCTTTTTTTTGACCATATAACCGACGCCCATAAAAATGAAGAATAGGACAAATACGGTGAAAGTAATGGCAAGCATAGGAAGCAGTTGGCTAAGCATAGAGGAAACCTCATTTTAAAAAATAGGGCAGTTATTAGTGGTGTTACCTAAGTTCATGACAGCTAAGCACCGTTAATAACAACTGTATAATAGTATAACAAATTTTAGTGCGGCTCGTTGTGCGTTAACGTATTCTCTTGTTTCACATCTATCACTTACCAGTGGCCTTTAGATCGTGCCATCTAGAGCTTGAAGAGCGTTTAGAGCTTTTTATCAGCACGTAACGCTTTCATCGCTGGTGTCTGTACCACTTGCCAATCGTCAATGTTATCATCAGTAGCTTCGTCAGCAGCTTCGTTGAACATATCGTCAGAACTCTTTGCTTTTACATCGTCAGCTAGTACCACGAACATGGCCGCCAGATTTTGTGTTTTAGCGACATCTAGTGCCTTGTGATAAGGCATCGCGGTAAGGGCAGTTGCCCAAGCATCCGCCAATGCAACCGAATCAGCTGCGACAGTAACTGAAGGTGCACCGCCTGCAATAGGGTTACCCGTTGTCGGATCGATAGTATGGCTATAGCGTTTGCCATCGAATATGACAGAGTTGCGATAGTTGCCAGAGGTCGCTAGATGCATTTGACTAGCCGTATTCTTTGGTTGGCGAATAGCAGATATGGTTTGACGTTCGCTGACCGTACTGCCTTCAATAGGAGCGTCAATCGCAATTTGCCATGGCTGCTGCTGGTTATTCACACCAGAGGTGGCAATTTCACCGCCGATCTCAACCATATAATTACGAATTTGATAATCATCTCTCAACACGTCAGCGATGACATCGACGCCATAACCTTTGGCAACAGCAGAAAAATCTAAACCAACGCCGTCTTTGGTTTTATAGATGGTGTCGTCTTTCTTTATGATGCTCTCAAAATCGACCAATGCCTTGGCTTGAGAAATCTCAACGGCAGTTGGCGGACTTTGTAGGCGCTCGACTGTCATGGTACTTCCAAAGCCCCAGGTGTTTACTAATGGCATAACAGTAGGGTCAAAAGCGCCGCCAGATTGCTGATAGACAATTTGCGAGACATCTAGCACACGACTAAAATCAGCATCGATAGTGATAGGTTTATCTTTGCCTAAACGATTGAATGTAGATATCGTTGAGTCGTTTTGATAAGTAGACATGCTATCGTTAATTTGTTTTAGGCGCTCGTCTACCGCAGCTTGTATGGCAGCTTCGTCCGCATCATCAGGCAACTGATAGCTAATATGATAGCTCGTTCCCATTGTCTCACCGATCAGATAATTATAGTCTGGGGTTTGCTGGCAAGCGCTGAGTCCTAAAGTACTAGCAAGGCTGACGACGCTTACTAAGGTAAGGTGCAGAGATTTTTTGGAAGATAAACTGGATATAGTGTTTTTCATAATATTTTCGGTATGGCGTAGAAATGAGTAAGGTGTAAAACAAGCCACGCTTATTTTACACCCCTTGAACCCAAAAATACCAACGAAGGCACCATTCAGCGACAATTCGTTCAGTTAAGTAGCTTACTTCACTTGTGACTCACGTATGAGCTTATAGAGTTTTGGCGGAGAGACGCGGTTGACTCGTGTGGCCAGTTTTTCTTTACGACCAGCGACGATGATATATTCCTCTCCCTTGGTGAGCGCCTTCACGACTTGTTTGGCAAACTCAGTCGCAGTCAGACCATTATTGGTTGCCTCATCCATCGTACCCTGTGCGCTACCGTCGCCAGTCAACGCATTGATAGAGATATTGGTCTGGATAAACCCGGGGAATATCGTGGCTACTTCGATACCTTGGTCATGTAGCTCAGCACGCAAACTATTTGCCCACATATGCAGCGCTGCCTTGGCTGCCCCATAAGCGCCGCGATATTGTGTACCCAATAGGCCTGCCACACTCGATACCATGACTATTTTACCGCCGCCTTGTGAGACCATGTCAGGCAATGCAAGTCTAGTAAGGCGCGTCTGAGCAAAGTAATCTATTTCCATGATTTGACGTTCAACTTCTTCAGCCGTGTCCATGATGAGCGAACGCTGACTGATACCAGCATTATTGATGAGCCAGTCGATTTTCCCAGCCTGAGCTTTAGCAGTATCATAAGCTTCTTTGGTTTGATTGGCATCGCTAATATCAAAAGGAACGACAATATGCTTGTTAGCACGTTTGCAGCTGTTTTTGACCACCTCTAGCTTATCACTGTCACGTCCACTTAGAATTATTCTAGCTCCGCGCTTGGCGAATGCAACGGCTAATGCTTGCCCAATACCACTAGAAGCACCTGTAATCCAAATAGTTAAATCTTTGTATTTCGTTTTCATAAGAGTCCTTTCTCAATGTTTAGATAGTCCATCATATAGGATAATAAAGCGACTCTACTAGCTAGATTTGTAGTCTGTAACGGCATTACTATGTGTAAAAATCGCACAAAAAAAGAGCCTCAATTGAGACTCTCTTTTGTATTCTTAAACTTACTTTGCTAGATTAATTATCTAACTTAACCACCGAAATCATCAAGCATGATGTTTTCGTCTTCCACGCCCATACTGTGTAGCATGTCGATGACGGCAGCGTTCATCATCGGTGGCCCACACATGTAATATTCACAGTCTTCTGGGTTTGGATGATCTTTCAGATAGTTTTCGAGCAATACATTATGGATAAAGCCTGTTGGACCTTCCCAGTTATCTTCTGGTAATGGGTCAGACAGTGCAACATGCCACTCAAAGTTATCGAACTCTTCTTCTAGCTGATCATAGTCTTCAACGTAGAACATCTCACGAATAGAACGAGCACCATACCAGAAGCTAATCTTACGATCAGTATTCAAACGTTTGAGCTGATCAAAGATATGCGAGCGCATTGGGGCCATACCAGCACCACCACCAACAAAGATCATTTCAGCTTCGGTCTTCTTGGCGAAGAACTCACCATAAGGACCTGAAACTGTCACTTTGTCACCAGGTACTAAGCTAAATACCCATGAAGACATTTTGCCTGGTGGAATACCGTCAGGACCACGTGGCGGTGGACTTGCGATACGAATGTTAAACTTGATGAGACCTTTCTCTTCAGGGTAGTTGGCCATTGAGTAAGCACGGATAACAGGCTCATCAACTTTTGAGACATAGTTGAAGATACCGAATTTTTCCCAATCTTCTCTATACTCTTCATCAACCACAAAGTCTTTGTAGTGCACTTCGTGCGGTGGCGCTTCCAACTGTACATAACCACCAGCGCGGAAGTTTACTTCTTCGCCTTCTGGAATTTTTAGTACCAGCTCTTTAATGAAAGTGGCAACGTTATCGTTAGAGATAACTTCACATTCCCATTTCTGTACATCAAAGAACTCAGGATCAATCTCAATTTTCATGTCTTGCTTAACAGCTACCTGACAAGCTAAGCGCATGTGATTGCGGATTTCACCTTGAGTAAAGTAGCCTTCTTCGGTGGGCAAAATAGAACCACCACCTTCAATAACGCGGCAACGACACTGCGCACAAGTACCACCACCACCACAAGCTGAAGATAAAAATATACCTTCGCCCGCTAGCGTTTGTAGTAGTTTGCCGCCAGCTGGTGTCACCACATCATTATCGGGATTATCATTAATATGGATAGTGACATCGCCTGAACTGACCAGTCTTGAGCGCGCCGCCAAAATAATAGCGACGAGGCCCATGATGATCAAGGTAAACATAGCAACGCCACCAATCGCCGTAGCGTAATCCATGGTAGGTATCCTTAATCTATGGGGTAGGGGTGTGGAGGCATAATCTATGCTGTACCCAAACCTCTACCGAATAAATGAATTAAATAAGTCAAATAGCTAATGAAAGCTTTGAGCTTAGCGGTTTAGATGGACATACCACCGAACGACATAAAGCCGAGCGACATAAGACCAACCGTGATAAAAGTAATACCAAGACCACGCAGCGGTGCTGGAATGTCTGAGTATTTTAGTTTTTCACGGATACCCGCCAATGCTGTAATAGCAAGTGCCCAACCGAAGCCTGCACCCACACCATAGACAACAGATTCACCAAAGTTATAGTCACGCTCAACCATAAATAATACACCACCTAAGATGGCACAGTTTACGGTGATTAGTGGTAAGAATACCCCAAGCGCGTTATATAGACTCGGTACAAACTTGTCCAAGAACATCTCTAGGATCTGTACGGTGGCTGCAATCAAACCGATATAACTTAGCAATCCTAAGAAGCTCAAGTCGATATCAGGGAAACCTGCCCATGCCAGCGCACCATCTTTTAGGATGAACTGGAATAGTAAATTGTTTAGTGGAACGGTAATTGCCATCACGACAACAACCGCAACACCTAGACCAATCGCTGTAGAGACTTTTTTGGATACGGCCAAAAAAGTACACATGCCTAAGAAGTAGGCAAGCGCCATGTTCTCAATAAAGACTGAGGTTATAAATAAACTAACATAATGTCCCATTAGTGACCGCCTCCATGTGCCATGCCTTTAGACTGCGGCTTCATTACAAACTCAGCTTCTTCAACTTGTTCTGGTTTCCAGATACGGACAACAGCGATGAACAAACCAATGATAAAGAACGCTGATGGTGGTAACAGTAATAGACCGTTTGGTATGTACCAACCGCCATCAGTAACTGGCTGTAGAATCGTAATACCGAACCAAGTACCAGCACCCAATAGCTCACGGATAGTTGCAACGAATAGTAATACTGCTGAGTAACCAAGACCGTTACCAATACCATCCAAAAAGCTTGGGATTGGTGGGTTGCTCATAGCAAATGCTTCAGCACGGCCCATAACGATACAGTTCGTGATGATCAAACCAACAAAAACTGACAAACCCTTACTGACGTCATAAGCAACTGCTTTTAGTACCTGATCAACCAAGATAACCAATGAAGCAATAATCGTCATCTGTACGATGATACGAATGCTTGATGGAATCTGCTTACGAATAATCGAGATAAAGAAGCTTGAAAATGCCGTTACCAAAGTCAATGCTACACACATGACCATAGCGTTAGCCATGCTGGTGGTGACAGCCAATGCCGAACAGATACCAAGGATCTGTAGGGCAATAGGGTTATTATCAAAGATAGGCGTGGTTAAAATGCTTTTAGTGTCAGCCATGTTATGCCTCCTTGCCGTTTGCTACTGGTAGCTTGGCTGCCAATTCGGTTTTAGGTTGAGCTGCCAGCTTTGATTGATTTGCTTGCGTGTCTGCACCTTTAACCGTTTGGCCGCTCTTTTCGCGTAGCGTATCTAGATAAGGTTTATAACCTTGCTCGCCTAACCAAAACTGAATCATGTTGCTGACGCCGCGGCTAGTCAATGTCGCACCGCTGATGCCATCAACCCAGTTCTCTTTTGGGTTACCAGCTTTGGTGACACCAGTGGCAACGTTACCATTCTCGTCATAAGACTCGATACCGCTCCACTTTGCACGCCATTCTGGCTCTTCGATACGAGCGCCCAGACCTGGGGTTTCTTTATGCTCATAGAAACTGATACCTTTGATGGTATTCATATCACTTTCGAGCGTTAAGAAACCATAGATAGTGCCCCATAGACCGTAGCCTTGAATTGGCAATACAACCGTTTCTGGCTGACCTGCGTCATCATTTTTGACATAGACTTTGGCATATTTTGGCTTACGACCAATACCAGCAGGATCGTTGTCACCCAAGTCTTCACTTAAAGCTTGGTTTTTTGTCGCTTGACTGGCGTCATAAGCATTACGATCAGGGATACCGGCAGTTTTTAGCGCGTCGTCATCGAGATAAGTACCTTCGTTTAAATCAATGATTTTGACTTCAAAGTCTTTAAAACGTTCGGCAACATCATCTGCTGTATCAGACTCAGCATCATACATGTCAGCCGCAACTAAGATGTTTTTGTTACGATCTAAACGTGCGTTTTCGACTTGCGCAGGCTTTAGACCAACAGCCACTGCTGAAACCAACACTGAACACACCAAGCATAGCGTCAAAGCCACACTGATGGTTTTCGCGTTATTACTTTTGGGCTTGGACATAGCGAACCCTCCGAGCGGTTTGGCGTTTGATATTTGCTTGAGTCACAAAGTAATCAAACAATGGAGCAAATAAGTTGGCGAATAGAATGGCCAGCATGATGCCTTCTGGGAAAGCAGGGTTGATGACGCGAATTAATACGGTCATAAAACCAATCAAGATACCGTAAGCCCAGCGGCCTTTATTTGTATGCGCAGCTGATACTGGATCGGTTGCCATAAATACAGCACCGAAAGCAAAGCCACCGATAACCAAGTGCCAGTAGAACGGCAAGCTCATCATCATGTTGTCTTCGGAGCCAATCATGTTGAACACAAGAGACGTCGCAATCAGACCGACCACACAACCTGCCATAATGCGCCAAGAAGCGATACGCGTCCATAGCAACACTGCAGCACCCATTAGGATAGCTAGTGTCGATACTTCACCGATACTGCCTTGCATGTTACCTAAGAATGCATCACTCCACGTGATAGCATTACCATAAACATCGACGAAGTCCTGAGGAACCACACCAAGGGCTGCAAGGCCAAGTGGCGTCGCGCCTGAGAAACCATCTACTGCTGTCCATACTGAGTCACCAGACATATAGGCTGGATAAGCAAAGTATAAGAATGCACGACCCGATAGGGCAGGGTTAAGGAAGTTTTTACCAGTACCACCGAACACTTCTTTTGCGACGACTACACCAAAGATAATACCTAGGGCAACTTGCCATAAAGGAATATCAGGTGGTAGACATAATGCAAATAGAACTGAAGTCACAAAGAAACCTTCGTTAACTTCGTGTCCACGGACGACAGCAAAGATAATCTCACAGAGAATACCTACCGCAAACGTCACGATATAAATAGGCAAAAACTGCATCGCACCATAGACGAAGCTTGCCCAGATACTGTCTGGGTTATAGCCTGCCATGCTAGTGATTACAGTACGCCAGCCTTCAGGCTGTAAGCCAAGCTGAGCGATAGCGGTTAGTGCTTGATGACCAATGTTGTACATGCCCCAAAACATTGCTGGGAAGGTACATAGCCATACGGTAATCATAATACGTTTTAGATCAATACCGTCACGTACATGCGATGATGCATAAGTGGTTGAGCTTGGTTGACGTAAGAACGTATCAAACATCTCAAAAATAGCGTAGTACTTTTCGTGTTTGCCGCCTTTGGTGAAAGATGGCTCCATACGATCGAACATATTGTGTAAAAATTTCATCGTGGTTAGCCCTCCAGCTCAATGCGCGTTAAGTTATCACGCAAAATATCACCGAATTCATATTTGCCAGGAGATACAAAGGTGCATAGTGCCAAATCTTCTTCGTCCAGTTCAAGCACGCCCAAATCTACGGCGCTAATGATGTCTTCGACAATCAATGCACGTAGTAATTGAGTTGGTAGGTAATCTTGTGGCATGACTTCTTCGTAGACACCGATTGGTACCATCGCTCGTGGTGAGCCGTTACTTGTCGTAGTAAAGTCGTACTTTTTGCCACCAAAGAACTGCGAAATATAGATAGGCAGTTTTGAGAAGCGGTTTTTACCTGGAGTAAAGAAATGGAACGCAGGACGCTCACGGCCTTCAGTCAATACGCTGATCTGATTGTGAAAACGACCCAGATAGGCGATGTTTTCAAACACTTTGCGACCAGACAATACTGAACCTGAAATAATACGGTTTTCGCCAGCAGCCAGTTTACCTTTGGTCAATGCAGTAATATCAGCACCGCGTTCAGTCATAACCAAATGCGGGTTGGTGACAGCAGGACCTGCTAAGCTCACCATGCGGCGAGTATATAGACGACCTGTCGTGAACAATTTACCGATTGCAATCACGTCTTGATAACCAATCGTCCATACGGTCACACCGCGGCTGATAGGATGCAAGAAATGAATGTGCGTACCAGCAAGACCAGCTGGATGCTTACCAGCAAAACCATGATACTCAGTGACGTTATTTGCTGCAGTTTTTGTAACTGGCGTCAGTTGGGTATCGCCATGATGGCAGACAAAGGTCTTTGGACTAAGCGTAGATAATACAGCAAGTCCATCATTGAACGCTTGTAGCTGCTCATTGATCACAAGCATCGGGTCAAAGGCAAGTGGATTAGTATCCATTGCTGTGACAAAGATAGCATGTGGACGAGCGCCGATTTCGGGTGCGCGGCTATAAGGACGCGTACGGAACGCGGTCCATTCGCCAGAGGCAATCAGTTGGGTTTCAACGACTTCAGAGTCTAGGTCAGCAAGCTGCTGTGAGTCATAGCGCTCAAAGTCTACTTCTTCACCATTTGGGTCGACCGCAATCACAAGACTCTCAAACACTCGACGTTCGCCACGTTTAACAGCGACGACCTTACCGGCAGCAGGGGCAGTGTAGATCACGCCAACACGTTTTTTGTCTTCATAAACGGGCTGACCTTTGGCTACAATGTCACCTTCTTTGACGTTCATAGTGGGCTTCATACCCACATAATCATAGCCAACAAGTGCTACATGTGTCGGTTGGTGCTCAGATATCTCGCGGGAGGGTTCACCAGTGATGGGCAAATCCAAACCTTTTTTGATGGTAATCATAAGCGAAAACTTAGTCCATAGTCTAAAACGATACCAGACGTCCTGTTTGGTATATCGGTAGCATGAACATTTGTATCACTCAATAAAGCCTTCAATCGTCTATTTCCTTTATAGTGAAATAGGGATGAAAGCTCTGTGAAGACAATACATGATCATAACTACTAGTAAGAGTATTAACGCTGACCTTAGACTCCTTAACAACACGTTAATGTCTTATTCGAATTACCAAAGTGGCGACTGGCTACCAAGGTGTATGCTAAAACCGCTTCATCGAAACCAATCGCTACAGCACATGGCTAAAAGAGACTGGTTTAAATACAAATGGCTTTATCACACGTTTCATTGAAATTTAAAACTTGTAACACCAGTATGTTTGACCATCTCTCGTTCACTAATACCGTCTAAAAGTATTCGATAGAATAAGAGTGTGGCCAAATAACGATCTATTAAGGTAGATGATATACTGGTTAAAAGACAAACTAGCTAAGCAACTGATAAGCAAACCTCACTTATTATAAGCTGCTATAGTTTTAATCGTAACGGTTTTAATATAGTTAGCTAGTGATAGGGACTTGCAAGACATCTAATTAAGGTTAAATACCGCAGAATCGATGGTTTAGAGACTATTGGTTGAGATTTTTTCAGATAGTCCTTTTTAGCAATTTCTTAGCCAATATTTTATTGGCGTATTGAGCGATTGCTCGATCCATCCTGATCACCATGCTGTATTAGTGAGTTGTAACAACTCAACAAAAAGCGTAACACATGGTTACTATCACATAGAAACAAATAAAAATTTACCTAGGATTATACGCTAAATTGACCTAAAATTGCCAGTCAGTAATAGAATTTAACGATTGTTGGTAGTGATTCTACGTACTAAAACTTATGGTTATGATTGTCTAGTTTCTGTCTTTCTTATTTGTATTCAAACAGATTGCTAACTTAGCGATGTCTTGGTTTTCGATCTGTCCATAATTTATGCTACTTTTAAGCAGCGTTTTCTCTCGTTATTTGATGCTTCGATAACGTTTCATTCTCAAAATTTTAATTTACTAAATTTATTGCCAATCTTGTGCTTTATAAGGAATGCTATATGTGTGCTGTGCCTGTCATTATCCCGGCTATTGATTTAAAAGATGGTAAGTGTGTACGTTTAAAACAAGGCCGTATGGAAGATGATACGGTGTTCTCTGATGATCCGGTTGCTATGGCAGCGCGTTGGGTAGATGAAGGCGCGCGTCGCTTACATTTGGTCGATTTGAATGGTGCTTTTGATGGCGTGCCAGTACATAGACAAGTGGTCAATGATATCACCAAAGCCTATCCGAACCTGCCTATTCAATTGGGTGGTGGTGTACGTAATATGAACACTATCGAGCAGTATATTACCGCAGGTTTGACGTATATCATTATCGGTACAAAAGCTGTTGAAGATCCTGATTTTGTCGCTGAAGCTTGTCGCGAATTTGCAGGGCACATCATCGTCGGTATCGACGCCAAAGACGGTATGGTAGCCACTCATGGCTGGGCAAACGTGACAGATACCAAAGCGACCGAACTTGCTAAGCGCTTTGCAGATGTAGGCGTGTCGTCAATCGTTTATACTGATATCGCTCGCGATGGCATGATGCAAGGCGTCAACGTTGAACAAACCGTTAATTTAGCGCGTGAAGGCGGACTACCTGTGATTGCATCAGGTGGCGTTACTGATATGAAAGATATTGAGCTGTTAAAGCCGTATGGTGATTGTATCGAAGGTATCATCACTGGTCGCGCTATCTACGAAGGCACGTTGAACTTGAGCGCAGCGCAGCTTTACTTAGATAGCTAAATAAAGCTAGGCAGCTAAAATCAGACAGCTAATTATCAGCAACAAGCTAAGCGAGAAAAATCCGTAAAAATAAAGGATGCTTATGGCCACTTACATTGACCGTCCAATAATACGCAGTTCTATAAAAGCGTGGGGTCAAATGGTGTTGCTACTAAGCATCCTTTTTGCATTTTCAGCGCATGCTGCCAGTGAAGAAGTTTCTGGTATCGCAGCAGCACTAGGTATAGAGACAACTGAAGGTGTAGAGACAACAGAGGAAAGCATATCTAACGATGATTCTGCTATATCAGAAAATGAGACATCAACAGGTGAAACCACAGAACCTGCCAGCTCATTGCCAACGCCTGATCCACCGCCAGTAATCAGTGGCGAAAGCACTAATAATGCTCAAATCGAGACCACACCCACACCACAAAAAGACAACGATATTCGTCAACGTATCAGCGGTATCTTCTCTGAAATCGAAGGCTTACAAGCCGTCAATGTTAGTGTCACCCAAGGGGTCGTTACCCTAACGGGAGAAACAGCCAACGAAAAAAAAGCACAGCAAGCGATTAACTTAACCAACCGACTAACAGATGTCGTCACTGTAGAAGACAGAATTAACCGCACACTAGATGTTCAAGAGAATGTCTCAACAGTCTATCAAGGTTTAAAAGCGCAGGTGACTAATCTTGTGAAGGCTCTGCCACTACTATTGGTCGGCATTGTTATATTTGCCTTGGTAGCATGGTTTGGCAGCTGGTTATCTAATCGCAAAAAGATGTGGCAACGTCTGACGCCCAATCCATTTGTCGCTGAGCTGCTGTCGCAAACGGTCAAAGTCATCTTTATTATCTTTGGTCTGATTCTAGGACTAAGTCTAATAGGTGCAGAGACTATTTTAGGCACATTGCTTGGTGGGGCAGGTGTCATTGGTATTGCGGTTGGCTTCGCAGTCAAAGACACTATCGAGAATTATATCGCTTCATTAATGCTGAGCATTCGCCAACCTTTTCGTGCCCGTGATCATATCGTGATTAATGGACAAGAGGGAATCGTGGTTCGCTTGACCTCGCGCGCGACGATACTGATGACATTAGATGGTAATCAGCTGCGCATTCCTAATGCTGAAGTCTTTAAAGGTACCATTCTAAATTACACCAAAAACCCTGAGCGTCGATTTACTTTTGAATTGGGCGTTGATGCCAATGATGATCCATTAGCCGCAATCAAAGTCGGATTGGATGCGATACATACGCTGGCGTTTGTGTTGGATGAGCCTAAGGCAATTGCGGTCATTACCAATGTCGGTGATTCTAATATTGTTTTGGAATTTCAGGTTTGGGTAGATCAATCAGAGACCGACTTTGCCAAAGCACGCAGTATCGCCATTCGTGAGACCAAGCATGCACTAGAAGATAAAGGCTTTAGCTTACCTGAGCCTATTTATCGTCTGCGCTTTAACAACAAGTTAGAAAAAGCCTTTGAACACATGCAAAGCAGTGCCAACAATGCTAATAATGTTCAATCTGATATAACGATTACGCCGTCGATTCCTGAACCTGCTGAAACAAATCAGGTCAGCGGGAGTCATACGGATGACCAAGATAAAAAACAAGCCAAGGCTCGAGCCAAAACCATTTTACAAGGTCGCAGTGCTAATGAGGTTCTCGACGCCCGTCCTGACGATAAGCTGATGGAAAAAGTCGAGCAAGAGATTGCTCAAAGCTCAGATGAGACTGACTTATTGAATAATAATAGCCCGCAAGAATAGGTACTAGACGTTAAATAAGATTTAGGCATAAAAAGTGCAACAGAATCTATATTTGGTGGTTATTCAAATACGGGGCTTTTTATGGAAATGAAACACGTTATTATCTTTGCAATAATTGGTATTGTGGCATTGCTTGGCTTTAACATTATCAATGGCAATAGTCGCGAACAAAATAGAGAGATTGCAACCAGTAGTGTAGCGGCTGAACAGCCTGATTCTACAGTAGCTAGCTCTGATACAGATATTACTAGCCAGCCACTTAGTCAACAGCCGAAAGCTATTGTAGATAGTGCGACCAGTAAAATTGACCAAGCGCAGCAAGCCGAACAAGACCGTGTAGACCAATTGGACGATGCGCAATAGGCACAATAAATAGCTATGTCATTGATGATTGAAAAGTACACAGCATAAAAAAGGCTAACGATTACGTTAGCCTTTTTTATTGTATTACAACATCAGTATCCAAGTATCAGTCTAAGCTTAGCTTTTTTTGGCAGCACCTCTGCGGTTACTGCTTCTTTTCGCTGGAGTTTTCTTAGGCTGCTCTTTCTTCGGTTGACCTTTCTTGCTTTGGTTCATTGCACTAGATTGCAATTTAGCCTTCAAATCAAAATCAATTTGTAGCAGATCCATATTGACACCCGCAACCTTCACTTTAACTGAATCGCCCAGTCCAAATAGTGTGCCTTTATCTTTACCGATAAGCTGCTGTTGCTGCTCATCGTAGACAAAGAAGTCATCGCCAACGTTTGAGATATGAACCAAACCATCGATATATAAGTCAGTCAATGTGACGAATAGACCAAAGCTAGTAACCGTAGTCACAACGCCTTCGAACTCTTCCCCGACATGATCGGTCATATAGTGACACTTGAGCCAAGACTCTACATAACGTGATGCTTTTTCTGCACGGCGTTCTGTATCTGATGTTTGTGTACCAGCACCTTCAAGAGAAAAATCCATAACAGGCTGTGGGCTATTAGTGACTTTCGCTTTAATCGCGCGATGCAGCATCAAATCTGGATAACGGCGAATTGGCGAGGTAAAGTGGCTATATTCGTCATATGCTAGACCAAAGTGACCAATATTGTCAGGTGCATAGTTTGCTTGCATCATTGAGCGCAGTAGCATGCTATGAATACTGATGGCATCTGGTCTATCTTTAGTCGCTTCGATGATGCGCTGATAATCCGCTTGAGTTGGATTCTCTTCTGGGAATGGTAAGCCAAAGTTTTTCGCATATTCATGAATACGCATCGACTTCTCATTATCAGGCTTATCATGGTTACGATACAAAACTGGTAACTCATGCTTAAGCGCGAAATTTGCCGCACAAGTATTGGCAAGGAGCATACACTCTTCGATTAGCTTCTGAGAGTCGCCACGAGTGCGCGGTAAAATCGCTTCGATTCCGCCTTTTTCGTTGAACTTGATATACGTTTCAACCGTTTCAAATTCCATTGCATGACGTTCTTCACGCTTCTTAAGCAGTAGCTCATACAATTGATGTAACGTATCAACAGATTTTTTAACGTCTTTATTACCCGTTAATGATTTAGGTAATCTCTTATCATTCGGATTCACAAGATAATCATTTACTTGATTATAAGTTAGACGGGCTTGTGAGTGCATCACTGATGGATAGAACTCATATCCAGTCACTTTACCGGCGCGCGATATCTTGATATCAGCAACCATACATAAGCGATCTAGATTAGGGTTCAATGAACATAGACCGTTAGATAACACTTCAGGCAACATTGGAATCACGCGATGCGGGAAGTATACTGAAGTACCACGCTCATAGGCATCTTGGTCAAGTGGTGAATTCGGTGTCACATAATAGCTGACATCCGCAATCGCAACCACAACACGGTAGTTACCACCAGAACGCTTTTCAGCAAATACAGCATCATCAAAGTCACGAGCATCTTCGCCATCGATAGTGACAAGCGGTAGATGACGTATATCTGTACGGCCTTTTATGTCTTTCTCAGTTGGCTCTTGATAGTCATCAGCTTGCTTAAGCGCAGCTTCGCTAAAATCTGATGGAATATCATAGTTGAGCAGGGTAGTCTCAATAATCAATTCACGATCATTGTCATCAGACAGCACTTCAGTGATTTTTCCAGTGGCAAATTCATGCTGGTTTGGCCAGTCAATGATATCGACTTTGACAGGAGCGCCTTGCTTGATATTTAGCGCCTGAACATTGTCATCAGTAACCGTAATCGGCTGATGATTGTTCGGGCTACCAAGCTCAACACAATAGCCGTCTTCATCACGAGCAAGTGTACCAATAAAGTTGTTTTGACGACGTTCGATAACATCAACGATACGCCCTTCGGTACGTCCACGATTGTCTGTTGAAGTGCCGACGGCTGCTACTGTATCGCCATTGAATACCCAGCGCATTTGTTTTTCATGTAAAAACAAATCTGGCATATCACTTAGCACCACAAATCCAAAACCTTTTGGATGTGCAGAAACTGTACCTGAGACGATATCTTGCTTAGTCACTGTGCGATAGCGATAAGGACGACCATCACGATTTACTTGGCCATCACGCGCCATTGCTTTTAGGCGATTGCCCAAAGCATCAAACTGATCAGGATCATCAATGTTAAAGGCTTTTGCCAATTGTTGATGCGTAACTTCCCCATGCTCGTTAATCGTGCTGAGTATCAGCTCACGACTAGGAATCGGGTTGTCATATTTTTTTGCCTCACTTGAGGCGTTTGGATCATTCCAACTCATAAATTACCGTATCTATTTTTAAAATTATTAATAGTGGCTATCTTAACACGAACGACGTTGCAATATCTTGCGTCAATTGTCTTATGTGTATTCGGTAGCAGGAAGCGGTCAGTTTTCTGACGACCGCTATAGGGATAAATCAAATATCGATATCGACACTGCTAGATTGGTTAGTGATTTTTTTACTATCCAACTCTTTTGAGACTTCTAATACCGTAGTCTGATTCGATTTATCCAAGTATTTTTGTGCTTTATCTACTTCAGTGGTCAGTGTATTGACCGTTTGCTTCATATTCTCTAGCGCTTCAATTTTGTAATTACTAATCATATCCATAGTGTCATAGACATTATTGAAGGCATTTTGCAGTTTATCAAGCTCAATACTACTGCTAGTCGCCTGTTCGTGAATCTCACCTGACTGACGTTTGAGCATGGCTGAGGTTGATTCAATCAAACTACTGGTGGTTTTATTCAATGCAGTGATTTGATCTAGTACCAATTTTTGATTGGTCATTGCTTGTGCGACGACAACAGCCGTGCGTAAAGCTGACACTGTGGTCGTGGTTGCGCGATCGACACCTTTGATCAGCTCTAGGTTATTACGGCGAATGGTATCAAGCGCCAAATAACCTTGTACATTCACGGCTAACTGAGTTAGAAAGTCAGTGTTTTTTTGACGGACATAGAACAACATCTCTTCTTTAATAATGCGCGCTTTTTCAGGATCTGTTGCTTCTATCGCATAGACCTTTTGCTCAAGTTGCTCATCAATCTTTTTGCCAACGTAGACATATTGACGAATAGACTGCATCAGCTCCCACATATTTACTTTTTCTTGCTCAATCATCGCATTGTCTTTAAGCAATTCGTCTTTACCATTGTAGAGACTAGTCACAACGGCATTGATGTGCGACTGCGCTGACTCATACTGACGGAAATAATCTTGTACTTTATTACCGAATGGAATGAGACCGAACAGCTTGCGTGAGCTGGTTAGCTCTTTTTTGCTCGGATCTAAGTCTTCAACAATACCACGTAGTTCCGTTAGCGATTTAGCAATAGGAGAGTTGTCGAATAAGCTGTCATTCAGACTTTTTGCGGGCAAATCTAACATTCGGTTAGATACTTGTGCAGATTCACGAATCTCTTTGGTACCTAGATTATGAATAGACTGCACATTCTGTCGAAACTCATCGCTATGCACAGAGTTGGTAAGCACATGATCAACAAAAGCATCAACCTTGGCATCGAGCTCAGGAATTTGGCTTTCATCCAATTTGACCATCTGATCTGCTTCACTTTTCTGTATTTCTTTGACAGGTTCAGGTGCTGTTAGAGAGATACTGGGAGTTGTAGCGTTTTCTGGTGGCGTCAATTCTTGCATGAAATATCCTCTGATATCGGAGAAGGGAAGTGTTTTTTGTCAACGACGCTGACAGCCGTGATATACATTGTTTTTATTTATACACTTAGCTTTTATATATTTATAGATTTGTCTTTAGCTCATACTAATTTCTATCAAATAATCACTAGTTACTGCTAAATACTGACTAGTAAATATCACTAGACCTTTAGATTACCGTGTAATCAGAAAGTTGAGAAGGTAGATTTTGTAAAATAGCGTCAGTCAATAATGCTAGGGTATTTATGTTCAATATAGCTATGTTTATTACAGCAGTTTTTGAACCTAGATAATAAAAAACCATCAATATCCCGCAGCATATTGATGGTTAGAGTTATAAATAGCTATATAGACTAACAGCCACCACTCAAAGCAATCCAATAGACAGATTACTTTTTCTTAGTGGGTCCAAGCAGCATACCCATCTGACGACCTTCCATCTTAGGGTACTGTTCGACGTTTGAGATATCAGCAGTATCTTCAATGATACGATCAAGTTGTTTGCGACCGATATCTTGGTGCGCCATTTCACGTCCGCGGAAACGGATGCTAATTTTAACTTTGTCTTGATCTTCCAAGAAGCTCACGATTTTTCTCAGTTTAACCTGATAATCGGCCTCTTCGGTACTAGGACGTAGCTTCATCTCTTTAAGCTGAGTCTGCTTTTGGTTTTTCTTAGCTTCTTTAGCCTTTTGCTTTTGATCATAGAGGAAATGCTTATAATCCATGATCTTACATACTGGCGGCTTAGCTTCAGGAACTAATTCAACCAAATCTAGATTTTCATCACGTGCCGCTTTCATCGCGGTTGCGATATCAACCACGCCCATTTGCTCGCCATCTTCTTTAACGAGACGGACTTCTTTGACATTGATATCTTCGTTGATGTTCAAACGGTTGGACTGTTTAATAGGTATTACTCCTCATCTGTTTTTGGGGTCTGTCGGCCTTTTTTACTGACAGCGGTCTGTACTAATGTAATAAATTCAGAAACACTCATCACGCCAAGGTTCTCACCTTCGCGAGTTCGGACGTTAACACTGCCCGATTCGACTTCTTTATCCCCTAATACTAGCATATAGGGAATACGTTCTAATGTTTTCTCTCGTATCTTAAATCCAATCTTTTCGTTACGCAAGTCGCTAATAGCGCGCAAACCTGCATTTTTAAGCTCGCTAACCACGTTTTCACATGCATCAGCTTGTTTATCAGTGATGTTCATGACCACAACTTGCTGTGGTGCTAGCCATACTGGCATCCAACCTGCGTAGTTTTCGATCAAAATACCGATGAAACGCTCAAACGAACCTAAGATTGCACGGTGCAACATAATAGGTACTTCACGATCGTTTTGCTCATTGACGAACTCAGCATCTAGTCGTTCAGGCATGTTTGGATCAACCTGAATGGTGCCACACTGCCAAATGCGTCCTAATGAATCCTTTAGACTGAACTCAATCTTTGGACCATAGAATGCACCTTCGCCAGGTAAGTAATCCCAGTCTAGTCCTGAGCTATCAAGCGCATCTGCTAGAGCCTTTTCTGCAAAATCCCAAGACTCATCACTACCAACACGTTTTTCAGGGCGGGTAGACAGTTTCATAATGATATTATCAAAGCCAAAATCTTCATAGACCGCAAGCGTTAGCTTAATAAAGTCAGCGACTTCTTGTTGAATCTGTGCCTGCGTACAGAAGATATGCGCATCATCTTGAGTAAAACCACGTACACGCATCAAACCATGCAATGAACCTGACGGCTCATTACGATGACAAGAACCAAATTCAGCCATACGCAATGGGAGATCACGGTAAGACTTTAGTCCTTGATTAAATACTTGCACGTGACAAGGGCAGTTCATCGGTTTTACCGCATAATCACGGTTTTCACTAGAAGTCGTGAACATATTGGTTGCGTAGTTGCCCCAATGTCCTGAGCGCTCCCACAAGCTGCGATCAACGATTTGAGGAGTTTTAATCTCTTCGTAGCCATTATCGTATTGTACTTTACGCATATATTGCTCAAGTACTTGATAAATCGTCCAACCATTAGCATGCCAGAACACCATACCTGGTGCTTGCTCTTGCATATGAAATAGATTTAGCGCTTTACCGATTTTACGATGATCACGTTTTTCTGCTTCTTCAATACGCTGAATATAAGCTTTTAACTGTTTCTTATCAGCCCACGCAGTACCATAGATACGCTGTAACTGCTCGTTTTTCGCATCGCCGCGCCAATAAGCACCTGACATTTTGGTCAGTTTGAATACTTTCAAAAAGCGCGTGTTTGGCACATGCGGGCCACGGCACATATCGACGTATTCTTGGTGATGATACAAACCAAAGGCTTCTTCACCTGGCATATCATTAATAAGCTTTAGCTTATAGTCTTCGTTACGTGATTCAAATATCTCAATCGCTTCGGCACGTGGCGTCATTTTTTTAATAACGTCATAATCTTGCTTGATCAGCTCCATCATGCGTTTTTCAATCGCTTCCATATGCTCAGGTGTAAACGGCGTTTCACTAAAGATATCATAATAAAAACCATCATCAATGACAGGACCAATGACCATTTTTACATCAGGGTAGAGCTGTTTAACAGCATGACCTAATAGGTGAGCACATGAGTGACGGATAATATCGACACCATCGTCGTCTTTTGGCGTTACGATTTCAACATTGGCATCAGCGACGATAGGATCATGTGCATCTACTAGATGACCATTTACACGTCCAGCAACCGTCGCTTTAGCGAGTCCTGTCCCAATACTTTGCGCCACTTCCATGACTGTTGTATGACCTTCAAAGTCTTTTACACTACCATCGGGTAAAGTAATCGCTACCATAATCTATTCGCCTATTATTGGGTCCGTTGGCAGTGATGATTGCAACCATCAATCATATAACCGTGAGACCACATCAATTATATCTAATCATCGTGATATGTTGTGAGAGGGATGCATTACCTAGAGTCTTACTATGACTATATATGCTAGGACCAATGTAAGGCCTAAAGCCAGTTAATCAATAGCATTGCAGCAAAACGCATTTCGCTATAGAAGCAATATAACAGCCAACATATATAAGTAATGCAGCAAAATACCTATTATAGCAAAAACCGTCTCTCAACACTAGATATCAAGGGATTGCGCGACGACTAATATAAGAGCCATATCTTATGATAAAAGTAGTATCAAATACTGCACTATATAGGACAATATATTGAAAGAATCATATAACCCCAAACAACTTAGCTTCTATATAGTGCTAATTATGTGAATATCAACATTCAAAAATATTAGGGATAATTTGCTCAAGAGAAATATGTAAGAATATCAAGATGAATAAGTCCAGTTATGAGGATTAGGTAAAGCTTACCTTTACTAAATATTGTTGAATTAAGTCGTATTGCACACTAGTACTTAAGAAGATAAAGAACCCTAAATCATAACCCGTTGAAAGAAATACAGATTTATTCATCTATTAAAATAAGTTTAAAAACATTAATAAAACGGGTTGACACAAAAGTTAAACCGTCTATAATACGCACCTCATCAAGACGAGCTGGAAGTAGCTAGTGTGTAGATTACACATTAATAACCCAGTTAACTTGTTGAAACAAATTAAAA